>JAKFUU010000008.1 GCA_021732525.1 Sphingomonadaceae bacterium | reverse complement strand
GCGGCACACCGCGTGGCTTATTCGGTAGCAGCGGCTGTATAACCGCCCACTCAAAATCGCTCAAATCAAAACGTGCCATGGCGTGTCTCCGGTTGTGGAAACACTGAATCACACTTCAGTCCAAAAGGGAATCCCCTTTATGAGTATGTGGCCTAGAGCGTTTTGCGATGGATCTGTATCAATCCTCCCCGGAACGGGGAGGTGGCGGCGAAGCCGGCGGAGGGGGCCCGGCTCCCCGGAACGGGGAGGTGGCGGCGAAGCCGGCGGAGGGGGCCCGGCTCCCCGGAACGGGGAGGTGGCGGCGAAGCCGGCGGAGGGACCCGGCTCCCCGCATGCATTGCCCTTTACCCAGCCTGGGACCCCTCCGCCCTGCGGGCACCTCCCCGTTCCGGGGAGGATTGGAGCGATCCACATTTAACGCAAAAATGCTCTAAGCCGATAAGGCTTAAGCCGACAAGGCCGTCAGCGTCACTTTCAAACCATCCTTTGGCTTGGGGATCGGCCAGGCCTGCCATTCGGGTTTATAGCCACCGGCAATTTCAACGCGCGTCGTGGTCAGCAGGTGATGCATGAAAATCTTTGTTTGCATATAAGCAAAATGCAGGCCCAAACACATATGCGCGCCGCCGCCAAAGGGCACCCAGGCATATTTATGCCGCGCCTTTACTTTGTCCGGCGTAAAACGCATCGGATCGAATGACTTTGGATTTTCCCAATATTCTTCCATGGCATGCACATAAGCCGGGCTGATACTGACTGAGGTGCCTGCCGGGATATGATGGCCCATAAAGTCGAAAGCACGAAGCGCGCGGCGCGGGATGGAGGGCACCGGCGGGATCAAACGTAGCGCTTCCTTGAAAGCATATTCGGTCAGCTCAAATTTGGCCAGATCGTCATGCCCAATGACCGATCCTGCCGGGGCAATCGCCAGGCATTCCGTCCGCAATTTTTCCTGCCATTCGGGATGTTTGGCCAAAAACCAGACCATTGAGGTAACCGACGAGGTGATGGTATCATGCGCCGCCATCATCAAAAAATTAATATGATCGATCAATTCGCCATCGGTCATATATTCGCCATCCTCGCGGCGCGCGCGGCAGAATTGGCTGAACATATCTTGCCGGTTTTCATTGCGGCGACGTTCTTCGATTTGCGGCCCGAAATAGCCGATCAAATAATTGCGCCCGGCAACGCCGCGACCCATTTTGGTGAAGGGCACGGGCGCGCGCACAACCCCCACCGACGCTTGCACCATATCGACAAAAGCCTTGTTGATCGCGTCGGCTTCCGGCCCCAGCGGAATGCCCAGAAAAGATTCCGCCGCGATATCCAGCGTGAGCTGTTTGATGGCGGGATAAAATGTCATATCGCCGCGCCAGCGACATAATGCCGACGCGATGGCCGCGTTCATTTCCAAAGTATAAGCATGCATGGGTTCGGGCTTAAATGCAATGCCAAGCGCCTTGCGGTCCAAACGGTGATGGTCAAAATCAAGCAGCATCAACCCGCGCGGAAATAGTAAATTAAGCAGCGGGCCCCATCCTTGCTCCGATGAAAAAAGCTTATCGCGGTCAAACAGCATCAACTCATTCGCCTCCGCGCCCATCAACGACACTTGTGGATTACCAAAGGCATTGGTGCGAAATATTTTGCCATATTGTTTGATCATATGCGCGCTGTAACCAGGCGGATCGCGCAGCAGCCGCAGCGTCGTGCCCACAATCGGCGGGCCATTTTCACCGGGAATATGCGCCAGATCTTTTGCCGTGGCCCGGCGCGTCCAATGCGGGTTTGATGCTTCACTGCTTGCCAAGGCCATCGGGCTGCTCCGGTTGTTTCACTATAAGACCGCCGCAGGTTAAGCGCTGCAGCATTATCGATGTCAATAGCGAAGCAGGCTACCATCGCAACCAGGTGAATAAGGCGTAACAATTATGTTCACCTGCAATTCAACTGCATGGTCCTATTCAGGCCGATGAGGACGGACGACCAGCGGGCCGCGCCAGCCGCCTGAGAGGAACGGTCTGAGGAAAGGCGAATATAGGGGTGAAGAATATGGCAAAATCACATTCAAATTTGACAGCATCTGGCGCCCTGCGCCTCACGCTGCTCGCCGGGTTTGGTCTGGCGCTATCGGGCTGCGCCTATGGTTACGGCGAAGCGGGCTATAACACCAGCAGCTATAATGCCTATCAATGTGATCCCACTAATGAATTTGATCATTATTATGATTGTGACAATCGCTATGGCTTTGTAAATATTGGCTATGGCGGCGGCTGGTATAATAATTATTATTATCCCGGTTACGGATTTTTTCTGTTCGACGCGCATGGCGGGCGCCATCATATGCATGATGATTATCGCCGATATTGGGCGCAGCAACGCTATTCTTGGTATCAAAATCAACGGCGGCATGGCTTTGCCCATAACGGGCATAATCGCCGTGATAACAACGGCTCCCGCTATGACGTGATCGCTTGGCCCGAAAGAGACGGGGGCCGCGTTCGTGAGGGTCATCACGGCGATGGTCATTCACCCAATAGCTATCCGGGCAATCGCGATCATGGCAATCGCAATCATGATAACAGGCATCATGGTCATGGCTATCCCGGCAATGGCCATCCCAACGGCCAGAATAGCCAAGCGTCGGCCAGCCAGGAACAAAATACCGCCGCGCAAGAAGCCGGCACACAGCAAACCGCCGTTCAAAACGGATCGCAGCGCAGATCGCGCCGCGACCTATTCAGACGGCAGCAAGACGGCCAAAGCAGCGGCGCAGTTGCGCCAAATGCCGCCGTTTTTAATCGCCGCGTCCAAGGGGCAACGCCGCCAGCCGCGCGGCCGGGGCAAACCGCACAGCCGGTCGCCGCACCGCAGCAAGCCGCACAGCCAGTGGCGGCATCCGCGCCGCAATCGCGCGCCGCTTCTGCGCCGCGCGCCGCGCCGCAACCGGCGGCCCGGCCACCGGTTGCGCGGCCCGCGCAAAGCGCCAGTCGCCAACAATCCGGTTATGGCCCCGTGCATGATGATTGAGATTGGGCGCTATTTGGGATCGGCCCCCATAAACGGACGGTGAAAGCCATCCAAAATGGTGCTGCTGGGGAGGATTGAACTCCCGGCCTCGTCATTACCAATGACGCGCTCTACCACTGAGCTACAGCAGCATACCAATGGATGCGGCCTATGCTCAGTGAGGCCAGAAAAGTCAAGCATGCCGGTCAAATGGCGGTCAAATAGTTCGCTTGCCCGCGGACATCATCGATGCGCGCTTGCGCAAGGGGCAATATTTGGGCATGCGGCGGCGATGAATGGCTTTTCCCCCGGCGATGCAAAGGCGCAAAAGGCCGAGCGACTGGCGCAGGCGCTGCGCGCAAATTTACGCCGGCGCAAGCAACCGCGCCGTGAACCAGAGCAAAAGGCCGAGCCGAAATTACCGGCGGAAAAGGTTGCGAAACCGCCAGAAAATTATGATTTATAACCCCGCCGTCCCACCCTGCGCGATGCTGTCTTTTCCTGCCACGGCGCGGCGCGATGGTGCCCAACCCATCGCCATGCGCTGTGTTTTTTATACAACAGTCATAAATTTTATTTTCGGCTCTCATCCAAAAATGGCTTAAAAAGATCGCTGATCGGTGTTTTTGTGCAACTGCACAATTTGAAAGCTGGCCAAAATAACTATAGAGCCGGTTCAAAAGCCGGGTGCCAATTTAGCGGTGCCGGGGGTTTTAGCGGAAGAGAATAGCGGACGTCCGTGCGCGCGTTTGCGTGCCGGGCGCGTTAAAACATATCTGGATAAGGGGTGTTCATCTTGCGTAAAATATTCTTACAATCATTCGTTGCTGCCTGTATTATCGGTCCGGTGGTTTTGCCTGCCGCCGCGCTGGCGCAAAGCGACGCGGCCGCTGGCGAAGAAAAGGCCGAAGGGACGGGAGGGGAATCGGCCGAGGAAGAAGCCTCAGGGCCATTTTCCATTTCCGGCGGCGTCACCGTGGTATCCGACTATCGTTTCCGCGGCGTCAGCCTTTCGGGCGAAGATATCACGGTCCAGGGCACATTCACGGTTTCGCATAAAACGGGTTTTTATGCGGGCGTTTGGGCGTCGGGCCTCGACGGCGGCACCGATTTTGGCGGCACCGAAATTGATATTTACGCCGGCTGGGGCGGTGAAGTTGCCGGCCTGACCGTGGATGCCAATGTGACCCAATATACCTACCCCAATCAAACGGGAAATGTGCCGGTGGATTATCTGGAGCTGATCGGTTCGGTGGCCAAAGATTTTGGCCCGCTGAATGCGAAAATTGGTCTGGCCTATGTTCCCGAACGATCGGGTTTCGGCGATAGCAGTGCGGTATATATCTATAATGATTATGCCATCGGCATTCCCAAGACGCCTTTCACGTTGAAGGCGCATGGCGGCTATAACAAAAGCGATTTTAATGCCGATCCTGAAGCATTCGATTATTCCATTGGCGTGGATACCAGTTGGAAAGCGCTGACCTTTGGCATCTCTTACGTCAACACCACGGTCCGGCCGGGTGCGGTGAAAGAAGCCGTTGGCGCCGATGGTGCCGTGGTCTTCACGCTGGGTGCGTCATTTTAGCAGGCAGCGTTACCGGGGTTCTAAAAGCCTCGTAATTTGCAGCGGGCGGAGAATGGCGGTTATTTCCCGCCTGCTTGTTGCCAGTTTGCGGGGCTTGACCAAACGCACCGGCTGTGTGCATTCTTGGCACTATGACCATTAATCTCGCAACCTGGATCGCCGATCATCAGATCGATGAGGTGGAATGTATCGTTCCCGATATCAACGGGGTGCAGCGCGGCAAAGTGCTGCCCGCGCAAAAATTTCTATCTTCGGTGCAAGATAAATCGCTGCGTATTCCCGGCAGCGTGTTTATCTGCACCATCGATGGGCATTATCCAGAGGACATTAGCGATATTTGGGACAAGGATCCCGACAAGATATTGATCGCCGATGCCGACACCATCTGCGTTGCGCCGGGGTTCAAATCGCCCACCGCCTTTGTGATCGCCGACGCTTATAATGGCGATGGCAGCCCGGTTGAGATCGCGCCGCGCACGATATTGAAAAAAGTGCTGGGGCTATATGCCGATAAAGGTTGGAAGCCGATCATCGCACCCGAGGTGGAATTTTACCTGGTCAGCGAAAATGCCGACCCGGATTTCCCTTTGATCCCGCCCACCGGCTCCAGCGGGCGAGCGGAAACCGCAAGCCAGCCTTACGGACTGGAAGCGATGAATGAATATGAGGATATCATCGACCATATTTATGATGATTGCGAGTTGATGGGGATCGATATCGATACGATGATCCATGAAATGGGCGCGGCGCAGTTGGAGGTAAATTTCCTGCATGGCGATCCGTTGAAGCTTGCCGATCAGGTATTTCTGTTCAAACGCGCGGTGCGCGCGGTGGCCAAAAAGCACGGCGTTTTCGCCACCTTCATGGCCAACCCAATGGCGGATCAACCGGGCAGCGCGATGCATATTCATCAATCGGTGGTCGATGCCGAAACCGGGCGCAATTTATTTTCCAACGCCAACGGAAAAGACAGCGCAATGTTTCGCAGCTACATTGCGGGACTGGTAAAATTCATGCCGCAAATTTCGCCACTTTGGGCGCCCAACGTCAACAGTTTCCGCCGTATGCGCCCCGATAGCGCGGCGCCAATCAACGTTCAATGGGGCGAAGATAACCGTTCCTGCGGCTTTCGCGTGCCGATATCGGACAAGGCCAACCGCCGCGTGGAAAACCGCTTGCCGGGCGCAGATTCCAATCCCTATCTGGCCATGGCGGCGTCGCTTGTCTGCGGCTATATCGGCATGGTCGACCGGATGGTCCCCGCCAAAGCGATCACCGGCAGCGCCTATAACCGCGCGCGCACGCTGCCGCGCACGTTGGAAGCAGCCTTAGATCGGTTCAGTTCGTGCAAGCCCGTGCGCAATTTGCTGGGCGAGGAATTTTTTGAGATATTCTATGCGGTAAAGGATTATGAACTGTTCAACTATCAATCGGTGGTCAGCAGCTGGGAACGCGAGCATTTGCTGCTGCGGGTGTGAATGGGCTTCGTCATCAACCTTATCCCTCGTCATGCTGAACTTGTTCCAGCATCCATCGTGCCGCTCAGGCCGGAGGGCCGCGAGGCGAAATGGACCCTGAAACGAGTTCAGGGTGACGATTAAAATGAGCGGTGATGACCCCCTCAACCACAGCTATTATCAGGCAACGGCCAATGCGTGGGAAACGCAGCCCGTTTTTGACGGTAGCGACGGATATGACGTGGCCGTCATCGGCGGCGGTTTCACGGGATTGTCCGCCGCGCTCGCTTGCGCCGAAAAGGGGCTGAAGGTGGCATTATTCGAAGCCAAGACCATCGGCTTTGGCGCGTCGGGGCGGAACGGCGGACAGCTGATCCCCGGCCTGCGCTGGTCAATGGCCGAGATTGATGCGGAATTTGGCCGCGAACGGGCGCAGGCGATTTTCGATCTCGCCTATGGCGCGGTGGACCGGGTGAAGAGCCGGATCGCGGGGCATGGCATCGAATGCGATTTGAAATCGGGGCACCTGGAGGCGGCCTATAGACCGGCGCATTTTGACGCGATGCAGCGCGATGCCGATTTTTTGGCGCGCCAATTTGGCTGGGAAAGCCAGATTGTTCAGCCCCAGGATATGGGGCGGCATGTGGGCGGCGGCGGTTATCATGGCGGGATTTATGATGCGGCGGGCGGCCATTTTCATCCGCTGAATTATGCGCTGGGATTGGCGAAAGCGGCGAAGGCGGCGGGTGTGGAAATCTACGAAAACTCCGACTTTGCTTATTGGGAGCGCCGCTATGCTCCCATCGAAGGAGCCGCCGGTCGAGGTCGGTTCAGTGCAAAAGCGATGATTTTGGCGACCGACACATCGATCGGTCAGCAGGACCAAAGCCTGGGCGGTTACACCATCCCGATCATGAATTATAACATCGCCACCGCGCCGCTGGCGGGTGCCGACGCGCTTTTCCCCAGCGACGCCGCGATCGCCGACAGCCGCTTTGTGCTCAACTATTTCCGGCTCTCCGCCGACAAGCGGCTGATTTTCGGTGGCGGCGAAAAATATGTGCAGACGCCGCCCGCCGATATCGCGGGCTTTGTCCGGCGGCATATGGCCGAGGTTTTCCCCAGCCTCGCCAATACGCCCACCGACTATGCTTGGGGCGGCGCGGTCGGGGTGACCATGAACCGGCTGCCGCATATGGGGCGCAAGGGCAATGTCTTCTTCGCGCATGGTTTTTCCGGCCATGGCGCGTTGATCACGACGCTGGCGGGGGAGTTAATGGCCGAGGCGGTGACGGGCACGATGGAGCGTTTCGACGTATTTGCTGGCCTGCCGCACCGGCCCTTTCCCGGCGGCAAGTGGCTGGCAAGACCGCTGGCCACTTTGGGCTTGCTCTGGTATGCGCTGAGGGACCGGTTGTAATTGAGGGTCTTACGAGAATGAAAAGAGCAAAATCATCCGCCATCGTCGCGCCTTTGGCCGAGGCAGAAGCCTTTTTTACGGCGCACCCGCATATCGATTCGGTCGAGATGATCTATACCGATTTTGGCGGTGTGCCGCGCGGCAAACGCCTGCGCCAGCATGAGGTACTTGATGTATATCGCCAGGGGCGCTTTTTCCCCGGATCGATCACCGTCGTCGATATCACCGGGCAGGATACGGTGGAAACCGGTCTGGTCTGGGAAGATGGCGATGCCGACCGGTCGATGAAGCCGATCCCCGGTACGCTGGTAAAAACGCCATGGGGGGGGGATAGCAGCGCGCAATTTCTCGTCGATTTTTATGAGCTGGATGGACAGCCGCATGATTTGGATCCGCGCCATGTGCTTGGGCTGGTGCTTGACCGTTATGCCGATATGGGACTGACCCCGGCGCTCGCGGTGGAGCTGGAATTTTATTTGCTCGATCCGCGCCGCACAAGGCAAGGGCGGGTGCGGCCGGCGCGCCCCGCCTATAACCGCGGCGAGCCTTACGGCGTAGAGGTTTATGGCCTGCGCGAGCTGGATGATTTCCGGCCCTTTTATGATGCGCTTTATGCCGCCTGCGATGCGCAGAATATCCCGCTCGAATCCGCCATTTCGGAATATGCGCCGGGGCAATGCGAGCTAACCCTGCGCTATAAGCCCGATGTGCTGCGCGCCTGCGACGATGCGATCATGTATAAACGCATCGTCAAGGCGGTGGCGCAGGCGCATGGGTTGGAGGCGACCTTCATGGCCAAACCGTTCGAGGATCAAGCGGGCAGCGGCATGCATATCCATGTGTCGATGAATGATGCGGGCGGCAACAATCTGTTTGCCGATGATGATCCCGAAGGCACCCCGATGCTGCGCCATGCGATTGGCGGGATGATCGGCAGCGTGGGTGATGGCTTTGCGCTATTTGCGCCGCATGCCAACAGCTACCGCCGGTTTAAGGCCAACAGCTATGCGCCGGTTGCGCCGACATGGGGGGTGAATAACCGCACGGTTTCCTTCCGCATTCCGGCGGGCGCTCCGAAAAGCCGCCATGTCGAACATCGCGCTTGCGGGGCGGACGCCAACCCCTATCTGGCGGTGGCGGCGGTGTTGGCCGGCATCCATCACGGCATCACCCATGAAATTGATCCCGGCCCGGCGGTGGTCGGCAATGGTTATGACCGCGACAGTTCGAAGGATGATAAGCCGCCGTCCAATTGGTTTGCGGCCGTGGACCGGTTCCATGGATCGGCATTGATGCGCGATTATCTGGGGGACCGCTTTGTTGACATGTTCACCATCGTAAAGCGCACCGAACAGGATCGCTATTTCAGTCATGTGCCAGCGATCGATTATGACTGGTATCTGCGCAACGCTTGATGCCGCAATGACCCGCTTATTGGCGGCAAAAAAGCTTTGACTCTGGCAAAATTTGCTTCACGATCCGATTCAGTATTTCGACATTTTGGGAGCAGTCCAATGGACCTAAAGACATTATTGCAAGCGGGCGGTGATCGCCGATCGTTGTTAAAGGGCATGGGCGTTGCCGCCATTGGTTTAAGCTTTGGCGGCGGCCTTGCGGGCTGTTCACAAGAGGCAGGCAAGAAGCTGGCCAATGGCGAAGATGGCACGCTCAATCTGTATAATTGGGATGATTATATGGGCGAAACCACGCTGGCCGATTTTAAGGGCGCGGCGGGCGTTGATGTCAAAATGGATCTGTTTGATAATAATGACACGCTTTTTGCCAAATTCCGCGCGGGCAATCCGGGTTATGACCTGATCGTTCCCACCAATGATTTTGTCGAACGCATGGTATCGGCGGATATGTTGCAAAAGATTGACAAGGCGCAAATCCCCAATCTGAAAAATATTGCGCCCGAATTTATCGATGTCGATTATGATAAGGGCCGGCAATATTCGGTGCCCTATACTTGGCTGGTGCTCGGCATTGGCTATCGCAAATCAAAATTGGCAAGCCCGCCCGATAGCTGGAAATTATTATTCGACAGCGATCAATATAAGGGCCGCATCGCAGTCCTGTCCGAGGCAGGCGATATGTTCCGGCTTTACGCCAAATATCTGGGCAAATCGGTGAATGATATTACGCCCGCCGATGTCAAAATTATCGAAGCTTTGATGATTAAGCAAAAACCCCATATTGCCAAATTCCATAGCGACGATGGTCAGGATCTGCTTGCCAAGGGCGAGGTGGATCTGGTGCTTGAATATAACGGCGATATCGCGCAATTGATGGCCGAAGATGACGATATTGCTTTTGCCATTCCCAAAGAAGGCAGCCAGCTCAATTCGGATAATTTCTGCATTCCTAAAGGCGCGAAACATCCGAAAAACGCGCATGCTTTCATCAATTTTGTGCTCGATGCGCAGCATGGCAAAAAAGTGACCGAAACGATCCTTTACCCCACACCCAACGCCGCGGTGAAGGCGTTGATGCCCGATAGTTACAAGAATAATCCGGCGACCTATCCGCCCGCCGATCAGCTTGCAAAATGCGAATATGCCAAATTTAACCCCGATCTGCAGCCCTTATTCGAAGAAGCCTTCACCCGCGTCGGCGCCGCCTGATTATAAATCCAGCCCGAGGGGAAAGGCATGGCGGAGCAGGATTGGAAACAGCAAAAACGGCCCTTCGCGGCGGTATCGACTTTGCCGCTTCTATGGACATTGCTGTTTTTCTTGCTGCCGATGGGTTTTGTTTGGTTCTATAGTTTCGGCCGCAACGCCGGGCTGACCGAGATCGACATTGTCGGCACGCTGGATAATTACAAACGCGCGACCGAATGGCTTTATCTGGGCATATTTCTGAAAAGCCTTGCGGTCGCCGCCTTGGTGACGCTCATCTGCCTGATCGTTGGTTTTCCGGTGGCGATGGCGATCACCTTTGTCAGCGAGAAATGGCGGCCCTGGCTGTTGCTCGGCATTATGCTGCCTTTTTGGACCAACCTGCTGATCCGCACCTATGCGTTGATGATCGTGTTGGGGCAGCAGGGCTATGCCAATCAGGGGTTGGAGGCGCTGTGGAGCGGGGCAAGCTGGCTAAAAACGCTCATCGGTTTGCAGCCGCTGAGCACATGGGAACCCGCCCCGCTGCTCTATAATAATTTCGCGGTGGTGCTGGGGCTGGTTTATGTCCATCTGCCTTTCATGGTGTTGCCGCTTTATTCCGCGCTTGACCGGCTGGATAAAAGCCTGATCGAGGCGAGCTTGGATCTGGGCGCGGGGCATTTTCGCACTTTGATGAAGATTATCGTGCCGCTCGCTGCGCCGGGCATTATTGCGGGCGTGATGATCACTTTGATCCCCGCGCTCGGCGCCTATCTGACGCCGGATTTGATGGGCGGCACCGACAGCCAGATGATCGCCAATGTTATTGAGCGGCAATTTAAGCGCGCCAATGACTGGCCCTTTGGTGCGGCGCTGTCCTTCTTGCTGATCTATGCGATGTTCATCCTGATCGCGATGCAGGGCTTGCGCAAAAAACCGGGCGGGGACGCGCGCTGATGGCCTTTTTCAAACGCACCGCGCACGCGCCGCTTGAATATAGCAAATCGCTATGGATGCGCGGCTGGGTCGCGCTGGTCATGCTGTTTCTCTATATTCCGCTTTTCGTGCTGATGGCATTCAGCTTTAATGACAGCAAGCGCAACGTCGTTTGGCGCGGTTTTACCACCAAATATTACGGGATCGCTTGGGAAAATGCGCAGCTATGGGATGCGATGATGAATTCGCTCACCATCGCCTTTTTCGCGACGATTTTCAGCCTGATTATCGGGTCGATGGCGGCGGTGATGCTGTGGCGTTTTCGCTTTCCCTTCAAAAGCGCGGTGGATGGCACCATGTCGCTGCCGATTATCGTTCCCGAAATCTGCCTCGGCGTCGCTTTCCTCGTATTTTTCTCTTGGATCGGTTGGCCCAGCGGACTGGTTTGGCCGATTAACTTGGGTGCGATCATCATCGCGCATATCACCTTTTGCTTCCCCTTTGTGACGATGGTGGTGCGCGCGCGGCTGGCCAGCTTTAACCGCGAACAAGAAGAAGCGGCAAAGGACCTGGGTGCCAGCGAATGGCAGGCATTTCGCGACGTCCTCGTC
This sequence comes from Sphingomonadaceae bacterium, assembly GCA_021732525.1. Classification (GTDB taxonomy): domain Bacteria; phylum Pseudomonadota; class Alphaproteobacteria; order Sphingomonadales; family Sphingomonadaceae; genus Sphingorhabdus_B. The sequence continues at coordinate 128,974 of JAKFUU010000008.1, read as the reverse complement.
CCGCATATCAAACCGGCATTGGTATCGGGCGCGCTGCTCGCCTTCACGCTTAGCCTTGATGATTTTGTGATCACTTTTTTCACCAGCACGCCGGGCACCGATACCTTCCCCGTGCTCGTCTATTCGCTGGTCAAACGCGGGGTCACGCCCGATGTCAACGCGGCCTCGACCATCCTGATCCTGCTTACCGTCCTGCTCACCGCCGTCGCGCTCAAATTGCAAGGGGCAAAGGCGCTGGCGGACACCCATTGATGACTGGCCTATTCCTATGACTCAAAACAGCGACCCCATCATCCAAATTCGCGGTGTCACCAAAAATTATGGCAAAGTGACCGCGGTGGACAATGTCTCGCTCGATATTCGCGCCGGTGAATTTTTCGTGCTGCTCGGCCCATCGGGCTGCGGCAAGACCACTTTGCTGCGGATGATTGCCGGTTTTGAAGTGCCCACCGAAGGGCAAATATGGATCGACGGACAGGATATGAGCCGCGTGCCGCCCAACAAGCGCCCGGTCAATATGGTGTTCCAAAGCTATGCTGTCTTTCCGCATATGTCGGTGGCCGACAATGTCGCTTACGGCATGAAGATCGCCGGCGTCGACCGCGCCGAGCGCGAGGAGCGGGTCCGCGCCGCGCTCGATCTGGTGAAGCTGGGCGGATTTGACGCGCGGATGCCCGATCAAATGTCGGGTGGACAGCGGCAGCGCGTGGCGCTCGCGCGCAGCTTGGTGATGCGGCCCAAGGTGCTGCTGCTCGATGAGCCATTGTCTGCGCTCGACGCCAAATTGCGCGCGCAAATGCAATTTGAACTGTCCGATTTGCAGGATCAGGTGGGGATTACCTTCGTCACCGTCACCCATGATCAGGACGAGGCGTTGTCGATGGCAAGCCGGGTCGCGGTGATCAACAAAGGCGAAGTGTCGCAGCTTGCAACGCCCTCTGATCTCTATGAATATCCCGCCAACCGTTTCGTCGCCGATTTTGTCGGCTCGGTGAATATTTTTGAAGGCAAGCTGACCGTCGATGAGAAAGACAAGGCGGTGGTCGATTGTCCGCAGATTGGCAAAATCTATATGGACCACGGCGTCACTGGCCCGCATGAAGGGGCGGTTTGGGCCGCAATCCGCCCCGAAAAAATCACCCTGCATAAACCCGGCCTTGGCAAAGCCGTCGCCGCCGCCGCCAAAGACGCGCCCGAAGGCCATAACTTCGCGCGCGGCACGATAAAGGGTATGAGCTATTTGGGCGACATCACCTTATTCGAAATTGCCCTAGAAAGCGGCGCAATCATGCGCGTCTCCCGCCCCAACCTATCGCGCACCGATCAGGAAGATTTCACCTGGGACGATAAAGTATCGATGCATTGGAACAGCGCGAGCCCGGTGGTGTTGTTGGGTTAATCCATCGTTCAACTTCAAAGCCTTACCCCAAAGCCGATAATAGATTTGGGGGTTCAATTATGCGGTATGTCGCCAAGGCGCTCATTTTAACCCTGCTTTTGACGGCATCCCCCTCTGCGCTGGCCGCGCCAACCAAGGCCAATACCAAGCTGCCCGAAGAACTAATCCTGTCCGATGGGGATATTATTGAAGTGAAGATTAATGGACGGCCCACACGGCTGGAGGTCCGACCCGATGCCTTTGGAAGATTGACAATCAACCCGGCGGTTGCGGCAGAGCTAGGGCTAAAGCCGCCTACGCGCGGCTCTCGGAACAGCACGGGGCCAGTTCTCCTTGGCAATACGGGAGTGCATAAGGTCGATTTTGCTAGCGGCCCTGGACGCAAGCGAATCTTTTGGTTTAACCGCAATGTGTCCCCTGTTGCCGACGGCGTGATTAGTCCCGCATCGCTGCCTTACAAGCGGGTCACTTTCCGATTGCAGCCTGCAAAAGAGGGCGAGAAAATCTATAGTTTTCCGTTGGACAGAAAGGGCCCGTTCGGGCTTGGAGGTGTTGGCACCCGTATCAAGTTTCTGGAGGAGAAGATCGACATAAGATTTAGTCTGCATCGTGATGAAAATCTGGTCGACGCGCCAAACGGGCAACTGGCTTGCCGAAAATTTTATGGGTGCGTTTACCGGAGCGCCGAAACCAATACGGGTCTATTTCGATGTCGAGATCCCGAGCCGGGCGATGACGTTGAAGCAGCCGCTTGCTGTGGGTGAACTGATTCTGTCCAAAGTTAATGTGCGGAACGGAGATTTTGGCAATGCTGACGGGATCGTCGACGCCGCCGAACCCGGTCCCGCTGAGGCCGCCGCCGGTGACCGGGATGAAATTGTCGTCATCGGTAAAAAGAAGAAAGACATTAAACCCCGCCTCATCATCGGCCGCGCCGCGCTGCAAAATTGCTCGGCGCTCACCTATGATTTGGACAAAGACGAAATCCGCTTATCCTGTTTGGGTTCCGCGATATGAGATCATGCGCCCCCACTCCGTCATGCCACAATGACTTTGGCGCAGGCTGGCATCTAAGGCGGCCTTAAGCAGCACCGAATGATGCGGCGTAAACTTCCTGAGATCCCGGCTTTCGCCTGGATGACGATTAAATTTCAGTTACCTAAACTCCACGTCATCCCGGCGAAAGCCGGGATCTCATGCCGGTTAGCGCGAGTTTGGCAGGGCGCTTCTCCCCTCCTCTTTAGGGGAGGGGTTGGGGGTGGGGCCTCTCGGCGTAACGCAAGGCGGATGGGCCCCACCCCGCTGCGACTAGGCATCAAAGATGCCAAGTCTCGCTGCCTCTCCCCTAAAGGGGTGGGGTTTTAGCGGAATCAAAAAACCCTTTCCTACAACGAACCACATCGGTTAGTCACGATTCGTCACTGCGACTGCGGTCATGAACGTGGGCGGGATGATGGGAATGCCGCGATGAAACTCATCCGGCACGGCCGGTGCGAAAGGAAGGATGTTTCTGCTGCGAAAAAGAGTCTGACGCCTCAAACTCTGAACCAGCGCAAAAATTGGCCTTATGCGGCGTTAATATCAAGGGTTTTAAGAACCTTTATCCCTTATGATATCGCATTCGAGCCACCGAAAAAGGCGGCTCAAGACCCCACCCTATATTCAGGGAAAAGTCTGATGGAACGAACGGGCCTTAAACAAATGGACTCCATCAGCCGGAAGCTCCCTCAGCGCTTCCGCACCGGCCGCTCCCTTTTCTAACCAGATAGGCGCAAGCCAAATCCGTAGGATATTTTGTTGCGCTTGTTGGAAATAATCTCCTCCATTAACGGTCATTGCGAAGCCGTATAGCCGCTGAAGCAATCCAAAGAGTATCGGAACTGCGCCATTTTCTGGATTGCCGCGCTCCGTTCGCAATGACGAATTTAGGGTTAATGGATGTGCCCAATTATCCTCTTCTATCCGAGTTATCTTTGCGCCTTTATGGCGTGCGATTTTTTTCACGCAAAGACACAGAAGATAAAGAAGGAAAGAAGCAGGCAGGCGCTGACACCCTCTTCTTTTCTTTGTGTAAAATCAATGGCACTGCCTGTGCAAAAAGGCGCTACGCGCATGTTTTACCTTATATGTGGTATCACCCGATAGCCCGCACCATCAGGCCCCGCCGTGCCTTGCGCGCCGCCTAAAGATGCATGAAATCGCGCTCGAAGCTTTTTAGATTCGCGCCGCTATCGACGAAGATAATCTGCCCAGTGACATGAACCGCGCCAGCGAGATAATGGACGGCATCGGCGACGCCTGCTGGAGCGGGTAAAGCGCCGAGCGGCATCATGCCCGCCAGCCTTTGTTCGAGCGCTGCGTCATAATCATCGGTCGCCATCACCAGCCCCGGCGCAACCCCGTTGATCCGCGCGCGCGCACCAAGGGCGCTGGCCATCGACCGAACCGACGCCGCCAGCGCTTGTTTCGATAGTGTATAGCTGATCTGGTCGCCATGCGGATGGGCAATGCGTTGATCGAGAATATGGATGATAACGGGTTGTTGCTGCGGCCCGGCAGCCTCCACCAACGCGCGGGAGAGCAGCAACGGCGCAAAGACATTCAGCCGGAAATGCGCCTCCAGCGTATCGAGGCTCATATCCGGCCATTGATCCTGCCCGAACATCGCGGCGTTATTCACCAGCAAATCGGGCGTGCGGCCAAAATGGGCGGTCACCGCGCGTAGCAATTTTTCCGCCGCGCCGGGATGGGATAGATCGGCGATGAAGCCATGCCGGTTGCTGTCCCCTTGCCCTTGCAAAGATGGGTCCAAATGGGCGGGGTCATGCGTGGAAATGGCCACATCATATCCCGCATCCGCAAGCTTCGCCGCGATAACCGCGCCCAGCCGCCGCATACCGCCGGTAACCAATGCGAGCGGCCGAATAATGGTCATTTTCGGCATCGAACCATGGTGATGCCGATCGCCTCGCCATCCTCGGCAATCGCGAGCTTAACGATCTTGACGGTCACTTTGCGGACCCTATGGTCCTCTTCGAACAACCGGTCCGCAATATGATCACCCACCGCCTCGATCAGCGTAAAGTGGACCCCGGCGGGCAAATCACACGCCGCCATTTTCAAATCCATATAGTTTTTGGAGGCCGACAACGGCGTGTCATGCGCGTAATGCTCCGCCACCGCCAATTCGGCGCTGATCGAAATTTTCAGCGGCTGCGCAAGATGCGTTTCCTGACTGTAAATGCCGGTGAGGACATTCACGACCAGATCGTGCATTTCAAGGGTCAGGCTGTCGGTCATTATCGTCTTTCTTTAACTTTGGGACCAGCGCGCGAAAATCGCCGTTGGCAACAGCAAGCCGCGGGCTTCCTCCCGCACGGCGAGCTCGCCAAATTCGACCTTCCCCGGCAAATCGGCAAAGTGGGATTGGATCAGCCCGCCCAGCGCCAGCGCCGACATCCGCACCGCATAGACGGTGAGAAACAGGAAGCGTGAATTTTCATCGAGCAACCGGCGGCAATTGGCGATTAGCGGCGCGAGATCCTGCTCCAGATGCCACAGCTCGCCATCGGGGCCGCGGCCATATTTGGGCGGATCGAGCAATATGCCGTCATAGCGTCTTTCGCGGCGCACTTCGCGCGCGACAAATTTGGCGGCATCGTCGATGATCCAGCGGATGGGCCGATCCGCCATCCCCGAAAGGTCGGCATTGCCGCGCGCCTGCGCCACCGATTTTTTCGACGCATCGACATGAACCATCTTGGCCCCCGCCGCAGAAAGCGCCAGCGTGCCAACGCCGGTATAACCAAACAGATTCATGATATCGGGTTCGCTCGCGCCGGTAATTTGCCCGCGCATCCACCGCCATACCGGGTCCATATCGGGAAAATATCCCAGATGGCGAAAGGGCGTGCATTGCGCCGTGAAGGTGACTTCATCATTCCAAACCAAGGGCCAGCCGCCAGGTGGCACCGGCCGGTTGTTATACCAGCGCCCGCCGCCTTCGTCATCGCTGCCGGGGATAAATTCCGCGTCGGCATCCCAATCACCCTGCGCCGGTTGCCACATGGCCTGTGGTTCGGGGCGGATGAAATATCTGTCGCCATAGCGTTCATATTTGCGCGCGCCGCCGCAATCGATGAGCGCATAATCGCTGCGCGGTTCGCTGATCAAGGTGACGAAATGGGGCGGTTGACCGCTCATGGCACCGCTGGCCCGGCGGCGCTGGCGAGGATATGATCGCGCACTGTTTCATAGTCACCCGGCAGGATCAAATAGCGCTCCTCGCAAACCAACAGATCGCCCAAACGGCGGGGGAGCGCGGGGCGAATACCCACCGCTTGCTCCACCGCATCGGGAAATTTAGCCGGATGCGCGGTTGCCAGCGTCACCACCGATATATCGCGCGCAAATTCAATCGACCGCGCGCCATGCAGGCCAATGGCGGTGTGCGGATCAATAATCTGCCCGCATTGTTCATAGGCCCAGCGCATGGCATCCGCCGTTTCATTCGCATCGGCGCGCACGCTTTGAAACAGCTTGGCGCGCTTGCGCATATCGGCGGAGAGCACCATTTTGCCCATCTGTTCAAACCATTTCATCCGCGCCGCCATGGCCGAACCATCACGGCCCTCCAGATCGAACAGCAAACGTTCAAAATTGCTCGATATCTGAATATCCATCGACGGCGCCTGCGTGGGCGTGACCCCGCTCACCGAATAATCGCCGCGAGACAGCGCGCGGTGGAGAATATCATTCACATTGGTCGCCACGATCAGCGTTTCTATCGGCAGCCCCATTTGCGCCGCGACATAGCCCGCAAACACATCGCCAAAATTGCCCGTTGGCACCGAAAAAGCGACTCGGCATTCGGGCGCGCCCAATTTGAGCGCAGCGGCGAAATAATAAACCACCTGCGCCATCAACCGTGCCCAATTGATCGAATTGACCGCGGTCAATTTCAACGGGCCGTTGATCTCCGGGTCGTTAAACATCCGTTTGACCATCGCCTGAGCATCATCAAAACTGCCTTCGATGGCGATGTTGTGGACATTGGGGGCAAGCACGCTCGTCATCTGACGCCGCTGAACCTCGCTGATCCGGCCATGCGGATGGAGCATGAAAATTTCGGTCCGCTCGCGCCCCGCCACCGCGTCAATCGCCGCCGAACCGGTGTCCCCGGATGTCGCGCCAACGATGGTCAGCGCTTTGTCGGTTTGCGCGAGAAACCGTTCGAACAACTGCCCCAATAATTGCAGCGCAACATCCTTAAAGGCCAATGTCGGCCCATGGAAAAGCTCCAGCAGCCAATGTTGATGATCAAGCTGCACCAAGGGCGTGATCGCCGCATGGCTGAAGCGGCCATAGGCGGCTTCGCATAATAGCTTCAATTCGGCTTCGTCGAGCGTGCCTTTGGTGAAAGGCGCCATGATCCGCACCGCCAAATCGGCATAGGACAGCCCGCGCATCGCGGCAATTTCCGCTTCGCTAAAATGCGGCCAATATTCGGGCACATACAACCCGCCGTCGCTGGCCAGCCCCGCGAGCGTGACGCCGGCAAAGTCGAGCGGCGATGCGTTCCCTCTTGTGCTGATATATTTCATGCGCGCTCCCGCCCGTTATTTCCAGCCGGTTAGCGGGCCGAACGCATCACCGCAAGATCAATGCAAATACGCGCGGACAAAATCGGCGGCTCTTTCACCGATCATGATGCTGGGTGCGTTGGTGTTGCCGCTGATCAGACGGGGCATAATGCTCGCATCAGCAACATACAGACGGTCAATCCCCTTGACGCGAAGTTGCGGATCGACAACCGCACCGGCATCACTGCCCATCCGGCACGTGCCGACGGGATGATAGACGGTATCGGCGCGGCTGCGGATCAGCGCGTCCAGCGCGGCATCGTCATCAAGCGGCGTAGCATTCACGTCCCTGCCCGCATAATCCGACATCGGTGCTGTTTGCATGATCCGGTGCATCATCCGCACACCAGCCCGCAGCACAACAATGTCCCGCGCATCCCCCAGAAAGTTGGGATCGATCACCGGGGCGTCGGCGGCATGGGCTGAGCCAAGGCGCACCGTGCCCCGGCTTTCCGGGCGCAGGACGCAGGCATGGCAGCTAAAGCCATGGCCTTTTACCTTCTCCCGGCCATGGTCCTCCAGCGGCGCGGGCACGAAATGAAATTGCACATCGGGCGCGGCGGCATCGGGCGTAGTTTTGATGAATCCACCAGACTCAGCATAAGGCGTGGTCATAATGCCGGTCCGTTTCAGCCGATGTTCCAGCACCGCCTTTGCCATCCGAAAACTGCCGACAAGCGAATCGCCGATAAAGGCTTTTGACTGGGTCATAAACCGGCTGACATAATCAATATGGTCCTGCAGGTCATTCCCGACGGCGGCCTTGTCGGCGACGACCTCGACCCCCATCTCCCGCAGATGTTGTCCCGGACCAATGCCCGACAACATCAATAGCTGCGGCGAGTTAAACGCACCGGCGGATAAAATCACCGCGGCGCTGGCGTTTATCCGGCGTGATACTTTGCCCTGACGGATTTGCACGCCCGTCGCCCGGCCGCCCTCAATGATGATTTTCTCGGTCAGTATTTTGGTTAGCACGGTAAAATTGCTTCGGCCTTTGGCGGGTTCAATATAGGCGCGCGCGGCGGACCAACGTTCACCGCCCTTTTGCGTCACTTGGTAAAAACCGAAGCCTTCCTGATGCGCGCCGTTGAAATCATCGATGCGCGGCAATTGCAGCTGCGCCGCGGCCTCGATAAAAGCAGCCGAGCCGGGGTTGGCGTAATGCTGATCCATCACATTAAGCGGCCCCGATGCGCCGTGATAGGCATTGCCGCCGGCATCGCGAAATCGTTCATTGCCTTCGCTGCGTTTGAAATAGGGCAGCACATCATCATAGGCCCAGCCATCGCAGCCCAGCGCCGCCCAATTATCATAATCCCATTTGTGCCCGCGAATATAAACCATCGCATTGATCGCGCTCGATCCGCCCAGCCCGCGCCCGCGCGGTTGATAGCCCGTCCGGCCATTCAGCCCGGCTTGCGGCACGGTTTCGTAGCGGTAATTGGATTTTTTGGGCAAAAAGGGCATGAAGCCGGGGGTTTTGATCAGGAAATTATCGTTCGGCCCGCCCGCCTCCAGCAAGCAGACACGGTATTTGCCATCCTCGCTCAAGCGGCTTGCGGCGGCGCATCCGGCGCTACCGCCGCCGATGACGATGATATCAAATTCATCCATGTATCTCTCCTCACCCCATCGTTTAATCAAGCGATTAAATCATAGCAATCGGGATTATGGGGCAAGCGAATTTTTCTCCGCCGCCGCGCGCGCCTTGATCATCGCGCTGGTCTCACGCGATCCATCATGGCTCCAACCCGGCTCGCGCAGCATATAGGACAGCTTATGCCGCCATGGCGCGGCCCACACATCCCGCGCAATCGCGATCCATTCGTGGAAAGACACGCGCAGCAGGTTGAAGCTGCCCAGATTATTCACCAATCCATAGGCGGGTGGATCCTTGCTATCTTCGGCCACAAAGCTGCCGAACATCCGGTCCCAAATCATGAAAACACCCGCATAATTGGCATCGAGATATTGTGCATTGGTGGCATGATGGACGCGGTGATGCGAGGGCGTGTTGAACCAATATTCGAACCAAGCGGGCATCTTATCGATCGCCTCGGTATGAAACCAAAATTGATAGATTAAATTGAGCGCACCGCAAAAAAACACCATCTCTACCGGAAAGCCGATGAACAATAATGGCAACCGAAAAATAAAGCCCAGCGCGATAAAGCCCGTCCATGTTTGCCGCAGCGCCGTGGAGAGATTATAATGCTCGCTGCTGTGATGATTGACATGGCTCGCCCAAAACCAGCGCACCCGGTGCGCGCTGCGATGAAAGCAATAATAAGCCAAATCATCGAGCATAAAACAAATCGGCCACACCCACCAAACATAGCCCAAATCAAACAAGGCAAATTGATGCGCGCCATTGGCGATAAATATAATCGGCACCAGCGTTAATAATCCCGCAAGCTGACTGCCGATCCCCATCGCGAGCGAGGTGACCGTATCTTTCAGCTCATAGCCCTTGCCGCGCCGGTTGAGCCATATTTCGGCGATCAGCAGGATGATGAATCCGGGGATGGCATAGCTTATCGGATTGGCAAGATCGGGCATGTCCGCTGACTGACATAAGCGTTAATCGATGTCGAGTGGCTTAGAGCGTTTTGCGATGGATCTGTATCAATCCTCCCCGGCAGCGGGGAGGATTGGAGCGATCCACATTTAACGCAAAATTCTCTAGAGCATGATGCGACTAAGTGGGCACCGGTTAATCGCACAAAATCACTCGCCCTTCGCCCCCGCTGCCGCCGCCAGCGTATCGAGCATCAGCGCGATCGGTGCGACATCATATCCGGCATCGGCGGCCTTGGCGGCGATCACGCGCGGGCTTTCGCCCTTGGCCGCTTGCGACAAGGCCCATAGCAGGGTCGAGCGCGTTCCTGACCGGCAATAGGCCAGCGTTTTGCCATCCCCCCCCTTGGATAGCGCTGCCTGCATCGCATCAATTTGCGGGCGGGAGAATCCGGCATGGGTAACCGGAATGGCGATATATTCAATGCCCGCCGCGCGCGCCGCCGCCGCGATCTCCGCGCCTTGTGCTGCGTCCGGATCTTCACCATCCGGGCGGTTGTTGATGATCACCGTGATGCCCGCCGCCTTGGCCGCCGCGACATCGGCAACCGAAATTTGCGGGCTGACCAGCAGATTATCCTCAATTTTGCGAAACATCTTATTTTCCTTTTTCGCTGCGGCGGCTTTGTCCGCCGCCGTTGCCGCCAGATAGGGCGTCAATCCGGTCCCCTCCGATTCTTCCGAACAGCCGCCAAGCGCCAGGATAGCAGCGATGATGGATAGATTTTGCCGCATCAATATTGCCTTATGATATTCAAAAACACCGCACCATAAGCGTCAAGTTTGCGCGCGCCAATACCCGATATCGCGCCCATCGCCGAAAGGCTGCTGGGGCGCGATATGGCCATTTCGCGCAAGGTGGCATCGTGGAAGATCACATAAGGCGGAACCCCGGCCTCCATCGCCAATTCCCGCCGCGCGCTGCGAAGCGCCTCAAACAAGGGATTACCCACCGGATTAACCGCCGCGACGGTGCGCCGCGCGCCGCGTGCTTGCCCGGCTGGCTTTGCCGGCAGGATCAAGCGCAGTTCATAGTCGCCCTTTAGATAAGCCTTCGCTTCGGGGCCAAATATCAATCCGCCATGGTCGTTGGTGCGCAGCGCATCTTTCAGCAACAAAGACCGCGCCACCGGCTTGATCAACGTTGCCTCGTCGCGCGCGATAATACCAAACACCGATAGCTTGTCATGGCCGAGCGATATCGCTCTGGAGTCGGCTTGGCCGGTGAGTATCTTCTCTAAATGACCCACGCCAAAGCTTTGCCCGGTGCGGTAGACCGCCGATAGGAATTTCTGCGCAATCATGGCGGCGTCAACGGCCTTTGGCGGGTTCAGGCAATTGTCGCAATTGCCGCAATATTCCGCCGGCTGTTCGCCGAAATGACGCAGCAAGATCGCTCGGCGGCACCCCGCCGTTTCCACCAATGCGCCCAGCGCCGTTAACCGCGCGCGTTCCCCCGCCAGCCGCGCCTCCTCCACATCGCGCAGCCACAGCCGCGCCTTGGAAAAATCCTCCGCGCCCCAAAATAGCATCGCCGCCGCCGGATCGCCGTCACGGCCCGCGCGGCCCGTCTCCTGATAATAAGATTCGATTGATTTGGGCAGGCCGGCATGCACAACAAAGCGTACGTCGGGTTTGTCGATCCCCATGCCAAAGGCGACGGTTGCCACCATCACCATATCTTCGCTGTCCACAAATTCGGCTTGATGGCGTTTGCGAATTTCGGGGTCCAACCCGGCATGATAGGCGCGCACATGGCGGCCCGATGCGGCCAGTTTTTCCGCCAACCGGTCTGCGCCCGCGCGCGATTGGACGTAGACAATGCCCGCCCCCGGCGTTGCCGCGACAAAATCCGCCACCTGCTTGCCGCCGGCCTTGGGCGAGATCATGTAACGGATATTGGGCCGATCAAACCCGGCAACGATCATGCCCGCTTCGGATATGCCAAGCTGCGTCAATATATCGGCGCGGGTCATCGCATCTGCCGTTGCCGTTAACGCGAGCCGGGCGACATGCGGATAATCATCCATCATCGGGCGCAGCAATCGGTAATCGGGCCGGAAATCATGCCCCCATTCGGACACGCAATGCGCCTCATCAATGGCAAAAAGCGATATATGCGCCTGCGATAACAGCAGCCGAAATTCATCGCTCGATGCCCTTTCGGGCGCGACATACAACAGGTCCAAATTGCCATCACGCAGCCGCTGCATCGTCTCGGTGCGGTCGCTATCCGCCGATGTCAGCGTCGCCGCGCGAATGCCCGCCGCGCTCGCCGCACGCATCTGATCATGCATCAATGCAATCAAGGGCGAAATGACAATGCATGTCCCCTTCAGCATCACCGAGGGTAGCTGATAACATAAGGATTTGCCCGCCCCCGTCGGCATCACGGCCAGGCTGCTTTGACCCGCCATCACCCGGTCGATCACGCGGCGCTGCTCCCCGCGAAATTCGCTATAGCCAAAGATACGCTGCAAATGCTCGGCTGGATTTATATGCGCGGATAAGGATGCCATGCGTGCGGGCTTTAGATTGCTATGGCATGCGGCGATAGAGCTAGTTAGCGCGGCGCGCGGAGTTTTACACCGAAATATTTTCCTGCTCGGTCTGCTGCCGCGCCCATAATCCAGCGTAGATGCCGTTTTTGCGCAGCAGCATTTTGTGATCGCCTTGTTCGGCGACCCGGCCCTTATCGAGCACGATGATCGTGTCGGCATGGGTGATCGTTGAAAGCCGGTGGGCGATGATGATCGTCGTGCGTTTTTCGGCGATGGCGTTCAATGTGTCTTGAATGGCGGCCTCGGTGCGGCTGTCCAGCGCGCTGGTTGCCTCATCCAATATCAGGATCGGCGGGTTTTTCAGCAAGGTGCGCGCAATCGCCACGCGCTGTTTCTCCCCGCCCGAAAGCTTCAATCCGCGTTCGCCCACCGGCGTTTGATATCCTTGCGGCAAAGCTTGAATGAAACCGTCGATGGCCGCGCCTTTAGCCGCATCGATCACCTCCGCCTCGCTGGCCCCGGCCCGGCCATAAGCGATATTATAGCCAATATCATCGTTGAACAGCACGGTATCTTGCGGAACGATGCCGATGGCGGCGCGCAGCGAACTTTGCGTCACCATCGCGATATTTTGCCCGCCCACCCGAACGCTGCCGCTTTGGGGGTCGTAAAAACGAAACAGCAGCCGCGCAATGGTTGATTTGCCCGCGCCCGACGGCCCCACAATCGCCAGCGTTTCTCCGGCGGGCACATGAAAGCTGACCCCATGCAATATCTGCCGGTCGGGTTCATAGCCAAAAACCACATTGTCAAAGGTAACCGCGGCATCGCTGGCATCAAGCGCGGGCGCATGGGGCGTATCGATAATTTCAGGCGCAGTGTCGATCAACGCGAACATCGCCTGCATATCGAGCAGCCCCTGCCGGATCATCCGGTAAACCATGCCGAGCAGATCGAGCGGCCGAAAAAGCTGCGCCAACAATGTATTGACCAGCACGACATCGCCGGTTTGATAAATCCCCGTTGACCAGCCCCAGATGGTATAGCCCATCGCGCCCGCCATCATCAAATTGGTGACGAGCGATTGACCGATATTCAGCAGCGCCAACGAATTTTCCGATTTTACGGCGGCCTTGGCATAACCGCTGGCGGTTTTTTCATACCGGGCAATTTCGCGCGCTTCGGCGTCAAAATATTTAACCGTTTCATAATTGAGCAGACTGTCGACCGAACGGCTGACGGTTAATGTATCCAGATCATTCATCTTCATGCGCAGCGCGCTGCGCCAATCGGAAATTCGGCGGGTCAGGCTGATGTAAATATAGACCATAATCGCGGTCGCCGCCGCCAGGCCGAGGCCGAATTTGACATAAAATATCACCAGCACCGCGATCAATTCAACCACCGTTGGCGCGATGTTGAACAGCAGAAAATATAACATGGTATCGATGCTTTTGGTGCCGCGCTCGATCACTTTGGTCACTTCGCCAGTATGGCGGGATAAATGAAAGCGCAGCGACAAAGCATGCAAATGCGCAAAGACATTCACCGCCAGATCGCGGGTTGCATCCTGCCCCACGCTTTCGAATATCACATTGCGCAGATTATCGAATAATATCCCGGCAAACCGGGCACCCGCATAAGCCGCGATCAAACCGATGGCGAGCGCCACGCCATCTTCCATCCCCGGCGCCATGCGGTTGATGGCGGCACCATAGAGGAAACCCATCGATAGCTGGATTGCTTTCGACAGGATAACAAATAGCCCCGCCGCGATAATCCGCAATTTCAGGCGCGGGGCATTGTCGGGCCATAGATAAGGCAGAAAACGGCGCAAGGTTGGGGCAACGGGCGGCTCATTCCCATCTGGCATGCCCGTATTTTCTTGCATTTGCGCGCTGTTGGAACGGGCGCTGTCCGTTTGCGCGGTCGGGGTGTGGTTTTGCATCACCCATCTATGCGGCAATAATCACCGATTAGAAAGTGCCGCTGATGCTGATGCGGCCGATAACGCCAAATTCAACCGTTCCATCGCGAATTTCATCAATCCGCCCGTCCAACCGGTCGCTGGTGAAAAATACCTCGCGTGAACCTTCGGTTTGGCCGGTTACATTGATCAAAGTCCCACGCAATTTCAGCCCCAATATGTCTTTATGTTCGGCAAAGATAAAGACCAACGGCTTGCTGCGAAATTCGCGCGATGAAAAATTGAGCCGTAAAAATTCCGCAGAGCTATTATCCTCCGCGCCCGCGCCATACGCCCAATTGCTCGACGGAATATCATGGCGAAGATCGGCGCTCCATGACCATCGCCGTTCCCCGCCAAAGCGGCGCGACAGCCCCGTCAACGGGTCGGTCAAACGGCCTTTCTGGTAAAATCCCGACAGATCAAGCTTGGCCCCTTTCCAGCCGAGCTTATCAAACAGAAAGGTCACATTGGTTTCCGCGCTCCACCTGTCGGCGCTGCCGGTTAAATTACCCGGCGCTTCACCGCCGCTCAGAATCGGAATTTGATCGACCAGATCGTTGGTTTTTTCATATTGCAGTTTCAGCTTGACCGAGCCCGATGGCCCCAATTTTCGGTTCAGCTCCAATTCGCCGAGCCAGCTTTGCGGCGGCACCAAATTGGGGTTGCCGACATTGTTATTGTCGTCGCGCAAATCCACCGATTCGAGAAAGTCAAAAAAGTTGAGCTGACCCACCCGGCGTTGCAACCGGGCGCTGACATCCAATTTCGGCGTCGCTTTCCATGCGAGTGACAATTGCCCTTTGGGCCGAACAAATTGCCGCGTTAAGCCGCCGATCCCGGTTTGCGACAATTCGCTATATTCGCCGCCAATTTGCGCTTGCAAGGTTATATCCGCCGACAAGGGCCGGCCATAAGATAGGACCAATTGGCCGCGCCGTTCCGAAACGCGCGTTTCCGGACTATCAAGCGGTTCGGGAATAAAAACACCGCCATCCAACAATAATAATTCGGAGCGCGAATCGAGAAAATTAAAAGCGGCTTCGGCTGAAACGCTCCAATCCGACTTGCCCCATTTCCAGCTAAATTCGCTGCGCGCGATCGTCTCGCCCTCATCGGCGGTGCGGTTAAACTGCGAACCTTCCGGTATGCTGCCATCGGCGAAATTGCGGAAAAACTGGCTCTGATTGGGGCTATGTTCAAACCGGCGATATCCAACCAGTTTCAATCGTCCGCCGCCAACGGCAAATTCATAATCGCCGCTAATTTCGTAATTAAACTCCTCTTCGCTGCCCGTCCCCAATTCGGTGATATCGGGTAGCGCAGGGTTAAGCGCACCGACGCTAAAACGATCCGCCTCTTGCCGCCGCCGGAAATGGAACAAGGCGGCTTCGGCGTTGATATTAAATTTCGATCCCCCTTTGCTGACCCGGTTGAATGATCCTGCAATTTTGGGATTATCGGCGCTAAATTGAGAAAATTGATCGCGGGTATATAACAAGATTCCCGCCGCATCGGTGACGATTTCGGTGCTCCACCCACCGCTGCGGAAGGTATTTGGCGTGCTAAGGCCAAGGGTGAAATCGCCGCCCGCCACTTTTCCCGAAGCATTGATCTCGCCGCTCAACAACAGCGTGTCAACGCGCTGCCGAAATTGCGGGTTCCACCGAAAATTACCTTTAATTCCGCTAACCTTGGTGATGACATTGAGCACCTGACCGCTCAAACCCGGAATATTGAGCACGGCCCCATCCGATATTTCAAAACGCACCACCGTTTCCGCCGATGTCCGGCTAAGCACCGTTTCGGCATCGTTGCTTTTGCCTGGAATACGCTGACCATTGATCAGCACATTTTGGCTCGCTTCCCCCAGCCCCCGGTCACCGCTCGATTGGGTGATCACAAAGCCTGGAATTTGCCGAACCATATCAAGCGCGGTTTGCGGCCCGAACCGGGCAAAGGCCGCCGCTTCATATATTTGTTTGCCATCCTCAATCCGCGCTGCCAATTCGCCTTTGGCCGGTTCCGGCGGGGGCACGGCGGCCCGGTCCTGCGCCAGCGATGGAACGGCCCAGCCCGCAGCGACCAGCAATATCGCGCTTGCAGCCATGGCGTTCGAAGAAAAACGAAACATCAAAATCCGATCAATCCAAATTGACAGATGATTAATTGCTGATGCCGCTTATCTCTTTGCCACTATGGCCGAAATTTCCTTTCGACAAACAGAGGGCCTTGCCAGACCAAAGGCTTCATTTGATTGGCCTAGTGTCGGTGCGGCGCTACACCCGCCCGCTGAGCAGCAACCAGGCCGCCAGCAAATTCAGCGCCGAATAAACCAAATAGACGCCGGGCGCGATCCAGGAGCCGTCCGCCGCAAAGGCCAATAGGGCGAGCAAAATGCCAAATTCCAGATAATAGCTGCCATTTTTGCCAAAATGCCGGCCAAAATGCAGCTTGCTGTCGCGCACAAAGGGATGGTTCGATTCCACGACCGCACGGTGCATGGCAAAATTGGCTATACCCAAAAGGAAGGTAATAATCACCCCGATCATACCGATAGCCTATTGGCGCGCGCGCAGTATCGAGACCGCAAAGCCATTCACCGGGCGGCGGCCGGTTTTTCGCTTTTTTGCGGCCTAAGGCTGGTGCCGGCACGTTCGCCCCGCAGTGATGACCACCAGCTTGCCGGATTAAGCCCGGTGGTACCGTCGACCGAAAAGCTAATAATCTCCGCCCGTCCGCCCAGCCGGTCCCACGATACCGCGCCGCCAAGGCCGCGAAATTCGGCCGGCACCCGGCTGTCGGCGCTGCGATCGCGATTGTCGCCCATCAAATAGACATGACCGGCGGGAATGCGCGTGGGCGGCACATCGTCCGACGATGTATTTTCCAGATCAAAGGTATCGTAGCTTACGCCGCCGGGCAAAGTTTCGCGCACCGTGGGCACCAAATAGCCATATTTGCCATTTTTAAGCCGGATAGGCTGATCGGTAAAGCCGCTGTAACAGGGCACGCCTTGGCATAAATGCCCATCTTCGGGAACGATCGTATCGGGTTGCTGCTGGCGCTTTATTGCCGCTCCGTTCAACCAAATTTCGCCGCCGCGCATTTCGAGCAAATCCCCTGGCAGGGCGATAACCCGCTTGATCAGATCATCGGTTTGCCCTTTGGGTTTCAAAATGACAATATCGCCGCGCTTTGGCATTTTGCCCCATATCCGCCCGTCGCTGGGCGGCAATTGCACCGTTGCGGTCGGCACTTGCTGACGCAAAATCAGCCAGCGGAAAATCGCCACCGGGTCGGGGATGGTCGGCGATACATGGCTCCAGCCATAGGCATATTTGCTGACAAACAGACGGTCGCCCACCTGCAATGTCGGCATCATGGATATGGACGGGATGTAAAAGGGTTTGGCAATGAAGCTGTGAAATACCAAAACCGCGACCAACAGCCAAAACAGACCCTTGATCTCGGACCAGATTGCCGCCATCCGCCCGCGCCGTGAAGGCGAAGGCATGGGCGCGGGCGATTGATCGGCGCTATTGGGAGGCATTTGGTCGGATCGGTTCCTATCGCTGCTCGTTGTATTTATAGTCAAAATGCCGTTTCCATCATGTCATTGGCCGCTGAAGCCAGCCGGCTGGGTGGGGACCGCCTCGATAATCACAAAGGCCTGCGCCCAGGGATGATCGTCGGTCAAGGTTAAATGAATATGCGCTTCATAGCCCGGCGGGATCACCGCGTCGAGACGGGCTTTTGCCCCGCCCGTCAATTGCAATGTCGGCGCGCCCGATGGCGCGTTGACCACGCCGATATCTTTCATGAAAACACCGCGGCGAAAACCGGTGCCAACCGCTTTCGAAAAAGCCTCCTTGGCGGCAAAGCGCTTGGCATAAGTGCCCGCTTTGGTGAAGGGCCGCTTGGCGGCTTTAGCGCGTTCTTGCTGGGTGAAGACACGGCTTTCAAACCGCTCCCCAAAACGGTTGAGCGAATTTTGAATGCGCTCAATATTGCACAAATCAGAACCCAGGCCGACGATCACCGCGCCGCGTCCATCAATAGGCGCATTTTTCGGATGGCATTTTCCAACCCGATAAAAATCGCCTCGCCCACCAGATAATGGCCGATATTCAGCTCGGCAAGCTGCGCAATGGCGGCAATCGGCTGCACATTGTCAAAGGTCAATCCGTGTCCCGCATGCGGCTCGATACCGTTTTTGGCCGCCAGCGCCGCCGCATCGCCGATGCGTTTCAATTCGGCCTCCAACCCCGCTTTATCGCCGTCCAGCCAAAGATGCGCATAGCGGCCGGTGTGAAATTCCACCACGGGGGCTTTCAGCCGGATTGCCGCCTCAATCTGACGCGGGTCAGGCTCGATAAACAGGCTAACGCGGATCCCCGCTTCATTGAGCCGAGTGATGATGGGGGCCAGGTGATTATCCTGCCCGGCGGCGTCCAGCCCGCCTTCGGTGGTCCGCTCCGCGCGCCTTTCGGGCACGATACAGGCGGCATGCGGCCGGTGGCGCAGCGCAATCGCCAGCATCTCACCGGTCGCCGCCATTTCGAGATTTACCGGCAGGCTGATCGCCGCCATGGTCGCGTTCAAATCCGTATCGCGAATATGCCGCCGGTCTTCGCGCAGATGGATGGTGATGCCGTCCCCGCCCGCCGCTTGCACCACCGCCGCCGCGCGCATCGGATCGGGATGATCGCCGCCGCGCGCATTGCGGATCGTGGCGACATGGTCGATATTCACGCCAAGGCGCAGCGGGTTGCCGGAAGGGGGAGGGGTTAGATTGTCTGCCAAATTAATCTTTCCTGCTGCCGGGCTTCATCGCTTCCATGGCCGCCAATTCGGGCGGCAATTCCTCGGGCGCATAGGTTGGGAAGTTTAATTCGACCAGCGGGAAAAATGGCACGCCAAGATCCGCTTTGCCGCCCGACCGGTCCACGACCGAGGCGGCCGCAATCACTTCGCCGCCCGCCGCTTCGATCGCCTTGATCGCCTCGCGCGATGATCGGCCCGTGGTCACCACATCCTCCACCATCAATATTTTGGTTCCTTTTTCGACCGCAAACCCGCGTCGCAGCTCAAAAACACCATCGGGCCGCTCCAGAAACATCGCATCAACCTCCAAAGCGCGCCCCATTTCGTGCCCGATAATCAAGCCGCCCATCGCCGGCGAGATCACCGCCTGCACGTGGCTGCGGATATCGCGGGGGATTTTTTGCGCGATGGCAATTGCAATCTGTGCTGCGCGTTGCGGGTTCATCAACAACCGGGCGCATTGCAGAAAATGCGCGCTATGCCGCCCCGAAGAGAGTAAAAAATGACCCTCCAACAAAGCGCCCACAGCGCGAAATTCCGCCAATATTTCATCTTCGGTCATGGGAGAAGCGTTCCTTTGATTTGGATAATTTTATTTTTGTAACATAGGTATCGCGATTGGATATTCAAATAGGTGGAAATTGGCCACGAATAAATCCATAAAAAGCAGTGCAAAAGCTTGAGCGAATGATAGTGCGCGCCTATAGATCGCGCGGTCGCCGTTTTTTGCCAAGCGGCGCAAGCTACATAATATGGTATATATAAAGCGTAAACATGGGGTCATGTTGATGAAAGTTTTGAATAAAATTCTGGTTCCGATTGCCTTGCTGCTGGCGCCTTCGGCCTTGTTGGCGCAGACGGCGAATCCGCCCGCTAACGCCCCGGTGGCGCAAGCCCCGACAGTGACAGCGCCCTCGGTAGCGCCGGCACCGGCCTCCGCGCCGGCCC
This sequence comes from Sphingomonadaceae bacterium, assembly GCA_021732525.1. Classification (GTDB taxonomy): domain Bacteria; phylum Pseudomonadota; class Alphaproteobacteria; order Sphingomonadales; family Sphingomonadaceae; genus Sphingorhabdus_B. The sequence continues at coordinate 109,111 of JAKFUU010000008.1, read as the reverse complement.
AGATTGACGCAGCGACGCCGGCTGCAAGCCCGTCAAGCGACGGTTCGCTCCCCGGTTACACGCCGATGGCCCCCACCGAAGGCATCGGCATGCCAAAGCCGAAAGAAATTGATTTTCAAGAACAATTTACCGAAAATGGTCAATATGCCAAATGGATCAACAACGCGATCCTGCTGCCCATCATAACCTTCATCTCGCTATTCGTGCTCGGCCTGCTGTTCTGGATCATCATCCGCTATCGGCGCTCTGCCAACGCGGTGCCCTCCAAGACAACGCATAATGTGGCTATTGAAGTGGCCTGGACGCTGATTCCGGCGTTGATCTTGCTCGTTATTTCTTGGCCGTCGCTCGACCTGTTGGCGCGCCAATTTAAACCAGCGCCTGCCAATGCGGTAACGGTAAAGGCGACGGGATATCAATGGTATTGGACCTATAGCTACCCCGACCATGGCGGTTTTGAGGTGGTGTCCAACATGCTCCAAGAACCGGGCAATGCGCCCAAGGGGGAACGCGCCCGCACCGAACGCGATGGCCCCAAATTGCTGGCGGTGGACAACCGGATGGTGGTGCCCGCCGGCGTTCCCATCCGTCTGCAAATCACGGCGGCGGATGTGATCCATGCTTTTGCGGTGCCCTCGCTATGGTTTAAGCTCGATGCCGTTCCCGGCCGGTTGAATGAAAAGACGCTGACGATTACCAAGCCCGGCGTTTATTTTGGCCAATGTTCAGAATTATGCGGCGTGCGTCATGGCTTTATGCCGATCGCGGTCGAAGCCTTGCCACCGGCAAAATTTGCCGCATGGGTAAAGGCAAATGGCGGCGCTATGCCCGGTGACGCCAAAGTGGCCGCCGCCCCAACAACCGACAACATTGCTGCGCCCGCAGCGATAGCAACCAAATAAGAGGCCCGTCATGACAACGATAGCTGCCAATCCCGCCGATTTTCATGGATCCGCGCATGATGCGGATCACAAGCCCGCATTTTTCGCGCGCTGGTTCATGTCGACCAACCATAAGGACATCGGCACATTATATCTGATCTTTGCGATTTTTGCGGGGGTCATCGGCGGGGCGATATCCGGCCTGATGCGCTGGGAATTGGCCGAACCGGGGATACAGCATCTGACGAGTTGGGCATCGATGATGAAGGGATCGGGCGCGACGCTCGATGAAGCCTATCATATGTGGAATGTGCTGATCACCGCGCACGGCTTGATCATGGTATTCTTCATGGTGATGCCTGCCATTATCGGCGGATTTGGCAATTGGTTCGTGCCGTTGATGATCGGCGCGCCCGATATGGCATTTCCGCGGATGAATAACATATCTTTCTGGTTAACCGCCGTCGCCTTTATCATGCTGCTGGGTTCCAGCTTCGTGCCCGGCGGTACGGGGCTTGGTGCAGGCACCGGCTGGACCGTTTATGCGCCGCTATCGACATCCGGTTCGGTTGGGCCGGCGGTTGATATGGCGATATTCTCGCTCCATATGGCGGGGGCGGCGTCGATATTGGGCGCGATCAATTTCATTACTACCATCTTCAACATGCGCGCGCCGGGGATGACGCTGCATAAAATGCCTTTGTTTGTCTGGTCGGTATTGGTGACCGCGTTTCTATTGCTGCTGGCGCTGCCGGTTTTGGCGGCGGCGATCACGATGCTGCTGGTTGACCGCAATTTCGGCGGCGCGTTTTTCGACGCGGCGGCGGGCGGCGATCCGGTGCTGTATCAGCATCTTTTCTGGTTCTTTGGCCATCCCGAAGTTTACATCATGATCCTGCCCGGTTTTGGTATCATCTCGCAAATCGTGGCTACCTTCAGCCGCAAGCCAGTGTTTGGCTATCTGGGCATGGCCTATGCCATGGTTGCCATCGGCGTGGTCGGATTTGTGGTATGGGCGCATCATATGTTCACCAGCGGCATGACCGTCGATATGAAATTATATTTTACTGCGGCGACCATGCTGATTGCGGTGCCCACCGGTATCAAGATTTTTAGCTGGATCGCGACCATGTGGGGCGGGTCGGTATCGTTCAAAACGCCGCTGGTTTGGGCGATGGGTTTCATCTTCATGTTTACCGTCGGCGGCGTGACCGGGATTGTGCTCGCCAACGGCGGTCTTGATGATAATTTGCACGACACTTATTATGTCGTCGCACATTTCCATTATGTCTTGTCGCTGGGTGCGGTTTTTGCGCTATTTGCCGGATTTTATTATTGGTTCGGTAAAATGAGCGGCAAGATGCTGAGCGAAGCGCTCGGCCATCTTCATTTTTGGCTATTCTTCATTGGCGTGAATGTGCTGTTTTTCCCGATGCATTTTCTGGGCAATTCGGGCATGCCGCGCCGCTATCCCGATTATCCCGAAGCCTTTGCTTATTGGAATGAGGTCGCCTCCTTCGGCTATCTGATCATGCTGGCCGGGGTGATCGTATTTTTCATCAACGTGGCTTATGCTTATCTTGCCGGCCGCCGGGCGGAGGGTAATTATTGGGGTGAGGGTGCAACCACGCTCGAATGGACCTTGTCCAGCCCGCCGCCATTCCACCAATTTGAAACTTTGCCGGTGATCAAATAATATAGGATCGCGCCGCAGCCGCCAGGCTGCGGTTTGCTCCAAGCGGAATTCATGACAATAGCAACGCACAATATCGCTTTACCCGCCGATTGGCGCGACTTTCTGGCGCTGACCAAGCCCAGGGTGATGTCGCTGGTGGTGTTCACGGCGCTATGTGGTTTGCTTTCCGCACCGGGCAGCATCCATCCGGTCATCGGTTTTACCGCTATTTTGTGCATCGCCTTGGGCGCCGGGGCATCGGGCGCGCTCAACCAATATTATGAAGCCGACATCGACGCCAAAATGGCGCGGACCGCAAAACGGCCGTTGCCCGGTGGCCGGATGGAGCCCGCATCCGCCCTGCAATTTGGCATTGGTCTTGCCGCTTTTTCGCTGGGTATCATGGGGGTTGGCGTCAATTGGTTGGCGGCGGGTTTGCTGGCCTTTTCGATCTTTTTCTACGCGGTGGTTTATACTATCTGGCTCAAGCCCAACACGCCGCAAAATATCGTGATCGGCGGTGCGGCGGGGGCATTCCCGCCGGTGATCGGGTGGGCGGCGGTAACCGGCGATATCACGGTGATACCGATGTTGTTATTCGCCATTATTTTTCTTTGGACCCCGCCGCATTTTTGGTCGCTCGCCTTATTCATGAAGGCGGATTACGCCGCCGCCGGCATTCCGATGCTGCCCAATGTTGCCGGGCGAATGGCAACGCGGAACCAGATTTTACTTTATAGCCTGCCCATGTCCGCCGCCGCCATGGCACCCTTTGCGCTTGGCGAGACGAGCGTTTGGTATGGAGCCGGCGCGGCATTGCTCAATATGATATTTGTCGCGCTGGCCTTTGCCGTGTGGCGCAATCAAGCCGCCGATGCGGCGGATATGAAACCGGAAAAACGGCTATTTGCTTTTTCAATCCTCTATCTGTTTTTGCTATTCGCGGTTTTCGCGGCGGACCGGATGGTCCTGGCATGACCGACGGCAAAAATACGCTCCATGCATCACCCAAAAGCGCGCGTCCCGAACGGGCGCCATCGGATTGGTCGCGGCCCGAAGCGCAGCAGGTTGGAACCGTGTCACCCGAAGAAAGCAAATTGATCCGCGCAAGGCAAGATTCGCGATCGCGCATGTTAGGGATGATTTTACTGGCAATGTGTGTGTTGTTTTTTGCGATAACATTGGTCAAAATCGGTGCGTCATGACGCATGAGGCGCATAATCTTAAGACCGGATTGATGGCGGGCGCGCTGGCCATTTCGATGGTGGGGATGGGCTTTGCTGCGGTCCCGCTATACCGTATTTTCTGCCAAGTAACCGGCTTTGGCGGCACCACGATGCGGGTGGATGAAGCGCAGGCGGCGACCATCAAGCCCACCAACAAAACTATCGTGATCCGCTTTGACGCCAATCATCGCAGCGATCTACCTTGGGATTTTAAGCCGGAACGGACCACCGATACCGTCAGCGTCGGTGCGCGCGACTTGTCGATATATATTGCGAAGAATCTGTCCGACGAAGCCGTAACCGGGACAGCGTCTTTTAACGTTACGCCGATAATCGCGGGGCAATATTTCAACAAGATACAATGTTTTTGTTTCACCGAACAAACATTGAAACCGGGGCAACAGGTTCGCATGCCCGTCGTTTATTATGTCGACCCCAAAATCCTGACCGATCCAGACACCAAAGATATCGAAGAAATTACGCTCAGCTATACCTTCTATCCAGTGGACCAAAGCGAATAGAGCGGTTAAAGCAACACCCATATTCGGTCGCAAGACCCAACATTGCAGGGAATAACATTATGGCAGGCGCCAAGAATCACGATTATCATATTCTTCCCCCCAGCATCTGGCCGTTGATCGGTAGTTTTGGGGCGCTGACCATGTTTGGCGGCCTTGTCTTGTGGATGCATAAGACGGCCTACGGCCCGCTGATATTCGGGCTGGGCTTGCTGGCCATATTATTCACCTTCTATAGCTGGTGGGTCGATGTGGTTGCCGAGGCGCATGCCGGCGATCATACGCCGGTGGTGTCGCTGCATTTGCGCTACGGCATGATCCTCTTCATCGCGTCCGAAGTGATGTTTTTCGTTGGCTGGTTTTGGGCCTGGTTTGATTTTTCGCTGTTTCCCGCGCCCATTCAAGTGGTCGAGGGCGCAACCGAAAGCTTGTTTGGTCAAGAAGGCGCGGCGGCCCTGCTGCAATGGCCGCCCAAGGGCGTTGAAGTGCTCGCGGCCAATAAGCTGCCACTGCTCAACACGCTCATCCTGCTCTGCTCGGGGACGACGGTCACCTGGGCGCATCATTCGTTGATCCATGGCGACCGCGATGGCCTTAAAAAAGGGCTGTGGTTAACGATTATCCTCGGCGTGCTTTTCACCAGCCTGCAAGCGCTCGAATATGCCGAGGCGCCTTTTGCCTTTGGCGGGCTGAATTATGGCACGACATTCTTCATGGCCACCGGGTTTCACGGCTTCCATGTTTTGGTGGGCACCATATTCCTGATCGTCTGCCTAATCCGCAGTTATAAGGGCCATTTCACGCCGCAGCAGCATTTTGGTTTTGAAGCCGCCGCTTGGTATTGGCATTTTGTCGACGTCGTGTGGCTGTTTCTCTTCGTCGTCGTCTATGTTTGGGGCGGTTGGGGCGCACCGGTTCATTGATAGATGGATGAACAGCAAAATCCGATCGAGCGGCCCGCTTATTGGAAGGCCGTTCTTTTGGGCCTTTGCCCGCAATGTCACACCCGCAACCTGTTTATATCGCATCATATGCTGCAACCATCCTTCGCCCAACGCTGCGATGGTTGCGGGCTGGATTACACATCCTTCAATGTTGGCGATGGCCCGGCGGCGCTGCTGATCATTCCGATTGGGGCGGTTATTATCGCAATGGCGCTATGGCTGCATCATGCGGTTATTTTGCCCGTTTGGATTCACGCCGCCATTTGGGTGCCGGTAACCACGCTGTTGACACTCATCAGCATCCGGGCGGCGAAGGCGGCGTTGCTGATCGCCGAATATCGCCGTAATGCGGGCGAAGCCGGCGGTTCGGACCTTCAATGACCAGGCGAACAATGACCGGACGAAGACAAAATTGGATGATTTTTTCGGCGATTGTCGCCGCCGCCGCGATATTGACGATGATCGCGCTGGGTATGTGGCAATTGCAACGCAAGGGCGAAAAAGAAGCATTGCTCGCGCGTTACGCGAATGCTTCGGGCCGGGCGGCGGTGGCCTATCCCCTGGTGCCTGTCGCGAATGCCCTGCCGCTATTTCGCCGGTCGCGCGTGCAATGTATCAAGGTGATCGGATGGCGCAGTATCTCGGGCACCAGCGCCACCGGAGAGGCTGGCTTTGCCCATCTTGCCAGCTGCCAAACCGGCGGGGCCGAAGGGCCAGGGGCGGTGGTTGCGATTGGCTGGTCGCAGCGCCCCGATATTCCCCATTGGCCCGGCGGCCTTGTCACCGGTATCATCGCGCCGCATAAGCCGCAGCTGATCAAACTGGTTGCAACCGAACCGATTGCCGGGCTGGAAACATTGGCACGGCCCAGCCCGGCGTCGATTCCCAACAATCACCTGCTTTATGCCATCCAATGGTTTATCTTCGCCGCCGCCGCCGCCGTGATTTTCATTATGGCGATGCGTCAGAAAAATCGGGAATAGCGGCAAAGATGCGCTATATTCAGATATGAACCCTACAATCCTCCCCGGAAGCGGAGAGGATTGGAGCGATCCGCATTTAGCGCAAAATGCTCTAAAAGGCCGATATTCCCGTTACCGCCCGGCCCAATATCAGCGCGTGGACATCATGTGTGCCTTCATAAGTGTTGACCGTTTCCAAATTGGCGGCATGGCGGATCACTTGATATTCTTCGCTGATCCCGTTGCCGCCATGCATATCACGCGCCTGACGGGCGATATCCAGCGCTTTGCCGACATTGTTGCGTTTCACCATCGAGATCATATCGGGCGCGAATTTGCCCTCATCCATCAAGCGGCCGACGCGCAGGCTGGCTTGCAAGCCAAAGGCAATATCGGTCATCATATCGGCGAGCTTTTTTTGATAAAGCTGCGTTGCGGCGAGTGGCCGGCCAAATTGATGCCGGTCCAGCCCATATTGCCGCGCCGCATGCAGGCAAAATTCCGCGGCACCCATCGCGCCCCAGCTGATGCCATAACGCGCGCGGTTTAAGCAGCCGAACGGGCCCTTCAATCCCTGAACATCGGGCAGCAGCGCGTCTTCGCCCACCGCGACATTATCCATCACGATCATGCCGGTGGTCGACGCGCGCAGGCTAAGCTTTCCTTTGATTTTCGGCGCGGACAGGCCCTTCATGCCCTTTTCGAGGATAAAGCCGCGAATGCCGCCGCCATGCGCGTCGCTTTTGGCCCAGACGATAAAGACATCGGCAAAGGGCGCGTTGGAAATCCAGGTCTTGCTGCCGTTGAGTAAATAACCGCCCTCCACCTTCTTGGCGGTGGTTTTCATGCCCGCAGGATCGCTGCCCGCGTCGGGTTCGGTAAGGCCGAAGCAGCCGATCAACCTGCCTGCCGCAAGCCCCGGCAGATATCTGCGGCGTTGGTCCTCGCTGCCATAAGCTTGGATGGGATATATCACCAAGGAGCTTTGCACCGACGCCATCGAGCGATAGCCCGAATCGACCCGCTCAATTTCGCGCGCGACCAGGCCATAAGCGACATATCCGGCACCCGCGCCGCCATATTCTTCGGGCACGGTCACGCCGAGCAACCCCGCTTGGCCCATTAAGGGGAATAATTCGGGCGCGGCGGTTTCTTCGCGGTAGGCATCGATCACACGCGGTTGCAGCGCGCTTTGCGCAAAGCCATGCGCGGCATCGCGTATCATGCGTTCTTCCGGGGTAAGCTGCGCTTCGAGATTGAAAGGGTCGGCCCAATCAAAATTTGCCATGGCTACCATTTGCTGCTCCTGTCCGCCGCTGCACCGGTGTCCCCGCTGCGTTCATCCGATCGCTTGCAAAGCCCTCAACACCGCCATCGATTGTTCCGCGCCCGATTGCGGGATGGTTTCGCCCGTCCGGTCGATAATCCGCTCCCACGCCGCCGCCACGCCTTCGGGTGTGCGCTCGCCATCGGCCAGCGCGACCCCCGGCGTCATCGTGATATAGGCGGCATGAAAGGCGCCCGCGCCCGCACCGATGATCATATTGGTCGGCGCATCTTCGCTGACCAGATAAAGCGCGGCCGGGGCAACATTTTCCGGTGTGAATTTTGCGAAAAGCTCAGCCGGAAAAATATCTTCGGTCATCCGCGTTCCCGCCACCGGCACGATGGAGTTGCAGCGGATATTATATTTTGCGCCTTCGAGATAGAGCGTTTTGGTAAGCCCCGCGAGACCCAATTTGGCCGCGCCATAATTGGCTTGGCCGAAATTGCCATAAAGTCCGGTCGATGATGCGGTCATCAAGATACGGCCATAATTTTGTTCGCGCATTATTTCCCAAACGGCTTTGGTGCAGTTGGCCGATCCGTTCAGATGGACATCGACGACCAGCTTGAAGTCAGCGGGTTCCATTTTCGCAAAGCTCTTATCGCGCAGGATACCGGCATTGTTGATCAATATATGGACGCCGCCCCATGCCTCTTTTGCCTTGGCGACCATTTCGGCCATTTGGTCATATTCGGTCACGCTGCCGCCGTTGGACATGGCAGTGCCGCCCGCCGCCTTTATTTCTTCGACAACCTTCAACGCGGCATCGGAATGGCCCGTCCCGTCGCGCGCACCGCCCAGGTCATTGATCACGACTTTTGCACCCCGGCGGGCCAATTCGATTGCATAGGCGCGGCCAAGCCCGCCGCCCGCGCCGGTGACGATGGCCACTTTGTCTGTGAAACTGATGGTCATGGGGGTTCTCCTGCGATAGTGACGGCATCATTATGCCGCTTAATGGACGTTGATATGAAAATACCTTGCCATGCAGCTTACGTTTACGCAAGCGTAAAGCAGGCACGCGCGCCGTTTGCCGGGCAGCTATTGTTTGCAACGGCGATGGCCGCGCTGTTTCAAAGCCCGCTGCAAGCCCAGGATCAAAATCCGAACTCGGCGGCTGCCCAGACGGGCGCATCGCAACAATCATCAGCGAGCGAGGAGATTGCGGCCTTACGCGCGGAAATTGCGGTGTTGAAACAGCAATTGGCGGCGATCACCGCAAAAGTGGACGCCGCGGCGGCCAATGTTCAAAAAAATGCCAACCCGCAAGCCGAACCCGCCGCAGTGCAGGCCGCGAATCCAATCGCAGCATCAAAATCCAAAAGCGCATTTGAAATATCGGGCGAAGGGGGTTGGAGCTTTCGCCCGCGCGCGCGGATTCATTATGATGTCGGCAGCGTGAATGCCCCAGCGGCGATCCCAGGCAGCGGCGCTACCGACGGGCTGGGTTTTGGCAGCGAAGCGCGGCGCATTTGGATCGGCGCCGAAGGAGCCTTGCCCGGCGGATTCGGGTACCGGCTTGATGTTGACGTGACCGGCGGGCCGGTGGTGCTGCGCGATGTGCTGCTGTTATATCGCACCGACAAATTGTCGGTGAATATCGGCCATCACAAACCTTTTTTTGGCATTGAGGAGCTGGTTAGCGCCAACGATACCAGCTTCACCGAACGGTCGGCCTGGAGCGATGCGTTTAATTTTGATCGCCGGGTGGGCGTGTCGGCCGAATATCTAACCGGGCCATTATTGCTACAAGGCGGGATTTTCACCGATAATATTGCCGAGCTGGACAATGACGGCAACAACAGCATTGCCTTATCCGCAAGGACGGTTTTCGCGCCAAAGCTGGGCAATGCGCAGCTGCATTTGGGCGGATCATTCCAACATGTCGATTTGAGTGATACCCAACCAAGCCGGCAATATCGCCAGCGGCCCTTTTCACGGATCGCCGATATTCGTTTCATCGATACCGGCAGCCTGAATAATGCCGCGTCGGAAACCGGATATGGGTTGGAGGCCGCAATCATCGCCGGGCGGCTTCACGCCTCTGCGGAAAGCTATTGGTTGACGCTGAACCGCCGCGACCTTGCCGATCCGACATTTTTTGGCGGGTCGGTCGAAGCGGGCTTGTTCCTCACCAACGATACACGGAAATATCGAAGCGGCACATTTCGCGGGATCGATGTGAGCAATCCGTTGGATAAAGGCGGTCCGGGCGCGCTACAGCTGAATATTCGTTATGACTATCTGGATTTGAACGATGATATTATTATCGGCGGCATCCAAAATAGCTATCAGGCATCGTTGATCTGGACGCCGATCAATTATGTGCGTTTCTTGTTCAACTATGCGCGGCTGGATTATACCGGCGCGGTTATCCCCGCGGGCGCCGACCGTAATTTCGGCGTCGATGCCTTTGTCGCGCGGACGCAGGTTTCTTTTTGATGCGGCATGGCTCGCGGCCCGTGTCTGCGGGATCTTAATGCACCGTACCCAATGTGGTCCGTGCGGTTAGCATGATGATCAACCGTTCAATCTGACGCCAGCGGCAATAATGGATGTGATTGCCGATGTTGCGGCTCGCCTCCGCCCTTTCGGCGGCTTCGATACCCGCTTGCGCGCCAAAATTCGCGATCAAAATCTCGGCCTGGGCGACATCACCGGGTTGAACATATAACGGCAAATACATTAAATCTCACTATAATAAATGGATAGATAATCGGCGGTCCAAACGGCCTGCGCCGGATAATCCCGTTATGCCTTAAAGGCATGGAGCAAGCGTCAAGGCGATTGGTTACCGGCCCGTTCATGTTTATGGCTGGGGCAAAGCCTTCAGTATCAGCGGCATTCAACAAGCCGCTTGCTTGCGGTAGCGCAATAATGGCAAAGAGCGGGGATGAAGAATTTGGAAACAGACAATCGCGCGCCAAAGCCCGCACCGAAAGCCGCCCCGATGGCAGGCGGATTTTTTATGGCGCTGGGGATGCTCGGCGGCGGCGCGATTGGGATATTTTTGGGGGAATCGTCGGCCGGTATGATCATCGGGCTGAGCGCGGGTAACGTGATCGCGTTGCTCATTTGGTTTCGGGATCGCAGAAATTCAGGGGATGTTTAGATGAATCATTTTCGCAATCTTTCGATCATTACAATCCTTATCCTGATCGGGGTTGGATATTGGATCACGCGCCCCGATGTGGCGCAAGTGCCGATGGCGCAGCTAACCGGGCCGGATGTCGATTTGAAGGGCATCGAATCGCGCGAGCAAACGATCCCGACAATCAAGGTCGCCAGCGTTGACCGGTGGAAAGCGGGCGAAAAGCCAAAGGCCGCCGCCGGATTGAAGGTGGAGCTTTATGCAGACGGTCTTAATCATCCGCGCAATTTATACCGCTTGCCCAATGGCGACATATTGGTTGCCGAAACCAACCGGCAACCCAGCAAGGGCGGCGGCGGGCTGACTGCATGGGTTGCCGACTGGTTGACGAATAAGGCGGGCGCAGGCGTGCCATCCGCCGACCGGATCACCTTGCTGCGCGATGCCGATGGCGACGGCAAACCCGAATATAAAGGCGTTTTTCTGGCCGGATTAAAATCCCCCTTTGGCATGGCGCTGGCCGGCGATCGGCTGTTCATCGCCAACACCACCGGCATCGTGGCGGTGCCTTATAAGGACGGCGATACCAAAATTACCGAAAAGCCAGCGAATATCTTCAACATGAATGCCAAAGCGCCCAATATGCATTGGACCAAAAATCTGATCGCCAGCGCCGATGGCAAAACTTTATATATCGCCGTGGGTTCGAACAGCAATATCGGCGAAGGCGGGATGGAATTGGAACGCGGCCGCGCGATGATCATCGCCTTTGACCTGCAAACCCGCAAAGGTCGGCCGTGGGGTGTGGGCTTGCGCAATCCGGTGGGAATGGATTTTGATAATCGCGGACGGCTTTGGACGGTCGTGAACGAACGCGATATGTTGGGGTCTGACTTGGTTCCCGATTATCTGACGATGGTGCCCGAAGGCACCGATTTTGGTTGGCCGTGGCATTATTGGGGCGGCTATGTTGATGACCGGTTGGAGGATATACGCCCCGAACTTCGTCAATATGAACGCAGGCCCGATTATGGCCTTGGGCCGCATGTTGCGCCACTGGGGTTCGTTTTTGCGGATAAGGCAAAGCTGGGCAGCGCATTCGCGCCCGGGGCTTTCATTGCCCGGCATGGTTCGTGGAACCGCGTGCCCGCATCGGGCTATGACGTAATTTTCGTGAAGTTTAACAAAGGCTTTCCGGTCGGCCAACCGGTGAATGTGCTTAGCGAATTTTTGGATAAGGATGGCAAGGCGCAAGGCCGGCCCACCATGCTGGCCATCGACAAAACCGGGGCCTTGTTGGTTAGCGACGATGTCGGCAACCGGATTTGGCGGGTAACCGCTGGTTAGGCGGATGGGCCAGTTACGGATATTGGACCATAGCCGCTGATATTACGGCTTTGCGGCGCGTCCAAAAATCCCGATCAGCAACGGATCATTGGTGCTTTGCGGATTGGCGCGAATGTTGGCTTCCTGCGCGCCAATCGCGGCCCAAATCGCATTTTCAGCCCGCTGCGTAACATCACGGGCGAGCGCGCCAATATCAAATCCAGTGACCGATTGCACCGCGCGGCTGATCGTTTGATCGTCAAACAGCGCCAGCCCTTCGGATATACCCGGCAGCATGGCGTCAAGGATCACCGGTCCCATTTTGCCGCGTAAGAAGCGCGATGCCGCTTGCGCGTCGCCCCCGATGATCGACGCCGCATCTTCGATGGTTACCGTGCGGACCGCTTCGGCCACCAATGGCGCGGCGCGTTCGGCGCCTTTTTCCGCCGCACGATTAAGCTGCCGCTGTAACTTGTCGCGAAATATTTTGCTTTGCAACACCGCCGACAAAATGCCCGATCCCGCGCCCCCGCCCAGCCGTTCGGGCAAGGCAATGCGCGCCACTTGGCTGTCGTAAAAGCCGCCGGGTTGTAGCAACTGAGCAAAGGCGCTTTGCGAAGAAAGCGTCAACAAACGCCGGATCACCTCGGTCAGGCTGATGGTGGGCAAGCTCTGACAGCCCGGCAAGGTGAGCGCCGCGCCCGCAATACCCGCCAGCAATAAATGGCGGCGGTCAACCAATATCGTCATATCATATTCTCCCAATATCTGGGTAAACTAGCAGAGTATGCCGGGCGTGGATAGCAACAGGTGACGCGCCGTTATTCGCGCCCTATATCCTTACCGATGAATCGCATTCGCGTTATCCTGCTAACCCACGTGATCGGCCCGCTCGATTATAAGCTGCCTGATGGGATGCAAGCAAAACCCGGCAACATCGTGATCGCGCCGCTTGGCCCGCGCAAAATGGTTGGTGTGGTGTGGGACGCAGATGTGTTTCCGCTGGATCCGATTGACCCAAAAAAGCTCCGGCCGATTTATGAGGTGATCGATGTGCCGCCGCTGACCGCCGGGCTGCGCCGATTGGTCGATTGGGCGGCCGATTATTATATCAGCAACCATGCCAGCGTCCTGCGCATGGTGCTTGCATCGCCGCAAGCGATCATCGCGCCGGGCATGACGATCACCGAATATCGCGCAACGGGCCTCATTCCGCAGCGGATGACCGGCCCGCGCGCGGCGGCTTTGGACGTACTGACCGACGCGCAAGGGTTGGTGCGCGAACTGGCGGCGCAGGCGGGGGTCAGCGATGCGGTGATCCGGGGATTGATAAAGGTTGGAGCGTTCGAAGCGGTCCAGATCAGCGCCGATGCCCCCTTTGCCCCGCCCGATGCCAATTTTTCGCAGCCCTTGCTGAATGCCCATCAATCCGAAGCGGCGGAGCAAATGGTGGCGGCGGTCAAGGCGCAGAAATTTGCGCCCTTTGTGCTCGACGGGGTCACCGGTTCGGGCAAGACCGAAACCTATTTTGAAGCGGCGGCGGCGGCATTGCGGCTCGGCAAACAATTGTTGATCCTGCTGCCCGAAATTGCGCTAACCCAGCCATTTTTGAAACGATTTGAGGATCGGTTCGGCGTCGCGCCGGCGGCATGGCATTCGGGCATGCGCGCGGCGGAGCGGCGGCGGGTTTGGCGCGCGGCGGCGGATGGTAGCGTTGCGGCGGTTGTCGGCGCGCGGTCCGCCTTGTTCCTGCCTTATAAAAATCCCGGCCTGATCATTGTCGATGAAGCACATGAGGCCAGTTTCAAACAGGAAGACGGCGTGCGCTATCACGCCCGCGACGTCGCCGTGATGCGCGGCAAGTTTGAGGGGTTCCCCGTGGTGCTGGCATCGGCCACCCCGGCGCTGGAAAGCCGCCATATGGTGAATATCGGCACTTATCGCGGGCTGAAAATTCCGTCGCGTTTTGGCGCCGCGCGGCTCCCCGATGTTCGCGCGGTCGATTTGACGCTGCATCCGCCGCCCCGGCAGCATTGGATCGCGCCGCCCTTGCTGACGGCGCTTGAAGACCGGTTGGCGCGCGGTGAGCAAAGCTTGCTATTCCTCAATCGCCGGGGTTTTGCGCCGCTGACCCTATGTCGGGCTTGCGGTCACCGGTTCAAATGCCCCAATTGTTCGAGCTGGATGGTCGAACACCGCTTGGTGCGCCGTCTCGCTTGCCACCATTGCGGCCATGTCATGCCGCCGCCCGATGCCTGCCCCGATTGTGCAGAAACCGACAGCTTGGTCGCTTGCGGCCCCGGTGTTGAGCGAATTTCCGATGAGGTGACCCGGTTGTTGCCCGACGCGCGGGTGATCATCGCCACATCGGATACATTATGGTCGCCGGACAAAGCGCGCGAATTTGTGGCGCGGGTGGAGGCGGGCGAGGTCGATATTATCATCGGTACGCAGCTTGTGACCAAGGGTTATCATTTTCCCAATCTGACGCTGGTGGGGATTATCGATGCCGATCTGGGCTTGGATGGCGGCGATTTGCGCGCGGCGGAGCGAAGCTTTCAACAAATTGCGCAGGCCGCCGGGCGCGCGGGCCGCGCGGAAAAACCCGGCGAAGTGATGATCCAAACGCGCAATCCCAAACATCCGGTGATCGCCGCTTTGGTGAAGGGCGCGCGCGACGAATTTTATGATGCCGAAACGGCGATGCGAAAAACGGCGGGCGCGCCGCCCTTTGGCCGTTTTGCCGCGATCATCATCTCATCCGAGGACGAAGCCGAAGCGATCGCCGCGGCGCGCATGATTAGCGCCAGCGCGCCCGAGGCCGACGGGATATATGTCTATGGCCCCGCGCCCGCACCGCTCGCCTTACTGCGCGGGCGCCACCGGCAACGATTGCTGGTTCACGCCCGGCGAACCGCGGGGCTGCAAAATATCATCCGCGAATGGATGGATCGATGCGAATGGCCGCGGTCGGTGCGCGTGGGGATTGATGTTGATCCCTACAGCTTCCTGTAAATTATGGGAATATGCGCGCAGCGGACATATCCGCCGGGCGTCATTATTGATCGATCCGGTAAATGGCCGAAACACGGTCATTGGCCGGAACCTTGACAAACCAGATATTCTCGCCATCGACGCGCCGGGCATTTTCGGGCAGCGTGGTGATACTTTCGGGCAGTTTGATTTCCGCCGCGACATCATAATTATGCGCATTGGACAGGGTCAGGCGTCTTTCGACGCGCACCGCATTGTTGGTGACCAGTTCAGAAGATAGCTGGACCTGATTGCTGCGGGGCAATCGCCATTCGATCTTTTCGCCCACGGCGCGGTCGGCCACGGTGATCTCGCCGGCGAGAAGATTTTGATCCCAGACCTGTTCAAAAACCGCGCCCTGACCAGCGGGCAGCGGCACGCCCAGGCCCTTGTCCGTTTCATTCCGGCTGCGCAATGTGGCAAATAATGGGTGAAAGCCGCGCGCACCATAATAACCCGCCAGATCATTTTTATAGATCAGCTCAAATTCGGCTTTCGGCTTTACGATCATCGCCACCTGTTTTTGCCCTTTGGCCTTGACATCCACGCGTTCGGGCACGCGGTAAAGCTTTAGATCGCCGAGATCCTCCTGCACCGCGACAACTGCGGGAGGCAGAGGTGGGGGCGGGGGCGGAGCTGTTCGTAAAAAAGCCGCGGGCGCAACCTCCAGCCGGCTTGCCGTCACCACAATAGTTTCGTCGGCAAAATCGCTTTTCAGCTCCTTGGTAAAATCGCCATAGGGCTGACGAAAGGGAACTTGATGGCTGCGCTGCATCGGCCAGCATTCCAGGTGCAAAGACGGATCGGGGCCTTGGGGCGGCGGCGTATTATCTTCCTTGTTCAAGCGCCCGGCGACCACCTGCAAATCGGCATTGTCGAACCCCTGATTACCGCCATTGGCCACGGTGAGCCAGGCCAAGATATTCATGCCAATTTTGCGATCCGGCCGGATATCGCCCGCATGCGCCACATAATTCGCCTGCCAATCAAATCCCGCCGCCAGATAGCTGAGCGTGACCGTCGCGGTCACCGCGCGCGCGCTTTGGGTCAGCACCGACAAGGTCGGCTTGGCGGCCAAATCTTGGGGCACCCGCGCATAGCTCATCCGTTCGGGCAGGCCGGTGCAGCGCAAAGCCTCAAATCCCTCTTCGGTTTCCAAGATAACACCGCCGGTTGGCCCCGCGGTGATCACCGCATCTTGCTTGCGGCTTTTGCCGGTGGCCCGGTCGGTGCGCGTCAAAGTCACTTGCCGTTTCAAATAGGCATCGATCAATCCGGCGGGCGAGAGCAGCCGCGCATCGCGGTTCTTTTCCTTCACGCCCTTGGGCAAGCCGGTGACGATGGCGCTTTCGGGGTACATGCCCTCGGACACGCCCTCAAAGCGGATCACGGATAAGCCCGCCGGGATTTTGATTGTGCGGGTTTCGGTGATCAGCGCATATCCGCCCGGCCAATCGCGATCGATCGGTTCGTCGCCGCGATCCGCGTCGCGGTAAACGGTCATCGTGACACGGGCGGGGCCATCCGATGTGACCAGCGCCGGATCGCCCGGCTGCGCATAAGCGGCCGGGACAACCAAAGGAACCGCGAGCATCAAAAGGGCGAACCAGCGCCGCATATTCTCAATAACGGCTATCGAAAGTGGCCGTCAATGTCGCTTTGCCATTCGCGGCAACCGGCATATTCCATTCGACTTTATCGGCGGAAATGCGCTTGCCTTCGGTGCTTTGCGCCTCGATCCGCACATCGCCCCAAAGCCCCGCTTGCACCAAATCGACGGTGATCGCTTTTTTGCTGGCATTGGTCAGCTCATAGCGCATTTTGGTGCGCCAGCGGCGATTATTGATGCGCGTGCGTTCCTCGACGATGGTTTTGACTTTCACGTCAAAGGCTTCGCCGGTGCGGATCGACAAGCTGCTGCCCAGCGGGGTATTTTCGATGATGCTTTCGCCGATAAATTGCGGATCGCCGCGCTTGTCCTTCATATAGACACGCATCGTGCCTTGCGGCAATTGGTCGCCCAATCCCGCTTTTTCTGACCCAGCGCCCTTGGCCGTGGTTGAAAATTTGAGCACCGAAGATGCGCTGCTCGCCTCATTGGTGGCAAGCCAGCCATTGACAAATTCATAAGCGCCTTTGGCCGGCGCGCGCTTCACATCCAGGAAACTAACCTGTTTTTGCTGCGCATTGGCGATGGTGGTGCGTTCGGCCAAAGGATAGAGATAATTATCGCCCAAACGCTCGCGCTCGTTGCTCTCGGTTCCCGCCTCGTCAATCGTCCCCGTTGCGGTTCTGCCGCGATTATATCTGCCGCCGCCATCGTTGGTGTTACCCGCCACCAACAGCACATCGGCATTTTGATAATTGGTGCCGGTATTGTTGGTCAGCGTGACCCAGCCTTGCACGTCGATCGTCTGGCTGGCCTCGTCAAACAAAGTTACATAATCGGCGTTCCAGCCCAGGCCGGGGGTCAGGTAGCTGAGCGTGGCCGGCGTGCGCCCACCCTTGGCCTCCACCGTCACCGATAAAGTCGGCCGCGCGCGCAGACCGGGCGGCACCCGGTCAAATATCACCCGCACCGGCAATCCGTCATCGCGCAGCACCTCGATCGTATCGCCAATCTGCAACACCACGCCGCCATTGGCCGCCAGCACCTTTGCGCGCACCCGGCTTTCCGCGCCGGTGGCGACATTGGTGCGCAGCAGGGTTATTGTCTGCCCCACCGCTTTTTCCATCAATTTGGCCGGGGTCAGCAGGTCATAATCGAAATTCTGTTCAACAATGCCGATGCCCGCACCCGATAGGGTGACGGTTTCCGGGCGGATTACCGCCGACACATCGGGAAAATCCTGCTTTGATCGGCCGCTGGGCAGGTCAAGCTGGCGCATATCCTGCACCAAGGATTGCCCATTTTGGTAAATGGTGACCGACAACACGCCTTGCGCATTATCCTCCCCGGCAACCCCGACGGGCGATGAGGGCTCGGGCTGCGCAATAAGCGGAGCGGGCACCAATGGGGCGCTCAGCACGCTGCCCAAGCCGAGTAACCATAAATTGCGCATCATCCCATTCCCCTTGTCAATGACCTTAGGAGAATGGCCTAATTATATCGATATTGCCAGAGCCTTAATGGATGCTGGCAATGGGAGCGGTGGTCATCCTATGCGGTTCCGATTGAAGCCGCCAACCCCAATCACTCCGCCGCTGCAACCGCGACTTCGTCATTGGCTTTGGGTTTGCGCGCGCGCGGCTTGCGAGCGGGCTTATCGGACGGCGCTATATCGGCATTATCCGATAGCGAGATTGATGGCGGCAAAATGCTTGCATCCAAGCCCAATGGCTCGGCGCTGCGGATGGGTTTATTGCTGGCGCGCGGCCGGCCCGCATTGCGGCGTGGCTGCGGCCTTTCCGAATCATTTCGGGGTTCGGACGGCGCACCGGCCTCCTGATCGCGGTGAAGCGGGCTGCGCTCGCGCCTTGATGCATCGCTGCGCCCATGCCGCTCGCCGCGCTGTTGAATGGCCTGAACCGGCCCCCCATTGTCGATATCATGGCCATCTTGGCCGCCATCATAAGCATCGCCAATATCGGCGCTTGGTTCGCCCCGCGCTTCTATATTATATAGCTCATCCGCGCCGCCATTTTGATCATCATCGCGGTTTTGGGCGCGGCTATTTTGCTGGCCTTCCTGCCGCTCGTCTTGCCGCGCCTTGGAATCGGCAAGCACGCGAAAATAATGATCGGCAAATTGCAGATAATATTCGGCATTCACACGGTCATCATTATGCTGCGCATCGGCCGCCAGTTTTTTATATTTTTCGAGCATCTGGCTGGCATTGCCGCGCGCGCGATTATCGATCCGGTTTTGATTGTCGAAACCGTTCCGGTTATTGTTATTCGGCCGATTATTATTGCTATTGTTACGGCCGCGGCGCCGATTATTTGATTGACGGTTATTATTCATTCGGGATTATCCATCCTCATATTGGCTGATTATTGGGTTGGCACATATTTGCCGGGCGCTTTCAACTTTGGCCCTTCTGGGTCTTATTCTTCTCCATCCGCCCCGGGCAGATTCGATGGCCTGCGGCATTCAGGCCCGCGTTACAATATGCTGATCTTGCAAGTTACGCTTATCGCTTATTTGCCGCTCATCTGTTGCTGGGGGTCAACTTCGCGTCAACGCTCGATTTTCGAGGTAAAAGCCGCGATGCCTTTTGAGCATTAGCCTTTGATTCGATCAAATCCAAGCAAAAAAATTCGCTATTCATCTGCTTCCTCGTTTTCTTGGAACATCGCGCGAAAAAATGGGCGCCGGTTTTTCGCTTAAAGCGATGCGACAACAAAGTGATAGAGCGGGCAGTGTGATTCCTATTTCACGCTGCCCGTTCTAAGGGCCAATGCGCGTGGTTTCCCCGCAATATCGCGGTGCATTTGCCAATCAAACCCCGCTGCTTGCGCCATGACGCCGACCGCGTCGGCCTGGGTCGCACCGATTTCAAAGACCGCCAATGCATCGCCGGCCATTAAGCGGGAAATAGCCGGGATTAACAAGCGATAGTCATCCAGGCCGTCGGCACCCGCGAACAGGGCGCTGCCCGGTTCAAAATCGCGCACCATCGGCGATAAATCGGCGTCCTGTTCAACATAGGGCGGGTTGCAGAGCAATAGGTCGAACGGGCCGCCGGTCGCCGCCTGTGTCCAATCCGCATCGCGCCAATCAAGCCGCTGCAGGCTTAACCGTTCGGCAAAACCACACCGAAAGCGGTTGCCATCCGCCACGTCCAACGCGGCTTGACTGGCGTCAATGCCAATGCCGCGCGCGCCGGAAAAGGCCGACAATGCCGCCAATATCAACGCGCCCGACCCGGTGCCAAGATCGATGATTGCCTTGGGCTGCGCGCGCGCGGAAAAATGCTGGATAGCAATTTCGATCAATAACTCGCTATCTGCGCGCGGGATGAGGACGGCGGGGGTTACCGCCAATTGCAAATCCCAAAAATGCTGTAAACCAATGATATAAGCCACCGGTTCGTTCGCCCGCCGCCGGGCGAGCATCGCCGGAAAAGCCGCCGGGACCGATAGATCGCGTTGCCGCAGCAGCATATCGGACCGGTCCATTCCCAGCGCATACGCCATCAACAGCTCGGCATCCAGCCGGGGACTATCGCTCACATGGGATAAAGCGTCGGCGGCATGGCGCAGCGCAATAGGCAGCGGCGAAGGTTTCATAGCCACATCGCTTAACCCAGACGATCCGCTATGTCGCGGGAATGTTGCCGGGGCCGGATGTTTGGGGGCCGGGTGTTTAATAACCCCCTACCCCTAATACATATGTTGACCGCCGTTGATTGACAGCGTCGATCCGGTAACGAATGCGCCGTTTTTGGAAACGAGAAATCCCACGCCGCGCGCGATTTCATCGGCTTGGCCTAACCGGCCCACGGGTATTTTGGCGATGATTTTTTCGAGCACCGGTTCGGGCACCGCGGCGACCATATCGGTATCAATATAGCCCGGCGCGATGGCATTTACGGTCACGCCAAATTTTGCGCCTTCCTGCGCCAAAGCTTTGGTAAATCCGTGAATGCCCGATTTGGCGGCGGCATAATTAACCTGTCCATATTGTCCGGCTTGCCCATTGATCGAGCCGATATTGACAATCCGGCCCCATCCGCGCTCGCGCATGCCGGGGAAACAAGCCTTGGCCATATTGAAACAGCCGCCCAGATTGACGCGCATCACTTCATGCCAGTCATCATAGCTCATCCGGTGCAGCGTGCCATCGCGGGTGATGCCGGCATTGTTGACGACAATGTCAATATCGCCCAAATCCGCCGTCACCGCGGCGCATCCGGCAAGGCAGGCTTCATGATCGCCCACATCCCATTTATAAGTCGCTATCCCTGTGCGATCCGAAAATTCTTTCGCCTTGGCATCATTGCCGGCATAATTGGCGACAACGGTATGCCCCATTTTTTTTAGCCGCATGCTGATCGCTTCGCCAATCCCGCGTGTTCCGCCGGTTACCACTGCCACTCTTGCCATGATTGTCTCCTCCAATGCTCTCTATCCTCACATCTAAACCGCGATTGTAGAGTCGGCAAGTTAACGCGAGCGTTAGGGTAAGCCGTTAATGCTGCGCAGCATTGTTGTAGCCCCAGCCCGATATTTCGCGGCGGACCAAAGCTTCCAGCATATCCATGCCGGGCGCGTCGCTGTTAAGGCAAGGCAGATAGGCAAAATGCGTGCCGCCCGCGGCTTCAAATTGATGCTTGCCCTCGATTCCCAGCTCCTCGAGCGTTTCAAGGCAATCGGACGCAAATCCCGGCGCAAAAATGGCGAGCTTTTTCTTGCCCTCCTGTGCCAACCGCTCCAGCGTTACATCAGTAGCGGGGTCGAGCCATTTGGCCCGGCCAAAGCGCGATTGAAAGCTAACCTCCAACGGGCGGCCAAGCGCTTCGGACAAGAGCCGCGCCGTCTTGCGGCAATGGCAATGATACGGATCGCCCAGATCCAACGTGCGCTGCGGCATGCCGTGGAAGCTGGCCAAAATCACGTCAGGTGCAAAATCTAGCGCCGCCAGCGATGCCTCCACCGACCGCTTCAACGCGGCAATATAAAGCGGATCGTCATAATAAGGCGGCAGCGTGCGCAGCGCGATTTGCCAACGCATTCCGGCCAAGCTACGGTAAGCCTCATCCATCACCGTCGCCGTGGTCGCGCCCGAATATTGCGGATACATGGGTGCGATCAATATCCGTTCGCAGCCGCTGGCTTTCATCGCCGCCAATTGGCGGTCAATCGAAGGTTCGCCGTAACGCATGGCATAACGCACATCGGCAACATCTTTCATCCGCTCGGCCAGATTTTCAGCTTGCGCCGCCGTGTGCGAGGCGAGCGGAGAGCCTGCTTCGGTCCAAATCTTTGCATAGGCTTTCGCCGATTTTTTGGGCCGTGTATTCAGAATAATCCCGCGCAAAATCGGCTGCCAAATCAGCGGCGGAATTTCGACGACACGGCGGTCGGATAAAAATTGCTTCAGATAGCGTTTGACGGCGGACGGCGTCGGCGCATCGGGCGTTCCCAAATTAACCAGCAGCACACCAATTTTGGCGGGCGGGATCGGCGGGTGATTGGCGGGAATTTGCATCGGATCGCTATCCATCAAAGCCCGCCCGAAAGCAACGGCAACTCGCGCAGCCGCACGCCCGACGCCGAATATAGCGCATTTGCCAGCGCCGGAGCGACCGGGGCGACGCCGATCTCCCCAATTCCGCCCGGCGCTTCAACGCTGCGGATAAATTCAATCTCTATTTCGGGAATGTCGGCCAGACGGGGCAAGTTGATATCATTCAACCGGCGGGCGAGCGGCAACCCCGCTTCAAATTCGGTCGACGCGCCCAGCGCCTGCGCCAAGCCAAAGACAATACCGCCCTCAATCTGTTGCCGGGCGATGTCGGGGTTGATGATCCGCCCGGCATCGACCACCGCCGAAATGCGGTTCACCCGGACGCCATCCGAATCGGTCCGGGCCGATGCGATCAACGCAATGTAACTGCCGCGCATCGCGTGACAGGCGAGCCCTTTGCCGCTGCCGCCAGCGCCGCCGTCCCAACCAGCAAGCGCGGCCACTCCGGTTAAACAGCGGGCAAGCCGGGTTTGCCCGGTCAGCATCTGCATGCGAAAGGACAAGGGTTCAATGCCGGCCTTGGCCGCCAGCTCATCGATGAAGGATTCGATGAAAAAAGCGGTATAGCTATGCGCATTGCCGCGCCAGCGCCCCGATGGGATCGATATCCGGGCGGGGAAATGGTCAATATTCAAATTGGCGATGGCATAAGGGACCAGCGCGCCTTCAACCGCCATAACTTCCGCTTGCTTGCTTGCCGTTTTTATGGCCTGCGCGGGCCGTTCGCCGTCCATCCGCGCGGCCAGCTCGCGCGCCGCCGATGGCGCGGCAATCCGCACCTCCAATCCTTGAATGCGATTGTCGGTGCTGAGCGATGCGGTCATTTTGGCCAGCGCGGGCGCGCGGGTGTGATCGCGCATGATATCTTCGGGCCGCGACCAGATAACCTGCACCGGGCGCGCAAGCTTTTTGCTCAGCACAGCGGCCTGCGCAGCAATTTGGCTGTCAAAATTGCGCCCGAAACTGCCGCCTGCCATCATCGAAAATAGCACGACATTATCGGGCGATATGCCAATGGCCCGCGCCGCCGCTTGCTTTGCCGCCTCGGGGGCCTGCGTCGCCGCCCACAATTGCAACCGGCCATTTTGAAAATGCGCCGTGGTGCTGCGTGTTTCGAGCGGCGCGTGCAGCGCGGGCGCGGCATAATATTCGGCCTTTATCACGCGGGTTATGGCGGATTTTTCCAACGAGGCCTCAACCGAACCGACGCTATACAGCCGCTCTCCTTTGCCCTTGGAAAAACGCGATGCCAAATGTTCGGAAATTTTGCCGCTATCGGCCATGGCACCGGCCGTTTCAAATATCGGCGCCATTTTGTCGAGCGCTTGATTGGCGGCCCACCAATTGGAGGCCAGCGCGGCCAGCCAATGCTCGCTGCTGACCACCGTGACCAATCCGCGCACCCCGCGCGCGCCTTTGCGGTTAAAGGATTTCAAGCGGCTGTCGCCAATCGGGCCGCCGCGTACCGACGCATAGAGCATATCGGGCAATCGCACGTCGCCCGCGAAGGTTGCGCTGCCGTCGACTTTGGCGGCAACATCAAGCCGCAAAAGATCGTTGCCCGATAAAGTGCCCTGGGTTGATGCCAGGATCGGGGCGGGACTGGGCGGGTCATATTGCGCCGCTTCGGTGGCCAGCTGCGCAAAGGACAGGCGGCGTTTGCCAAAAATGACGAAGCCATCGCGCGTTTCGCAATTTTCCCACTCGCTGCCCCACCGCGCGGCCGCCGCTTGACACAGCATAACGCGGGCCACCGCGCCGGCTTC
Source organism: Sphingomonadaceae bacterium (assembly GCA_021732525.1). Lineage (GTDB taxonomy): Bacteria > Pseudomonadota > Alphaproteobacteria > Sphingomonadales > Sphingomonadaceae > Sphingorhabdus_B. The sequence continues at coordinate 85,170 of JAKFUU010000008.1, read as the reverse complement.
GCGCAGCGGGGCTTCAAATTGGCGCACCGATGATGAACCCGCGGTTGCAACAAAGCTGCGCCGCTTCGCCAATTCCCCGCTCATATCCAAACTGCCCCAACCGTCCGAATTGAGCGCATCTCCGCCAGCGTTACCGCCAGCGCTACCGGCATCCAGCCTATCCGATCCCCATTCGCGCGCGAGCAGGAGGTTGGCGAACAGCGGGCTGGACATTGCCGGCTGGACGGCAACGGTGCGCCAATCGGCACCCAGTTCGGCGGCGATAATCTGCGCCAATTGCGTATAGACACCTTGGCCCATTTCGCTTTGCGGCACCGCGACGATAATTTTGCCATCTTCGGCAATTTTCAACCATGGCCCGTAAATATGCTCGCCTTTGGCGGCGATCAGATTGGGTGCATATTGTCTTGGCCATAAAGCATAGCCGACGAATAAGCCGGTCCCAACGCCCCCGCCGATCAAAAAATTACGCCGGGTGAAGCGCATCGGTTGGGGGTTGTTGGCGGTATAGCGGTTCATCAATATTCTTTTATGCCGTCTGCGCCATGTCCAGCCAGCGAGAAAGCTGCGCCGCGATGGCGTCATAGGCCGCGGCAATCGGGCCGTCGCCGAGCGCGGGCGGCACGCCTTCATCGCTGGCATGGCGGATCGCGATATCCAGCGGGATCCGGCCCAAAAAGGGTATATTCAAATTTTTGGCGGCGGCCTGCGCCCCGCCCGCGCCGAAAGGATCGCTGATATTGCCGCAATGTGGGCAGATATAGCCTGACATATTTTCAACCATCCCGATAATCGGCACTTGCGCAGTATCAAAAAAGTTGATCGCCCGCATCGCGTCGATCAACGCCAGATCCTGCGGCGTCGAAATAATCACCGCGCCTGCGGGTTTATGCTTTTGGATCATCGAAAGCTGGATATCGCCCGTTCCCGGCGGCAAATCGACGATCAACTCGCGCACATCACCCCAATGCGCATCGACCAATTGAGCCAATGCATTGCCCGCCATCGGGCCGCGCCAGGCAATTGCCTGATTAGCCTTTACCAATTGCCCCATCGACAAAAACGGCACCTGCCCCGCACCCACCACCGGGATCAGTTTTTTATCCTGCGCTTCGGGCTTTATCCCCTCAGCGCCAAGCAAGCGCGGCTGCGAGGGGCCATAAATATCGGCATCCACCAAACCGGTCGCACGCCCGGCTTTTCTCATCGCCACGGCAAGATTGGCCGATAGCGTCGATTTGCCCACACCGCCCTTGCCGCTGGCCACTGCGATCAACCGGGGCATCACCCGTTCGGCGGTTTGCATGATGCGCAGATCGCTTACGCCGGGCACGCAGCGCAGCCGCGTCTCAATATCGGCAACGAGCGCCGTACGTGCCGACGGCGGCAGGCCCGAAACATCGAGCATCACCGAAACCCGGCCATCGGCGATCTTAAAACCGCTGGCGCGGCCCAGGCTCAAATCGCCGAGCGCCGCTTTCAAAATCATTTCCGTAACCATAAAAATAGCAAATAGAATCAGTTTTGCGGGATTGACACTGTTTTTCTCAAGATTGCTTCCTATAAAGAAAATATGGACAGGAAAAATCATGATACGGCGGCAACGCCGAAGGGCAGCGCAAATATAATCTTAGAAAATGGAATCTCGGAAAATCGGAGTCCGTGGGATGTTGGCGGGTCGGGGTCTGGCCCAAAGGCGGACCCACCCAGCGGACCGGGCAATGACGACAGCCGCGGCGGCAAAAAAGGCGGCAATCCTTGGGAGCCGGTTTCAATAGACGGCGGCAAGGCACGCGGCAAAGATCGCGGGCCATCGCTCGAAGAATTGCTGCGCCGTGCGGGCGGCGGCGGCAAAGGCGGCGGCGGTTGGAGCGGCCTGCCCAAACGCGCCGATGGCAAATCTTATTGGCCATGGATTGCCATTGGCTTTATCGCCATATGGCTGGGGTGGACCAGCATTCACCGTATGGAGCCGGCGGAAAGCGGCGTGATAACGCAATTTGGCAAATATCACCGGACCGTTGGATCGGGTATTCATTTCACGGCGCCCGCGCCGATGCAGCGTTTGCAAAAAGTTGACACCGGTCAAGTGCGCACGATCACCATTGGATCTTTGGTCAGCGAGTCCGAAAATCTTATCCTGACCAGCGACCAAAATGTCATCAACATGGCCTATAATGTCCGTTGGCAAGTGAGCAATCCGGCGCGTTTTCTGTTTCAACTGGATGCGCCCGAAGAAACGGTGAGCGAAGTGGCCGAAAGCGCGATGCGCGCCTCGGTTGCCAATTTTTCCCTCAATGATGCCATTGGTCCGCGCCGAAGTAATATTCAAGCCGATGTGCAAAAAAGGATGCAAGCCATATTAAATAGCTACCGTTCGGGCGTTCAAATCAAGGCCATCGATATTCAGCAATCGGCCGCACCAGAAGAGGTGAGCGAGGCCTTTCGCGCGGTGAATGCGGCCAAGCAGCAGCGCGAGGGATATTTGAACGAAGCGCGGAAATATGCGCGCCAAGTTACCGAGCAAGCGCTGGGCGAAACCGCGGAATTTGACAAGATTTACGAACAATATCGGCTTGCCCCCGAAGTGACCAAGCGCCGGATGTATTATGAAACGATGGAAGAGGTGTTGAGCCAGGTTGACAAAACCATTGTTGAATCGGGCAACGTCACGCCGTTCCTGCCATTGCCGGAGATAAAAAGACGCGTCGATGCGGCCAATGCCGCCCGCGATGTGCAAGTGCAGGGGAAGAAGTGATGGAAAATAATATCTTCCAAAAAATTATAGCCAATCCGCTTGCGCTTGGCGTGGGTTTGGTCGCGTTGATCATTTTGATGTTGCAATCGGTTTCGATCGTGGGCGAAACCGATCAGGCGATCATCACCTCTTATGGCCAGCCCAAGCGGATTGTGAACCGTTATCAACCCAATGAAAATTTTGGCGGAACCAACGCTGGGCTAACATTCCGCATCCCTTTTGTTGAACAAATCCAATATGTCGATAAGCGCGTTTTGAGCGTTCAGATGGAACCGCGCGAGGTATTGTCTACCGATCAGCTGCAAGTCGAGGTTAACGCCTTTGCGCGTTATCGCATCACCAAGCCGCTGTTAATGTTTACCACCGTTCGGAACGAAGAGACCTTGAATGCCCGGCTGGCGGAAACGCTTGGTTCGTCGGTGCGCAACGAATTGGGCCGCCGGTCCTTCACGGCTTTGTTGAGCGCAGAGCGCGGGCAAGTTATGTCAAAAATCAACAATGAGCTGAACCGGGAGGCGCAGAAATATGGCGCGAGCATTTTGGATGTGCGCATAAAGCGCGCCGATTTGCCGCAAGGAACCGCGCTCGAATCGGCCTATCGCCGGATGGAATCGGCCCGCGAACAGGAGCGAGCCACGATCCAGGCCGAAGGCTTGAAGGAAGCACAAATCATCCGCGCCGATGCCATTGCAGAAGCTTCCCGAATTTACGCCGAAAGCTATGGCAAGGACGCGCAATTTTATGATTTCTACCGCGCCATGCAAAGTTATCGCAAAACATTTTTAAGCAAAGATGCGCAAACCAGTATTGTGATGTCATCGGGTAACGATTATTTGCGCAAATTCGAACAAGGCAGGTGAGATATCGTGGTTCGAACGCACAATGTCGGGACCAACCACGCGGCCAACGGCCGAATGTCGTTGGTCGAACCGTTTCGATGGTTCGCTACAGTGGCCGCAATGATCGGTAGAATATTCAATTGGCGTTCAGCTGGCTTCGGTACATACCGTCCGCGCGGACTGGCTCGGCAAGCCGTAACATATGTTGTAAATGAGAGGAAATTTCGGTGCGTATAGCTTATTCTGTAACGACGGTTTTGTTGCTCACGGGCAGTGCCATTGCTTTGGTCACCGGAAATCCGGTAACCGCGCAAACGGCGGTTTCGGTGTCGCAATCGGGTTTGGTTCCGGCCGGCGCGCCGACCAGCTTTGCCGATCTTGCGGAAAAACTGCAACCCGCCGTGGTCAACATTGCCACCAAACAAAAGGTGCCATTTGCCATTCGCACCAATCCTTTTACCGGCGAGCGCACACCGGTGGAGCGCGAACAATCAAGCGGCGGTTCGGGCTTCATCATTTCCGCCGATGGCTATATCGTCACCAATAATCATGTGATCGCCAGCGGGCCGCTGCTCGACAAAGAAGTTGATAGCGTGACGGTAAAGCTGTTTAACGGCAAAGAATATGACGCCGAAATCATCGGGCGAGATCCATCATCCGACGTGGCGGTAATTAAAATTAAGGCGGCTAACCTGCCCTTTGTGACGATGGGTTCATCCAAAGAAAGCCGGGTGGGCGACTGGGTCGTTGCGATCGGCAACCCGCTTGGCCTGGGCAGCACGGTTACCGCAGGGATCGTTTCGGCGTTGCAGCGCAATATTGGCGTCGGCGGCGCTTATGACCGGTTCATTCAAACCGATACCGCGATCAACCCCGGCAACAGCGGCGGGCCATTGTTCAATCTGAAGGGTGAGGTGATCGGCATCAACAACCGGCTGATCGGCCCCAACGGTGCCAACATCGGTGTTGGCTTTGCCATTCCGGCCGAAGAAGCCAAAACGGTTGTGGATACATTGCGCAGCGGCGCGAAAGTGGAGCGCGGCTATCTTGGCATTGGCATCCGCCCGGTTGCCGAAACCGATGCGGAAGCGTTGGGTTTAGATAAAGATAGGGGTGAAATTGTAACATCCTTGGTTGCGGGCCAGGCCGGCGACAAAGCCGGCCTGAAAGAAGATGACGTCGTCCTGAAGGTCAATGGGCAGGCCGTGACGCCGGAACGTACCTTGTCCTTCATTGTCGCAAATACCAAGCCGGGCACCAAAATCCCGCTGGAGATATTGCGCGAGGGTCAGCCCCGAACCATTCAAGTCGTAGTTGGCGAACGCCCGCCCGAAAATGAAATAGTCCAAAGCCAGTTTAATCCCGAAGAAGAAAAAGATTTCGAAGGCGACAGCAGCAGCGACGAAGCCAAAATCTTGCGCGACGCCTTTGGTTTCAGCGTCATCCCGATCACCCCGCAAATTGCCCGAATATTGCGCGTTCCTGCGGAGACGAAAGGGGTGATTATCGATATTGCTGGTGTTGGCTCGGCGGCGGCGGCGGGCATGCGCCGCGGCGACATTATCGTATCGGCCAGTTATAAGCCGATATCATCAAGCGGCGAATTGGTCGCCGCATTGAATGAAGCCAAAAGGTTGAAACGCACCGCCATGTTCTTGGGTGTCAAGCGCGGCAATACGCCGGCGCGAAATATCTCCATACCCATCGGCGAATAGCATCATGCTCTAGCGCGGACAGCGTGAAATAGGAATCACATAGGCCCTGCGTCAAAAGCGGGGCCTCACCGCATCGGTTGCCGCTGCCATCGCGCGAGCGAACGCCATAACCATTCGAGCGGCCCATAGCGGTATCGCGCGAGCCATGGCTTTGACCACAGCAGCATGATCATGCAGGCACCCAGCACGAATAGATATAATTCGGCGCGCCCAATATGACCGTATAGACCCAAACCATAGCCATAAAAAATGCTGGTCATAACAAGGCTGGTGCCGATATAGTTGGTAAAGGCGGCGCGGCCCACGGCGGCGACCCGCGCCATAAATGCGCTGCCTTTGGTTTTTTGGATGATGATCATCAAAGCCGCAATATAACCAATGGCCAGGATCAAACGTAGCGGTATCGTCACCGCCATTTGCACAAAGACCGTTCGGATCAGATCAAAATGGCTCGCCGCGATCATGTAAGCGCAGATGCCGGTGCAAATAACTCCGATGCCGATACCCCAAAATGCCCATCGCCGGTAGGAGGCTGCGCTCGCCATACCCAGCAAAAAGCCGTTTTTCAACAGGGCCATACCCAGCAGCATCAAGGGCAGGGTTTCAAAAATAAAGATGAACGGATTGATGAACGGGTCGAACAGCCGCTGCGTCAGTTTTTCAAATAGGATATCACCATAGCCTGCGCGGTGGAGCGCGATTTGCGCCGCGATCGCTTTGGGATCGCCGCCGATACCGGCCAATATGGCCTGATAGGCCGATATTGCTTCCGCACCCGCACCGGGCGCTTTGGCAAGATATTCGGCATAAAACATTCCGGCCATGGATAGCGAAAATAGCATGAAACCAGCGGCATAAATGATCAGCGCCCATTTGATCAGCGGCCTGCTTTCCAGATGGTGAAACAGATAGGCCAGCGATCCGGCAACCGCATAGAGAAACAATATATCGCCCCACCAGATAAAGTAAAAATGGACCAGCCCGAACAGGCCGAGCCATGCCATTCGGCGATAATGGATATGTCCTGGCTCAATCTGTTTTGCGGCGGCCCGGTCGATGATCAACATCATGCTCGCGCCAAATAGCAAAGAAAATAACGCGCGCATTTTACCGTCAAAAAAGATGAAACCGGCGGCCCATGCGGCAAGATCAGCGCCTTCATACCCGCCATAAATAACGGGGTTTATATAGGCCATATCCGGCATGGAAAAGGCGACGATATTCATCGCCAATATACCCATGACCGCAAAGCCGCGTAATATATCAAGGCTTTGATGGCGCTCGGCCGCCGGCGCTTTATGGTTCACCTCGTCACTCCCCCAATTGGTGCACGGCTGCCAAGAGGCCGTTACCTCGCCTGTGTGTTATCGGAATATTACAGCCAACTTGCGATTTGGTCGAGCGGCTTTTTATGGGTGGCGTGCACAGGGATGGTCGCATCCGCCGCTGGTTTTCCCACAACCACTATCATCATCGGTTTTTCATGCACGGGCCGGCCGCAAACACGATTAAGAAACTTCATCGGATTGGGCGTATGCGTTAACGTGGCCAAACCCGCTTCATTGAGCGCGCCGATCAACATGCCGGCGGCGATCCCCACGCTTTCATTCACATAGTAATTTTGCTTGTCATCGCCGGGGAACATCCCGCCCCGGCGTTGACCAAATATAACGATCAAATAAGGCGCCGTTTCCAAATAGGGCTTGTCCGAATCGGTGCCCAGCGGTGCCAGCGCCTCAATCCATTCTTGCGATGCCTTACCATTGTAAAAAGCTTGCTCTTCCACCTCCGCGGCCTCACGGATCGCCTTTTTCTTTTCTGCGCTTTCGATGACCGCAAAAAACCAGGGCTGGTGGTTGGCACCGCTGGGTGCGGTGCCCGCCGCGAGCAACGCATATTCAATCACCGCGCGCGGCACGGCTTCGTCCGAAAAATGCCGGCAGGTTCGCCGTATTTTCAATCGATCATAAGCGGCGCGCGCGCGGGCCACTTGCTCCTCATCCGAATAAGCGGGTAGGTCGATATAGGCGATAGTATCATGAGGTTTCATATTGCCTGCCTAGCCGAGTGCGAAGGTGCCGAAAAGAGCTAAGCTTGCGCCCGCGAAAATTTTGCTTGTCCTTGTTCACACGATTGTTAGTCAGGTGAGAATGATAAGCAATTCATAATCTTTTGCGAATTTTTGCATTTGCCGTAAAAAACGCTGGAACCATGACTATGACCGATATCCCACTCCTCCACCCTAATCGTCCGGCCGGGGCCATCCGTCCGTTGAAGGCGCTGCGTCATTTTCGCAAGTTGATCGCGGATAAAGAAGATACCGAGCAAGTGTTTCACATTACCTATAATCTGCGCGGCAAGCGGTTTTTACGCGAGGCAATCGCATTCCTGCAAAGCGAACAGGGCCTCATGCTGCGTCGCCGGGGTGAGAATTTGCCCGATCTGCTCGATGATCATGCCGCGCTTTGGGCGATGCCGGCGGGATCGCTGGGCCGGACCTATGCGGAATTTATGGAGGCCGAAGGGCTGACCGCCAACGGACTGGTCGAAGAAAGCAAGAAATTTGCCCGCAATATTCCCGATTTTGACGATCAAATAAAATGGTTCAACAATCGCTTGCGCGATACGCATGATATGAACCATATCCTCACCGGCTATGGCCGCGATCCGCTGGGCGAACAATGTGTGCTCGCCTTTAGCTATAGCCAGAATCACAGCCTTGGTTTTTACTTCATCGCTTATGCGGGCGGATTGGAACTCAAACGCCGGGCGCCGGCGGGAACGCCGATTTTCAAAGCGATAAGGCAGGCGCAGCGTAACGGCCGCAAAGCGCAGGTCATCGGTTTTCAGGATATTGTTGCCTTGTTGCCTCTGCCGCTGGATGAAGTGCGCAAACAGTTGAATATCGCGGTTCCAACCGCTTATCAGGAAGCCCATGCCCATTTTGAACGCGCCGGGGTTAACCCGCATGATGGCCTTTTGGCGGCGGCATAACATATTGATGAAGGCGATAGAAACGCTAGAGCGTTTTGCGATGGATCTGTATCAATCCTCCCCGGACCGGGGTGGTGGCGGCGAAGCCGACGGAGGGGGGCCAGCTCCCCGCCTGCATTGCCTTTTACTCAGTCTGGGACCCCTCCGCCCTGCGGGCACCTCCCCGCTTCCGGGGAGGATTGGATCGATCCACATTTAACGCAAAATGCTCTAACCATCAAGCATCAGCGGTCCGTGGTTCAAATGCGGGAGCACATGGCGCGCGAATAGGTCGCATTCGGCGGCGTGGGGATATCCCGACAGGATGAAGGCATCCATGCCCTCCGCCTGATAAGCGCGGATTTTGGCAAGCACTTGATCAGGATCGCCGACAATCGCCGCGCCGCAGCCCGACCTTGCCCGGCCAATCCCAGTCCATAGGTGATCTTCGACAAAACCGTCATCGGATGCCGCGGCGCGCAGCTCGCTTTGCTGCGCAACCCCGGCGGTCTTGGCATCGAGCGATTTTTGCCGGATCGCCTCGCCCGCGTCATCATCGAGCTTTGAAAGCAGCCGCGCGGCATAGGCCCGGGCTTCGGCCTCGGTTTCGCGCACAATCACATGCGCGCGGTAGCCGAATTTCAGCGTCCGGCCATGCTTTGCGGCGCGTTCGCGCAAATCGGCCACGACATCACGGACATTGTCCATGGTGTCGGGCCACATCAAATAGACATCGGCGGCTTCGGCGGCGGCCTCGCGCGCGGCAGGGCTTAACCCGCCAAAATAGAGCGGCGGGCATTTTCCCGACATTGTCGTCATGCGCGGGGGATCCAGATCAAGCTGATAAAATTCGCCTTGATGCGACAAATGCTGACCCGATAGCATGATCTTCAAAATCTTCATCACTTCAACGGTGCGGGCATAGCGCGGTTCGCTATCCAATTTTTGTCCCGGCAGGTCGGATGAGATAATATTCACCGTCAACCGCCCGCCCATGATCCGGTCGATCGTCGCGATCCGCCGGGCGAGTTGCGGCGGCCAATCCTCGCCGATCCGCACCGCCATCAACGCGCGCATCCGGGTGAGCAACGGCGCGATCGCCGAGGCAAAGACGGTTGTGTCCAGCCCGAGCTGATAACCCGATGGCAGCAGGATATTGTCAAAACCGCCCGCTTGCGCCGTCAATGCGATATTGCGGCAATGGTCCCAGCTTGATTGCAGCATCGGGTCGGGATGACCCAGAAATTCATAATCATCGTCGCAAAGCGCCGAAAACCAGCTGATTTCGCAGGGGCGGTCGGATGGGGTTTGGCTCATGGCAGCGGCTCTCCTCTTGACGCGACAAAAATATCGTACCAGCTATCGCGGGTCCATTGCACCTTATAAGCGTCCGCCGCCTCTTTGATGCGCGCCGCATTTTGCGATCCGATGATGGGAATGGGCCGTGATGGATGCGCCATGATCCAGCTATAGGCGGCGGCAGCGCGGCTGACATTATGCGCCTGCGCCGCTTGGTCGAGCGCGGCGGTGGTTGCTTTGTCCCGCGCGCTTTGCGGATCGGAAATGCGCCCGCCGCCCAGCGGCGACCAGGCAAGCACCGCCATATCCATCTGCATCGCCTGATCCAATTCGCCATTTTCAATTGGGCCCAGACGAAAGGGGGACAATTCGGGCTGGGTCGCGGCAATCGGCACATTCAGGAAGGATTGCAGCGCGTTAATCTGCGCGGTGGTATGGTTCGACACGCCAATCGCCCTGATCTTTCCGGCCTGCACCGCATCATCCAGCGTCCGGGCGATTTCTTGCGGGTGGGTAAGGATATCGGGCCGGTGGATATACCATAGGTCAAGATAATCGGTGCCGAGCCGGACCAGCGACGCATCGATGGCGGCGGTCAAATAAGCCGCGCTGCTGTCATAAGGCAGCGGCGGCATGATCCCGCCCTTGCTCGCCAAGATCATTTTTTGCCTCAGACCGGGTTCGCTGGCGAATATCCGCCCCAGCAAGCTTTCCGCATCGCCGAAACCATCGGGGCCTTTGAAGCCATAAATATCGGCGGTGTCGAAGAAATTAATGCCGCATTCCAGCACGGTGCGGACAAGCGTGGCCGCCGGGCCGGCATCGCCCGCAAACCGCCACATGCCCCAGGCGAGTGAGGATACCTCAATCCCGCTTTTGCCCAATGTTCGGTATTTTGCGGTCTGTGAAATATTATCCATTCAAATTTCTTCCTTGGTAAAAATACGATTGGGCGCGGCCACCGATTGCCGCTCAATCAATTCATGGGGTAAGCGGCGGTGGATCAACGTCGCACCCGATAACAGCAAATCGGTGGCGGCCTTGGCAAGCTCAAAAATCGGCTGCCGGATGGTTGTCAGCGGCGGCCAAAGCATCCGCGCCAAAGTGGTGTCGTCAAATCCGGCCACCGACAGGTCTCTTGGAATATCCAGCCCAGCCTGATGCGCCGCGGCCTGAACCCCGGCGGCCATATCATCATTGCTGGCGAAAATCGCGGTCGGCGGGTCGGCCATTGCCAAGAATAGCTCACCCGCCGCAAGCCCGCTGTCAAAATCAAATTCGCCCTCCGCGATCAGGCTCGGTTCAAACGGCAATCCCGCGCGATCGAGCGCACGGCGATAACCAAACAGGCGCTCATCCGACGCCATATGGTTGGGGTGACCTTTGATAAATCCGATCCGCCGGTGGCCCTGATTGATCAAATGCATCGTCATGTCATCCGCCGCCTGCGCATCGTCCATAAACACCGACGAGGTGAGCGCATGGTTGGTTCCCGGCGAAATTCGCACAAAGGGAATGCCCATCCGTTCGAGCAGCCGCAGCACGGGATCGCAATCGGTCACTGGCGATGACAAGATGATGCCATCGACATGGGTTTCGCTCACCAACCCGCGGATTTGCTCGGCAATGGCGGGATCGGCCACGTCGACCGGTTGCCCCAGCAAGCGGATATTTTCTTCGTGGCAGCGGTGCCAGCAGCCAGCTTGAATCTGGTTGATATAATAGGCGCTGTGATTATCGTAAATCAGCGCGATTTGCCCAGATTTGGTCCCCGCCAAAATCCGCGCCGCAACGCTGGGTTTGAAATCGAGCTGTTTCATCGCCGCATCGACCTTGGCACGCGTTGTCACGCTGACATAGGGGTGCTCGTTGAGCACGCGGCTGACGGTTTTTACCGAAACCCCGGCCAGCGCCGAAACATCGCGAATGTTGCTGCGAATGCTCATAACGAAATCTGCCCGCGCGCGGCGACAAGCGAGGCAAACAGATCGGCAAAGCTGCTATCGGCGCGCGCAAATGCCGGCGGCGCGCCAAACGGCGCGTCGATTATGTGCTGACCGGGCAGATATCCCTTTCCGGTCCAGATATGCACCCAGGGCGCATCGCCGGGCAGGAAAACCGCGCGCGCCGATGCGCCCGCTTCGATCACCGGCGCGACCAACAGGTCGGCGCCATATAGATATTGATCCTGAATTTCGAAGCTTTGCGGATCGGCCGGATAATGCAGGAATAATGGCCGTTGCAGCGGCAGGCCAGTGGCCCCTGCTTCGGCGATCAGGCTTTTGACATAGGGCGCCAGCGCGGCATGCACGCGGCTCATCGCGGCAAAATGTGCAAGCAGGGCGGGGTTTGAATCGACCTGCAGATTGTCATCAGGACGGTTGCCTTCATGCGTGCGCATCACCGGCGTGAAGGCCGCCATTTCGGCCCAGCGCATAATCAGCTCTTCGCTGCGCACCAGCCCGTGTAGCGAAGTATATCCGCCGACGTCGCTATGGCTGTAAGTATTGCCGACCAGCCCGGCGGAAAGGGCGGCGGTAATCGCCGTGCCAATGCCGTCATGGCGGGAAAAGTCGACGCATTGGTCGCCCGCCCATAATAGCGGGCAATGCTGCTGCACGCCCGAAAATCCAGCGCGCATGAAAAATAGCGCGTCCCCCGTCTTGCCGCGCCGCGCGACGGCATCGGCATTGACCTTCGCCCAAAGCACCGGCCACTGATTATGCGCCAGCATCGGATCGCGGCCATCATACAGACGCAAGTCGGTGGGCAGATATTCGCCAAAATCGGCCATCCAGCCGGACAGGCCGAAATCGAGCATCTCCTTGCCGATAATCCGCTCGGCAAACCAATCGCAAGCATCGGGATTGGTGAAATCGACGATACCGCAATCAAATTCGCCAAAATCGACGATATAGGGCGCATCGCTGTCGAGCCGTAGCGCCAGATAGCCCGCCGCCTTTGCCAACTGATATTGCGCGCCGTCAATCGCCAGATAAGGGTTTACATATCCCAAAAAGCGGATGCCTTGATCGCCAAGTGCCTTTATTCTTGCGGGTAGACCCGGATAGCGCGCTGCATTCCAATCCCAATTCCAAAATAGCCGCCGGCCAAAGCTGGTTTGGCGAATGCCGACCCAATCTTCGCACCATAGCCCCGAAACAACCGCCCCGCTCGCGATGATATGATCCAGCCGTTCAAAGCTGCGTTCGCCATCTTTCAAGCCGATAATCGCGCCGGTGATCGCCCAATCGGGCAAAGCGGGCTGTTTGCCAAAGCGGGCGGACAGCTTCGAAACCAGCCCCGGATAATCGCCTGCGGTGAAAAATTCAAAGCGTGCGCTGCCTTGCCAGACGGTGATCGCATGCCGCGCGCCGTCGCTAAAATCCATCAGGCTATAAGCGCTGCTTTCCAGGTGGCAGGCATAAAGGCGCGACGATAGAAAGGTCGGCTGCGGATAGTTGGTGGTCCAATAATCGCCGCCCGCCATGCCCTCGTGGTCCATAATTTGCGTCAATTCGCGCGTCTTGTCGCGGCCCACGCCCGGCTCGCTGGTCCAGATGGGAAAGGCACGGCCGCGCAAATTAAGATAGCTCATCTGTTCGCCGCCGCCGCAAATATGTTCACCGGCTTCGGCGACGAAAAATAGCGTCGTCCGGTCACAGGCCGGATCGTGCGTTTCGATATGAAGCGCGGCTGCCTCCTCGCCGAAATGCAGCGTTAAGCTTGCGGCCGGAGCGCGGCTGGCTTGCATATATAGGATCACCCGGTCCGCCGCGACATCGGCCACCGTCAGCGCGGGCAGCAACGACGGCCGGTCTTCAATTTTGAAGTTACCTCGCAGCATTTCGATCTGGGCATTGCCGCGCGCCAACTGGATCGCGGGGGCGTCCGGCCGGTGCCGAATGAGCAAACGGCCATCGATCACCAGATCGAAGCCGCCATCTTGCGCGACAAAAGCTGCCCGTTGCTCAATCAAAGAACAAATTTCCTTCTAACCCGCCCGTTGCCGATAAACCACAGATGGCAAAAAACCTCATGCAGACGGCTGCCTATCTATATGACACCGCTTGACATATCAATGCCGATATTTCATTCATGCCGCGATCGTTAGCAGATGCATCGATGCCCAATCTTGTTCGGCATATATTTTCTTGGGAGGAAAATTCAGTGGTCAATCTTATTCAGAATCATAGATTCACAGCGAAAGCCATTTTGGCGGGCGCCGCGTCATTGGCGGCATTATCAATGTCAACCGCTGCGCATGCGCAGGTCGAAGAAATCGTCGTAACCGCCAATAAAGTTGAAGAAAATGTGCAGGATGTGCCGATTGCCATCACCGCCATTTCCGGCGATCGTTTGATCGAATCGGGCGTTGCCAATCTGGAAAATATCGGCAAGCTCGCGCCATCGGTTACCTTCCGCAAAGGCACCACCAGCGCCAACAGCGCGCTGTTTCTGCGCGGCGTTGGCACGATCACTTTTTCTGCCGCGGTTGAACCCAGTGTGTCCACCGTTGTCGATGGCATTGTGCTCAGCCGCAATGGGCAGGCTTTTTCCGATTTGATCGATTTGGAACGGGTTGAGGTTTTGCGCGGACCGCAAGGCACTTTATTTGGCAAAAATGCATCGGCGGGTCTGGTCAATCTGGTATCCAAGGGCGGCACCAATGATTTGGAAGCCGACCTGCGCGCCGAATATTATGAAGGCGACGAATATCGCTTTAAGGCATCGCTGTCCGGGCCTTTGGCGCAGGATTTGACCGCGCGTTTAACCGGCTTTTACGGCAGCTATGACGGCAATATTACCAATATTTTTGGCGGCCGGAATGAACAGGTCAATGGCTATGAAAATTACGGCGCCCGCGGTATTTTAGACTATGATGGCGGCATCGCCCGCATCCGCGTGATCGCCGATTATTTTGAAGCCAACAATGATTGCTGCGCTGAGGTGACGGGTATTTCGCGCGGGGCGGCTCTTAATGCCGAATTGGGTCTACCCCCCTTTGTGCTGGGCGAAGATCAACGTTTCATCAATCAGGATTTGGTTACCGAAAGTCTGGACCGGCAATGGAGTTTAACCGCTTCGTTGGATCTTGATGTGCTGAATGATCACACGTTGAGCTTTGTTACCGGCTATCGCAATTGGGAAAATACCGAAATTCGCGACGGTGATTTCCTGCCGCGCGCAACCAGCGCCGGCGGGCAGCTACATGATCTGGGTACCGTTCGGACGCAGCAAACATCGGCGGAAATTCGGCTTGCCTCGGATCAATCAAAAGATCTTGTTTATCAGGTGGGCGCTTTCCTGTTTATTTCCAACAACCAACAGGATTTTTCCCGGACGAGCGTGGTTTGCCCCGGTTCTACCCAGCCCGTTACGGCAACCGGCGCCCGGCTTTGCAATTTGACCGATCTGGTCAATACCCGCGTTCCCACGGCAACCTCTTTCAGCGATGTTGATGTGACCAACTGGGCCTTTTTTGGTCAAGCGACCTATAATCTGACCGATCAGTTGAGCTTCACCGGGGGCCTGCGGTTCACCCGCGACATTCTAGATTTTTCACATTTCCGCGCGCCGGGCATCGATGCGCGGACCGGTCTGCCGCTGGGCGGAACCGCGAATATCGCCGGCGTAAGTCCCTTTGGTGCGGGCGGCAATATCACCGGCACCCCCGTGCCCGGCAACGGCACCAATCTGTCGCGCGGCGACACGGTAACGAATAACCTATCGGGTAAAGGATCGATCCAATATAAACCAACCGAAGATGTGCTATTTTATGGCAGCTACACGCGCGGTTACAAGGGCCCTGCCTTTAACGTATTCTTTAACCACACTGCCCCCAACAATTCACCGCCCATTGATGCGGAAATTTCCGACGCTTTTGAAATCGGATTAAAATCGGAATTTTGGGACCGGCGAATCCAATTAAACGTCGCGGTTTTCACCGCCACTTATGAAGGTTTTCAAGCGAATAACTCGGTCGAAATTTCGCCCGCCGTTTTTATCACCAATCTGACCAATGCCGGAACCGTGCGTTCGCGCGGGTTTGAAGTTGATACCATCATTCAACCCGTTGAGGGCCTGAATTTCCGCGGCGGCGTCGCCTATGTCGATGCGCGCGTGCGCGAATTTAATCCCAACCCGACGACGGGTGCCGCCGATGTGCGCAACGGGCAACGCTTGCCGCTGGCACCCGAATGGAGCGGGAATGCAGGGGTCGATTATGAAACGGCGGTGGGCGAAAATTTCAAGATTTTTGCCGGAACCAATTATACCTATACCGATTCGCAATTTTCTGAGATTGGCGAGATTGGCCCGCTTGATGGCTATGGCATCTGGAACGCTAACTTGGGCATTTCCGATATTGATGAAAAATATCGCCTAACCGTCTTTGTTCGCAATATTGCGGACACCAGCTATGTCACGCTGAATACCGGGACCGGGCTGCGCCTGCATATTCCGCGTGATGCCGATCGCTATTTCGGCGTAACGCTAAGCGCAAAAATCCGCTGAGGCGTTCAGGCAAATTGAGCCAGAATAACGGGGCGCTGCCAGACAAGGCAGCGCCCTGATTGATTATCGCGCGCGCCGTCATTTTCCTGGCCATCTATTGGGCGCAGCGCAGCGCCGCGGCATCGATCGCGCTAGGGGCACCGCGCAGGCTATAGGCATCGATGATCGATCGCCCATCGCGGCCAATGCTCTCAACGCTGAGTGAGGCCGCGCTGCGGATTGCGGCGATGATCGCAAGGTCGCCCCGGCGATTGGCCGCCCAAGCACCGCTGGCGCTTGCCTTTAGCCGGAAACGCCTCCCGCCGGCGCTTATCGCCACCGAACTGCTCGCGGAACGATCACGCGACAAGCTGACATAAATTTGGTGCGTGACGCCTTCTCGCGGCCAGAAGCCAATCGACAGATAGCCAGACCGGACCGATCCGCTCACCCGTTGTTCGGGCGAGGCGATGGCATAGCATCGCGGCGTCTCCGGATCCCTAAACGCCGCCCAGCCATGATAGATACCCAGCCGATCTTTGGCAAAAGCCGGAGCGGCAAGCCCAAGGATAGCAAACGCGCCCGCCGCGGCCAAAGCCAGAGCAACAAGGGTAGCCCCCCGCCTCACGCCTTTTCTCCGCTTCCATCGCCGCTGATAACCAATTCCTCCACGCCGTCGCAAATCATGACCATGCTGCCCTGCGACAGGCTGCGCGCAATGGGTGCGCCATATCCTTCCTGTTCAGGCATACCCAACAGCAATCCGCGTAAGACCCGCGCGGTCATGCCGTGGCTGATGATCAGCATATCACGCTCAAAGCGTTGATCGGCGATCCATTCGCGCAGCCGGCTTGCGACCGCGACATAATCCTCGCCCGATAATGCAAATTTTTTGAATAATTTATGCTCGCGGTCGATCAATTCGTAGATATCGGGGAACAGATCGGCGTAATATTGGCCTTCCCATTCCCCCACATCAATCTCGCGCAGCCGGTGGTCGGTTTCATGTGTATGCCAGTCGGCAAAAATCTGTTCGCAGATCAGCGATAAGGTCTGGAGCGTCCGCCCGCTGGATGATGCGATCAGGCGGAGCGCGGAGGGATCGCGGATGTGATGGCGCATCGCCTCGCCCATCCGCGCCGCTTGTCCACAGCCCTCCCAGGTCAGCGGTGTATGCGCGTCCATCCCCTGCATCCGGGCCACTTTATTGAATATGGTTTCCCCATGCCGCGCGATGAAAATGCGTTTGCCATTTGTCAAAATTGCCATTTTTGCGCTTATTCCACAGGATATTGCAGCTTGCAAAGCCTATCGGCTTGCCCTTGCGCACATTATCGTTAAGGAAAGCTGGACTAATTTTGGTTGCAACCGGTACAGCGTTGCGGGATTTGCTGCATAATGGCCCGGTTGCAACAATAGAATTTGGTGGGAAGAGTTAGAATATGAGAGCCACGATCGAACGCGCGACTTTGCTGAAAAGCCTTAGCCATGTTCAGTCTGTTGTCGAACGCCGCAACACCATACCGATCCTTTCCAATGTGCTGATCGAAGCCAGCGAAAATGGCCAGATTAAGTTGACCGCGACCGATCTTGACCTGCAAATTGTTGAAACCTTTGCCGCCAATGTCGAAAATGCGGGGGCAACGACAATATCTGCACACACCTTGTTTGAAATCGCGCGCAAGTTGCCCGATGGATCGCAAGTGCAATTGCATGCGGCCGATGGCCGAATGGCGGTGAATGCGGGCCGAGCGCGTTTCAGCCTGGCGACATTGCCGCGCGACGATTTTCCGATGATTGCCGAGGGCGAATTGCCCACTCATTTTGAACTGCCGGCGGCGGCGCTCATCCAGATTATCGACAAAACCCGCTTTGCCATTTCCACCGAAGAAACCCGCTATTATCTGAACGGTATTTTCCTGCATGTGGCGGAAGATGAAGTTCCGGTGTTAAAGGCCGCGGCGACCGATGGCCACCGGCTGGCCCGCGTTACCTTACCGCGCCCGGCGGGAGCAGAAGGCATGCCCGATGTCATCATTCCGCGCAAATGTATCGGCGAAATCCGCAAGCTGCTGGATGAAAGCAGCGATGCCCAAATTCAGATTGATCTATCCGCCAGCAAGATCCGTTTCACATTGGGCAATGCCATTTTAACGAGCAAGTTGATCGATGGCACCTTCCCCGATTACAGCCGGGTGATACCCACCGGCAATGATAAGCTGCTCAAGATCGATCCCAAAGCCTTTAGCCAGGGGGTGGACCGGGTGGCGACGATTGCCACCGAAAAAACCCGCGCGGTTAAAATGGCGCTGGAAAATGACAAGATCACCCTGTCGGTCACCAGCCCGGAAAATGGCACCGCGGCCGAAGAAGTATCGGGCGAATATCGCAGCGAAGGTTTTGAAATCGGCTTCAACGCGCGCTATTTAATGGATATTTTGGGCGAGATCGAAGGCGACACGGTCGAACTGCATCTCGCCGATGGCAGCGCGCCCACCTTGATCCGCGAAAATGAAAAATCCGCTGCGCTCTATGTGCTCATGCCCATGCGGGTTTAATCCGCCGCGCTATGTCTTACGCGATATCTTCTTCGAGCGACAATAGCGACGCATTGCCGCCGGCGCTGGTGGTATCAATCGTTGTCGTGCGTTCGGCGCAAAATCGGAAAAGATAATGCGGGCCGCCCGCTTTGGGCCCTGTGCCCGATAGCCCTTCCCCGCCAAAGGGCTGACTGCCAACAACCGCGCCGGTCATCGACCGATTGATATATAGATTGCCCACGCGGGCATGATCTTGCGCCAAATCGGCGGCGCGCGCGATCCGGCTGTGCAGGCCCATCGTCAGGCCAAAGCCCTTATCGTTAACCGCCGCGATGGCCGCTTCCATCCCGCCGGTGCGCCAGGTTGCGACATGGATAAGCGGTCCGAAAAATTCTTCGCGCAGATCATCCATATGATCGAGCATGATTATCGTGGGCGGCACGAATAACCCGGATTTGGGCACGGTAGCCGTATGGATGATCCGTTCCGCCATTTTTTCCCGGTATGTCATCAACCGGTCGAAAGCGGCCCGGTCGATCACCGGCCCGACATCGGTAGCGGGATCGGCGGGATCGCCGATCTTGAGCGCGGCCATCGCGCCGCCGAGCATGGCCAACGTTTGCGAAGCAATATCTTCTTGCAGCAGCAGCAACCGCAGCGCCGAGCAACGCTGCCCCGCCGAATGAAAGCCCGAAATAACAATGTCACGCACCAGTTGTTCGGTCAGCGCGGTGCTATCCGCGATCATCGCGTTCACCCCGCCGGTTTCGGCGATCAACGGCACCAAAGGCCTTGTGTCGCCGGTTAGCAAATTGCGGGCGATGGCCTTGGATGCGGCGACCGATCCGGTGAATACCACGCCGGCGATGCGCGGGTCGCTGGTTAGCATAGCGCCGACATCCGCGCCGCCGATGATCAGATGCAGCGCGCCCTTTGGGATACCCGCCCGGTGCGTCAGGGCGGCCGCCTTGCGCGCGATCAAGGGTGTTTGCGGCGCGGGTTTGGCAACCACGCAATTGCCGGCAACCAACGCCGCCGCGATCTGACCCAGAAAAATCGCCAGCGGGAAATTCCATGGCGCAATGGCGGCCCAAACGCCCCGGCCCTCATGCCGCAAGATGTTGCGTTCACCGGTTGGCCCCGGCAAATCCAGCGGCGTCAGGTCGCGCCGCGCCCGCGCCGCATAATAACGGCAAAAATCGGTGGCCTCGCGCACTTCGCTCAGGGCGTCGGGAATGGTCTTTTTTGCCTCCTGCACCAACAGAGCCATCAATTCACCGCGTTGTGCTTCGATCAGATCGGCAAGCCGGTCCAAACAATCGGCACGCGCGGCAACCGGGGTTGCCGACCAGGATGCAAAGGTTTTTTGCGCCTGAGTCACCGCCAATTTCACGGTGTCTGGTGTGCTTGGCGCCCGCGCTGCGGCATCATCGGATATCGGCGTTTGAACCTGCCGCGCGGTGGCCGCCAATATCTCGGCATCGTCCAGATCAAGACCGGCGCTGTTGATGCGTTCGGGGGCGAATAGCGCCGATGGCAGGGGAATGGCCGGATGCGCGGTTCCGCCCGCCGCCAATATTTTTTCCGCCGGATCGCCCAGCAATATTTCTTCGCTGATATTCCGGTCGGCCAATTGATGGACAAAGCTGCTGTTCGCACCATTTTCCAGCAAGCGCCGGACCAGATAGGCCAATAAATCGCGGTGACCGCCCACCGGCGCATAGGTGCGGCAGTGATAGCCCCCTTCGCGCACCAGATTTTCAAACAATCCCTCGCCCATGCCATGCAGCCGTTGAAATTCAAAATCGCGCGCGCCGCCCGCCCATTCCAATATCGTCGCGACGGTCAAGGCGTTATGCGTTGCAAAGGCCGGGTGGATATTTTTGGCCGTCAACATATCGCGCGCGCAGGCGAGATAAGAGACATCGGTGGCCGCCTTGCGGGTGAATAACGGATATCCGGCAAGCCCGCGTTCCTGCGCATATTTAATCTCGGTATCCCAATATGCCCCCTTGACCAGCCGCAGCTTAACCCGCCGCCCGGTTGCCGCACCCAAAGCGTCGATCCAGGTGATCAGCGGCCGGGCGCGTTTGGAATAGGCCTGCACCGCCATGCCCAACCCGTCCCATCCCGATAACGCCGGATCGCGCGCCACCGTTTCGATGATATCCAGGCTCATTTCCAGCCGCGCCGCCTCTTCGGCATCGACGGTCAGCTGAACATTCGCCGCCGCCGCCCGGCGCGCCAGATGGCGGAGCCGGTCGGCCAGTTCGGGGACGCATTGGCCGGCTTGCGCGGTTTCATAGCGCGGATGGAGCGCCGAAAGCTTAACCGAAATACTATGGCCGCGATTGGGGTTCCGGCCAACCGCCGCGACGGCGCGGCCATAGCTTTCGAAGTAGCGCTCGGCATCTTCATGGGTCCGCGCGGCTTCGCCCAGCATGTCAAAACTGGCGGTAAAACCCAAATTTTCGCTGGTCTCCATGCGCTGCATCGCTTCATCGATGGTGCGGCCCATCACGAAAACCTGGCCCATAAGCTGCATCGCCGCGCCCACCCCCTGCCGCACAAAGGGTTCGCCGCTGCGGGCGATCAACCGTTTCAACAGGCTGCCTTCGGCATCGCCCAATATCGCTTTGCCCAGCACCAATCCCCAGGTGGCGCTGTTGACCAAAATACTCGCCGATTTGCCCTTATGCGACCGCCAATCGGCATTGGTCAGCTTGTCGGTAATCAACAAATCGGCGGTGCCGGGGTCGGGCACCCGCAAAAATGCCTCGGCCAGCGATAGTAACGCCGTGCCCTCTTCGCTGCCCAAGCGATATTCTTGCAAAAATTGATTGACCCAGCCGTCCGATTGAGCGGCGCGCAATTGCTGCAACAACCCGGCCGCGCGCGCGGTAACGGCCGCGCGCTGCTTCGCTGTCAGCCGCGCGGCGGCGACAAGCGGGGCGAGCACATCGGGCTCCGCCATCCGATATAATGGCCGGATTGCGCGGCGCAGGCGATTGATATTGTCATTCATAACCAGCAATTGCACCAAAAGTGCGGGCCAAACAAGTTACATTGGCCATCACTGGATCGGTTTAATCACCTGCCGCTCGATCAAGCTCCCGTCGCTTTTTTTCAAGCTCATCGTCACGCTTTTTGCCGCCCAGTCAATGTCAATCTGGCCAAAATTTTCTACCGACCAAAATCCGCCGATCCGGCTGGGGTCGGGCTCTTTTGCGCCGCTGTCGCCATCGCCAAAGGCAAAATTCAGCGAGGTGGAGGTAAATTCATAAAGCGGCTTTGATAGGCCGGGAACCTGCGCCTTATACATTGCACCCGAATGGCGATCGCCGGTTAGCAGCACGGCATTGTTCACGCCCTTTGCCGCCAGCAACCGGTAGAATTTTTCCCGTTCCTTGGGGAAATTATACCAGCTTTCAAAGCCATGCGCGCTGGTGATCACCTGCGTGGACGACACGATGAAACGCAATTCGGCGGGCTTGGACAATTCGGCGGCCAGCCATGCCCATTGGTCTTCGCCCAGCACGCTTGCGGCGGGGTCTTCATTGGGGATGTAACCGCCCAGCGGCGGGCGTTCGGCGCGGTAGGGCAGGCGGGCAAGGTCGGAGCGGAAAAAACGTGTGTCGAGGATGATAAACTGCACCCGTTTGCCGGCGGGGCCGATGATGCGGCTTTCGTAAACGCCGGGGCGGGCGCGCACGGCATCTGATGCGCCCCAATAGCTTTCATATATTTTTTCGGCATATTCCTTAAATGCAAAGCTGCCGCCCGCGTCATTCGCGCCATAATCATGATCGTCCCATACCGTCATCATCGGTATTTTGCCGCGGAAATTGGCAAATTCTTGCCGGCTGGAAAGCTTGCGATAGCTGTCTTGCAGGGAGGGTATGGTTGCCGCATGCACCGACGCGGTATCGCCATAGACATTGTCGCCGATGAACAGGAATAGTTGCGGCTGTTCTGCGGCGATGACATTCCAGAAAGCCATGGCGCGATTTTCGTTGACGCAGGAGCCAAAGGCAAGGCGCGTAATCGCGCGATCGGCGGGTAAGGATGCGCCCGGCGGGGCCATAGGCAGCCGTTCTTGCAGATTTGCATAATAAGCGCGCAGCGCCTCAAATTGATTTTGCGCCCCCGTTCCCGCCGCCGTTCCCGGCGCGGCAGCCGCCGCATTGTGATCGCGCGTTGCGGCGCAGCCCGCGAGCAACAACGCCGCGCCCGCAACCATTGCAAGAAAATTGATTGATTTCATGATCGATCCCTTCACGCCGTTGGCCATTTTTCGGCCGGCTCTAAACTGTCCAGTCGGCTCTGCACTGCCAAAATGTCAAACAGATGACGCCCGCGATGCACCGAGGCGCGACACCGCGATTCCGTCAAATTCTGCTGGTCATATCATTGAGCGTCGCATAAGCTCATCATAATATTTCTTCTGATGGGAATTTTAATATGCGTCCTTTGTTTGCTCGGATGTCCTTTGTCGCCCTGTTGATCGCCGCGCCGGTTACGGCACAACCTTCAGCGGATGCCGATGCCCGGCTTACCGCGCTGGTTGAGGCTTATTGGGCGCATACGTTGAAGGAATCGCCGCTAACGGCCAGCGCGCTGGGGATTGATGATTATGCCAACGAGCTTGGCGATTTTACCTTGGCGGGAGATGATCGGCGCGCCGCCGCCGCGGCCGATTTTCTGCAAAAGCTAGGCGCGATTGATAAGAACAAGCTGAGCGAAAATGCCCGCATCGAATTTAGCATTTTGGAACGCACACTCGATGAGACAATCAAGGCCAATAAATTGGGGCAGCGCGCGATTAACTTTACCAATCGTTCGGGCTGGCATCAAACCGTGGCGGGCATGTCCGATAATCTGCCCTTTCGCCGGGCCGCCGATTATCAAAGCTATAACAAGCGCTTGGCTCAATATGCCCGGATTAACGACGAGGGCATTGCGGTGGCCAATGTGGCGATCAAGGGCAAATATACGCTGCCTTGCGATGCGCTGGCCGGATATGAAAATAGCATTTCGGGATTGATGGCCAAAGATGTGAAAACATCGCGCTTTTACGCGCCCTATGGCCGTGCGCGCGCCGATACCATCAGTCAGGAAGAGTTTGACGCATTGGCACAGCAAGCGGCAACAACGATCAGCACGATCATCTATCCCGCCTTGCAAAAACATTTTGATTGGTATGTGAAAAGCTACAAACCCGCCTGCGCGGTGAAGCCCGGCATATCGGCGCAACCCGGCGGCGATGTTTATTATGCGCATCGCATCCGCAATCAAACGACCACCAGTCTTAGCGCCGATGAGATCCATAATATCGGCCTTTCTGAAGTGGCGCGCATCCGCAACGAAATGGTCGAGGTCGCCAAAAAGGTGGGCTATCCCTCGCGCGAGGCTTTTATCGAACATTTGCGGACCGATCCGCAATATTACGCCAAAACACCCGAAGAATTGATGGAAAAAGTGGCGCGCGTCACCAAGATTATCGACGGCAAAATGCCCAGCCTGTTCGGCCGCCTCCCCCGCTTGCCCTATGGGATCAAAGAAATTCCGGTTGAAATAGCCGAGGGCACGACCACGGCTTATTATAATCCCGGCTCGCCCGATATTGGCATTGCCGGATTTTATTATGTGAATACGTCCAAGCTCGATCAGCGGCCCTTATGGGAAATTCCCGCGCTGTCGGTGCATGAAGGCGTGCCAGGGCACCATCATCAGATCGCGCTGCAGCAAGAATTGCCCTTGTCCGATTTCCGCAAAAATGGCGCGTTTTTTACCGCCTTTGTCGAAGGATGGGGGCTTTATTCGGAACGGTTGGGGATTGAAATGGGGCTTTATGATACGCCGGCCAAAGATATGGGGCGGCTCTCTTATGAAATGTGGCGCGCTTGCCGGCTGGTGGTCGATACCGGCATCCATGCGAAGGGATGGAGCAAGGCTCAGGCGATTGCCTTTATGACCGACAATACCGCGCTGTCGCCCGCCAATATCGAAGCCGAGGTGAACCGCTATATCAGCTGGCCGGCGCAAGCGCTGGCTTATAAGCTGGGCGAGCTGAAAATCCGGGAATTGCGCGACTATGCGAGCAAGAGCCTGGGGCCGAAGTTTAAGCTGGCCGATTTTCACGATATCGTGCTGGGCCAAGGCGCGGTACCGCTCGATATTTTGGAAGTGCAGGTTAAAAATTGGGTTGCCCAATCCAAATAGCGCGGATGTGACTGCACCTGCCCTAGCTTTTCGGTTCTGCGCCGCCTATAGGCACGCGCATCATGCAGATTCCCGGCCATATCGATCCCGTCGTCACGCCGCGTGCGATTACGCCGCGTAAGGACGGGCGCATCGACCTGATGGGTCTCACGCATCTTCAGATTAAGGAGCTGCTCGAAGAATCGCAGATGGATGCAAAGGCGGCCAAGCTGCGCTCGAAGCAGTTGTTCCATTGGATCTATCACCGCGGCGTCACCGAATTTGCAGAAATGACCGATATTGCAAAGGTCATGCGGCCCTGGCTCGAACAGCGCTTTGTAATCTCGCGCCCGTTTGCGGTGCAGGAACAAATATCGATCGACGGCACGCGCAAATGGCTTTTGCGCAGCGAGGATGATCAGGAATATGAAATGGTCTTCATCCCCGATGCGGATCGCGGCACTTTATGCATATCCTCGCAAGTTGGCTGCACGCTCAATTGCCGTTTTTGCCATACTGGCACGATGCGGCTGGTGCGCAATTTGACGCCCGGCGAAATTGTCGGACAAGTGATGCTGGCGCGCGACGCGCTGGGCGAATGGCCGCGCGGCAATATGGCCAGCGCCAAGGCCGATGACGACGATGACGATGACGATGACGAAATAGGCCATTATTCCGCCGATGGCCGGATGCTCACCAACATCGTGCTGATGGGGATGGGCGAGCCGCTGTATAATTTCGACAATGTGCGCGATGCGATGAAAATCGTGATGCATCATGAAGGACTTGGCCTGTCGCGTCGCCGGATTACGCTTTCCACCAGCGGGGTGGTGCCGATGATGAAGCGGCTGGCGCAAGAGATCAACGTCAATCTCGCGGTATCGCTCCACGCGGTGACCAAGGAGGTGCGCGATGAGATTGTGCCGCTCAACCGCAAATATGGGATTGAGGAATTGTTGCAGGCCTGCGCCGACTATCCCGGCATATCGAACGCGCGGCGGCTTACGTTCGAATATGTCATGTTGAAAGATAAGAATGACAGCGACGCGGACGCGCAGGAACTCATCCGGTTGATCCGCAAATATAACCTGCCGGCCAAGGTTAATTTGATCCCCTTCAACCCATGGCCCGGCGCGGCCTATGAATGTTCCACACCCGAGCGGATCAAGCGTTTTTCCAGCATTATTTTTGAAGCGGGGATCAGCGGCCCGGTGCGCACCCCGCGCGGCCGCGATATTATGGCGGCTTGCGGCCAGCTAAAATCATCGAGCGAAAAGAAAAGCCGCGCCGAGCTTGACCGGTTGGCGGAGGAAAAGCAAGCCGCGCTGGGTTGAAAGTTGGGGCCGCCCGGCCGCACCCTCACCAAAATAGCGGGAGGCTCGACCTGTGGCGCAAATGTAACATCACCTTGTAAAAATAAGCTTTAATGGTTGATTTTGGTAACAAATATCGGCTTCTTCGCACATGATGCGCCCATATCTTACGTCAGGTAAGGTCATTCGCAACCGTCAACCCCTATTCCATTACGAGGTGCCGATATGAAATTCCATCGTTCCAAACTTGCAATCAAGCTATCCGGGGCCGTTTCCGTTGCCGCGATGTTGGCCGCCTCGCAAGCCGCCCTCGCGCAGGATAGTGCGAGCGAAGAGGATAAGAATATCATCGTTGTTACCGCGACGAAACGGGATGCCAACTTGCAAGACATCCCCTTTTCGATCAACGCGCAAACCGCCGATGACATCCAAAAATCGGGCGCGGTAACGCTCGAGGATCTCTCGCGCAATGTCGCCGGGCTGGCGGTGCAAAATTTGGGACCGGGTCAAAGCCAGGTTTCGATCCGCGGGATTTCGGCGGGGCAAGTCGTGCGCGATCAACCCGGCGTGAAAGAACAAGTTGGCATTTATCTGGACGAATCGGTGATTTCGTTATCGCTATTTACCCCGGACCTCGACCTGTTCGACCTGAACCGCGTGGAAACCTTACGCGGCCCGCAAGGGACATTATTTGGGTCGGGATCGATCGGCGGCACGATCCGCTATATTACCAACCAACCCAATTTGACAAAGATCGAAGGTTCGATCGAGGGCGATATCAATTTGGTGGATGGCGATGATTTGGGCTTTAACATCAAGGGCGCGGTTAACGTGCCGTTGGTCGAAGATAAAATCGCCCTGCGAGCGGTTGGCTATTACACACAGTTTGGCGGATTCATTAATGCACGCGGGCCGGGCGGCGCCTTCACCGAAGATGTGAATGATGGCGAACGCTATGGTGGCCGTCTGGCGCTGACATTGAAACCAACAGAAGATGTGACCATAACGCCGCGAGTTATCTATCAAGAAATTTCTACCGATGGATTTAATCGGCAAGAAACATTTAATATCTTTGCCAACCCGTTCACAACAACGGTGCCTCCGGTTACTTTAGGTGAGCGGGAACAGTTTCTTTTGCTTGACGAAGAATTTCAAGACGAAACCTTTATCGCCGATTTGGTTATCAACGCCGAATTTAGCGGCGTAACCTTAACCTCGGTTACCAGCTATTCGGATCGCGAGATATTGGTTAGCCGCGACGCAACCGCGCTGACCAGTTCGGTTGTGATCAGCCCCTTTATTCCTCTGTTTGGCTTTAACCCAGCGGCGGCATTGCTCCCGTCGAACCTGCGCGACACGACGCAATTGGACACTTTTACGCAGGAATTACGGTTGGCATCGGATAATGATAGCCGCTTCCAATGGGTTCTTGGCGGCTTTTATTCGGATGTAAACCGGGATTATGCGCAGCGCTTGCCAACGCCAGGTTATGCGGCTTTCCAAAATAGCACCACCGGCGGGATCGCGGGTACTGCCCCGCCGACCAGCGCAACTGCCAATGGTTTCGATGCCGATTCGCCGTTTAATTCCGACCTGGCCTTTGATCTGGAGCAATTTGCTTTCTTCGCCGAAGCCAGCTTTCAATTTACCGACCGGCTGACATTCACCGCGGGCGGCCGTTATTATGACTTTACCGAAGACCGGGTGATCACAAGCGGAGGCATTTTTGCCAACGGTGATACCAATGCGGCGGCAACGACAACGTCCGACGGCTTCACGCCGCGTTTCCTGATCAGCTATAATGTCGCCGACGATATCACGCTGAACGCGCAAGCCTCGCGCGGCTTTCGTCTTGGCGGTGTCAACGACCCGCTTAATGCCGGCATTTGCAACGCTCGGGACTTACAGGCATTTTCGCCATTTCAATTGTTTGATGACGAAACATTATGGAATTACGAATTGGGCCTTAAGGCCAAAATCGGCGGATTTACCTTTAACGCTGCGGGATTTTATACCGATGTGTCCGATCTTCAGGTCAATCTGGATGCCGGCAGTTGCTCGTCGCGCGTGAGTATCAACGTTGAAGAAGCGCATACATTGGGGATTGAATGGGAATTTTCGGGCGAAGTCGTTAATGGCCTGGATATTGGCATTTCCGGTTCGGCTTTAGAAGCCGAGGTTGATTCCAATACAATCGGACCCGTTGGACCCATTCCGGGCTTGCAATCGGGGGACCGCCTGCCTTCTGTGCCGGAATTTCAAGTTTCCGCTAATGCGACCTATAGCTGGCCGATCGGTCCAGGAGATGCATTTGTTGCGGCCTCCTTCCAATATGTCGGGGACCGCATAACGCAGCCCGGTGATCAATTTCCCACGTTGGTGTTGCCGGCAACTTCCACGGTGCCATTCCTGGGTGCGACCGGCAACGAACCACTGAATACCGATCCTCAACTGCCGTCTTATGAGCTTGTTAACATCAGCGCCGGTGTGAAGTTAAATAGCCAGCTTGATATAACCGCGGCGATCCGCAACCTGTTCGATACCAATCCCCTGCTGTCATTCGACCGCGAACGCGGTGGCCGCGCGCGGACGGGTTTCAATATCGGTCAACCGAGGACCTTCTCCATTACCGCACGTCAGAAATTCTAAAGGCGATAATATCACCGTTCATGGCATGACATGATTGGCCATAATGCGATTGACAGCGATCGTATCATGGCCGATCATCTATGAATAAGCCAAAGGATATCGCATGGTCTTAATGCCAAAAAGCCCGCTCGCTGGAGCGGGATGCTGACCCCGATGCGTCTGGGCGTTTGTTATTACCCCGAACATTGGCCGGAAAGCATGTGGGCCGATGACGCACGGCGGATGGTGGCGACCGGGTTGAGCCGCGTTCGGATTGGCGAATTTGCGTGGAGCCGGATCGAACCGGAACCCGGCCGGTTCGATTGGGACTGGCTCGACCGGGCGATAGCGAAGCTGCACGGGGCGGGGCTGAGCATCATTCTTGGCACGCCCACTGCAACCCCGCCCAAATGGCTGGTCGACGCCATGCCCGATATGATCGCGACCGACATTGACGGCAAACCGCGCGGTTTTGGATCGCGGCGGCATTATTGCTTTAGCCATCCCGGCTATCGCGTGGAATCGGCCCGGATCACCCGCGCCATGGCGCAGCGTTACGGCAATCATCCCGGCGTAACGGCGTGGCAGACGGATAATGAATATGGCTGCCATGATACGGTGCTGAGCTATTCGGCGGCGGCGCTGACCGGATTTCGCGAATGGCTCGCGGCGCGCTATGATGATATTGCGGCGCTCAACCGCGCCTGGGGCAATGTCTTTTGGAGCATGGAATATCGGTCCTTCGATGAAATTGACCTGCCCAACTTGACGGTAACGGTTGCCAATCCAGCGCATCATTTGGCGTTTCGCCGCTTTGCATCGGACGCGGTGGCGGCGTTTAACCGCGCGCAAGTGGATATATTGCGCGCATTATCGCCGGGGCGCGATATCTTCCATAATTTCATGGGATTTTTTACCGAATTTGATCATCATGCGGTGGGTAGCGATATCGATGTCGCGGGCTGGGATAGCTATCCGCTCGGCTTTTTGGAGAGCTTTGGGTTTAGCGAGGCCGACAAGCTGGCCTATGCGCGACAGGGTCATCCCGATATTGCGGCGTTTCATCATGATCTTTATCGTGGCTGCACGGCCGGTGGCCGCTGGGCCGTTTTGGAGCAGCAACCCGGCCCGGTTAACTGGGCCCCGTATAACCCCGCGCCTTTGCCGGGGATGGTGCGGCTATGGACGATGGAGGCGATGGCACATGGCGCGGAGCTGGTGAGCTATTTCCGCTGGCGTCAGGCACCCTTTGCGCAGGAGCAACATCACGCGGGTCTGCTCCGTCCAGACGATGAAGCGGCACCGGGGCTGGCCGAAGCGGCGCAGGCGGCCAAGGATATCGCGATGATCGGGCCATTGGGTCCGCCGCCCAAAAGCGCCGCGCTGATCTTTGCCTATGACGCCGAATGGGTTACCAAAATACAGCCGCAAGGGGCCGGGCTGTCGGCGCTATGGGCGGCCTTTGATTGTTATAGCGCGCTACGCCAAATGGGGCTCGATATCGATATTCTGCCGCCCACCGCCGCGATTGATGGTTATGCTTTATGCGTTATTCCCTGCCTGCCGATTGTGCCGGATGCACTGCTGGAAAATCTGTCTCATTTTACCGGGCAAGTGGTTATCGGCCCGCGATCGGGCAGCCGCACCGGCGATTTTGCCATCCCCGGTGAATTGCCGCCCGGCGCCCTATTCCCCGGGAAAGTCACGCGGGTGGAAAGCCTGCGGCCCGGTTTGCAACATGCTGGCGATGGCTGGGCAGCGGCCCATTGGCTCGAGCATATGGAAAGCAGCGCGGACGGCGAATTGGTTGCCGGCGATGGCACCGTAGTCAGCTGGCGCAGCGGCAACCGCCGCTATCTTGCCGCATGGCCCACCCCGGATATCGCAAGCACCCTGCTACATACGGCTGCGGCAGAGGCGGGGCTGCTCCTGCATCGCTTACCCGAAGGGATCCGCTTGCGCCGCGCGGGCCCCTATATCTTCGCGTTCAACTATTCGGCCCGGCCGCAAATATTACCCGGTGATATTGACGGCGACTTTATCATTGGCGCGCGCGCGATTGAGCCCGCCGGAATCGCCGTGATTAAAATTTGATCATCACCGCGCGCGCCAAGGCGGGCGAGACGGAATAGACCGTCCGCAATATTTTCACCATGCCGACATTCGCCTCTTTCTTATCGGCAACAATGGCATCGACTATTTCGGCGGCGCAATCTTTTGCCGACATTTTCTTTTCCGTCCGCTCCGCGGTCATCGCGGTATCGACCACCGGCGGCAAAGCTTCGATAACGCGGATATTGCTGTTTTTCAGATTATGGCGCAGGCTTAAGGTAAAGCTTCTTAACCCCGCTTTGGCGGCGCAATAAACCGGACTGCCGCCGTTTGGCGCGATCGCCAACCCCGAGGTTACATTGACAATTGCTGCCTGCTGGCGCGCCAGCAGGCCGGGCAAAAGCGCGCCGATCAAATGCATCGGCGCATTGAGGTTGAGGAATATGGCTTGGTCGGTCCGTTTCAGGTCAATCGGCTCGCCAGGGCCAAAATTGCCGCTCATCCCGGCATTATTGACCAATATGTCAATCGGCCGCCCGGTCAATTTTTTGACCAATTGATCGCATCCATCCGCGCTGGAAAGATCGGCGGATATTGCCTCCATTCCCTCCATCGCTGCGGCGGCAAGCCGGTCCGCGCGCCGCCCGCAAACGATTACCGATGCGCCCTTGGCCATCAACTGCCGCGCAATTTCCAAGCCTATGCCATCGGTTCCGCCGGTCACGACTGCTGTTTTATGGGCAATATCCATCTGCTTATTTTCCTTTGCTATGCCGCTTTTTGCCGCCCCGTGGGGGCCGTAGCTCCGTGCGCCAATGCCCCATGATGGGACAGGTTGATGCCCGGCGGTTGCTTAACCATCTTTTGCTCTGGTCTTTATCCTTAACAAATTGTTAACTCAAATCATGATGAAAAGACAACTTGTATATCGCAACGAAGCCGCCGGCCACCCTCTGCGCCGCATGTTACCGCCGCCCACCGGAGGATTATTGGTCACTGCCGCTGCGCCTGCGCGCTGGTGGAAACGCGAAGATACGCATCTTTTCATGCTCAGCTTTTGTGCTTTCTTTGTCGTATTCTCAAGCTTCATTGCCTGATCACGCGGATAATAGAAAAAACGGTCTGACCAACGGCATGGCTGGACAGGCCACGCGGCGCCGATTATCGGCGGGCCATGACACATAATGCCTCCGCGCCGCGATCCGCCAATGACGCCATTCTTATCATCGATTTTGGCAGCCAAGTAACGCAATTGATTGCGCGGCGCGTTCGCGAGGCGGGGGTCTATAGCGAAATAACCCCCTTTAACAATGCTGAAGAAGCGTTTCACCGGATACAGCCCAAGGGAATTATCCTGTCAGGCGGCCCCGCATCGGTTACAGAAGCGGGCAGTCCGCGCGCGCCGCAAATTATATTCGACAGCGCGCTGCCGATCCTGGCCATCTGCTATGGTCAGCAGACATTATGCGCGCAATTGGGCGGCATGGTGGAGGGCGGCCATGCCGCCGAATTTGGCCGCGCCGATGTTGAAATTCACAAATCCAGCCCGCTGTTCGATGGTTTTTGGGAGGTGGGTCAAAAATACCCGGTTTGGATGAGCCATGGCGACCGCGTGACGCAGGCACCCGAAGGCTTCGAAGTGATCGGCACCAGCCCCAACGCGCCTTTTGCCATCTGCGTGAATGAGGCCAAGCGTTATTATACCACCATGTTCCATCCCGAAGTGGTGCATACACCCGATGGTGCAAATCTATTGTCCAATTTCGTCCATAAGATCTGCGGGCTGGCGGGTGATTGGACAATGGCCGAATTTCGCGCGACGAAAATCGCCGAAATTCGCGCGCAAGTGGGAACGGGCCGGGTGATTTGCGGGCTGTCGGGCGGGGTCGATAGCTCGGTAGCCGCGATCTTGATCCATGAGGCGATTGGCGATCAACTGACCTGCGTATTCGTCGATCACGGCCTGCTGCGGATGAATGAGCGCGAACAGGTTGAGACGCTGTTTCGCGGTCATTATAATATCCCGCTTGTCGTGGTCGATGCCGAAGAACGATTTATGGTGGGGCTTGCGGGGATGACCGATCCCGAGCAGAAACGCAAATTTATCGGCGGCGAATTTATCAACCTGTTTGAAGAAGAAGCGCAGAAAATCGGCGGCGCGGATTTCCTTGCGCAAGGCACGCTCTACCCCGATGTGATCGAGAGCGTATCTTTCACCGGCGGGCCGTCTGTAACCATCAAAAGTCATCATAATGTCGGCGGGCTTCCCGAACGGATGAATATGCAATTGGTCGAACCCTTGCGCGAATTATTCAAAGATGAGGTCCGCGCGCTGGGCCGCGAGCTGGGGTTGAACGATCAATTTGTCGGCCGGCATCCCTTCCCCGGCCCCGGCCTTGCGATCCGCATTCCGGGCGAAGTAACGAAGGAGCGCTGCGATATATTGCGCCGGGCCGATGCGGTCTATCTGGATGAAATTCGCAGCGCTGGCCTCTATGATGAAATTTGGCAGGCCTTTGCCGTGCTGCTGCCCGTGCGCACCGTTGGCGTGATGGGCGATGCGCGCACCTATGATTGCGTCTGCGCGCTGCGCGCGGTGACCAGCACCGATGGGATGACCGCGGATATCTATCCCTTCGAAAGCGCCTTTTTAAGCCGGGTTTCAACACGGATCATCAACGAGGTAAAAGGCATCAACCGCGTGGTCTATGACTATACCAGCAAACCGCCAGGGACGATCGAGTGGGAATAAGGCGGCGCGGCGTGCGTAATCTGCTGGATATTTAGGGACGGTCCTCGCTTGCCGCTGCGGATAGCCATTGGGTAAATATTGCGGCGCCGGGATGCGGATCTTTCCCGGCCGCTTGCAACAGATAAAATCCCTCTTCAATCGGCACCGCCAGTTCAAACGGAGCGGCCAAGCGCCCCGATTCCAGCTCTCGTTTTGCCAAGGAGCTTCGGCCCAGCGCAATCCCGCCGCCGTTTGCCGCCAGTTCAAATGCGGCAAGCGATGTATCAAAGCGCAAACCTTGGCCGGGATTTACCGCTCCGGTCCCGGCCGCGCGCAGCCATGTGCCCCAGCCTTCTTGGTAACCTAGCACATGCAGCAAGCGTTCGAATCTTAAGTCATCGGGATGATCCAACCGGCCTGCAACCGGCGGCGCGCAGAGCGGCGTTATGCTTTCCCAAGTCAACCGGCGGCTTTGCATATCGGGCCAATTGCCGGTGCCATAGCGAATATCAAGGTCATAATCGTCAAAATTATCGGCATCGTTCCAAACGCTCGAAATGATCCGAATTTCGACATCGGGATGGCGGCTTAAAAAATGCGGCAGCCGCGGCGCGAGCCAGCCCACCGCAAAGGACACCGCGCAGCGCAAGGTTAATTCGGGGCTGCGGCGGCGGCCAAAAACTTCGCGCGTGCCCACCGCCAGTCGCTCAAAACAATCGCGCACTTTCGGCAAATAAGCCTCGCCCGATTTGGTCAATTGCAGGCTGCGCGGTAACCGAATGAACAGCGGGTGGCATAATTTCATTTCCAGCGATTTGACATGTTTGGATACGGCGGCTTGGGTTACGTTCAATTCAGCGGCGGCATCGGTGAAGCTCAAATGGCGCGCGGCCGCTTCAAAAGCACGCAGCCAGATTAAGGGCGGTAGATCGGCAAACATGTCTTATCCCCAACATATGCATAACAAAAACCACGTCATTATCCCGATATTGATCATTTGACGCAAGCGGCTTTTGGCGCATTATCGGCGCCCGTTGCTTACAAGATAGGAACCGCCGATGTTTTCATTTTCCCCCACCGCGCGCGTTCGCCCATCACCTTTTTTTGAGGCTACGGTGGCCGAAGGTATGGTTGCGGGTAATGTTTATAACCGGATGATTATGCCCACCTCCTATGGCGATCCAGAGGCGGAATATTGGCGGTTGATCAACGGCGTATCGCAATGGGATGTCGGTGTGGAACGTCAGGTGCAGATTAAGGGTCCCGATGCCGCACGGTTGGTGCAAATCCTGAGCGTACGCGATCTGTCCAAATGCAAAGTGGGTCAGGGCAAATATGTGCCCCTATGCAACCGGCGCGGCACGATTATCAACGATCCGATCCTGTTGAAGCATGCCGATGATCTTTTCTGGTTTTCCATCGCCGATAGCGACATGTGGCTATGGGCGGGCGCGATTGCCATGGAGCGCGGGTTGAATGTGGAAATTTGCGAACCCGATGTCTCGCCCATGGCCCTGCAAGGCCCCAAGGCCGAAGATGTGGTGGCGCATGTGATGGGCGATTGGGTGCGCAGCCTGAAATATTTCTGGTTCCAGGAAACCGAAATAGCGGGCATTCCGGTGGCGCTGCAAAGATCGGGCTGGTCCAAACAGGGCGGCTTTGAAATTTACCTGAAAGATGGCAGCAAGGGCACGCAGCTTTGGAATATATTCAAAGAGGCGGGTCAGCCATGGGATATCGGCCCCGGCGCGCCCGCCACGGCGGAGCGGGTGGAAAGCGGGCTGGTTTCGGTGGGCGGTGATACCGACGATGCCACCAATCCGTTTGAGGTTCGGCTGGGCCAATATGTCGATTTGGACGTGCCCGATGATGTGATCGGGATACAGGCGCTGCGAAAGATTAAAGCAGGTGGCATCAAACGGCACCAGCTCGGATTGATCTTGGACGGCGATACGCCCGCGCCCATGGGTTTTCAGCTGGAGGATATTTTCTACGGCGGCGTCTGTGTGGGCAAAATGACCAATTGCATGTGGTCGCCGCGGATGAAGGCCAATATCGGCTATGCTTTGATCGATATATCGGTGCAGGCAGGGCAAAGCGTGAGCGTGCAGCGCGCCAGCGGAGCGGTGAGCGGCCGCCTGCGCGAACTTCCATTTTTATAATGACGGCCGCTTGCGCCCAAGCGCCGCAGTTGCCCGAAATTTCCAGCGCTAACGTCACCGATGGCTATTCGCTGGAAATGACGGCGAAGGATATCGTGGCATTGGAAGAGGCCGCGCCGCTGATCGCGCCCGGCACATCGCTATCGGTGACTTTCCTGCCTGATGAAGCCCCCGCCAAGCGGGTGGCCGCCGCCGCCGCCGTGCGCCGTTTGGGCTTTGATCCAATGCCGCATTTTTCGGCGCGGCGGATCGTATCGGCGGGCGATTTTGAGGGCTATCTGAACGATGTGGTTGCCGAGGCGGCTGTGACCCGATGCTTTGTCGTCGCGGGCGATCCGGCGGCGGCGATGGGGCCATATGATGATACATCGGCGTTGATAGATACCGGCGCATTTGAACGCGCGGGGATTAAGACAATCGGCATTGGCGGCCATCCCGAAGGACATCCGGTTATGTCGGCGGAACAATGCTGGGCGGTGCTGGAATCCAAGATCGGCAATATCAAACGGCGCGGCATGGATGCGGTGATTGTTACACAATTTGGGTTTGATGCCGGCGCCGTGCTCGCATGGCTGGATGCACTACGCGCCCGCGGCTTGGATACGCCCGTGCATATCGGGATTCCGGGGCCAGCCAGCATCCGGTTGTTGCTGCGGTTTGCCGCGCGCTGCGGCGTGGGTGCATCCGCCGCCGTGATGAAAAAATACGGTGTTTCGATCGGCAACCTGCTCGGGTCGGCCGGACCGGACAAATTGGTCGATGCTTTTGCACAAGGGCTTGGGCCGCAACATGGGATGGTCCGGCTGCATTTCTATCCTTTTGGCGGGCTTGTCAAAACCGCCGAATGGATCGGCGCATACCGGCCATAGAGCATCGCGCGAAAAAGTGGGCACCGGTTTTTCGCTTAAAGCGATGCGACAACAAACAGATAAAGCGGGCAGTGTGATTCCTATTTCACGCAGCGCGCTCTAGCGCCGCCGCGCCGTATCGCCATCGTTGGAGTATTTTGCGTTAACTGTGGATCGCTCAAATCCTCCCCGCTTCCGGGGAGGATTGATACAGATCTATCGCAAAACGCTCTAAACACTGCGCATCACGGAAAATCGGTCTTGCTTTCTGCAAAGCTACCGCCGCATCGCTCCAACTTACTTGCCGCCTCTGCGCCCGTGATTGGTATTAAAATGGTATTGCAATTTGATAGCGCCGCGCTTACCCAATAGGTAGGGCGTTAGACCGCAAAGATAATCAGACGGGTAAGGAGACGAGGAATGGTTGAAAAGACAGCGAGAAAACTCATGGAGGGTTCGGCATTTGTGGCGGTCGCCGCGATGTTGCTATCGGTGCCCGCAATCGCGCAGGAGACGCCGAATGCCGCCGATGAGGCAGCGCAAAGCGCAGAAGCGGCAAACACCATAGTCGTCATCGGCAGCCGCCTGAGCGGAACCGACCGCGATTCGATCAGCCCGGTTGTCACGGTCGATGCGGAACAGATCGCGTTGGAACGTGTGACCTTCATCGATGAAATTGTCGCATCTTTGCCGCAAGTTGCGGGTGGTATCGGTGCGGGCAGCGGCGGAAACGATGCTTTTGGTGCATCGGTGATTGATCTGCGCGGTCTTGGGCAGAACCGGACATTGGTGTTGATCGATGGCAAACGCGGCGCTCCCTTTGGCTTTCGCAATTCGGTGGATGTCAGCTCAATTCCTGTTGGGTTAGTGGAACAAATTGAAGTGCTGACCGGCGGTGCATCGACCGTCTATGGCGCCGACGCGGTGGTTGGTGTGGTGAATTTCCGGCTGCGTGATGATTTTGAGGGCGTGGAGCTGCGCGCCGGCGGCGAAATTTCCGATGAAGGCGATGGGCGGCAATATAATGTCAGCGCGATTGTGGGCGGCTCAATTGGCGACCGCGGTAACATTACGGCCTATCTGGGCTACACCGACCGGTCGGAGATTTTGGCCGGCGACCGCAGCTTCTCCTCGCCCGAACGCAACGATGCTGGGATATTGCGGGTCCGCCCCGCGGGCGGCACTTTCACGCAAGGCGCGTCGGTATTTTCCTTCACCGACAGCGGACAATTTACCACCACGCCGCAATTAAGCGAATTTTCGGGGCTGAATACATTAATTCAACCAGCGCGCCGGATCGACGGCGGTGTGCTGTTTCATTATGAATTGAGCGACGCCGCCACGATATATGGCCGGGCGAATTTTTCCAACACCGAGGTTAGCAGCCGGCTTGATCCAGTTGAGCGCACCTTTAATGCCACCATCCGCAGCGATAATCCCTTCTTAACACCGGCCATCCGCTCGGCTCTGACCTTTGGCCCTACCGGCGAAGCCACCGTCAGCGTTGCGCGGTCTTTCGCCGAATTTGGCCCCACCGTGCGCGATACCAATCGGACGAATATTCAAGGGCAAATTGGCCTGCGCGGCGATATTTCTTCCGCGCTCAGCTATGATGCTTATGTTCAATATGGGCGGTCCGACGAAACCAACCGGATCAGCGGTGACGGCCTTGTTGCCCGGTTGTTGCAAGCGAGCAATGCAACCACCAATGCGTCTGGAACGGCGGTTTGTGTCGATCCAAGCAATGGATGCCAGCCCGCAAACCTGTTCGGCCCCGGCAGCATTAGCGCCGCCGCCGCCGGTTTCATCGCCGTTCCGGTCAACCGTGACCGGCTGCGTGAACAGACCGTTGCGGGATTGACGCTGACGGGAGATAGCAGCAGTATTTTTGAATTGCCCGCCGGCCCCGTCGAACTGGTCGCCGGGTTTGAATATCGCGACGAACAGGCGCGCGAAGATAATGACGGGCTGGTGGCCACCGGCCAGACCTTTGAACAGGGCACAAGGCCGTCGATATTGGGCGGTTTTGATGTCGCCGAACTGTTTGTCGAAGGTCGCGTCCCGATCTTGTCCGACATTCCCTTCATTCAGCAGCTTAATTTTGAGGGCGGCTATCGCTATTCCGATTTCTCCACATCGGGGGTATCACAAACCTACAAGCTGGGTGGCAATTGGGTCATCAGCGATGATTTGCGCATTCGGGGCAGTTTCCAGACCGCCATTCGCTCGCCCAATGTCGGTGAGCTATTTGGCCCGATCGCCAGTATCGCCTTGGCCCCGCGCGTGGCGAGCGGCGTTCTGGTCGATCCCTGCAGCAACCCTGCGGTTACCGGGGCCAGCGTTGAGCAATGTCAGCGGTTTGGCGCGCCCGCCGCGCCCTTTGCCACCAATGTCGGTTCCGCCTTGTTCATTTTCGGCGGCAACCCAAACTTGCTTCCCGAGGAAGCAGAAAGCTTCACCATTGGCGGCGTGTTAACACCAAGCTTCCTGTCGGGATTTTCGCTGTCGGTTGATTATTTCGATATCTCCATTGATGGCGGGTTGTTCGTAATCTTCCCCGAAGCGGCGGCACGCGATTGCTATGTTACCAATCCGGTGGCGGACAACCCCCTATGCGCGCTGGTCCCGCGCGGCTCCAATGGGCAAATTTCGCTGGCTGATGTGACCGACCGCAATGTGTCCAGCTTCACCGTTAACGGACTGGATGTTTCGGGCCGCTACCGATTGGAATTGGGCGGCGAAGGTTCGGGCAGCGCGCTGACTTTCCGCTATGCTGGCAGCTTTGTTTTCGGACAGACGCGGCAGAATAGCCAATTTACCGCCGTGCTCCAATGCGCCGGGACATTTGGGACGGCGTGTGCCATCGATTCCAATGTTCAAGCCGATTACCGGCATCTGGCATCGCTGGGGTGGAACAAAGGCCCGTTTAATATTCAGGTGAGCTGGCAACATATCGGTGCGGTCAACAGCAATGGTGCACCGACGCTGCTGACCAGCAGGCTGCCGAGTCAGGATTATATCGACCTTGCCGCCAGCTACGACATTACCGAATCCTTTACATTGACCGCAGGGGTAGAGAATTTGTTTGATAAAGATCCGCCAACCGCCGGTTCCAATCAGGAAAATTTCAACACCTTCCCCAATACTTATGACGTGATCGGCCGGCGGTTTGGACTTAGCGCGGCCTATCGTTTTTGAATCGCGCACCGGGCGGGAGAAAGCTTTGTGATGCCGCCAACCGAATCGCAAGACCCGCGCTTTGTCGACATTGATTGTTGGCCGGCGCAGGCCGCGATCAACGCCATGCTTGACGGCCAGATTGCGGCGCTGGCGGCCATCCAGGATGCGGTTGCCGATATTGCCGCGGCTGCCGAAGCCGCCGCCGTCCGCCTGGCGCTGGACGGCCGGCTGGTTTATGCGGGCGCGGGAACATCGGGCCGAATTGCGGTGCAGGATGGCGTTGAGCTGGGCCCAACTTTTGGCTGGCCGCAAGCGCGGCTCGTTTACCTGCTGGCGGGCGGCATCGAAGCTTTGTCGCGCAGCATCGAAGGGGCCGAAGATGACACGCCAGCAGCAATGGCTGCGTTGCATGATGCCGGCATTGGCGGCGGCGATGTCGTGATCGGCGTTGCCGCAAGCGGGCGAACGCCGTTTACGCTGGCGGTGATCGAGGCGGCGCGCGGTGCCGGCGCGCTTACCATTGCCATTGCCAACAATCCAGGCGCGCCGATGCTCGTTAGCGCCGAGCATAGCTTGCTGGCGGCAACCGGCGCGGAGATTATTGCGGGGTCAACCCGGATGAAAGCGGGCACCGCGCAAAAGGCGATATTGAATATGCTATCAACCACGATCATGCTGAAATTGGGCCATGTTCACGCCGGGTTGATGGTAGATATGCAAATTTCCAACGATAAATTGCTGGCGCGGGCGCAGGCTATGGTCGCCGCGCTGGCCGCATGTTCGCCGGAGACAGCGGCGCGGGCGCTCGAACAAACCGGCCGGAATATCAAGGCGGCGGTGCTGGTGGCGATGGGCGATACGCCGGCCGGCGCGGCGCAGCGGCTGGCGGTGCATGATGGCCGGTTAAGAGCGGCATTGGCGGCGATGCGCGGTACAGTAGCATGAGCCTGTCCCCGGCAATCCTGCAACCCGCGCACCGCCATTCGCCGATTTATATCAAATTGGCGCAGAAGCTGCGGCTGCAAATTGTCGAAGGTAAAATTCTGGCGGGCGAAGCGCTTCCGTCCGAGCGCGATCTATGCGCCTTGATGGGCACGTCACGGGTGACCGTGCGCAAGGCCATCGCGCTGTTGATCGAAGAGGGCATGCTTTCGCGCAAGCAAGGGTCGGGCACTTATGTTGCACCGCGTATTCAGGCGCAGGGCTCCTATCTCACCAGCTTTAGCGAGGATGCGCGCGCGCGCGGTGAAAGCACCGCCACCGTGTGGCTGGAGAAGGTGGTGGGGTGCGCCAATGAAGAAGAAGCGCGCCGGTTGGAGCTGACACCGGGCAGCGCGCTGCTGCGGCTTAGCCGGGTTCGGATGGCAGGGGGCAAGCCGCTCGCTATTGAAAATGCCTTGGTTCCGGCGGACATGCTTCCTGATGCGAGTGAATTGAGTGACTCGCTTTATGCCGCGCTTGCCGCGCGCGGCAATCGGCCGATCAACGGCCAGCAAAAAATCCGCGCTGCGCTTGCTGGGCCAGTCGATGCCAAATTGCTAGGGGTCGCTCAAGGCGAGGAAATATTGCGGATCGAACGGTTAACCCGGCGCGCCGATGGCCGCCCGGTCGAATTGACCCGATCGGCCTATCGCGGGGACCGCTACGAATTTGTCAGCGACCTTCGCGGTCCCTTTTAGGGTGATTTGAACCGTGCCAACAACCAAAATGTTTGCCGAAGCCAGCGAGGCGGGCGGCGTGGTCGCCCGGCAAATAGCGGCCAATGACGCCGCGCTTCGTATGCTGGTGAAACGGCTTCGGATTCTTGATCCCAAGGTTATCTTCACCTGCGCGCGGGGCAGTTCGGACCATGCCGCCAGCTTTGCCAAATATCTGTTTGAAACGCATGTGGGCATTCCCACGCTTTCGCATGCGCCGTCGATCAGCTCGATTTACGGCCGCGCCTTGCCGCATATGGCGGGTCAACCCTTCATCGCCGTGTCGCAGTCGGGCAAAAGCCCCGACCTGCTGGCCTCGGCGCAGGCGGCGCGCCAAGCGGGCGCGTTGGTTATCGCGCTCACCAACGATCTGCGCTCGCCGCTGGCGGCTATCGCGGAAATTGTCGTGCCCTTGCATGCCGGGCCGGAGATTAGCGTGGCCGCGACCAAAAGTTATATCGCCGCGCTTGCCGCTTTTGTCCATCTTGCCAGCCTGTGGAAAGCGGATCGCGAATTGACCCGCGCCTTGGCACGGCTGCCCAAAGATTTGGCCAATGCGTGGGATGCCGATTGGTCCGCGGGCAGCGACATGCTGCAAAATACCCGGCATCTTTACGTCCTGGGGCGCGGGCTGACCTTTGGCATTGCCCAGGAAGCGGCGCTGAAATGCAAGGAAACTTGCGCTATTCATGGGGAAGCGTTCAGTATAGCCGAGGTCGCGCACGGGCCAATGGCGCTGGCCGGACCCGATTTTCCGTTGCTGGTCTTTTCGCCGCTCGATCAAGCCGCGGCAGGATTGGACGGCCTGCTATCCGATTTTGCGGCGCGCGGCGCGCCCATTGCGATTGTCGGTGCGAAGCCCGGTGGGCCAGCGGGCAAATTTCGAACGGATTTGCCAATGGCGGCGGGGTTGCATCCGGCGACGGGAGCGATTGTGATGATCCAAAGCTTTTACCGGATGGCCAATGCGCTGGCGCTGCGCCGCGGGCTGGACCCCGACAACCCGCCGCTGCTGCGCAAGGTGACCGAAACGCAATGAGCGCCAAGGCAATCACGGGTGCCCGGATATTGGCCGCAGGACGATGGCGCGACGATCATGCGGCAATCGCCGAAAATGGGCGTGTTTCGGCGATTGTTCCAAGCGGTGAAATTCCCGCCGGCATGGCGGTGGAGCGGGTTGGTGGCGGAATATTGCTGCCCGGTTTTGTCGATACGCAGGTGAATGGCGGCGGCGGCATTTTGTTCAACGACCATCCCGATATTGCTGGAGTCACGGCAATCGCGGCGGCGCACCGTGCCTTTGGCACGACGGCGCTGTTACCAACGCTCATTAGCGATGACCTTGATGTGATCGCGCGCGCCATCGCGGCAGTGGAGGAAGCGATTGCAGCGGGCGTGCCGGGCGTGGCCGGTATTCATATCGAAGGACCGTTTCTCAACCCGGCCAAGCATGGTATTCACGATGTCAGCAAATTTCGCCCGCTGGATGCCAGCGCGCTCGACCTGCTATCGTCCTTGCGCGGCGGCAAGACGTTGGTGACGTTGGCCCCCGAATGCGCGGCACCGGGCGTCATCGCGGCGCTGGTGGCGCGCGGCGTGATCGTCGCGGCGGGGCATAGCATGGCCAGCTATGCCGATATGGAACGGGCGCGGGCCGAAGGTTTGTCGGGCGTCACCCATCTGTATAATGCGATGACTCAATTGGGCAGCCGCGAACCGGGACTGGTCGGCGCGGCGTTTGACCTTGGGCTGACCTGCGGATTGATCGTGGATGGCCATCATGTCCACCCCGCATCGCTGCGCGCGGCTTACCGGGCCAAGGGCGCGGGCGAATTGATGCTGGTTACCGACGCGATGCCCTGCGTTGGCAGCAGCAGCGATGGCTTTATGCTGGGCAATGTCCGTATCCGCCGCGAATCGGGGGCGCTGCGCGGACCGGATGGCACGCTCGCCGGGTCCAATCTCGACATGGCGGCTGCATTGCGCAATGCCGTCCAAATGATCGATATCGAACTCGCGGCGGCCAGCCATATGGCGAGCGCAACGCCCGCAAAATTTATCGGGCTGGATGGCGAATTGGGCAGCCTGAAACCAGGACAACGCGCCGATATTGTCCATCTGAACGATGCGTTGATGCCGCAAGCCACATGGATTGCGGGGGAGCGAATGGGATAGCCGCGCCGCGTATCACGGGCGAGATGGGGCGCAGGCAATAGGCAGACCGGCGAGGATTAACGCGCCGTCGAGCGCATCGCCCATCGGCTCATCAATATGCGCAACGATCCGCTGGCGCAGCCAAGGCTTCATCCGCTGCGCCAAACCGCCCATCAAAACACATCGGGGCGCGCCGCGCGCCACAATGGTTTCGATAAAACGTTCGACATGCAGCGCCGCATCGCGCACGATCGACAAAGCAATTTCATCACCATTGTCGGCATAATCCATCACCAATGGCGCAAAGCGGGCATAATCGCCGGGGGCGGATTGGTCCATCCAGGCAATTACGCGCGGGA
The DNA here is from genome assembly GCA_021732525.1 of Sphingomonadaceae bacterium. GTDB lineage: Bacteria > Pseudomonadota > Alphaproteobacteria > Sphingomonadales > Sphingomonadaceae > Sphingorhabdus_B. The sequence continues at coordinate 41,226 of JAKFUU010000008.1, read as the reverse complement.
TCGCATGCTCAAATTGCTTCGTGATGGCCTGGCTGAGCGGGGTTGGCCGGGTGCGGCCATCCAACGCGCGCAAGGCATGGCGGATCGCGCTGAGCCCCAGCGCCGCGCCGCTGCCCTCATCGGAGATGGGAAAGCCATAGCCGCCGATGCTGAAGCTATCTTCGCCGCGCTTTACCAGCCCGACGCTGCCCGTGCCAAGGATCAGGATTGCGCCATCGCCGCCCAAATGCGCACCCAGATTGGCGATCACCGCGTCGCTGCTATATTGCACGCTGGCAAAGGGGAAATCCATCGCCTGAATATCGGCCTTCACCCCCATGCGGTTAATCCCGGCGATGCCCATGCCGCAGCGGGCGGCGGCGGCATCATCGCGCGTGAGGCCAGCATTTTTGACCGCCTCCTGACTGATGTCTACCAGCTGAGCATGGAGCGCCTGCACGCCAATACGCGCATTGGCGGGGCCGCCCGCTGCCTCGCCCAAAATCTTTCCCGATCCGTCGGTCAGCCGCGCTTTGGTGGCGGTGCCGCCCGCATCAATGCCCAGGAAAAATGTCATGCCGCTGTTTGCTCCGTTGTCGGTCTCTGAATTCGGTAAAATGGTATTATATTGGTATCTACACACGAATAGGGACCAGGTCCATGCCATTGTGACGTTGACGGGGCCGATGAGCCAGAAAATTATCACAGAATATGGCAAATTTTTGCTGTTAAGCACGAAAATACATGGGCCGGTAGGTTGGCGTTTATGCGACATGGCGGTTGCTTGCGATCATTCGAAAGCCTATAGGCCGCGCAAGCTTAAAGGAATCGGACGGAGCCATGAGCAAAGAAATTAAGATGTATGGCATCGCCAATTGCGACACCGTTAAAAAGGCCCGCGTTTGGATGGAGAAAAACGGCGTCAATTACGTATTCCATGATTATAAAAAATCGGGGATTACCGAAGATAAGTTGGAAGAATGGTTGTTGCAGGTTGATCTGGAAACGCTGCTTAACAAGCGCGGGACAACTTTTCGCGCGCTGCCCGATATTATCAAAGACAATATCAACGAAACATCGGCGATCAAATTGATGAAAGACAATCCGTCGATGATCAAACGCCCAGTGATTGAGGGCGGCTCCGAATTGATCGTGGGCTATAGCCAGGCGGAATTCTCCGCTTTGAAATAAATGCGGATTAAGGCAGATTCGATGAAACGGATATTTTTGATTCTATCGTGCCTATTCTCCGCCGCTGCCTGCGCGGCGGGCACCCCTTCTGCGGAGACACATGCGATGACCAATCGGCCGCTTCTCATTGCTCACCGCGGGCTTTCGGGGGAATGGCCCGAACATACGCTGGCGGGATATCAGGCGGCAATTGACGCCGGCGCGGATTTTATCGAACCCGATCTGGTGCTGACCAAGGATGGCATTTTGGTCGCGCGGCATGAAAATGATATTACCGCCACCACCGATGTTGCGGAGCGGGCAGAATTTGCCGCGCGGCGGGCGGAAAAAACCATCGACGGGCAAAAGCATGTCGGCTGGTTCACCGAAGATTTCACGCTGGCCGAGTTGAAAACCCTGCGCGCCAAAGAACGATTGCCGCAATTGCGCGGCACAAAACGCGACGGGCAATTTGCCGTGCCCAGTTTTGAAGAAATTCTGCAACTGCTCGCGGCGGTTAATAAAGACCGGAAACGCCCCGTTGGCGTCTATCCCGAAACCAAACATCCCAGTTATTTTGCCTCGATCGGCCTGCCACATGAAGCAGCGCTGCTGAAATTGCTCGCACAATATGGTTACAAGGGCAAGCGCGCGCCGGTATTTATCCAAAGCTTTGAAGTGGGCAATCTGATCGCGCTGCACGCCAAAAGCGATCTGCCGCTGGTGCAATTGATGGCCAGCGAGGGCGGCCCCCCCGACCGGCCTTCGGTGCTCTATGCCGATATGGCGAGCGCAGCGGGGTTGCAGGCAATTGCCGCCTATGCCAGCGGCGTGGGACCGGAAAAAATCATGGTCATCCCGCGCGACGCCGCCGGCCGGCTGACCGCGCCGACCAGCTTGGTTGCCGATGCGCATGCGGCCGGATTAAAAGTCCATCCTTGGACATTCCGCCGCGAAAATTTCTTCCTGCCGGCGGAGCATAAAACCGGCGGCGACCCGGCGGGCAAGGGCGATTTGGCGGGCGAGATTAAAGCCTATTTGGCCAGCGGGATCGACGGCATATTCACCGATAACACGCCCGAAGCCGCCGCCGCGATCCGGGAGATACCTGCTGGGGTAAAATAGCGGCGGTATTAGAGCGCGCTGCGTGAAATCTGAATCACGCCGCCCGCTCTATCGCTTTGTTGTCGCATCGCTTTATGCGAAAAACCGGTTCCCATATTTTCGCGCGATGCTTTATCTGCCGTTTCAGCCGATCACCCGCAGCAACGCCGAAACCCCCGCGACGCCGAGTAGGACGGCCACCATTGCGCGCCAAATCGGCGGGCTGACTTTGCCAAAGGCGCGCGCGCCGAGCATATTGCCCAAGAGCATGGGCCCAAGCAAGAGCAGCGACAAAGCCGCGAGCGCGATGCTGCCAAAACCGCTGATCAATGCTATCGCCGTGCCGGCAACCGCGGCGGCGAAAAATATGACCATCATCGATGCGCGCGCCACCTGCGGATCCACATTATTTTGCAGATAATAGGGCACCACCGGCGGCCCCGGCATCGCGGCAAAGCCCGTCAGAATGCCCGATACCGCCCCGGTTGCTATCGTAAAAGGCAGCCCCGGACGGCCGCGCCGGTGCCCCGGTAAAATAATCAGAATAAACGCGCCAATCGCAACAGCGGCAATCAACAGCCGCGCCAAATCGGGCGGTGTGATTGACAACAGCCACAATCCCAGCGGCGTCAACAGCATCGCGGTGGCCGCGATAAGATAGACCGACGGCTTTTCCGATTGACGCAGGCTGTTGCCAATCCCAATCGGGCCGATCAGAAATTGCAACAATATCGCCAATATCACCGCTTGTTCGGGGCGGATGACGATGCCGAGCAAAGGCACGAGGATGATCGCCATGCCAAATCCGGTCAGCCCGCGAATATAGGCCGCGCCAAAGGTCATCGCGGCGGCGAAGACCAGCGATTGCAGCGAAAGCCCGCTGGCAGAGAGCAGTTCTGTCACCCGCGCAGCGCTCAGCCCCGCAAATCGGGCGGGGTCGCTTCGGCGAGCAGCATCGCGGTGGCTTCCTCCAGGCTCATGACCCGCTGACCCTGACTGCCCAGCGTGCGGATCGCGACCTTGCCTTCCTGCGCCTCGCGCATCCCGATCACCAAAATATGCGGCACTTTGGCGGTGCTATGGTCGCGCACCTTATAATTGATGCTTTCGTTGCGATAATCGCTGACCGCACGGATACCCGCAGCCGCAAGTTTCGCCATCACGCCGTCGGCATAAGCGTCGGCATCCGACACAATCGTCGTCACCACCGCCTGCACCGGCGCAAGCCACAGCGGGAAACGCCCGGCATAATGTTCGATCAAAATGCCGATAAAGCGTTCATAGCTGCCGAATATCGCGCGGTGGAGCATGACGGGCCGGTGGCGCGCACCATCTTCGCCAATATAGCTTGCGTCTAACCTTTCGGGCAGCACCCGGTCGGATTGGATCGTGCCGACTTGCCAGGTGCGGCCAATCGCGTCGGTCAAATGCCATTCGAGCTTGGGCGCGTAAAATGCGCCTTCGCCGGGCAATTCTTCCCAGCCATATTCCGCCGTCGCCAGCCCCGCGCGCACCACCGCATCGCGCAGCTCATTTTCGGCCTTGTCCCAGTCCGCATCGCTGCCAAAGCGTTTTTCGGGGCGCAGCGCCAACTTGATCGCATAGCTAAAGCCAAAATCGCGGTAGACCCGGTCGACCAGCTCGCAAAATTGCTGCACCTCATCGGTAATCTGGTCCTCGCGGCAGAAGATATGCCCGTCATCCTGCGTCATTTGCCGCACCCGCATCAACCCGTGCAGCGCGCCATGCGCCTCATTGCGGTGGCAACAGCCATTTTCCACCATCCGCAGCGGCAGATCGCGGTAAGATTTGATCCCCTGCCGGAATATCAAGATATGCGCCGGGCAGTTCATGGGTTTCAACGCCATCCAGTCCGCATCCGGTGCCACGACCGGCGCGCCGCTTGCTTCCCCATCTTCTTGCGGAGCGGGAACGATATCGGGCACGGCGAACATATTCTCGGCATATTTGCCCCAATGGCCCGATTGCTCCCATTGTTTCACATCCATCAACTGCGGCGTTTTAACCTCTTTGCAGCCCGCCGCTTGCACCGCCCGGCGGATATAATCTTCGAGCGCGCGGTAAATGACATAGCCCTTGGGATGCCAGAATACCGACCCTTGCGCCTCGGCCTGTAGATGGAACAGATCCATCTCCTGACCCAGCTTGCGGTGGTCGCGCTTGGTGGCTTCTTCGAGCCGCATCAGATGCGCGTCGAGCTGCTTCTTGTTCAGCCAGCCGGTGCCGTAAATGCGCGTCAGCTGCGCATTATTCTGATCCCCGCGCCAGTAAGCGCCGGCCACGCGTATCAGCTTAAAGGCTTGCGGATCGAGCTTTCCGGTGCTCGCCAAATGCGGGCCGCGGCACATATCCATCCAAGCGCCGTCGCTGCCCGGTTCACCCGACCAATAAACCGATAGCTCCTCGCCGGCGGGCAATTCCGCCGCCCATTGCGCCTTGAAGCTTTCGCCCTGTTCCTGCCAGCGGCTGATCAGGTCGGCGCGGCTCCAAACCTGCCGGACCAGCGGCTTGTCGGCGCGGATAATCGCGCGCATCGCCTCTTCAATTTCGGGCAGATCGTCGAGCGTAAACGGCCCGCGCGTGGCCGGGGCCATCACGTCATAGTAAAAACCATCGTCGGTGGCGGGGCCAAAAGTGATCTGCGTGCCGGGGTGCAGCACCTGCACCGCTTCGGCCAGCACATGCGCAAAATCATGCCGCGCGAGTTCGAGCGCATCATCCTCATCACGCGCGGTAATTAGCGCGAGCGTGCTATCGCCCTCCAGCGGGCGCATAATATCATACAGCGCACCGTTAACCCGCGCGGCAATTGCGGCCTTGGCAAGGCCGGGGCCGATATCCGCCGCGACCTGACCCGGCGTGGTGCCACGCGGCATTTCGCGCATGCTGCCATCGGGAAGGGTGATGCGGATCATATCGGGCATGGAAAATCGCGGCTTTCTTAAAATGATTGGACCGTTCCTTTGCCAGCATGCGCCAAGCGGTGCAAGAGTGAGCGCGCAACGCGAAGCAGGCCAAGGTTAGGCGCAATGGCGGTTCAGGAGACAAGAACCATAATCTAAATGACAAGTGTCATTGACATGAAAGCGAATCGCATGTAAAGCGACCTTGTCAAAACCTAAAGGAGGCCCGTCATGTCCAATCGTCAACCCATACCCGGTTATATCAAGCGTTATTCGCTACGGGTTTTTCTATGCATGGCGGCCTATATGATCATTTTGTTGAGCGGCATCAGCTATGCAAAAAGCGCGGATTTGCCGCAATATATCCGTGTCATCCTCGCACTTGCCACCGCGCTGCCGATTTGCGGTGTTTTTTGGGCAGTGTTTCGCTTGCTGGTTGATATTGACGATGAATATCAACGGCTGCTTTTTGCCAAACAGATATTATTGGGCACCGCATGGGCCTTGGCCATTACCACGGTTTGGGAATTTCTGGCGGTATATGACGTTTTGGAAAGCGGCCCGAAATGGACGGGGGTTATCTGGTTCATCACCTTTGGATTGGCGGGCGGCTATGTCCGGCTGCGCGCATGAAAAACCGGCTCAAAATTCTGCGGGCGGAGCGCGATTGGAGCCAGCAGGATCTGGCCGATGCGATCGGCGTATCGCGGCAATCGGTGAATGCGATCGAAACCGGCAAATATGATCCATCGCTGCCGTTGGCATTCCGCATCGCCGACCTGTTTGCGATGAAAATCGAAGAGATATTTTTGCGGGGGTAAGTCGTTATGGCGTTAAGTTGATTCTCCTCGTCATTGCGAGCAAAGCGCGGCAACCCCGGGACACCGGCGCATAGTCTGGATTGCTTCGTCGCTGCGCTCCTCGCAATGACGCGTGTTGCAGATTAAATGCAACAAGCCCTAATCAAATCAGAATGCCCCGATAAGTTTGCTTGACAAAAGTTAAGTTTCACTGCGAACAAGTAAGGTGACAAATAACACGGGGGAGGGGTAGCAGTGATGGAAGGCCATTTTGACCGGGAAACACCGCCAACGCCGCAGGATAGTGCCTTTGAATTTAACGGCAATTGGGCGGCATTTGGCAAAATTGCGCTGACCAATTTGCTGCTCACTATCGTCACGCTGGGTATTTATCGTTTTTGGGCAACCGCGCGCGAGCGGAGATATTTATGGAGCGAAACACGTTTCATTGACGACCGGCTCGAATGGACGGGCACGGGGATGGAATTGCTGATTGGGTTTGTGATGGTGCTGCTCTTGCTCGTGCTGCCGCTGTTCGTCATCCAATTTGTGCAGCAGGCCTTGCTGCTTCAGGGGCAAACGGCGGCGGCGGGCGGTCTGACCCTGCTGCTGTTCCTGGCGATTTTTTATATCACCGGGCTGGCGCAATTTCGCGGGTTACGATACCGCTTATCGCGCACCTATTGGCACGGCATCCGCGGCGGCAGCGATGATCAGGGTGTGGGATATGGCTGGTCATATATCTGGAAGAATTTTGTCGGATATATGGTGTTCGGCCTCATGATCCCCTGGTCGTTGATGACGCTGTGGAACGAACGCTGGAATAAAATGAGCTTTGGCCCGCATAAATTTGATGCGATCGGCGATCATAGCGATACATTCAAACGATATTTGTTATTTTATCTTTTGCCGGTCTTGCTGTTTGCCGGCGGCATTATATTTGGCATAATTGTGGCGGCTTCGGGGGGCAATGCCGCCCCCATCGGGCCGGCCCAATCCTTTGGTCTGGCATTGGCATTCGTGCTGTTTTTCTATCTCGGCCTCGGCCTTGTCGCGCTGTTTTTCTACGCCAAATTCTTTCGCGTGGCGATTGACGGATTATCGCTGCAAAAGCTGGATTTCGGATTTTCGGCCAAGACCAAAGACTGGTTCATCCTGCTGCTGGGTGATGCGGGGCTGTGGCTGCTTGCGGCGTTATTTGTCGCGCTGCCGCTGGCGGTTGCGGCGGTGTCTGTCGGTTTGATCAACAATTTCAAATTGCCCGATGCCGGGGCAACACCCACGGAAGTTTATCTGGCCTTTCTAATTCCGATGATTTTTATCATCATCGTTCCCTTTTCCCTGGTCGGGCCCTTCATCCGCTATCGCCATTGGAAGTTTTTTATTACCTATCTGCAATGCTATGGCGAGATTAATCTTGACGAGCTGACCCAATCGGAAACCGAAATTTCCAAACATGGCGAAGGTTTGCTTGATGCGTTTGATGTGGGAGCAATTTAGATGGACCTGGGCGCTTGGTTCTATGATGGGCGCAGCGCCGCGCGCCGGGAGGTTGAAATTCAAGTTATCGGCCGGAATTTTTTCCTGGCCGAATTGGAGCGACGCCACGGCCCTTATGCCTTTTCCGATCTGCATTATTCGGGCGAACAAGGCCGGTCGTGGGTTTATAAGCATGGCGACATAGACGGATGGCGCTTGGGCATCAGCCGCGCCAGCGCGGCCGAGCTTGCCGGCCTGCTGCCCGCGCGCAATATCTATGGCGGGTGGATTGACCGGCTGGGTCTGGGCAAAGCGGCGATTGCCTTTGCCGCGGTTAGCGCCGCCATCGTGGCAATTGTGATGGTGGCACCCCAATGGCTTGCGCCGCTGGTTCCCTATAGCGTCGAACAAAGATTGGGCGAGGCGCTGGTGGGGGATTTTGGCGGCCGGTTATGCGCCACGCCAAAAGGCAGCGCCGCGCTCAAAAAAATGGCGCGCGGATTGGATAGCAGGATCAGCGATTTTGATATTGAAGTGGCCAATATCGATATCGTCAACGCCGTCGCGCTGCCCGGCGGCAAAATCATTATCTTTAACGGCTTGCTGAGCGAGGCCAAATCCGCCGATGAAGTGGCGGGCGTGCTCGCGCATGAAATTGGCCATGTGCGCCAGCGGCATGTGATGCAATCGATGATCCGGCAAATGGGGTTGAGCGTTGTGATGGGCGGGGTTGATGGCAATGTCGGCGGCACGCTCAACGGATTATTATCGGTCGGCTACACCCGAGAAGCCGAAAGCGAGGCCGATGGGCATGCGATTGAAACGCTTGCCGCTGCGCAAATATCGCCATTACCAACCGCGGCTTTCTTTGACCGGTTAGGGGCGCGCGGCGCGGACAAGAAAAAAGCCGGCGAGGCCCAAAAAACGGGCAAAAGCGGCAAAGCCGCCGCAAATGGCGCCGAAACATTGCTCGGATATATTTCCAGCCATCCGCCAACGGAAAATCGCAAAGCGCGGTTTGAAAAAAGCTATGCGAAGAACGAGGCTTATCGCCCCGTTTTAACCGGGAAAGAATGGGCCGCGCTGCGCGCCATGTGTGCCAATGACAAGGATGTGAAATCGGGTTTCAATCTTGATTTTGGTAATGAAGATAAAAACTGGAACCCAGATAAAAAAATGGGCCGGTAAATTCGATGGCGAATGAGCCCATGCCGCCCGAATTTATCACCCGCGCCGATGGCCTTCGCCTTGCCGTATGTTACCGCGCGGGCAATGGCGGCAAGAATGCGCCCACCTATATTTTCCTGCCCGGCTATATGTCCGATATGCAAGGTGGCAAGGCGCTGGCCGTCGATGCCTGGGCTGCAAAAACCGGCAAGGCCATGCTGCGGCTTGATTATTCGGGTTGCGGGATGAGCGGGGGCGATTTTGCCGATGGCACATTGGACGTGTGGCGCGATGATGTGCTGCTGGCCATCGGTTTGTTGCTGCGCGGGCCGGTGGTGTTGGTTGGTTCATCGATGGGCGGTTGGTTGATGTTGCTCGTCGCGCTGGCCTTGGGCGATCAGGTGAAGGCCTTGGTCGGCATCGCGGCGGCCCCCGATTTTACCCGCTGGGGCTTTACCGACGCCGAAAAAGGCCGGATCATGAAATATGGCAAGATCGAGCGCACATCGCAATATAGCCCGCATCCCACGCCCACTTACCGCGCGCTATATGAAAGCGGCCTGCGGCATCCGCTGTTGGAACAGCCCATTGCCATCGATTGCCCCGTCCGGCTGCTGCATGGTCAGGAAGATCCCGATGTGCCGTGGCAAATCTCGCTAAAGCTTGCTGCGGCGCTGCGTTCATCGGATGTGCAGCTCCATCTGATAAAGGATGGTGACCACCGGTTATCGCGCGATCAGGATATAGACATGCTGATCACCTGCCTTACCCGGTTGCCCGTGTAGCTTTACCGTCAATCGCAATTTGGGATCGCCCGATATGTTTCTACCCCTCTTACTATTCCTGCAAAGCAGCGCGCTGCCGACGCTCGATGAGGTAAAATTGCGCGATTGTCTGAAATTGGTGCGCGCCGATGCCAAATCGGGCATTGTGAGCGCCAATGAATGGGCGCGCGAGCAGCCGAGCGGCAAGAACCGATATTTCGCCGATATCTGCCTTGCCAGCGGCTATGCGCGCGACGGTAAATATTCGCAAAGCGCCGACCGCTTCGCTGAAGCAGCCAGGGCCGCGGAAAAAGCGGGCGACCTGGGCGCGGCAAAATTATGGGCGCAGGCGGGCGGTGCAGCGCTTTCCGCCGGGCAGACGGACGATGCGCTGGGCTATATTGAAACGGCGTTAAGATCGGGCAAGCTGCTACCGGGCGAGCGTATCGATACGCTCATCGACCGCGCCCGGGCCTATGTTGCCAGCGACCGGTTGGACAGCGCCATGACCGACCTGGCCGAAATTCGCCGCACCGCACCCAATTTGGGCCAAGGCTGGCTTTTATCGGCAACGCTCGCGCGGCGGATGGGCGATCTGGCCGCAGCGCAGGGCTTCATCAAGACCGCCGGCGCGCTCTACGCCAGCGATCCTGCGGTCGCCTTAGAAGCGGGCAATATCGCGGCGGCGGCGGGCGCCTATGACATCGCCCGCGAACAATGGCAGCAGACGGTAAAAATTGCGCCGGGCAGCCCGCAATCGGCCACCGCCAAGGCCTTGCTGGAACAATTGGCCGCCATCGACGCCGAACAAGCAAAAGTCACTGCCGCCGCCAAGGCCGAAGCGGCGGCGCGCGAACCTCAATCGAGATAAACTTGCGCCATCGCCGCGCTCTGATTAACAGGTTTTTGGGCCGTATCTCTACAAGCCCGGATGCAAAATTTGCCCTCGCTATTGCCTCACCAATGGCACCCGTGCAATATCTATGGTAAGCATAAGCCGGATAGGGTTGGCACGGCGAATGGAGTTTTCCCATGGTGAAATATCTGCACAGCATGATCCGCGTGGGCGACCCCGATGCGGCGACCGATTTCTTCAAGCTGATCGGGCTGGAGGAAGTGCGCCGGTTCGATGTTGCGGCGGGGCGCTTTACGTTGATCTTCATGGCGGCGCCGGGGCAAGCGGGATTGGCCGAAGTGGAGCTGACCTATAATTGGCCGAGCGAAGATGGCACGCCGGCCGAGGCCTATCATGGCGGGCGCAATTTTGGCCATTTGGCTTACCGGGTCGATAATATTTATGAAACCTGTCAGCGGTTGATGGACGGCGGGGTCACGATCAACCGGCCGCCGCGCGACGGGCATATGGCCTTTGTCCGCTCACCCGACGGGATTTCGATTGAGCTGCTGCAAGATGGTAGCCTGCCGCCGCAAGAGCCATGGGCGAGCATGCCCAATGTGGGGGAATGGTGATATGGCGTTAGAAATTATTCGCATTCCCGTTCTGTCGGATAATTATGTCTGGCTGGTGCATGAAGCGGCAAGCGGCGAGACGATGGTGGTCGACCCCGCCGTGGCCGATCCGGTGTTGGCGCAGGCGCAGGCGCGCGGCTGGACCATCACGCAAATTTGGAATACCCATTGGCATCCCGATCATACCGGCGGCAATGCGCAGATTAAGGCGGCAACTGGCTGCATCATCACCGGCCCCGCCGCCGAAGCCGCGCGCATCCCCACGCTCGATATTCAGGTGACGGGAGGTGACATTGTCCGCCTTGGCGATGCCGAAGCGGCGGTGATCGACGTGCCCGCGCATACCGCCGGGCATATTGCCTTTCACTTTGCATCGGAAAAAGCCGCCTTTGTCGGCGATACCTTATTCGCCATGGGCTGCGGACGTTTATTCGAAGGCACGGCTGCACAAATGTATGATAATATGCGCAAATTAGAGGCTCTGGGCGATGACACCGCCGTCTATTGCGCGCATGAATATACGCAAGGCAACGGCCGGTTCGCGCTGAGCGTCGAGCCGGATAACGCGGCGCTGATCGAACGTATGGCGGCGGTGGATCAGATGCGCGCGCGCGGCCAGGCCACGGTGCCGACCAATATCGCGCTCGAACGCGCCACCAACCCCTTCATGCGCGCCAGCAGCATTGCCGAACTTGCCGCGCGGCGCGCCGCGAAGGATAAAGCGTAGCATGATGTCGCAGAAAGGCGATATTGCACCCGAAACCCTCGCTTACAAGATTTTGACCGCGGACCAATGGGCGCAGTTTGCACGCGACGGCGCATTTCACGGCGCGCCGGTGGATAAAGCCGACGGGTATATCCATCTGTCCACCGCCGATCAGATGCCCGAAACGCTTCGCAAACATTTTGCCGGTCAAGCCGGCCTGATGATCGCCGAAATTGATATGGGTATGCTGAACGCTGGGATCCGCTGGGAAATATCACGCGGCGGCGCGTTATTCCCGCATTATTATGGCGGGCCGCTGCCCATCAGCGCCGTCATCACCGCGCGTCCGGCAGATGGTGATTAGAGCGTCTCGCGATAGATCTGTATCAATCCTCCCCGAAACGGGGAGGTGGCGGCGAAGCCGGCGGAGGGGGTCCAACTTTCCCGCCTGCATCGCCCTTTACCCAGCCTGGGACCCCTCCGCCCTGCGGGCACCTCCCCGCTTCCGGGGAGGATTGGAGCGTTCCACATTTAACGCAAAATGCTCTAATTTGCAAAAGGCGCAATTTCGGTGCATTGTAACCCTCGCCTAAAGCTGCGCGAAAGACATCTCGCCATACCAGCCCATTTTTGTCACCCTTCACAGACATGAGGACCGCCATGAAATTTCGCCTGATCGCATTATTGTTGTTTTTATTCGCCGCGCCCGCGCAGGCGGCGGGTTTTGACCATAGCAAATGGAATGATCTGCTCGCCAAAAATGTGGTCATGGCCGCCGATGACACATCTTCTTCGGTTAACTATACCCGGTTTAAGGAGGAGCGCGCGGCGCTGAAATCCTATCTGGGCGCTATGTCAAAGGTCAGCCAGGCGGAATTTGACGGCTGGAGCAAACCCGATCAACTCGCCTTTTTGATCAATGCCTATAATGCCTGGACCGTCGAGTTGATTTTAACCGGCTATCCCAAACTTAGCTCGATCAAGGAATTGGGCACGCTGACACAGTCACCTTGGCAAAAGACGTTTATCCCGCTGCTCGGACAGCAATTGTCGCTCGACAATGTGGAACATGACATGATCCGGGGCAGCGGACGGTATAATGATCCGCGTATTCATTTTGGCGTTAATTGTGCCAGCATCGGCTGCCCGCCGCTGCTTAATGAAGCTTTTGTCGGCGAGCGGCTGGATGCGCAGCTTGACCGTATGACCAAGGGATTCCTGTCCGATCGCACCCGCAACCGCGCGGAAAATGGCAAGCTTGCCGTATCGAGCATCTTTGATTGGTATGGCGGCGATTTTGCTAAGGGATGGCGCGGTGCCAACAGCTTGAGCGCCTTTTTTCTGCTCTATGCGGATCGTCTGGCGCTGTCCACCGCCGATGTCGAGGCGTTGAAAAATGGCAAAATGGAAATTTCCTTCCTCGAATATGATTGGCGGCTGAATGACAGCAAAGGGCCAGGAGCGGCCGCCAATTCCACCTTTATCTCGCCAATCTGGCTGCTGCGGTCCAACCCGGTGTTGGCCGTTGCGGCGGGCGGATTTTTGTTGCTGATCATCGCCAGTGTGGTTTATTTTATCGTGCGGCGGCGGCGTAAAGCGGCGGCGTAATCCTTACCGGCAGAAAGCCTCACGCGCGATCACATAGAGAATTTTATTGCCCGCCAGCAAAACCCCGCGCAACGTTCCTGAAATTTTTGAAATACCTATTCGGCGGCGATATCCCACCGGCCGTTCGGTGATCCGCAAATTTTGCTGCACCGCCTTCACCTGCATTTCGATCGTCCAGCCAAAATCGCGATCGGCCATCGCCAACCGTTCGTAGCTATCCCAACGGATCGCGCGAAACGGCCCCAGGTCGGTCATCCCCACGCCCCAGATGGCCTTGACCAGCCGCGTCGCTAGCCAATTGCCAAATTTTTGCGGAACCGTCATCGCGCCTTGTTCCACCCGGCCCAGCGCGCGGGAACCGATGACCAGATCTGCGGTTCCCGCGATCAATGGCGCGATCAGGCTGGCTGCTTCTTCGGGGATATCCGCGCCGTCACCATCCATGAACAAGATGATGTTGGTTTTGGGTGAAATGGCCGAAATACCGGCCAGGCAGGCCGCGCCATAACCGCGCTGATCCTCGCCAATGGTCATCGCGCCCGCGGCCAATGCGGCCACCATAGTGCCGTCGGTGGAACCATTATCGGCAACGATCACCTCCGGCTCGCTGGACCAATTTTGCTGTTTTATCCCGCGCACCACGCTGCCGATCGAGGCCTCTTCATTCAGCGCGGGGATGATCACCGATATTCGCGGGTGCAATATCGGGGTGGCACCCGCTGCTGGATCGGACACCGCTTTTGGGATTTGGCGGCGGCGTGTCCAATCCCAACCGATGGCCAGGCCAATCAGAATAAGTTCAGCCATCCATGCGGCGGGATGAACCTCATAATCCAGCAAAATGTCGCTGCCGGTGTTAAGACCCGTAAAATAGCTCAGCGGCAGGGCGGCGGCGGCAACAAACGGCCAGATCATCCGGTCCTTCACCGCAAAGGGCAACAGCCATATCAAATACCAAGCGTTGACCGCGGGAGCGAGCAACAAAATAACGCCAAAAATGATCGTGATCGGCGCATCGTTCAGCTTTCGCGTGCGGGCATGCAGAAAAAATATCGCGCCCAGGCCGATCAACGCGGCGCACAAACGCGCCGCGCCGGGCGGCAGCAACCGGTCAAACAGGGCAAAACCCAGCGGATTATAATACCATTGGCCGGCAAATACCCCGGTCGAACCAAAGCCAGCATCACCCCCTTGCCACAGAAATGGCGCGTAAATTGCCGCCAATGTGGCCGTGGCTGCCATCCATGCGCGCGGACCCATCCGCAGCAGCAACGGCCAAAGCGCCAAAGCAACAATCTTCGCACCCGCTGCCAGCCCAAATAAAATCCCAGCGGCCAGCGGATAGCGCCGCGCCAACAGCAAACCTGCCATTAGCAGCATCGCCATGATGCCATCGGGGTGAACATGAATGATGATTTCAGCTATCGGCAGCGGGCACCAAGCGTAAAGCGCCGCCCGCTCCGGCGTCGCCCACCGCGCCAACATGGCGATTAGAACGAGGTTGGCGGCGGCGAATATCACCCGCAAGCCCATGGGATCGGTTCCGGCAATTGCATAAGCCACGGCAAAGATAAATTGCAATATTGGCCCGTAAATGGTCGGCAAATGGGGATTATTCACCCCGTCAAGGGTCAAGGCCAGTCCCCCGCTGGGCAAAGCCGCACCATAAAATTCGGCCGGCGCGGCGCCATAAGGCGTCCCCGTTGCCAGAAACTGCGAACCATCCCAAATGAAGCGAAAATAATCATCTTCGAAAGCGGCGACGCCGAAAATGGCGATGATATGCAGCAAGGCGGCGACCGCAAACAGCATGCGCGCCGATAGCGATTTCGTCCAAAATAGACAGGCAACTATCGCCGCGCTACCCAGCGACAGCGCGGCGACATAGGCAATGATATTGGGCTCGGCGTTTCGCGACAGCAAAACCAAAGCAGCGGTAACGGCCATTGCCGCCACCGCTGCTATTTTTGCATAGACATCCGACATCGCCCGCTGACCCGCGGGCACCATATCGGATTTGGTCAAGTGCGAATGCTATAACGCTGAGAAATATAATATAATATTGCGGTGCGTTCGTCGGCTTTCAAGTTAAACTCGCCAGCCTTTACCTTGGAGGCCACTTCTTTCGCCGTCTTGCCATCGGTTACGCCGCTGTTGTAGCTGCATTTTTTGCAGGTAACGCGCTTGGCGAACATTTTCTTGCCCTTGTTAAAGGCCAAAGTTGCGGCATCAACCGGGCGCGATGAAAATGCATCCGCGCCACCGCCGTTATAACCACCGTTACCGCCGCCTCCGCCGCCGCCGCTATAACCGCCGCCGCCTGAACCAGAAGCTAAGACCGGAGCACTGACAAGGATGGTGGCAACCGCCAACATCAAATTCAATTTTTTCATAATCTGCTCCTAAAAAATATCCGCTATGGGGCCATTCGAAGCCATCAAAATTTTCGTTACAGCGGCGGTGGAAAATAATTCTTCTTACCGGCTGTTATCCTCATTTGGGTTTGCTATAGGCAAGCCGCGCTATTCGAAAGCCCGCATAGCTGCAAAATAAGAAATGCCAATCCCAAATATGGCCGGGACGAAATTTATGAAACAAATTCGGCTGGCGTTATTCACCCGCTATCCCACGCCGGGAACCGCCAAAACCCGCCTTATTCCCGCTCTGGGCGGCGAAGGGGCCGCGGCGCTGCACGCCCGGCTGACCGAGCGGACCACCGCGATATTGCGCGCCGCCGGTCATGCCACCGAAATTCATTATAGCGGCGGCGCGGTGGAAAGCTGGCCCCGGTGGCTGGGCAGCGATCTGACCTATATAGCGCAGGCCGAAGGTGATTTGACCGACCGGTTGCTGGCCGCCATCGATCCCGCGCCGGTCATCTTTTTCGGGTCGGACACCCCCGACCTTGCCGATCATCATGTCATGGCGGCAATCGCGGCGCTGGATCAAGCCGATGTGGTCATCGGTCCGGCGGAAGACGGCGGATATTATCTGATCGGCATTGCGCAGCCTTATCGCTATCTATTCGAGGACATGCGTTGGAGCAGCGAACATGTCACCCCCGATACGTTGGCACGCGCGCGCGAACATGACCTGCGCGTCATCTTACTCGAAAGCTTGGCGGATTGCGACCGGCCCGAAGATTTGGCGCGATGGCCATGGTTGACCCCATGAACGGCGTAACCATCCTTGTCCCGATGTTGAATGAGGAAAAGGCGTTGCCGCAAACGATTGCCTGTCTGCAAGCAATGGAACCGCCGCCCGATGAGATTTTGATGGTCGACGGCGGCAGCCAGGACAGCAGCGTCGCCATGGTCCGCGCCGCCGGCCTCACCGTGATCGCCGCGGCAAAGAAAGGGCGCGGGGCGCAGATTAACCATGGCGTTCGGTTGGCGCGCGGCGCGATTATCTGCGTGCTGCATGCCGACAGTATTCTGCCCATCGATGCCGTCACCGTGATCCGCGATACCATGGCCAATCCCAAAATCGCACTGGCCAGCTTCACGCCGCGCATCGCCGGGCCGGGCGGCACGCGGTGGGGCTCGACGGTCCACAATTGGATAAAAACCTGGTATGCGCCGCTGCTCACCCGGCCGCATCTGTTCCTGCGCGGTGTGCGCTTGCTATTTGGCGATCATGCGATGTTTTTCCGGCGCGAACAATTTTTGGCAATCGGCGGATGCGATGAACGGCTGGTGGTGATGGAGGAGGCGGGGTTATGCATCGGGCTCAGCCGCTTTGGCGCAACGCGGATGGTGCCGCGCTGGGTTTGGACATCGGACCGCCGGATCACACAGTGGGGCCGCTGGCGCGCCAATTGGATCTATTTCAAAGTCGGGATGATGTGGGCCTTTGGCGCACGCGAAGGATTGGCCGATCATTATCCCGATATTCGGTAGCGCATCGCGCGAAAAACCGGTTCCCTGTTTTTCGCGCAATGCGCTAGCAGCAAAAGGTGGGTTGCGGCGGGTCGCTATTGGCCGAGCGGGCAAAGGGCATGCCGCCGCCGCATCCCGAAAATACCCCATAATGCCTTGAAAAATCGCCGATAAATTCGAAATAAGGCGCAAAGCGGGTTTCGGCCAGCATTTTCCAGCTATTGCCGCAAATCAGGAAAACACGGCCCATTTCGATCACATGGCCATTGTCCAATTCGAAAATCCGCTCCTGTCCCTCGATCCCGCCTTTATAGATAACCGCCTGACCATAATCTTCGCATTCCGGCTCCAGCCCCTCCAGTTTGAACAGGCGGTAAGTTGCCGAATAAAATTGGATCCCGTCGAGCATTGCTGCAATTCGCGCATCGCCAATGCCCAGCGGGCGATCTTTGACCAAGCGGGGGTCATCAAAACCGGCGGTTTTTGCCTGCGCCAGAAAATCGCCCCAATAAAGCGCACCCGACAGGCATTCGCCATGCAAAACCGGGTCATCAAGCAGATGGGCGGGAACCCGGCGGTCGGCATAGACATCGGAAAAATACAGCTCGCCGCCCGGCTTCAGCAAATCAAAAGCCGCCTTAAACACCGCCGCTTTATCGGCGACCAGATTGATGACGCAATTGGACACGATGACATCGAAGCTGGCTTTTTCCAGGCCAAGGCTGCCCAGCTTTTCAATGTCGCCCTTAATGAAGCGGACATTGCTTTGGGCATAGCCAAACCGTTCACGGTGCCATTCGATATGGCGGTTTGCCACGTCCAATTGGGCGGGGGTGGCATCAACGCCGACCACGCGGCCATTTTCGCCCACAAGCTGCGCAAGCAGATAAGCGTCCTGACCTGATCCTGAACCCAAATCCAAAATATGCGCGCCGTCAATCAATTGCGGGGTCACCAGGCCGCAACCATAATAGCGGCTTTTCACCTCCTCATGAATATTGCGCAAGGCGGCCTTCACCCGTTCACCCGGCGCATCGGCCATGGTGCAGGCATCGGTTAACAGATCAGCGGAGCCGCTCAGCACCTCGCCATAATATTTTTGACTATTCTCCAAGTTCATCGCGGTCTCCACTCATCGTTGCAATTAAATACGGCTAATCAACGCACAAAGTTTCAGCAAGCACAGATTATTGTAACTTTTGATAATGAATCGCATAATAGGGTGTATGGCCAACCGATCGCCTTTTCGCGTCACCAATGTGGAACCGCTCAATCCCCAAAAATTCCAAGACCCATGGATCACCGCAAAGGGCGAGCCGCGCGCGCGCATAACGATGACGGGGCTTGGCACGCTGTGGATCAACACGGGCACTTTATGTAATCTGGCTTGCAAAAATTGCTATATCGAAAGCTCACCGACCAACGATGCGCTGGTTTACATCAGTCTCGCCGAAGTGCGGGTGTTTTTGGACGAGATTGCGGCCCATAACCTGCCGACGCGCGAGATTGCCTTTACCGGCGGCGAACCTTTTATGAATCCCGATATGATCGCAATATTGCAGCTTTGCCTGGCGCGCGGATTTGATATTTTAATGCTGACCAATGCGATGCGGCCGATGCGGCGGTTTGAGGCGCAGCTGCTTGGCTTAGAAGGGCGCGAGCGCATCACTTTCCGCGTCAGCCTCGACCATTTCACCAAGCCTGTGCATGAGGCGGAACGTGGACCGCGCAGCTGGGACAAGGCGCTGGATGGTCTGGAATGGCTGTCATCGCATCGCTTCACCGTCGCGGTCGCCGGGCGGCATTTGGCGGGCGAAAGTGAGGCCGATGCCCGGGCGGGTTATGCCGCGTTATTTGCCGATCACGGATGGGGCGTGGATGCTCACGATCCGGTGCAGCTTGTTTTATTCCCTGAGATGGATGCCGGTGCGGATATTGCCGAGATTACCGATGCTTGCTGGAGCCTATTGAATGTCACACCCCAAAGTATCATGTGCGCCTCCAGCCGGATGGTGGTGAAACGCAAAGGTGAAGCCGCCCCGCGCGTTGCCGCATGCACCTTGCTGCCCTATGATCCGCAATTTGACATGGGCGCCAGCCTTGCCGAGGCGGCCCAAGATGTGCAGTTAAACCATCCGCATTGCGCGCGATTTTGCGTGCTTGGCGGGGCGAGCTGTTCCGCGTAGAGCGGGCAGCGTGAAATGGGAATCGCGCTGCCCGCTCTATTTCTTTGTTGTCGCATCGTTTTATGCGAAAAACCGGTGCCCACTTTTTCGCACGATGCTTTAGAATATTCTCTTCCACTCTCCCAAACAAGAAAAATCCAAAGGCCATATCATTATGAAATTTTCTGTCCATTCGCTATTGCTGGTCACCGCCGCGGCCGCCGTTGTTGGCATGCCAGCGGCCAAGGCCGCACAAACCGCCGATGCAGACCGCGGCGAAGACAATGACGATATCGTTGTGACCGCGCAAAAACGGTCGCAAACTTTGGATGAAATTCCCTTTTCAATCGATGTGTTGGCCAAGGAGCGGCTGGAAAATGGCCGGGCCGGCGGGGAAGATTTGCTGTTCCTGGCCGCGCGCAGCCCCAGCCTTTATGCCGAAGCGTCATCGGGGCGAATTTTCCCGCGTTTTTATATTCGCGGATTGGGCAATACCGATTTTGACCTGAATGCCAATGGCCCGGTATCGGTGGTCCTGGATGAAGTGCCCTTGGAAAATCCAATATTGCGCGGCTTTCCGCTATTTGATGTGGCCCGCGTCGAACTGCTGCGCGGACCGCAAGGCACCTTGTTTGGGCGCAATACGCCCGCTGGCGTTGTGAAATTTGAAACCGTCCAAGCCGGCGTGCAAGATAATAATTTTGTCCGCGCCAGCTTTTCCCGCTTCGATACGGTTGATGCCGAAGCCGCAGTTGGCGGCCCCATAGGCGGCGGCTTTTCGCTGCGCCTATCGGGCCTTTATCAACGCCGCGATGATTTTGTCGATAATGAATTTAACGGCGGTGAAGGCGGTTTTGAGGAATTTCGCGATGTCGCCGGGCGGGTGCAATTGGGCTTTGACAATGGCGGCCGGTTCAAGGCCAACCTGTCGTTATTCGGACGCGATTTAAGCGGCGGTTCGCGCTTGTTTCGCGCCAATGTCATCCGCCCTGTTACCGGCGGCTTGGTCCCCGATTTTGACCGTTTTGCAACCGCGCAAGACGCAACGCAATTTTTGGAAAGCGATACTTATGGCGTCAGCCTGCGCACCGAAACCAAATTGGGCAATTTCACAATTTCGGGCGTCAGCAGCTATATCGAGGTTGGCGTGGCGGCGCGCGGCGATGTTGATGGCGGATTTGGCGCGTCTTTCGCGCCGCCATCGGGCCCCGGATTGATCCCCTTTGCCGCCGAAAGCGCCGATGGCATCACCGGCCATTCGCAGCGCACCTCCGAAGTTCGGTTGAGCGGGCCGATTGCTAATGGTGTGAATTTTGTGATTGGCGGTTTTTACTTCCGCGAAAATTTGGAAATAGAAAATGAAAGCTTCGATACGCTGGGCGGCGGCGTGCGCAATGGCCTGGCCGAACAAGATCAACGGACCACGGCCTATGCGTTGTTCGGTTCGGCCGACATTGACCTGACCGATCGGCTTGAATTGGCCGCAGGCTTGCGGTTATCGCATGAGGAAAAAGATTTTTCGGCGCGGCGGCTAATCGGGCCGTTTGGCGCGCCCCCGCTGGGCCCAATCGAACGCGAATTGCGCGCAACCAATCTTTCGGGTGACATCAGCCTGCGGTATGAATTGGACGCGGGCAGCAGCATTTATGCTCGTTATGCAAGGGGATTTCGCGCGCCCAATGTGCAAGGCCGGATCGTGTTTGGCGACGCGGTTACCGTGGCGGACACCGAAACCATCGATTCGGTTGAAGCAGGCTTTAAAGGCAGCTTTTTGGACGGCAAAGCGCGGATCAACGCATCGGCTTTCTATTATAGCACGTCGGATCAGCAATTGACGGCGGTTGGCGGGGCGGGCAATTTCAACCAATTGCTCAATGCCGATCATGTGCGCGGGCATGGTTTTGAATTGGATATTGCGGTGGACCCGGCGCGAGGTCTGTCGCTATCGGCTGGGCTCAGCTTGAACAACACCCGGATCGATGATCCCGGATTGGAGGTTGGCATTTGCGGCGCGCCCTGCACCGTCCTCGACCCGGTCAATCCGGTAACGCGCAATGCATTGATTGACGGCAATCCCTTACCGCAAGCGCCGCGCTGGATCGCCAATGGAACCGCAAGCTATGTCCGGCCGGTGGGACCGGGCGAAATATTCGGTTCCGCCGACATTATCTATCGCAGCAATATCAATTTCTTCCTTTACGAAAGCGCGGAATTTCGCGATTCCAGCTTGATCGAAGTGGGCGCGCGGCTTGGATATCGCCTGCAAGATATTAATCTGGAAATTTCCGCCTTTGGCAAAAATATCTTCAACGATACCTCCATCGAAGGCGCGATAGATTTCAACAATTTTTCCGGTTTCGTCAACGAACCGGCGGTTTACGGGGTGGAATTAAAGAAACGCTTTTAGAGCGGGATGACGTTAGGTTGATGAACTTCGTCGCTGCGCTCGCAATGACGATTCAAGATAAAGTCATGATGCCTTAGATTGTACTATCGTGCGGCGAGAATATCCGCCCCGCCACCGCGTCCAATTTCGCCAATAATGCGGAATCGCGCGCCGCCGGGTCGGTGATCAGCGCGAAATCGAGCACCGTGTCAATCGGGCTGGCCGCGCGCGTTTCGGGCAAGGATTCGGCAAGATATTGCACCAGCCCCCGCCCCGCGTCGGCATTGGCGGAAAGCTGCGCTATCACCGATTCCACCTCAACCGGCGCTTCATTTTCGCGCCAGCAATCATAATCGGTGACCATGCCGATCAAGGCATAGGGCAGCTCCGCCTCGCGCGCCAATTTCGCCTCGGGCATCGCGGTCATGCCGATAATATCCGCGCCCCAGCCGCGATACATATGGCTTTCGGCGCGGGTCGAAAATTGCGGCCCCTCCATCGCCAGATAAGTGCCGCCTTCGTGCACCGTCACGCCGGCTTTGCGCGCGGCTGCGGCGGCCAGCGCGGAAAGCCGAGGGCAAACCGGATCGGCCAGCGACACATGCGCGACCAGACCTTGCCCAAAAAAGCTGCTTTCACGGGCAAAAGTACGGTCGATAAATTGATCGGCGGCAATGAAATCGCCCGGCGGCATATCTTCGCGCAGCGATCCCACGGCGGAAATCGAGACCAGATCGGTCACGCCCATCCGCTTCATCGCATCGATATTGGCGCGGTAGTTGAGCTGGCTGGGGCCGATCCGGTGCCCGCGCCCGTGACGCGGCAGGAAGACGCAGCGAACGCCCGCAATATGCCCGGTTAGCAGCTCATCCGACGGTGCACCCCACGGCGTATCCACGTGGGTCCATTGGGCATTTTGCAAGGCGTCCAATTGATACAGCCCCGATCCGCCCATAATACCCAGCACCCATTCGCTCATACCGTCATCCCTGTTGATTATCCTGATTCTGCACCTAAAGCCGTTGCCCGGTTGATCGCAGCGATGTCAAGCGGCGCGTGCGGGTCACTCTAACAATCGCGGCGGCACCGCGCGGTTGACCACTTCGCGCAAGGCAAAGGCGGTTTCGATGCGCGATACAAGGGGCAAGGTGGCGATATCCTGTCGGTGGATGCGCTCATAATCCTCGATCGATGCGGCCTTGACCACTATCAGATAATCCTCGCGCCCCGACATGAGGTGACAGCGGATGACCGACGGGCTGACCGCCACCGCCGCTTCAAAGGCGCGCATGGCCTCCTCGCTTTGGCTTTCCAGCGTGACCGTGACCATCACCGTTGCGCCCGCGCCCAGCCGCGACAGATTGACATCGGCGCGGTAGCCGCGAATGACGCCGGTATCCTCTAGCATTTTCTGCCGCCTTGATGCCGCGCTGGGCGATAGCCCGGCGGCATCGGCCAGCTCTTGCTGGCTCGCCCGGCCATTGGCCACCAATGCGCTCAATATTTTGCGGTCTACCCGGTCCATAGCTGTATTTAAGCGATATTCGCGGTAATGGCGATGTTTTTATGCGTCTATGGGTCAAAAACCTCCGCAATTTTCACATTATTATCGCAGCGGCCGTGATAATTACCGTATATCACCCAGATCGGAGTATTGCTATGCATGTCGGCGTCCCCAAGGAAATTAAGGTTCATGAATATCGCGTTGGTTTAACCCCATCGGCGGTGCGCGAATATGTCGCGCGCGGGCATAAGGTGACGGTGGAAACCGGCGCTGGCGATGGCATATTGGCCAGCGACGCGATGTACCGCGCGGCCGGCGCCAAGGTCGCCAAAGACGCCGCGAGCATCTTTGCCAAGGCCGACATGATCGTGAAGGTCAAGGAGCCGCAACCCAAAGAATGGGCGATGCTGCGCCCCGGCCAGTTGCTGTTTACCTATCTGCATCTCGCGCCCGATCCCAAACAGACCAAGGGCCTGATCGCCAGCGGCTGCACCGCCATTGCCTATGAAACCGTGACCGATCATACCGGCGCGTTGCCCCTGCTCGCGCCGATGAGCGAGGTGGCCGGGCGGCTGGCCATCGAAGCGGCGGGCGAAGCCATGCGGCGCAGCGAGGGCGGCGCGGGCATATTGCTGGGCGGGGTTCCGGGCGTTCCGGCGGGGCGTGTCTGCGTCATCGGCGGCGGCGTTGTCGGCACGCACGCGGCGCGGATGGCGGTTGGTTTGGGCGCAGAAGTCACCGTGGTGGACCGCTCGCTGCCCCGGCTGCGCCAATTGGACGATCTGTTCCAAGGCCGGGTGCGCACACGCTATTCGACGCTCGACACCATCGATCATGAAATCAGCATTGCCGACGCCGTGATCGGCGCGGTGTTGATCCCCGGTGCCGCCGCGCCCAAGCTCGTCACCCGCGCGATGCTGAAACATATGAAGCCCGGATCGGTGCTGGTCGATGTCGCGATTGACCAGGGCGGATGTTTTGAAACCAGCAAGCCGACAACGCATGACAATCCCACTTATGTGGTCGATGGCATCATCCATTATTGCGTCGCCAATATGCCGGGATCGGTGCCGCAAACCAGCGCCGCCGCGCTGAATAACGCGACGCTGCCTTATGGATTGGCGCTGGCCGACAAGGGCCTGGATGCCTTGCGCGCGGACAAGGGCCTGCTGAATGGTCTCAATATCCACAAGGGCAAAGTAACCAGCAAGGCGGTCGCCGACAGCTTGGGGCTAAAATTTGTCGAGCCTGAGACGGCGTTGGGCGCTTGATGGCGAGTTGATAAGGCCCCAGATCCCGGCTTTCGCCGGGATGACGTGTAAGTTTAGATGATTAAACTTCAACCGTCATCCCGGCGAAAACCGGGATCCCACTACGGCCCGCACGTTGCTCGCAATTTAACCTTCCGGTCCGCCTGTCCTTATGGCATGCTCAAATAATGAGCTCGTCTGCAACCCGCCCCGTCCTCGGCATCATCGCCTGCAACCGTATTGTCGGAACCGAACCGGCGCAGGCGGTGATGGAGCGTTACATCCGCGCCGCGATGACCTATGCCGATGTCGCCGCGTTGATCGTACCCTCGCTCCCCGATCTGATGAGTGCGGGCGAGGTTGCGCCAAGGCTCGATGGCATATTGCTCACCGGCAGCCCGTCCAATGTCGCGCCGGAACGTTACGGCGAGGACGGCGGCGATGGGCCGTTTGACGCGGGCCGCGACGAAATTGCCTTGTCGCTGGTCGGCCGGATGATCGACCTTAAAAAGCCCGTCTTTGGCATTTGCCGCGGCTTTCAGGAGATCAACGTGGCGCTGGGCGGAACATTGCGGCGTGATACATCGGCCAGTGAGGATCTGATCCAGCATCATGCCGCCGATGGCGTGAGCTTTGACGCGATGTTTGGCCACCGTCATCCGGTCGCGCTGGCGGAGGGAGGAATGCTCGCGGATGCCTATGCCAGACCCGCGATTGAGGTGAACTCCGTCCACTACCAGGGTATTGGCAAGCTCGCCGATGGGCTTCGCGTGGAGGCAACCGCGCCCGACGGCTTGATCGAGGCTTACTCCGCTCGCCCCAACGGCGCACCCTTGCTCGCCGTGCAATGGCATCCCGAATGGGGCACCGAGCATGACCGTGAATCCCAAACCTATTTCCATCTGCTCGGAAAAGCGTTAAGAGGCGCGCTATGAACAACCGCGTCACCCGCTATAACCGCTATCAAGCGCGGATCGGCTTTTCGCCCTGATGCTATACTAGCCCCTCCCCTTCAGGGGACGGGTTCGGGTAGGGCCTGTCAACATAGCGCAATCCCTAAAAGCCCCGCCCCGCTGCGACTAGGCATCAAAATGCCAAGTCTCGCTGCCCCTCCCCTGAAGAGGAGGGGATAAAGAAGATAGCTTTCAGGAGAACCCAAATGCCCCGCAATTACGACATCGCCGAACTAAAGCGCCTCGACATCGCCCATCATTTGCCCGCCCAAGCCGACTGGCAGGAGATCGAAGATCTGGGCGGCAGCCGGATTATCACCCATGCCGAGGGTTGCTATATCCATGATGGCGACGGCAACCGGATCCTCGACGGTATGGCCGGGCTTTGGTGCGTCAATGCCGGCTATGGCCGCGATGAACTGGCCGATGTCGCCGCCGAACAGATGTGCGAGCTGCCTTATTATAACAGCTTCTTCAAAACCGCAAATCCCCCCGCAATTATGCTGGCCGACAAAATCGCCAGCCTGACGGGCGGCCGCTTGCCGCACGTCTTTTTCAACAGCTCTGGCTCGGAAGCCAACGACACCATCCTGCGGCTGGTGCGCCATTATTGGCAGGTCAAGGGCGAGGCGAGCCGGACCATTTTCATCAGCCGGCACAACGCCTATCACGGATCGACGCTGGCGGGGGTCAGCATGGGCGGAATGAAGGCGATGCATGGTCAGGGCTTCCCCGCGCCCGGCGTCCTGCCGCTGCCCGGTATCGAACATGTGCGCCAGCCTTATTGGTATAATGAAGGGCGCGATATGAGCGTCGAAGATTTCGGCACGGCTTGCGCCGAAGCCATTGAAGCGAAAATCTTGGAAGTTGGCCCCGAAAATGTCGCGGCTTTCATCGGCGAACCGATACAAGGCGCGGGCGGCGTCATCATTCCGCCCGCCAATTATTGGCCGCAGGTTGAGGCGATCTGCCGCAAATATGGCATCTTGCTGGTATGCGATGAGGTGATCTGCGGCTTTGGCCGCACCGGCAATATCTGGGGCCATGAAACCGTCGGCGTGCGGCCCGATATCATCGCGATGGCCAAGGGGCTATCGTCGGGTTATCTCCCGATCTCTGCCGTCGCGGTCAGCGCCGAGATCATTAAAGTGATGAAAACTGGCGGCGATTTTGTGCATGGCTATACTTATTCGGGTCATCCGGTTGCATCGGCGGTGGCCCTGCGCAATATCGAGATTATGGAGCGCGAGGGCCTGTTTGAACGCACACGCGATGAAACCGGTCCGTATCTTGCCAAGGCGCTGGCGGGTCTTGCCGAACATCCGCTGGTCGGCGAAGCACGCAGCACCGGCTTGCTCGGCGCGGTCGAAATCGTCGCGGACAAGGCCACCGGCGCACGCTTTGGCGGCGCGGAGGGCACGGCGGGGCCGATGGTGCGCGATCTTTGCATCAAAAATGGGCTGATGGTGCGCGCCATCCGCGACAGCATCGTCATGTGCCCGCCGCTGATTATCACGACGCAGCAGATTGACGAATTGGTGCGTATCATCCGCCAATCATTGGATGAGGCGGAACCAAATTTGCGGGCGATCGGATAACCATCGCATATCCATTAAAACATGCGCGTGGCGCCTGTTTGCACGGCAGTGCCATTTTTTTCACACAAAGAAAAGAAGAGAGTGTCAGCGCCTGCCTTCTTCTTTCCTTCTTTATCTTCTGTGTCTTTGTGTGAAAAAAATGGCACGCCATAAAGTAGAAGGCTTCGTCATTCCCGCGCAGGTGGGAATGACAATATTGTTTTATGAAAAATTTAGCATTTGAATGTCAACACAGCCTAGATGGAGAATTATTTGGGTTGGGGAAGCGCGGCGGCATCCGCATCGCCGGATTGCGTGTCCACCGATACGTCATTGGCTTGTTCCTGCAGTTTTTTGAGCGCGGCGGCGCGTTCTTCGGCAAGCACGATGTCCTCGATCTCCTCGGCCTCAGCATCGATGCCCGCCAGCCGTTTTTGCCGCGCCTCGGCAATCAACCGGCCAAAGACCAGGCCGGGATTTTCCTCTTTTTCAAGCGCGGCGGCGTTAATGTCGCGAATGCCGCAGCCGATAAAGCCGCCAAATCCCGATGTCGAACAGCTGCCGATACCGCTGGCCGCAACATATTCATAGGCCCTTACACGCTCGGTCCACGCCTCTTTGCCGCGCGCATTGGGGTCGCTCCGCAGGTTTTTGGGAATACGAAAAGGTTCATCAAGCCGAATGCATACGACAATTTCCTCATCCGTGCTGGGCGGGCACACTTCATCATCATAAATGATCAGTTGGTTAATGCGCTCATCGCCCGGCTGCACGGTGGCGGGCTGATCCGATGCATCCTGCGCCGCGGCGGGAATAGCGCCCAATAACGCCAATATCGAAATGGAATAACAGGCATTTTTCAACATGGCACTTCTCCAATCAGCATTGATAATAGGACATTTAAGGTGAACCCAGGCTGACCACCGCCGGTCCAGCGTTTGCAGCCCAGGGTCGGGATTTATATTCGTTTTGACAAGGCAATTGCGGCGCGGCATCCGGCGCGGATGACCAAGCTCATGAGCGGATAAGCGGGTGCGCGTTCGGCGCCCTGTTCGAGCGCGGCGGCCTTATGCTCCAATTCCTCCGCCTGAAATTCGGCGATCATCGCGGATAATTCGGGTTCGCCCTCGCCCAATTGGCCGAGCTGCTCGGCATAATGCCGGTCAATTTCGGTTTCGATGGCCACGGTGCAGGCCATGGCCGCTTCGGGGCCGATCGCGGCGGTTGCCGCGCCCAGCGCAAATCCCGCGACATCCCACACGGGTTGCAGCATCGTTGGCCGAATGCCGCGCTGCGCCATCATCGCATCGAAAGCCGACAAATGCCTCTGTTCCTGTTCGGCCATATGGGCGATGGCGCGCGCGGCGGGCGTCCGGTCCCCCATCACCGCCAATTGTCCGGCATATATCCGCTTTGCGCCATATTCGCCGGCTTGATTGACGCGGATCATGCTCGCAATCTGTGCCTGGTTCAGCGCGGAGGACCGCCGGCTGTTCGCCTTCAATGTTTCGAGCTTTTCCATAACCACGCCAAGATGGCCGCCCCGCCGCCGCAGGACAAGAGAAAATTGTAACCCGCCAGCGAAATTCCAAATAAAGTCCATGGCGCAATATCGCAGCGGGTGAGCGGCGCGCTCAGCACGGCTTTTATAAAATCATCGCCGCTGCCGCTCACCCGGCTGGTGCATCCCGTTATCCCCTCCCACCAGTTATATTCAACCCCGGCATGATAGCCGCCGATGATACCGCTGGTGAACAGCGCCATCGCCGCCAAGGCGGTCAGCGCCCGCTGCATCGCTTCATTTTGAACCAGAAACGCCATGAGGGCGACCTGGATGGCGGCCATATGCGGATAGCGTTGCCACCAGCACATTTCGCATGGATATAACCCACCAATATACTGCGAAAAATAAGCGCCGCCGAGCAGAAAGCTCGGCAGAATCAACGCCGCAAGGCGGAGGTGACGAAATTGGATGGATCGCGGCGGATGGTTCTTCACGATCCCGGCGTAGCATCCTTTTTCGCCAGCCGCTGCGTATTTTTGCCCAGCCGGCGCAATGTTTCCATGGCATAATGCAGTTGAAAATCCTCAATCCCTTCGGCCTTCAATTCCTCGGCAGTTTTGGTAAAGCGCGGATCTTTGGTCACGTCTTCTTCCAATTCCTTGTCGGTCGCGGTCAATTCATTGATCAGATGGCGGCGCAGGTCGGTTTCGCGCAAGGCGATGCGTTTGGCATAATCGGGATCGGATAGCTGCGGCACCTGAATATCGGGCTTGATCCCGCCTTCCTGCACCGACCGGCCCGAGGGCAAATGATATCGCGCGATGGTCAGCCGCAAACCCGTGTCGCGCGACAAGGGTAATACGGTTTGCACCGATCCCTTACCAAAGCTTTGTTCGCCCATCACAATGGCGCGGTGATGATCTTGCAAGGCGCCGGCAACAATTTCGGAGGCGGAGGCAGACCCGGCATCGACCAGCACGATAACCGGCGCGCCTTTGGTTACGTCCCCGGCAAATTCGCGTTCGGCAAACCAGCGTTGCACATCACCCTTGCCGCGCCCTCGTTCGGAAACAATTTCACCGCTTTCCAAAAATACGTCGGACACCGCGACCGCTTCATCCAATAATCCGCCCGGATTGGAGCGCAAATCGACGATATAGCCCAGCGCCTTTTTGCCCAGTGATTTTTCGACGCCGCGCACCGCTTCGGCAACATCTTTGCCAGTATCTTGGGAAAAGCCGGTGATCGTGATCAGGCCGATGTCGCCCAACGCCTTCCATTTGACCGGCTTCAAATCGATGATCGCGCGGGTGATTTTCAAATCAAACGGCTCCTCGCGGCCCAGCCGGACGATGCGCAATTTGATCGAGGTTCCCGGCATGCCGCGCATCGCCTCAACGGCTTCATCCAATGTGCCGCCCACAATCAACTTGTCGTCCAGATGGGTGATATAATCGCCGGGTTTGATCCCCGCCTTGTCGGCCGGAGTATCGGCGGTCGGCGCGATGACCTTTACCGCGCCTTGCTCAATCGTCACCGAAAGGCCGAGCCCGCCATATTCGCCCTCAATTTGCGTATTCAGATTCTCAAAATCGCTTTTATCGAGAAACGCGCTATGCGGATCAAGGCTGCTTAGCATGCCTTGGATCGCCCCTTCCATCAGCTTTTTATCGTCAACCTTATCGACATAACGGGATTTTATTCGTTGATATACAGCGAGAAATTCCTCCATTTCGCGGAAACGATCTTGCTGTTCGGGTGATGGTGCATTTTGCGCCTTGATCGGCGCGGCATGCAGCAGCATTGCCGCAGCAAGCAGGCCGACAGCGGCGGCGGAGGATGCGATCCATTTGGTTTTGAGCATAGACAATTCCGATTCCGATAAAATTGTTAAGCGGTTACCATAGCCCGCTCTTTTCCATGGTGAAAGAGCGTTTACCAAGAAATTATGGGAAGATTTATATCGGGTTTTCAGAACAGGCTTATGCATGGCCGGGTGGAAATAGCGGACGCAGGCGATTTCTTTTTCGGCTATTGGTTCCAATCCCCGCCAAATGGCTCTAAAGGCGGCGCATGCATTTTCTCGATCAAGCCAAAATCTTCATTCGTTCGGGCGCGGGCGGACCCGGCGCGGTCAGTTTCCGCCGGGAAAAATATGTCCAATATGGCGGTCCCGATGGCGGCAATGGCGGCAAGGGCGGCGATATCATCTTCGAGGCAGTAGCGGGGCTGAACACGCTGATCGATTTTCGCTATGCGCAGCATTTTAAGGCCATGCGCGGTGTTCCTGGATCGGGCCGAGACCGCCACGGCGCTTATGGTGATGATTTGGTGATCGAGGTTCCGGTGGGAACGCAGATTTTGGCAGATGATGACGAACGCAGCCTGCTGCTCGATATGACGCAGGTGGGTCAGCGGGTCACATTCCTGCGCGGCGGCGACGGCGGGCGCGGCAATGCCAGCTTCAAAAGCAGCACAAACCGCGCGCCGCGCCAGCATGGCGTGGGCTATCCGGGCGAAGAAATATATGTCTGGCTGCGGCTTAAATTGCTCGCCGATGCCGGGCTGGTCGGGATGCCCAATGCCGGCAAATCCACCTTCATCAATCAAGTGAGCAATACCAAGGCCAAGGTGGGCGCTTATCCCTTCACCACGCTGCGCCCGCAACTGGGCGTGGTCAGCCATCGATCGCGCGAATTTGTGATTGCCGATATTCCGGGGCTGATCGCGGGCGCCGCCGACGGCGTGGGCATTGGCGACCGGTTTTTGGGGCATATTGAACGGTGCCAAATATTGATCCATCTGATCGATGCGGCGCAGGATGATCCGGTTGCGGCATGGCAAACGGTTTGTACCGAACTGGCCGAATATGGCGCAGGCTTGGACGAAAAGCCGCAAGTAGTGGCGCTCAATAAGGGCGATTTGCTCGATCCTGAATTGATGGCCGACATTTCGGGTCAGTTGATCGCGGCGGGGGCGGTGGATGTGATTTCCATTTCGGGCGCAACCGGGCAAGGCGTGGATCAGGCGCTCGACCGGGTGCTGGCCGCGCTGCCCGCCAAAAGCGGCCTGGAAAGCTCCAAAAGCGACGGTATCGGCAAAGACGGAGAATGGTCGCCAATATGAGCGCCGATAGCAACCGAACCATTTTTGGCCCGGCAAATTGCGCTTTGTTGATTATCAAAGTCGGCTCATCCTTGTTGGTCGAACCAGATGGGCAGGTTCGCCGCGCCTGGCTGCAAACCTTGGTGGCCGATATCGCGGCGCGGCGCAGCGCCGGGCAGAAAATCGCCATTGTCTCATCGGGCGCGATTGCGCTCGGTGCCAAGCGGCTGAAGCTCGAAAAGGGCGGCCGCGCCAGCCTTGCCGATGCGCAGGCGGCGGCGTCGGTTGGGCAGATTATCCTATCGAGCCTGTGGGCGGAATTGCTTGGACGCAGCGGCCTGATCGCCGCGCAAATGCTGGTGACGCTGGATGATTTGGAGGATCGGCGGCGCTATCTGAATATTGCGGCCACAACCCGCCGTCTGCTCGATAGCGGCGCAGTGCCGGTGATTAACGAGAATGACAGCGTTGCCACCGAAGAAATCCGTTTTGGCGATAATGACCGGTTGGCCGCGCGCGTGGGCCAAGCGGCGGGCGCGGCGGGCGTCATCCTGCTATCCGATGTCGACGGATTATATGACCGCGATCCCAAAGATCCAGCGGCGCAGATTGTTTCGCGGATCGAAACCGTTGATGAAGCCATCCGCGCGATGGTGGCGAGCGGATCGTCATCGGGAATGGGATCGGGCGGGATGGCATCCAAGCTGGAGGCGGCATCGATCGCCGGGATGGCGGGTATTCCTCTGGCGATCATATCGGGATTAAAGGACCATCCGCTAACCGCCTTTGATCGGGGCGGACCGGGAAGCTATTTTGCCGCCGATGGCAGCAACAATGCCCGCAAAAGCTGGCTTGGCGGCCGGTTGACCGCAAAGGGCAAAATATTCATCGATCCGGGCGCAGCATCGGCCTTGGCACGCGGCGGCAGCTTGCTACCCGCCGGCGCGATCAGCGTCGAGGGCCGGTTTGCCCGCAGCGATGTGGTGGAAATTATCTGTGCGGGCAAGCTGATCGCGCGCGGTCTGTGTGAATATGACGCCGATGATGCGCTGCTGATTTGCGGCAAGCAAAGTCACGAGCTGGCGGGCCTGCTGGGCACCGTACCGCGCAGCGTGCTCGTCCACCGGGACCAAATGGTGATGCTGTCATGACGCAGCAGCGCGTCATTGCCATCACCGGCGCGACCGGATTTGTCGGCACCGCGGTGATCCGCCGCTTGGCGGAGGCGGGCTGGCATGCGCGCGCGCTTACCCGCCGCGAACAACCCGAAAGCGACCGGGTAACCTGGGTGAACGGCAGCTTGGATGATCCAGCCAGCCTGATCGAAATATGCGACGGCGCGGATTGCATTTTGCACATCGCTGGCATTGTCAATGCGCCCAGCGCCGCGGATTTCGAAGCTGGCAATGTCACCGGCACGGCCAATGTCATCGCCGCCGCCAAGGCCGCAGGCGTCGGGCGCTTTATCCATGTGTCCTCTTTGTCGGCGAAGCAGCCAAAGCTATCCTTATATGGCGCGAGCAAAATGCGCGGTGAACGGCTGGTGACGACTTCGCTGCTCGATTGGACGATCGTGCGGCCGCCGGGCATTTATGGCCCCGGTGATACCGAAATGCTGGACGTGTTCCGTCTCGCCGCGAAGGGTGTGGCGCTGTTGCCGCCTCGGGGCAAAATTTCGGTGATCCATGTCGACGATCTCGCCCGCTTGCTCGTCGCGCTGCTGCCGGTGCATGAGGATGCGGCCACGCAAATTTATGAGCCGGATGATGGACGGCCCGGCGGATGGACCCATAGCGGCTTTGCCCGCGCCATCGGCTGGGGCATGGGCAAACGGGTAAGCGCGCTGCATGCGCCCCGTCCGCTGTTGTTGCTGGCCGGCTATGGCGACCGTCTGTTGCGGGGGAGCAAGGCAAAATTGACGCCCGACCGCGCGCGCTATCTGGCGCACCGCGATTGGACTGTTGACCCACTACGCCGCCCGCCGCCCGCATTGTGGCAGCCATTGATCGGCACCCGCGAAGGGCTGCGCGACACCGCCCGCTGGTACCGAGCGAATGGATGGATGAAATAGCGGCTGGAAATATCGCGATATTGTGACCCCGATTTTGCCCTTTTGCCGCCTTAATCGCTTGCCATAGGATTTCAAAAATATAAGCGACAATACCGCCTTGTGATGAATAGGATACAAAAATGCCCGACCGCAATGAGACCTATGCCAGGCTTACCGGCCTTATCGAACCTTTTAACAAAAAGGACATCGAACTGTCCGAAGCGACCACCTTTGTGGGCGATTTGGAATGGGACAGCCTGACCGTGATGGATTTTGTCGCCGAGGTGGAGGATGAATTTGATATCATCATCAGTATGAATTTGCAGGCCGAAATTGAAAATGTTGGGCAATTAGCCGACGCGGTGCTAAAATTAGTGGATTGAACCCAATGACCGACCTTCTATCCAAATTTGATCCCTTGATTGAACAACGCCGCGCGCTGCTGGACACGGGGCTGACCGATCCATTCAGCCTGGTGATGGAAAAAGTGCACTCCCCCACGCTCGCCACCTGCAACGGGCGTGAGACGATCTTGCTGGGCACTTATAATTATATGGGCATGACCTTTGACGATGATGTCATCGCGGCGGGCAAAAAGGCCTATGATGATTTCGGCGCGGGCACCACGGGCAGCCGCGTGCTCAACGGCACATTTTTTCACCACCGCGATGTTGAGGCCGCGTTGCGCGAATTTTACGCGATGGACCATGCGATGGTGTTCTCGACCGGGTATCAAGCCAATCTGGGTATCATCAGCACGATCGCGGGTAAGGGCGACTACGTCATCCTCGATATCGACAGCCACGCGTCGATCTATGATGGCTGCAAAATGGGCGACGCCGAAATTGTTGCTTTCCGCCATAATGATGTCGATGCGCTCGAAAAACGACTGAAGCGATTGCCTGCAGACGCCGGCAAGCTGGTGGTGCTCGAAGGCGTTTATTCGATGCTCGGCGATGTCGCCCCGCTGAAAGAGATGATCCGCGTTTCCAAAGCGGCGGGCGCGATGGTGCTGGTCGATGAGGCGCATTCGATGGGCTTCATCGGCGAAAACGGCCGGGGTGTGGCCGAGGACCAAGGCTGCATCGATGATGTCGATTTCATCATCGGCACATTCTCCAAAAGCGTCGGCACGGTTGGCGGATTTTGCGTGTCGAACCATCCGAAATTTGAAATTATGCGGCTGGTTTGCCGTCCTTATGTCTTCACCGCCGCCCTGCCGCCCAGCGTGATGGCATCGAGCGCGGCGTCGATCCGCAAGCTGATGCATGGCGGCAATAAACGCGCGCATTTGTGGGAAAATTCGAAGATATTGCACGCGGGCCTTCGCGATTTGGGCTTTCGGCTCGGCACGCAAACCCCGCAAAGCGCGATTATCGCCGTCATTATGCCCGACCTGGAAAAAGGCGCGATGATGTGGGAGGCATTGCTGCACGAAGGGCTGTATGTCAATCTCGCTCGCCCGCCCGCGACGCCCGCCGGAATGACCCTGCTGCGCTGTTCGCTCTGCGCCGAACATAGCGCCGAGCAGGTTACGCAAATTTTGGGGATGTTCGAAACCGCTGGTAAAAAAATCGGGATTATTTGAATAAGCCTCAGGCGGCTACCGCTTAGGATCCGCTACCCCAATATTGCGGCCGCAATTTTTCGAAATGCTTTTTTGTCGGCAATGAAGGCCATATGGCCGCAATCAAGCTCGATCCTTTGATCCGATTCACCGGGCATTCCGCGCGCGGCATTTTGCCCGATCACACCGTCGCGCGACGACCAAAAGGCAATGGTGGGAACCGGCGGTTTTTCATGCAAGGTTACCGCCATTGGCGGGCTATCGACTTTATATCCAGCGACAAATTCGTATAGCCGCCAAACATTATTGGCGCGCGGACAGCCCGAAAAGGGGCTACCCAAGGTGATGACCTTCGCGACATGTTCGCTATGGCACTTGGCATATTCGCGGGCGAGCAAACCGCCCAGGCTCCACCCCACCAATGTCACCGGGCCATCGGCGGCGAGCGGTTCGACCAAAAGCCGCAAATGCGCGATCGTATCTTCGTTGAGACCCCGGTTGAACCCCATGCCCCAGCCATGGACATCAAAACCCGATGCGGATAGACATTGGCGCAGCCGCGCGGTTGACCGATCGGATGCCATAAACCCTGGTAAAACCACAATTTTTTGGCCGCCTCCATGCACTCCCAGCGGCACCGCCTTGGCGAGCGATGCGGTCAGCTTAATATAAGCCAGCGACGCGCCTTCCCGCCAAAGCAGCTTCATCGGCGGCGCGCCCGGCGACCGTTTGGGCGCGGCAACGGCGGCAAATTGCGGAAATTTGCGCGCAGGGTGCGCAGCAGATGGAGGAGAATCGGCAAGCATAAGCCTGCTTCATATAGGGTTTGCAGATTTATGAAACATTTATGACATAAATTTTATGGTGCATCGCCGCTTTTTTATGTCGCGTTAACCCGCCGCCATAATGGCCGCGATCAATGCAGCGTCATCGGCGCGCGGTGCGACCAGCTTGCGGTGCCACCCCTGGCCAGCGGCATCCCCCACATTGGCCGAAAAAGCGGCAATCGATAGAGCGTCTATGGCGCATTTCCGCTGCTCACAAAGCCCGCGAAAATGCCGGGCAGCGCGCGGCGAATGCAGCAGCACCCAGTCGGCTTTGCTGGTCACAATGTCAAAATCATCGGGGGCGGCCAGCGCCGCCGCGCGGTAGACAATGACTTTATCAATCCGCAGGTCATCGCACGGCGGCAGCGCAATGTGATCGGCCCCGGCAAGCCAGAGCAGATGGCGGCGGCCATGGCTTGCGGCGATATCGGTGGCGGCCTTAACATCCCGGTCACCGGCGGCGGCAACCGTGAAACCCGCCGCGCGTGCCGCCCGCGCCGTTTTCGGCCCCACGGCATAGACGGGCAAATGCGGCGCGCGGTGCAGCATCGCTGCGCCCGCCGCCGGCGCATGCGCGCTGGTTAGCAATATCGCATCATACGCCGGATTTTCGGGCCAGGTCCAAGGCACGGCTTCTACTGCGAATAATGGCATCACCAATGGATGAAAGCCCCGTGCCAAAATACGCCGGGCGGTGGCATCGGCGCCGGGTTGCGGACGAATAACCAGCAGATTCATGCGTCAAATAAGGCGCGCAGCGCGGCGCTGGCTTTGCCAAGCAATTTGGCCGCCAACCGCGCCGGTGCAGCCATATCGGCGGGCTTGAAACGCACTTCGCCTGCCTGCCGCTCGCTGCCATCTTCGCGCAAGATTTCGGCGCGCAGCCAAATTTGATCGCCATCGTGCCGCGCCAGCGCCGCGACCGGCGAATGGCAACCCCCGCCCAATGCCGCCAAAAAAGCACGCTCCGCCGACACACAAGCATAAGTTTCTTGGTGATTGATCGCCGCCACAAAAGCGCCAAGATCGGCTCTGCTGGCCAGGCACTCGATACCAATCGCGCCTTGCGATGCGGCGGGCAGCATCGCTTCGGTTGCAATCGCCGCGCCGACATCATCCTGCCCCAGCCGGTCCAACCCGGCGGCGGCGAGCAAGGTCGCGTCAAACGCGCCGCTTGTGACTTGGGCAATCCGCGTCGCCACATTGCCCCGAATCGGTGATATCCGTAAGTCGGGGCGGAGCGCGCGCAATATCGCGGCGCGGCGCGGGCTGGATGTGCCGACATGCGCGCCGGGCGGCAGGCCGGCAATCGACGGCGCGCCGATCAACCGGTCGCGCACATCGGCGCGGGCCAGCATCGCTGCCACATGATAATGCGCCGGGCGCAGCGTTTCGACATCCTTCATCGAATGCACCGCGATATCAATTTCGCCGTCCAGCAACGCGCGGTCCAATTCCTTGGTCCACAGCGCTTTCCCGCCAATATCGGCGAGCGGACGATCGGTGATTCTATCGCCCGAAGCCAGCATCGGCACCAGCGTTATCGCTTCGGCGGGCAAGCGGTGATATTCGGCAAGCGCGGCGGCGGCCATTTGTGCCTGCGCCAACGCCAGCGGTGACCGGCGGGTTCCGATGCGCAAAGGTCTTTCCGGGGAGAAGAGGGCCGACAGGGTCATGGCGCTTGTCCATAGCGCGCGGGATGCTTATGGGAAAGCGTCGAATATGCCCATTATCCTTGGCCTTGAATCAAGCTGCGATGAAACCGCCGCCGCCATCGTCCGGTCCGACCGGACGATATTGGCGCATGCGCTTGCCGGGCAGGATGATCATCACCGCGCCTTTGGCGGCGTGGTGCCCGAAATTGCCGCGCGGGCGCATTGCGAGCTGATGATGCCGCTCGTCGAAACCGCTTTAGCCGATGCCGGGTTGGCGTTGACCGATATCGACGCGATTGCCGCCACCGCTGGCCCTGGTTTGATCGGCGGGGTGATGGTCGGGCTGGTCACCGCAAAGGCGCTGGCGATGGCGGCGGACAAACCCTTGATCGCGGTCAATCATTTGGAGGGGCATGCCTTATCTCCGCGCCTGATCGACGCCGATTTGCAATTTCCCTATCTGCTGCTGCTCGTTTCGGGCGGTCATTGCCAATTGCTGCGGGTGCGCGGGGTTGGCCAATATGACCGGCTGGCCACCACCATCGACGATGCGGTTGGCGAAGCATTTGACAAGACGGCAAAAATATTGAGTCTGGGCTTTCCCGGCGGGCCAGCGGTGGAAAAAGCCGCCGCCATGGGAAATGCCGCCGCCGTCCCGCTGCCCCGCCCGCTGCTGGGGGCAAAGGAGCCCCATTTTTCCTTTGCCGGATTAAAAAGCGCGGTGCTGCGCGCCTTTGCAACGGGGGACTATGCGCCGGAAGATATTGCCGCATCGTTTCAGGCGGCGGTGACCGATTGCCTTGCCGACCGGCTCGAATATAGCCTGTCGCGGATGGATCACAAACCCGCAGCATTGGTTGTCGCCGGCGGGGTTGCCGCCAATATGGCGATCCGCGCGATGATCGAAAAAATCGCCGCGCGCCACGCCATGCGCTTTGTCGCACCGCCGCTATGGCTATGCACCGACAATGGCGCGATGATCGCATGGGCCGGGGCCGAACGGTTTGCCGCTGGCTTGACCGATCCGCTGGACGTGGCCGCGCGGCCGCGATGGCCGCTTGACCCGGCGGCCCAGCCCGCGCGCGGCGCAGGCGTGAAGGCGTGAGCATTACCGCTTATTCGGTTGGCATTATCGGCGCGGGCGCATGGGGCACCGCGCTGGCGCAGGTGATCGCGCAGACGCATGGCCAATGCTTAATCTGGGCGCGCAGTCCAGCGGTAGCCAGCGCCATCAACCAAACCCATGAAAACCCGCTATATTTGCCGGATGTGCCGCTATCCCCTACAATAGCAGCGACCGGCTCGCTTGCCGAAATGGCGCAGTGCGGTATATTGTTAATCGCGGTGCCCGCGCAATTTCTGCGCGCTATTCTATCAAAATTGCCCGCCACATCGGCCGCTTTGATTTTATGCGCCAAGGGGCTGGAAGCGGGCACGCGGGCCACGATGGCCGAAATTGCTGCGGAAATCTGCCCCGATAACCCGGTTGCCATATTGTCTGGGCCCACCTTCGCGCATGAAGTGGCGGCGGGAAAGCCAACCGCCATCACGCTGGCCTGCGCCGATGAAGCACGGGGCGCGCGGTTGGCATTGGCCATCGCGGCCCCGCATTTCCGGCCTTATTGGACCAGCGATGTCATTGGCGCGCAGATCGGCGGTGCGGTCAAAAATGTGCTCGCCATTGGCTGCGGTGTCGTGAGCGGCGCGGGACTGGGGCAAAATGCGGGCGCGGCGTTGATCGCGCGCGGCTTTGCCGAAATGCAGCGGTTTGGGATGGCAAAGGGCGCACGCCGCGAAACGTTGGCCGGGCTGTCGGGCCTGGGCGATCTGGTGTTGACCTGTTCTTCGGAAAGCTCGCGCAATTTTTCGTTTGGCCGCGGGCTTGGCGAAGGGAAATCGGCCCAATCTTTGCTGTCGAACCGCCGGACCGTGGCCGAAGGCGCCGGCACCGCGCCGGTGCTGCTTGCATCGGCTCAGTTTCTGGGTGTAGATATGCCGATAACGACGACTGTATGCGGCTTGCTGAATGGTGCGATGAACACACAGCAAGCGATACAAGCCTTGCTCTCGCGGCCGCTGCGCGCGGAATGATGGTCAATCGTCTTAAAAGCGACGAAAACATCCGGCGGTCCGGGAAAGCCGGCGGGCAAAGGAAATAAGGCTGGGCCAAATTGGTCAAATGGGGGAAATGTGACGGCAACACCAACCAGCAATGATGATATTGCCGCGCTTGCCAAAGGTGGGCGGATCAACATTTTTGGTTTCCTGCTCCGGCTTGCCGCACGGATTCCTTTTTTAATCATCGGCACCCGCTATTATGGGGCGGAAGCATTGGGCCGGTTTGCCATTGCCGTGCTGACGGTCGAATTTGTCGCGCAGCTCGCCACCTTGGGCTTGCGCCGGGGTCTGGCCGAAACATTGTCGCGCGATGAAAAGCCGGCATCGCATGTGGTGGCCGACGCGCTGGTGATCGGGATGATCGCATCGGTCATCGGCGCCGCGCTGTTGATCGCGGTTCCGCAAATCATGTATCCCAATAGCGAAATAGCGGGTTTTGACCGTTTTCTTCCGGTCGTTATCTTTGCCATTGTCGCCACCGATATTGCGCTTGCGGCGCTGGCCTATCGTTATGACATCGCATCCAGCGTACGCGCCCGGGCGATTGTTGAGCCTTGGACGATCAGCATCATGGCCGGCCTATTCGCGCTTCCGCTAATGCCGTTTTATTCGCTGCGTGACGGTTTGATAAACGCTTATATCGCCTCGATGTTGGCC
Organism: Sphingomonadaceae bacterium; assembly: GCA_021732525.1. Taxonomy (GTDB): domain Bacteria; phylum Pseudomonadota; class Alphaproteobacteria; order Sphingomonadales; family Sphingomonadaceae; genus Sphingorhabdus_B. Next base: position 859 of record JAKFUU010000008.1, on the reverse strand, counting down.
GCCATGCTGATGGCTTTTTGGCCGCTTTTGAAAAGCTATGGCTTGCCCTGGGGCTGGCGGCCTGAACCGGTTAAATTATGGCTGATGGCGCGGCGCAACATGCCGCTTGCCGCCGCCGATGCGATCGAATGGGGCAGCCGGAAATTGGATCTGTTCATATTGGGTATTTTTGCCGCACCGGCGATCGCCGGCATCTATTATACGGCGCAGCAATTGGCCAGCCTGCCGCAGAAATTGAAGACCAGTTTTGATCCGATTTTAGGCCCGGTGATCACGTCCAATCTGCGCGCCAAAAACTACCCGGCAATCGCCCGGCAAGTAGGCCAGGTGGGCTTTTGGATCATCGCCGCGCAAACCGCCATCGCCTTGGCGCTGGGCATACCGGGGGAAGCCGTCATGGGGCTTTTTGGCCCGGAATTTGTCGGCGGCGCGGCGGCGGTTGCTTTCCTGCTGGCGGCCGAGGTGGCGGCGGCAACGGCGGTGGTTAGCGAGGCGGCGCTGGTTTATATCGCGCGCCTTCGCAATCTGTTGATTTCGCTGGGTATGCTGGCCCTGCAAGCTTCGCTCAGCTTATTGTTTATTCAAGCGGTGGACTGGATTGGATTCAAACCGGAAGCGCGCGGTTTGGCACAGGCCGCCGCCGTCGCCTTGGCTTTATTCTTGGCGCTGGGCGTTGCCTCTTTGGTGAAAGTGCGTTTGCTCGCGCGGCTGCTCCATAGCCCGATCAATATTTGGCGCTGGGCGCTGGTCTGGGCGGTGGCGGCGGCAACGGTGATTGGCATGGCGGCAACCTACCTGCCCGAATGGGCCGAACTTGCCATTGGCGTGCCGCTGATCCTTGCTGCTTACAGCTTGGTGA
>JAKFUU010000005.1 GCA_021732525.1 Sphingomonadaceae bacterium | reverse complement strand
GGCACAAGGTTTTGGGATGCGCGCATACATATATCCCGCCGCAAACCAGCACCATCGCATCGCATTTGCCCAAGGCGGTGGGCGCGGCGCATAGCATCGGGATGGCCGCGCGGCAAAAGCAGATGGACGCGCCGCTGCCCGGTGATGGCATCATCCTATGTTCTTTTGGCGACGCATCGGCCAATCATTCGACTGCACTGGGCGCGATCAACGCGGCTTGCTGGGCGGCTTATCAAAAATTGCCGATGCCGATTATTTTCCTATGCGAAGATAATGGTATTGGTATTTCGGTTAAGACACCCGGCGGATGGATCGAGGCGAATTTTGCCCATCGTCCCGGGCTGAATTACATGGCTTGCGACGGGTTGGACATGATTGATGCGATAGGCGGGGCGCAAGCGGCGGTCGATTGGGCGCGCACGCGGCGCCGGCCGGTATTTCTGCATATGCGCACCGTCCGGCTGATGGGCCATGCCGGGGCCGATGTCGAAGCCAGCTATGCCCCGTTGCCCGAAATAGAGGCGGCGGAGGCGCAGGATCCGTTGCTGCATAGCGGACGGATATTGATCGAGCGATGCGGATTTTCAGCAGAAGAGATTATCCAGCGTTATGAGGATATGCGCGAACGGGTCGAGCGGGTGGGGGCCGAAGCGCAGCGTAAACCAAGGCTCGAAACCGTATCGGCGGTGATGGCATCGATCCTTCCCAAAATATCGGTCAATAATGCCCCCGCTTTGCCCGCCGAAGCTGCGCGCGCGGCGCTGTTTGCCCAAGATACGCGCAATTTGGCCAAACCCGTTACGCTCGCCAAAGCTCTGAATTTTGCGCTCGCCGATGCGATGCTGCAATATCCCAATATCGCTATCTTTGGTGAGGATGTCGCGCGCAAGGGCGGAGTTTACGGCGTGACGCAGGGGCTGCTGGGTAAGTTTGGCGCGGGCCGGGTGTTTGACACATTGCTCGATGAACAGACCATATTGGGGCTGGCCATCGGCATGGCACATAATGGTTTTGTCCCGATCCCGGAGATTCAATTTCTCGCCTATCTGCATAATGCCGAGGATCAATTGCGCGGCGAAGCCGCAACGCTGTCGTTTTTTTCGAACCAGCAATATCGCAACCCCATGGTGGTGCGGATCGCGGGCTTGCCCTATCAAAAGGGTTTTGGCGGGCATTTTCATAATGACAATAGCCTGGCGGTGCTGACCGACATTCCCGGCCTTATCGTTGCTTGCCCGTCCTCTGCGGCCGATGCCCCGGCCATGCTGCGCGAATGCGTGCGGCTGGCGCAGGAAGATGGCCGGGTGGTCGTCTTTGTCGAGCCGATTGCGCTTTACCATACCAGCGACCTGTTGGCCGCGGGCGATGGCGGCTGGCTTGCCGATTATTCTGCGCCCGGTGCCGCCGCGCCCTTGCGCCACGGCGAACCGGCGATATTCGGGGACGGGAATGATTTATGCATCATCACCTATGGCAACGGATATTATCTGTCGCGGCAGGCCGCGGCGGAATTGACATCCGATCATGGTTGCAAGCTGCGGATTGTCGATCTGCGCTGGCTGCATCCCTTGAATGATGCCGCGATTGTGGCCGCCGCTGCGGCTTGCCGCAAAATCCTGATCGTCGATGAATGTCGCCGCTCGGGCAGTTTGAGCGAAAAATTGATGACGATTTTTGCCGAGGCGGGCCGGGGAAGCGACGTCAGCCGAATTACCGCCGAAGATTGCTTTATCCCGCTGGGGCCCGCCGCGGAGCTATTATTGCCGAGCAAAGAATCGATCATTGCCGCTGCGCTTGCCGCAACCGGGAAATAACGATGAAAGAAAAAGCACTCATCATTTGTCCGGGGCGCGGCACCTATAATGCGGCGGAGCTGGGATATTTGCAGCGGTTTCATGGCGGCGGCGGAGCCTTTGTGGAGCGTCTTGATACGCTGCGGCGTGAGGCGGGGCAGCCCACCATCACGCAGCTTGACAGCGCCGAAAAATTTGTCCCCTCGCGGCATTTAACGGGCGATAATGCCTCCTTGTTGATTTACGCCTGCGCCATGGCGGATTTTGCCGCGATTGACCGCGAACGATTTGATATTGTCGCCGTCACCGGCAATTCGATGGGCTGGTATCTGGCGCTGGTATGTGCCGGTATCCTGGAATTTGATGCCGGCGCGCGGCTGGTCAACAATATGGGCACTCTGATGCATGGCCGGGGCACGGGCGGGCAGATTGTCTGGTCCTTATGCGATGATGATTGGCGGATGACCGCCGCGAAAGAAGAAAAACTGAGGCAAATTTTAGCGCAGGCGGCGGACGAAGATAGGGGCGTGCATATTTCGATCCGGCTGGGCGGGATGATTGTTTTTGCGGGTAATGACGCGGCGCTCCCATGGTTGATGGACAATCTGCCCAAGGATGATCGCTTTCCCATGCGTATCAATCATCATGCCGCCTTCCACAGCCCCTTGCTCCGCGATATTATCCCCATCGCCCGCGCGCAAAATTCACCGGCGGATTTCGGCAGCGGCGCGGTTGCAGCGATCGATGGCGGCGGCAAAATATGGGTGCCAAAGGCTTTCGATCCCGCCGCGATTTATGACTATACGCTGGGCGCGCAAATCAGCCAGACTTATGATTTTAGCCGGGCGGTTCAGGTTGCTGCATTTGAATATATGCCCGACCGGGTCATCCTGCTTGGCCCCGGAACAACGTTGGGCGCGCCGACGGCGCAGGCGTTGATTGCCAGCGGTTGGCGCGGATTAACTGGAAAAGCGGATTTTCTGGCGCGGCAAAATGATGATCCGATATTGCTTTCTTGCGCCATTGATGCACAAAGAACCATCGCTTTGGGCAGGATGTAAGAACCGCTTTGGCGGCGGCGACATCGATGCGCCGGGCGGCGATATGGACTTATCATTGCAAAAACAGCCGCTATAACGCGGGAGCATATGGCTGTTAAGAAAGCGACTGACTGACGATGACTGACGAAACTGCCGAACGCAGCTCCACATTGCTATTATTTGGCGCAACGGGCGATCTGGCAAAGCGTATGTTGTTGCCATCTTTATATGCTTTGTATGCCGATGGCTTGATCGCGCCCGATTTGCGGATATTCGGAACGGCCCGCAGCGCGCTTTCCGATGATGAATATCGCGATTTTGCCCGTCAAGCGCTCGATGAATTTCTGCCCACTGACCGGAAAACTCCCGCAGCGATCGCCGATTTTTTGAACCGCCTGTATTATCAACCGCTCGATGCGTCGGTCGTCGATGGTTTTGGCCCGCTGGCGGCAAAGATTGGCGATATATCGGGCGGTCTTTCGATTTTCCTGTCCACCGCGCCGTCGCTGTTCGAACCCACGATCAAAGGACTGCAACAAGCGGGTCTGGCCTGCGCCAATGTGCGGATTGGCCTGGAAAAACCGCTGGGCAATGATCTGGCCTCTTCGGCACAAATCAATGATGCGGTGGCGCGGGTGTTTCCGGAGGACCGCACTTTTCGGATCGACCATTATCTTGGCAAGGAAACGGTGCAGAATTTGATGGCGCTGCGTTTTGCCAATATGCTGTTTGAGCCGCTTTGGAATGCCAATGCCATCGAACATGTGCAGATTACGGTGAGCGAGACGGTGGGGTTGGAGGGCCGTGCGGCTTTTTATGATGGGACCGGCGCGCTGCGCGATATGCTGCAAAATCATATGCTGCAATTGCTTGCGCTGACCGCGATGGAGCCGCCCGCCAATTTTGACAGCACCGCCATTCGCGATGAGAAGGTCAAGGTTCTGCGCGCGCTGCGCCCGGTGGCCGATGGCGACAGCATGCGCGGCCAATATGGCGATGGCGCGGTGAACAGCCAACCCGTTGGCAGCTATGCCAATGATTTGGGTGAGGCCTCCGACACCGAAACCTTTGTCGCGCTCAAAGCCTATATCGACAATTGGCGCTGGCACGGCGTGCCTTTCTACCTGCGCACCGGAAAGCGGCTGGCGGAACGGCGCAGCGAGATTGTGATTCAATTCAAAACCGTGCCGCATAATATTTTTGATCCGCGCGGCGGCAAGCTGGAGGCGAACCAGTTGATTATCCGTTTGCAGCCCGAAGAATATGTCCGGTTGATGGTGATGGCCAAGGAACCGGGGCTGGAACGCGGCGATGTGAGGCTGCGTGAGGTGCCGCTGGATCTGTCGCTGACCACCGCCTTTGCAGGATCGCAGCGGCGCATTGCCTATGAGCGCTTGCTGCTCGATCTGATTGAGGGTGATCAGACATTATTTGTCCGCCGCGATGAGGTGGAGGCGCAGTGGAAATGGGTCGATGCGATCCGTGAAGTTTGGAAAAAGAATAAGGTGGGCGCGAAGCCCTATGCCTCGGGAAGCTGGGGGCCAAGCGCCGCGATTGCGCTCACCGAACGCGATGGAGCAAGCTGGCATGAATGAAATCCACGCGACCGTGGCCGCCGTTACTGGCCGGATTGTCAAACGCTCCGCACCGGGACGCCGCGTCTATCTGGATCTAATCGACCGGGCGCGGGAAAAGGGCGTGAATCGCGACGCGCTGTCTTGCGGCAATCTGGCGCATGGCTTTGCCGCCAGCGGCGATGACAAGCCGGCCATTCGCGGCGGCAAAGCGCTGAATATCGGCATCATCACCGCTTATAATGACATGCTTTCCGCGCATCAGCCTTATGGCCGCTACCCGGAGCAGATTAAGCTATTCGCGCGCGAATGCGGCGCAACGGCGCAGGTGGCGGGCGGGGTTCCGGCCATGTGCGACGGCGTGACGCAGGGGCAATTGGGTATGGAATTATCCTTATTCAGCCGCGATACGATCGCCATGGCCGCCACCGTTGGGCTTAGCCACGGGATGTTCGAAGCCGCGATGCTGCTGGGCCTGTGCGACAAGATCGTTCCCGGCCTGCTGATTGGCGCGCTGCGATTTGGCCATTTGCCCACCATCCTGATCCCAGCGGGGCCGATGCCATCGGGGCTTGCCAACAAAGAAAAACAGCGCGTGCGTCAGCTTTTTGCCGAGGGCAAGGTTGGCAAAGAAGAGCTGCTGGAGGCCGAATCGGCGTCCTATCACGGCGCGGGCACCTGCACCTTTTTTGGCACCGCCAACAGCAATCAGATGATGATGGAGATGATGGGACTGCATATGCCCGGCTCCAGCTTTGTCAATCCGGGCACCAAATTGCGGCAGGAACTGATCCGCGCGGCCACCCACCGGCTGACCGAAATTGGTTGGGCCAAGGACGGCGCAGATAATGATGATTATCGCCCGCTGGGCCGCTGCGTCGATGAAAAGGCGATTGTCAACGCCATCGTCGGCTTGCTGGCCACGGGCGGATCGACCAACCATGTGCTGCATTTGCCCGCTATTGCGCGCGCCGCCGGGATCATCATCGATTGGGACGATATCGATGAATTATCGGCGGTCACGCCGCTGATCGCGCGGATCTATCCCAATGGATCGGGCGATGTGAATCATTTCGCCGCCGCCGGGGGCATGCCCTATGTGATCCGCGAATTGATTGGTGCGGGTCTGGTGCATGAGGATATCTTGACCGTCTATGGCGGCGGATTGTCGGATGGCGCGCGGCAACCGAGGATGGCGGGCGAGACGCTGCTTTGGGACGATGCCCCCGCTGTTTCGAGCGATGATACGATGCTGCGCCCCGCCGCCGCGCCGTTCAGCCCCGATGGCGGCATGCGGCTCGTCACCGGCAATTTGGGCCGCGCAACATTTAAGACCAGCGCGGTCGAAAAAGAACGCTGGACCATCGAGGCACCCGTGCGGGTATTTAGCGATCAAAATGCGGCATTGGCAGCGTTCAAGGCAGGCGAGCTGGAACGCGACGTGATTGTCGTTATCCGCTTTCAGGGACCGGCAGCCAACGGCATGCCCGAACTTCATAAGCTGACCCCGCCGCTGGGCGTGTTGCAGGACCGGGGCTTTAAGGTTGCGTTGGTCACCGACGGGCGCATGTCCGGCGCGTCGGGCAAAGTGCCTGCGGCGATCCACCTTAGCCCCGAAGGCGCAAAGGGCGGCGCGATTGCCAAGCTGCGCGATGGCGACATTGTGCGCCTCTGCGGCCATGATGGCAGCTTGGAAGCAATGGTTGATGAAGCCGAATGGCAAGCGCGCGAGCCGGCGACCATGCCGCATGAGGGCGCTGGCACCGGCCGGGAATTATTTGCATTGATGCGGCATATGGCCGATGAGGCCGAAAAAGGCGGCTCCGCCATGCTGGCCGCCGCCGGGCTTTAACAGGTTGGAAAATTGGCCAAGGAGAATAGCATGTTGCCCGTTGAGACCTTGATGCGGACCGCGCCGGTTATCCCGGTGCTGGTTGTCGAAAATGCCGCGCATGCGCAGGCCATTGCCGGCGCGCTGGTGGCGGGCGGCTTGCCTGTGCTCGAAGTAACCCTGCGCACGGCTGCTGCGCTCGATGCGATAGCCGAAATGAAAAAAGTGCCGGGCGCGGTTGTGGGGGCTGGAACGGTGCTGAATATTCAGGATCTCGATTGCGCCTTGGCGGCGGGGGCGGAATTTATCGTTTCGCCGGGGCTTACCGATAATCTGGGCCGGGCGGCGATTGACGCTGCCATTCCCTTTTTGCCGGGCGTTGCCAATGCCGGGGATATGATGCGCGGGTTGGACATGGGGCTGACCCATTTCAAATTTTTCCCTGCCGAGGCCAATGGCGGCCTGCCCGCGCTGCAATCGCTCATCGGGCCGTTTGGCCAATGCAAATTTTGTCCAACCGGCGGGATCAGGCAAGATACAGCGGCCAATTGGCTCGCGTTGGACGCGGTGCTATGCGTCGGCGGTAGCTGGCTGGTGGGTAAGGGCGCGCCCGATCCATCGGCCATCACGGCGGCGGCAAAATCCGCGGCGGCACTGAAGCAATGAAGGGGGCATTGGCATATGGCCGAAGAGATTGAATATTGGGATTTTGCAACGCAAGATGAACTGACCGAACAGTTGGTGGGTGACATTGGTTTTATCATCGAAAGCGCCCTGGATGCGCGCGGTCAGGCGTTGTTGGCCTTTCCCGGCGGCAGCACGCCGAAGCCGGTTTTTGCCGGCTTGGCGAAGGCCAACATCCGCTGGAAAAATGTCACGATCATTCCGACCGATGAACGGTTGGTGCCGGTCGACAGCCCGCTGTCGAATATCGCCCTGATTGCCAAGACATTCCTGCCGCTGGGCGCGCGGGTGCTACCGCTCAATAGCGAGGCGGAAAATTACACGCTGGCGGGCAGCGCGGCCAACGCGCGGCTGATGGACCTTCATTGGCCACCCGATCTGGTGTGGCTTGGCATGGGTAAGGATGGGCATACCGCATCGATATTTCCGGGGCCAGATATGGAAGGTGCCATCCATGCAGATAAAGGCGTGCGGGCGGTGGGCGTGATGCCCGATCCGCTGCCGCCCGAAGCGCCAGTGGCGCGCGTCACGCTAACCGCAGAGGCGATCGCATCGGCGCGAACGACGATCATTGTGGGCGGCGGGCGCGACAAAAAAACGGTGCTGGATAAGGCGATTGAGGAAGGGGCCAGATCCGCCTTTCCCATCGGGCGAATATTGGACCGGATTGAAATTCCCGTGGATATTTATTGGCTGGATAGCTGACCTATATCGTGCCTTTGCGGTGGCGGTCAATCGGGTTGAATATCAAAGCGGCGATCCATATCGCGAGCGCGGTTAACGCCAGTCCGCCGAATAAATCGATGATATAATGCCAGCGGGTGGCAACAGCCTCAAACAGGATGAAGGCGAATAACGGCAAATAGCAATAGCTTAACCAGCGTTCATGCTTCCAAGCATAATAGAGGAATACGCCCGACGATGCGACATGTAGTGAGGGCATTGCGGCGACCGCGGCCAGCATATATTGCGGTCCATATTCGGCGATCCATGGCCGTCCGCCCGCCATTAAGGCTTGATATCCCTCAAACATATGCACCTGCCGTGCGGTTTCGACGGCATTATTTCCCGCCTCATAAATGAACGGGCCGACGGCAGGGGCGATCAAATAACTGAGCGCGCCCAGCGCATGAACCAGCATCGCAGTAAAAATGACGCGGCGAAAAACCAGGAAACAACGCATCGAATGGATGACGATGCTGCTGACAAACATCGCAAGAAAAGCAAACAGATAGAGGTGGTTTTCGAACGGAACCACGCTCGCAACCAGATCATGCACTAGGAATGACGCATCAACCAAGGGTCGCATCGCCTGATCACTGCTCCAATAAACAGTATCCCAGCGGACCGGATTGACGATATTCATCCACAATTTGATATTAAAATGCGTAATCAAAATAACGCCGTAAGCAAGCGCACCGGCAATATAATAAAAGATTCGCAGCTTATGCCGCGAAAAAATAGTGAGCAAAACCCATGCGGTGATCAAACCAAACGGCACCGCCGGATGCATGCCGGTAAAGGCCAAAGCCTTAGTATCGGGAAAAGAAAATGGCAAATCGGCGGCGATGGACGTCAACAAAGCAGCAAACAGATAAACAGCCGCCAATCCAAGCTCGGGCGAAGGTGCCCAGTAAAGCAAATGCGCGCGAGACAGAGGCAGCATCGGCATGGCCGAGCGTGCCTGCGAAGGGGAGTTGGCCACTATTTGAATCTCTGATTCGGGCGCCCTGCTGAAATTGGGGGATATATTCCCCGTCGATTGATCCATCTGGCTTTCCTGAAATTCTGCGAGGCGCATAATGATACCGCAGCGTCGTTCCATGACAGATTTATTACATAAAGCAAAGAGTTTCGCCTTTGGTCAGCTATTTCTTTACAGGTTTCATCTCAAAAAAAGCTCTTACTTCGTCCTCGGCCGCAATAGTGCCGGAATGTTACGATTTTATTCACCAGTTTCGGTTAATCCTGCTCCACCACGAAACATTGCTACGGAGCAGCCATCAGTGAGCGCATTTGGTAAAAAACCCGGCATGGCTGGGTCACGCCCATCATTCGGCGTCGCCCGTCCCATGGGCGGCGGGGCACGTAAAGCATCCGAATCAAATGAAGCAGTGCAACAACCGGCGGCTTTGGGCGGGGAGCAATTTCCTGCGATCAGCTCGGTCGAATTGCCGGGAACAACAGCTCCGCGGCGGGATCAAGATGCAATGGCGCGGCTGACCGATCGCGCCGAAGCCTTGAACGCGCCGCAGGAGCAAGCCGAAGGTTTTGAAGCCTCAGTTCACAAGATCAAGGAACAGGTGCTGCCGCGTTTGCTCGAACGGGTCGATCCTGAAGCTGCGGCCAGCCTGAATAAAGAAGAGCTGACCGAGGAATTTCGCCCGATCATCCTTGAGGTGCTCGCCGAACTGAAGCTAACGCTAAACCGCCGCGAGCAATTTGTGCTCGAAAAGGTGTTGGTCGATGAATTGCTCGGCTTTGGTCCGCTCGAAGAGTTGCTGTCTGACCCTGATATTTCCGATATTATGGTCAACGGCCCGCTCCAGACTTACATTGAAAAAAAGGGCAAGCTGCAGATTGCGCCGATTCAGTTTCGCGACGAAGAGCATCTGTTCCAAATTGCGCAGCGCATCGTGAATCAGGTCGGTCGCCGCGTCGACCAAACCACGCCGCTTGCCGATGCCCGGTTAAAAGACGGCAGCCGCGTGAACGTGATCGTGCCGCCCTTGTCTTTGCGCGGCACCGCCATCTCCATTCGTAAATTCTCCGAAAAACCGATTACGCTCGACATGCTCAAAAATTGGGGCGCGATGGATGAAAAAATGTGTACCGCGCTGAAAATTGCCGGTGCCTGCCGGATGAATATCGTTATTTCGGGCGGTACCGGTTCGGGTAAAACCACGATGCTCAATGCCTTGTCGAAAATGATCGATCCGGGCGAGCGCGTGCTAACGATTGAAGATGCCGCCGAACTTCGGTTGCAACAGCCGCATTGGTTGCCGCTCGAAACCCGGCCACCAAATTTGGAAGGCGACGGCGCGATTACTATCGGTGATCTGGTGAAGAACGCCCTGCGTATGCGCCCCGACCGCATCATCCTGGGCGAAATTCGCGGCGCGGAATGCTTTGATCTGCTCGCCGCGATGAATACCGGCCATGATGGCTCCATGTGCACGCTGCACGCCAACAATCCGCGCGAATGCCTGGGCCGTATGGAAAATATGATCCTGATGGGCGACATTAAAATCCCCAAAGAAGCCATTTCACGGCAAATCGCCGAATCGGTTGATTTGATTGTGCAGATCAAACGTCTGCGCGATGGCTCCCGCCGCGTCACCCACATTACCGAGGTAATCGGGATGGAAGGTGACGTGATCGTGACGCAGGAATTGTTTAAATTCGAATATCGCAGCGAAGATGACGATGGCAAGATTTCGGGCGAATATGTGCCCGGCGGTGTGCGCCCCTATACGCTTGAAAAAGCGCGTCAATTTGGTTTCGACCAGCCCTATCTTGAGGCTTGCTTGTAAACGAACGCCATCGCCCTGTGATCGCTAACTGCGTTCACCGTGCGTGACCTCGACGGGAATATCGCGGCGGTGGCGGTGGATGGCGATTTGGCGGCACGCGCTATCTCGCTGTGACAGGTCGATTTCGGCAAAGCCCAAGCCTTCGTCATCCCCCATGTCGAGCAATATCTGTCCCCATGGCCCCACCACCGATGAATGGCCATAGGTTTCGCGGCCGTCCTCATGCTGGCCCGACTGCGCCGCCGCCACGACAAAGGCCGCATTTTCAATCGCGCGCGCGCGCAACAAAATATGCCAATGCGCCGCGCCGGTCGGTTTCGTAAAGGCCGCCGGCACCGCGAAAATATCCGCGCCGGCCTGCGCCAAACGGCCGTACAGAGCGGGAAAGCGCAAATCGTAACAAATGGTCAGGCCCATCGCGCCGAGCGGGGTTTGCACCAGCATGGCTTTGTCGCCGGCAATATAGGCCGCCGATTCGCGCCAGCTTTCGCCATTATCCAAATCCACATCGAATAAATGCATCTTGTCATAACGCGCGCGAATTTTGCCCTGCGCATCGATGACGATCGACCGGTTGGCCAGCATATCGGGCCGGTCGTTGGGGCGGATTGCCGCCGAGCCCAGATGAACCCAAATGGCGGATTGAGCCGCAGCGGCGCAAAGCTCCTTTATGGCTGTGGTTTGCGATTCGACAAATAATCCATCCGCCGCGCGTTGCCGGTTCCGATCAAGCAGCAGGCTCATTTCCGGGGCAAAATACATGATGGCACCTTGCGCGGCGGCGGCGGCGATGGCTTTTTTCATCGCCTCCAGATTGTCTTGGCCATTGATCCCGCTGCGCATTTGATGCAGGGCAATTTTGGGAATGGCGTGATCCGGGGCTTTCATAGCGGCGATAATAGCGCCGAAATATCTATCGCAACAGCGGGTAATCGGCGCGGCTCAAAAATGCTTAGTAGATGGTCAGGAATGGTGAATGGCAGATAAAGGCACGTTTCGTATTTTGGTCACCGGCGGTGCGGGCTATATCGGCAGTCACGCGATATTGGCGCTGAAGGATGCCGGATGGCGGCCGGTGGTTATCGACAATCTGACGACAGGTTTCCGCTGGGCGGTTCCTGGAGACGTGCCTTTTGTTGAAGGCGATATTGAAGACGCACCGTTGCTTGCTAAAATTATCGCCGACCATGATATCGGCGCGATCATGCATTTTGCCGGATCAATCATTGTGCCCGAATCGGTCGAAAATCCCCTGAAATATTATCATAATAACACCGCCAAAAGCCGCGCGTTAATCGAGGCGGCGGTTACGAATGGGGTGAAGCATTTTATCTTTTCCTCCACCGCTGCGACCTACGGCGTGCCTGAAGAAAGCCCGGTGCGCGAAGATACGCCGACATTGCCGATCAACCCCTATGGCCGGTCCAAATTGATGACCGAATATATGTTGCGCGATACCGCCGCTGCGCATGATTTAAACTATTGCGCTTTGCGCTATTTCAACGTCGCCGGGGCCGATCCGCAGGGGCGCAGCGGCCAATCGACCGCAGGCGCGACGCATTTGATCAAAGTCGCGGTCGAAGCAGCATTGGGCAAACGCGAGAGCGTTGCGATCTTTGGCACCGATTATGATACGCCCGATGGCACCGGCGTGCGCGATTACATTCATGTCAACGATTTGGCCGCTGCGCATGTGAAGGCATTAGAGGCGCTGATCGCCGCGCCGCAGGTCTGCCACACGCTCAATTGTGGTTATGGCAAGGGATTTTCGGTGCTTCAGGTGCTCGACGCGGTGGACCGCGTGACCAATCAAAAGATCGTGCGCGATGTTCAAGGCCGCCGCGCGGGTGATCCCGATTCGCTTATTTCGGATAATGCAGCGATATTGGAACGATTTGGCTGGCTGCCGCAATATGATGATCTGGACCTGATTGTCCGGCATGCATTGGCTTGGGAACGAAAGCTGGGCGATCGCACATAGGGTGATCGCGCGAGAGCGGCGCATCTAACGGCTTGTCCCCTTGCGCTTTAATCCGCTGCATCCCATATCCGCAGCATGAATAATAACCATTCCCACGCCGCGCCCATCTGGCACGGCACCACCATCCTGTCGGTTCGCAAAAATGGCAAAGTCGTCATCGCGGGCGATGGCCAGGTTTCGATGGGGCAAACGGTGATGAAACCCAACGCCAAAAAAGTGCGGCAATTGCATGATGGCAGTGTGATTGGCGGCTTTGCCGGGGCCACCGCCGATGCCTTTACCCTGTTCGAGCGGCTGGAAAAAAAGCTGGAACAACACCGGGGCCAATTGATGCGCGCCGCCGTTGAGCTGGCCAAAGATTGGCGCACCGACAAATATCTGCGCAACCTGGAGGCGATGATGATCGTCGCCGACAAAGATGTGACATTAATCCTAACCGGCAATGGCGATGTGCTGGAGCCGCTGGACGGTATCGCTGCGATCGGTTCGGGCGGAAATTTCGCGCTGGCCGCAGCCCGGGCCTTGATGGAATATGAAGATGATCCCGAAAAATTATCACGCAAGGCGATGGCCGTTGCCGCGGATATCTGTGTTTATACCAACGATCATCTGACCATCGAAACGCTCGATAGCGCCGCTTGATCGGCCCTTTAACATTCGGAAAATCGCTCTTTATGAATAATGCCCTGACACCCAAAGCCATAGTGGCGGCGCTCGATGAACATATTGTTGGCCAGGCCGATGCCAAGCGCGCGGTGGCCGTGGCGCTGCGCAACCGTTGGCGGCGGCAGCGTTTGCCAGCCGAGCTGCGCGACGAAGTGACGCCCAAAAATATCCTGATGATCGGCCCCACCGGATGCGGCAAGACCGAGATTAGCCGGCGGTTGGCAAAGCTTGCCGATGCGCCTTTTATCAAGGTAGAGGCCACCAAATTCACCGAAGTTGGCTATGTCGGCCGCGATGTTGAACAGATCGCGCGGGATTTGGCCGAAGAAGCCGTCCGCCTTGAAAAAGAACGCCGCCGCGCGCTGGTTCGTGAAGCCGCCGAGGCCGCGGCGATGGAGCGCCTGCTCAAGCCGCTCGCCGGCGAAACCGCGAGCGAAGCCACGCGCCAGGCCTTTCGCCAACGGATTATCGAGCGGCATATGGATGATGTTGAAATTGAGATCGAGGTCGCCGATGCGCCCACAGCGCCGATGGGCTTTCCTGATTTCGGCCAAGGAATGGGCGGCAATATCGGCATGATAAACCTGTCCGATATGATGGGCAAAGCCTTTGGCGGGGATAAGCTGAAACGCCGCAAGATGAAGGTGCCCGATGCTTGGGCCAAGCTGGTCGATGAAGAATCGGAAAAGCGGCTGGATTCGGATGACGTCGCCCGCGCTGCGCTGGCCGATGCGCAGGCCAATGGGATCGTCTTTCTCGACGAGATTGACAAGATTGCGGTTTCCGATGTGCGCGGCGGATCGGTGAGCCGCGAAGGCGTGCAGCGCGACCTGTTGCCCCTGATCGAAGGCACCACCGTGGCGACCAAATATGGCCCGATGAAAACCGACCATGTGCTGTTCATCGCTTCGGGAGCGTTTCACATTTCCAAGCCCAGCGATATGCTGCCCGAATTGCAGGGGCGTTTGCCGATCCGGGTCGAATTGCGCGCGTTAACGCAGGAAGATTTCGTGCGGATATTGTCCGAAACCCGCTTTAACCTGACCGAACAATATGCGGCTTTGCTGGCGACCGAGGAAGTCACGCTGGAATTTACCGACGATGCGATTGTCGCCATTGCCAAACTCGCCGCTGATGTAAACGACAGCGTCGAAAATATCGGCGCACGCCGGCTGCAAACGATGATGGAAAAGCTGCTGGAGGAGGTGAGCTTCGGCGCGGAGGACCGCGCGGGCGAAAAGTTGAAAATCGACGCGGCCTATGTCGAACAACAGCTATCCGCCGTTGTCAAAGATACCGATTTGTCGAAATATGTTCTTTGAATGTTCTTATATCTTTGCTATAAAATAGGCAAAAGGAGATGAAGGATGAAACATCAAGGCGGCTGCCATTGCGGGGCGGTGCGATATGAAGTTGGCGGCCAGCCCAAACATGTGACGTTGTGCCATTGCACCGATTGCCGTAAATCGGCCGGCGCTCCTGCGGTTGCCTGGGCCGCATTTGCGGAGGATGATTTCATGCTGCTGCAGGGGGAATTGACGAATTTCCAATCCTCCAGCATCGCGCGGCGTGGTTTCTGCCCGCGCTGCGGCACGGGGATCACCTATCGCAATGACAGCGAATTGCCGGGCATCGTCGATATTCAATCGGCAACGCTCGATGATCCCGATGCGATGCCGGTTCAGGCGCATATTCAAACCGCCGAGCGCATCGGCTGGATGGCCCATGCGCATGACTTACCCCAATTTGAACGATTCCCCGAAATACCGGAATAAGCCGGCGAGTGTAGGGGCGGGGTATGATGGCGTTCAGTTGATTCCCCTCGTCATTGCGAGCGAAGCACGGCAATCCAGGGTCACCGGCACACAGTCTGGGTTGCTTCGTCGCTTGGCTCCTCGCAATGACGATTCTTATTTACTGCAACAAATTCTAAGCCGCCAATTTCCGGAGCACATAGTGCAATATCCCGCCATTGTTGAAATATTCAACCTCATTGGCGGTGTCGATGCGGCACAATGCTGCGAAGGTGAAGCTGGAGCCATCCTTGCGGGTTACCGAAACCTCAACCGTTTGGCGCGGCTTGAGCGCGGAAACGCCAGTGATGGTAAAGCTGTCGTCTCCGTTTAAGCCCAACGACAACCGCGTCTCGCCATCGACGAACTGCAATGGCAACACGCCCATGCCGACCAGATTGCTGCGGTGGATGCGCTCGAAGCTTTCCACGATCACCGCGCGCACGCCCAGCAGGTTGGTGCCCTTCGCCGCCCAGTCGCGCGATGATCCGGTGCCATATTCCTTGCCCGCGATAACGACGAGCGGCGTGCCGTCGGCCTTGTGACGCATCGCGGCGTCGTAGATTGGCATCACCTCGCCATTATAGGTCGACATGCCGCCTTCGATGCCGGGGACCATTTCATTCTTGATCCGGATATTGGCGAATGTCCCGCGCATCATCACGTCATGATGGCCGCGGCGCGCGCCGTAGCTGTTGAAATCGGCCTTGCTCACCTGATGCTCCATCAGGAACTTGCCCGCTGGGCTGTCTTCTTTGATCGACCCGGCCGGGCTGATATGGTCGGTGGTGATCGAATCGCCGAGGATCGCCAGCGGCTTTGCCCCAACGATGTCGGTGACGGCTTCGGGCGTCATGGTCATGCCTTCGAAATAAGGCGGGTTGGCGACATAGGTGGAACCTGCGCGCCAATTATAGGTGGCCGATCCTTCGACCTCGATCGCCTGCCAATGCGCGTCGCCTTTATATACGCTGGCATAGCGGCTGAGGAACATGGACCGGTCGATGTTCGCGGCCATCACTGCATTGATCTCGGCATTGGTTGGCCAAATGTCTTTCAGGAACACGTCGCTGCCATCGGTTGCTTGCCCAATCGGCGTGGTGGTGAAATCTTCGGTCACGGTGCCCTTCAGCGCGTAAGCGACCACCAGCGGCGGTGACGCGAGGAAGTTGGCGCGCACATCGGGCGACACGCGGCCTTCGAAATTGCGGTTGCCCGAAATCACCGAGGCAGCGACAATGTCATTGCCGTTGATCGCCTTGCTGATCGGTTCGGCCAGTGGCCCGCTGTTCCCAATACAGGTCGTGCAACCATAGCCGACGAGGTTGAAGCCCACCGCATCCAGATCGGCGGAGAGCCCCGCGCGGTCGAGATAATCAGTCACCACTTGTGATCCCGGCGCAAGCGATGTTTTGACCCACGGCTTCGGCTTCAAACCAAACGCATTGGCTTTGCGCGCGACCAGCCCTGCCGCGACGAGCACCGATGGGTTCGATGTATTGGTGCAGCTTGTGATCGCCGCGATCACCACGTCGCCGTCGCCAATATCGTGGGTCTTGCCCTCCACCGCCACGCGCTGTGCACCATCATGCTTATAGACGCTTGCCAAATCGGCGTTGAACACATCATCGACTTGCGTGAGGATAACCTTGTCTTGTGGACGCTTTGGTCCGGCAAGGCTGGGCACGACGCTGCCCATATCCAGCTCCAACGTGTCGGTAAAGATCGGATCCGCGGCGTCCGTAAAGCGCCACAGCCCCTGCGCCTTGGCATAGGCCTCGGTCAGCTCGATCTGCCCTTCATCGCGGCCCGTCAGCCGCATATAATCGAGTGTTTTTTCATCAATGCCAAAAAAGCCGCAAGTCGCGCCATATTCGGGCGCCATATTAGCCAGCGTCGCGCGGTCGGCCAGCGTCAGGCTGTCGAGGCCAGGGCCATAATATTCCACGAAACGCCCAACCACGCCCTTGGCGCGCAGCATCTGCGTAGCGGTTAAAACCAAATCGGTTGCTGTAATCCCCTCAGCCATTTCGCCGGTCAGCTTGAATCCGACCACTTCGGGGATCAACATCGACACGGGTTGACCGAGCATCGCCGCTTCGGCCTCAATCCCGCCCACGCCCCAGCCAAGCACGCCCAGGCCGTTGATCATGGTGGTGTGGCTATCGGTGCCCACACATGTGTCGGGATAGGCGACAAGGGTGCCGTCGGGCGCGGCGCTGGTCCAAACCGCCTGCGCAATATGCTCCAAATTGACCTGATGGCAAATGCCGGTGCCGGGGGGAACCGCCTTGAAATTATCGAGGCTCTTGCTGCCCCATTTCAAAAAGTCATAGCGTTCGCCGTTACGATAATATTCTATCTCAACATTCTGCTGCGCCGCTTTGGGATGGCCAAATTCATCGACCATGACCGAATGGTCGATAACCAGATGCACAGGCACCAGCGGGTTGATCTTGGCCGGATCACCGCCCAGCGCAGTCATCGCATCGCGCATCGCGGCCAGATCAACGACGCAAGGCACGCCAGTAAAATCCTGCAGCAGCACGCGGGCAGGGCGATATTGAATTTCGCGGGTTGATTTGGGATCCTTCTGCCAATCGATCAGCGCCCGTATGTCATCGGTGGAAACCGTGAAGCCGCCATCTTCAAACCGCAGCAGATTTTCCAGCAACACCTTCATACTGAACGGCAGCCGCGAGATATCGCCCAATTTTTCCGCCGCGCGCGCCAGCGAATAATAAGCAACCGTCTTGCCCCCGGCGGTCAGTGTATCGCGGGTGGAGAGCGTGTCTTGGCCAATGCTTGTCATAGTTACCTCATGGTCGAAAGTGATATGGTCGAAAGTGATATTTTGGGCCAGCTGGGGAAGGTTACCGCAACATCACAGTCTCATTCTGCTCCCCGATATTATCCGTTTCTCAAGCGTCGGATTGGGGGGCCGAAAGAGGGAAAAATGCGGCAGTCAAACCAGCGCAAAAGCAGGAGATTTGTTTGTCATTCGCGCTATATACCCAATGGATATATTCATCAAGTAGCCCTAGTATTTTTAGGCGATCATTGTTGGCTGCTTAGTGGCGGCACATAGTTGGGGCTTGGCCGCTGCCAATTGTTATGGCGTTCAGTCGCGTAATTTTACTGTAGAATCATTACTGTGGAATCAATTGCGCAAAAATGCCGTAATTGAGGAATCAAAATGCTGCTGCCGGAGAAATTTACCGGCTGTTAACTATGGCTGGGCGATATAGCCCCTATGTTTGAATTAAAAACGCAAAGCGTGCATATATTGGGAATTCCGCAATGATCAAACAATGGAAAATTAATGTCGAAACCGTTTACGCGGCGGCCTTGCTGATGGCTGCCATTTCCGGTTCGATGGCAGCTATGATCGAAACCGCAAAAGCGCAACCATCGCCAGTGCCAGCGACCTCGACTGCAAAATCGTCCATCGTACTGAAAAATAATGCGCAGATCGAACGGTCCGAAATTGACGCCAATGGCAAAGAGCAGCTGATTTTGAAAGATCCGTCGGCGGTTATCATTGTGCCGGGAGATCGCGTTGTCTTTACCTTGCATTATGAAAATACGGGCAAGGATCCCGCATCGCGATTTCTCGCCACCAACCCGATGCCCGCAGCCATACAATTTTTGTCGTCAACCGAAGATTGGGCGGAATTGTCCGTGGATGGCGGCAAGACATGGGGCACGCTGGACAAGCTGACCGTGACCGAAGCGGTTACGCAGGTTGCGGTGCCGGGTACCGAAAGTAGCAGATTGGGGCAAAAGGGCGTCGCCGAGACAGTGACTCGCGCGGCGGAGGCGAGCGATGTCACGCATATACGCTGGATCTTTGCCACTCCGATTCAACCGGGCGCTAATGGCCGGCTGTCCTACCGCGGTATCGTGAAATAACACCCCTAGAGTCGTTTCGACGGCGTTAAACCGGCGCAACCGGATCGGTGCGTGAAGCTTGCGATTGTTGCGCGCGGCATGCCTTAGAGCATCGCGCGAAAATATGGGCACCGGCTTTTCGCATCAAGCGATGCGACAACAAACAGAAAGAGCGGGCAGTGTGATTCCTATTTCACACTGCCTGCTCTAGATCGTCTCCAGCCGCATTTCGTGATTCGTTGTGATTGAACCGATCGGAGATTGCCGGCTGATTACGGCGCTCATTATGTTAATCTGCGCATTGGCTTTGTCCCATGGTGACACATTGATCCCAAAGCAAACAAGATTAATGTAACGAACCAACCTTTTAACCATTTTTATGGGTGGTGTTTGTTGGCTGCTCCTGCAACCGATCGCTTTGAAGTGATTAGGAACAGCAAAATGCGAATGCTACAACAGCCCGTTAAGATAATAGTGTGCAGCGCGTTGATGGCTGCGCCTTTCCTGCTGGCGGCTTGTGGCGGCGATACGGCAAATGACCAGGCGATTGCAGAGCTTGATGAAAAGTTGACGGGCAAAGGCAGCGATCCAGCGATAAATGCCGCGCTCGATGACCGTATCTTGGTTGATCCGCAGCTGACCGATAGCGCCAATGTCGCCGCCGTAAGCGAAGCGGCACAGCCGCTCAATGGAGCGCGCCCCGCCGATACCGGTTATGAAGGTTCGGCGGCGTCGGCCAAAGATTTGGCCGATACCAAGATAATTCATGCGCCCGCGCCAACCGTCGTCGCGGCGGAAGATTGTCAAAGCTGCGCCGAAAACCGAGCGGTAACGCTGGGTGGTCTTGCCAAAGATGAGGCGATCGGGCGCGGCAGAGGAGGCGGTAAGGGCACGTGCGATGCCAAGCTGCAATATGGCGCAGCCTGGGCAACGCGAATGCCGGCGGCGTTTCCGGTCTATCCCAAGGGCCGCGTCAAGGAAGCCGGCGGGGTTGACGGCGGCATTTGCGACATTCGCGTGGTCAGTTTCGTCACATCATCGCCGATGAAAGATATCGTCGACTATTATTATACCCGTGCGCGCCGCTCCGGTTACAGCGCGGAATATCAGATCCGGGCCGGCGAACATACGCTTGGCGGGGTGCGTAGCAATGATGGCGGCGCTTATGTCGTCACCTTCAACCAGACAGCGGCCGGAACAACGGTCGATATTGTCGCCAACAACGGGCGGTGATGCCGCGAATATCACCATCCCATCTTTCGTTTTAACAGGAGAATAATGTGAAAAAATCCTCAATAGCCGCCGGTTGCGTTGCTGCAGCCCTGACCTTTTCGGCTCCGGCCAGCGCGTCGGTCTTTACCTACAACCAAAATAACGGCGCGGTTTTGACGATCAATACCGCGACGCGCACGGGCACGCTGATTGGCGCTGACATCAACACCACCTTCACCAGCCCTGATTTTGCCAATTTCACCGGCGGCCGAAACCCAACCGGAAGCTTTAACTTGGCGACGCTGGACGGCTATCGCTTAATTAACGGCCAACGGTTTCCAGACAATACCAGCCATCCACAGCGCTTAATTTTTGGCAGCAACGGTTCGACCAATCTTTGGTCTTTCTGGGGCACCGGTAGCCAGTTTGGCGACTATATCACCCGGATCATTGGTTATACCCCGCCGCCGCCAGTGGGTTCGACCGGCGGCAGCACTGGCGGTGGCAGCACCGGCGGCGGCTCGACCGATATTCCTGCGCCCGGTATGCTTGCTTTGTTCGGTATCGGCGCTGCAGCTGTCGCGTTTCGCCGTCGCCGGAAAAAAGCGATCGCATAACACGGGTCACAGCGTGCAAATTTCTGCTTTGGAGCGATGAGTAGCCCAATGATGTTGTTGGCCTAGACCCTATTCGTTTTTGATTGAATCAAAAACCGGGTCTAGTTTCCCTGTTTTCCGCGATTTCCGAGCCGTTCGGTGTTTCCACCTCACTCGAAATCGCTCTAAACATCGCTCCAAAGTTCAAGGTTCGCTCAACTCGGGTGCATCCTTTAAGCTGAGCGGAACGGCGGCGAGGCGATCAGCCGCCGCCGCATTGTCGCCAGCAGCACGATAGGCGCGGATCAAGCCCGCGTGATATTCGGGCAGGTCTGGCCTTGCCCGGACGGCGGATTCGAGCAGGCGCACCGCCTTCCAATGCTCGCCGCGCTTCGCAAAGCCTTGCGCGGCCAGAAACATTGCTTCGTCGTCGCCAAACAGACTGTCGCCGGCGCCCGCGAACAACGTACGCGCTGCTTCATGCCGCCGTTGGCGCGCGGCAATTTTTCCCCGTAAAAGCTGCACATCCTCGCGGTCCAGCAGGTCACCCGGCAATGCGGCGAGCAATTTTTCGGCAGCGGCCCATTTTTTCTGGCCATAGATGGCGCGCGCTTTGCCGGTTAAGGCGCCGCCGTTGCTGGGTTGGATTTTTAATGCGCCGGAAAAGGCTGTTTCGGCGGCTGCATAGTTGCGCCGCCGCATATGGACCTCTCCGGCAAGACTATAGGCCCGAATGTTGCGCGGCTGCGCTTTGATAACCTGCGCAGTCAGCCGCAGTGCATCATCAAACAGACCGATCTGGGTGCGCATTTCGGCCAGATCAAGCGCCAACCGCTGATTTTTGGAATTTAGCCGATAGGCGCGTTCGAATGCCTCGCGGGCTTGCCATGGTTGATCGGCAATGCGTGCGGCGATGCCTTCCACAATCGCCGATGCCGCCGTGTCATTGGCCTTGGTGACAAGGTGCCTGGCTTCCTCAATCTTGCCCTGACGCGCCAATGCCTCGGCGAGCAACGGATCTATGGTTGCCGCAGCAATGCCCATGTTTTTTGCCACCTGAAAATGATTTTCTGCGCCAATGCCGTTGCTAATGGCTAGATCATTTAACCCCGCCAATAACCGTGTTTCACCGCTGATCTCTTCGGCATCATAGGCTGCGGCGACCAACGATTGTACCCGGCCAAAGTCGCCTTGTTCCAGCGCGCGGCGGATTGCTTGCGGAGAGGTATCCTCGCCCGTGCCAACACCGCAAGCGGACAGGACTGCGGTTATCGCCGCTGCTGCCAACAAAATTTTGAATCGGCGGTAAAGTTCCATCACACCCAGATAACGGTCAGGGGTAAATTATACCTTTATGCGGGGCTATATGCGCCATTATGATTGGGATACTGTCGTCCTACTTAACCAGTTCGACTTCTTCGAAATCCAGCTCAACCGGGGTTGCCCGGCCAAAGATTGACACCGATACTTTGACGCGGTTTTTGTCGAAATCCAATTCCTCCACGGCGCCGTTGAAGCTGGCGAAGGGTCCGCCCAAAACCTTGACCTGATCGCCAATTTCATAATCGACGCTGATCCGTTTTTTCGGTGCCGCTTCCAATTCCTCTTTGGTATTCAAAATACGCGCGGCTTCGGCTTCGCTGATTGCTTGCGGCTTGCCATTATTGCCCAGAAAGCCTGTGACCTTCGCGGTATTTTTCACCAGGTGATAGACATCATCGGTCATAGTCAGTTTCGCCAGCACATAGCCGGGAAAGAATTTGCGTTCCGATTTGACTTTTTTACCGCGGCGAACCTCGGTCACTTCTTCGGTGGGCACTTCCACCGCTTCGACCAATGGGGTCAGTTCGAGCCGTTCGGCTTCGGCAAGAATCTGGTCGCGGACCTTATTTTCAAAACCGGAATAAGCGTGAATAATATACCAACGTGCCATGTGTCTTTATTCCCTGAATTTTTTGTTATGATGGCGGGATGGCTTACCGCGCGAGCGCCAGCAATTGTTTGACCACGGCGGCAAATACCCCATCGACGGCCAAAAAGAAGATTGCGAGTATGGTCGTTAAAATCAAAACCATAATCGCCGTTTGCACGGTTTCGGCGCGCGTGGGCCATACGATCTTGGCCACTTCGCTGCGCACTTGGCGGATAAATTCGCCGGGATTTGTCTTTGCCATTTCGCCATTCCTCAAATGCTAAATATTCCGCCCTTGGAGCCATTTTTTCAGATAAGTCTGCTCGCTCCGGCTTTTGGGCCGAGAGCTATATAGTTTCCAATTTGGGAATAAACAGTGCTCTAAAGCCGGATTCGCCCGAAGGCAAGAAATAATGGTGGCAGCGCATAGCATAAGCGCCGTCAGCACAGGACGACGCGCGAAAATGCCGGGGCGCGCTATCACCTTTTGTCCAAATGAGAAAATGGCAGGAGTTGGGGGACTCGAACCCACGGCCCTCGGTTTTGGAGACCGATGCTCTACCAACTGAGCTAAACTCCTGCGGCCCCGCTATATCTGGCTGGGCGATTGGCCCTTTACCGCCTCGATGCAGCAGGAGCAAGGGTTAAGGATGATAATTGCGAACAAGGGCGAGCGGCCTCGCATGATAGCCGCGGCCCTTGCTCGATTATATTTAGAATTTATAGCCGACTTCAACACCCCAAATGCGCGGTTCGTTGACGAAGCCGGTCAGATTGTTGAAATCAATTGCGCCCACCGCCGAAACATCATTGGTGATATTGCGGACAAAGGCGGAAATATCAAAAGCTTGCTTTTGATACCCAACGCGCATGCCGCCTTCCAATTGGCTTTGATCCTGAAATTCGACCGATTCATATAGGAAGAAATTGATCCGCGAACGATAAGACCAATCGGTAAAGGCGTAGATTTCGCCGCCGCCCAATGGAACGCCAAAGCGCGCGGTCCAATTGGCAATCCACCGCGGGCTTTGCGGCAAGCGGTTGCCATCAATATTCACGATCGCCGCGCTGAAGGGGGCGGCCGGCGTAACGATGGGATCAAGAATGGTGCAAAGCGAGGGATCACCCGGCAAAAGATCAAGCCGCACCGCACCGCAAGCCGCCGTGGTCAATCCGGTGTCGCGTATTTCGGTATTGTTATAGCTGAGACCCGCGGTCAGCAACAGCGCGCTGACCGGCCGGAATTGTGCATCAACCTCAAAGCCATAGCCGCGCACATTGTCGGCGTTGATCAAGCGGTTGGCATTCACGCCGCCGCCCACGGCGGTAAGCTGCGCATCGTTCAGATTATAGAGAAAGCCGTTCAGATTGATCCGCGCACGGCGGTCCAGAAAATCGGCCTTAATCCCGGCTTCATAAGATTGAATTGTCTCCGAATCGCCAACCGTGACCCCGTCTTCCAGCCGATTTGCGGTTGCCGGTGGAAATAATATCCGGCCCTGAATGCTGGGTGCGCGGTAACCGCGCGCGACGCGGGCATATAGGTTGACATCATCGGTTGCGGCATAATTGGCGCTGACGTCCCAGGTGATATTATCGTCATCAACCGTGCGGCTGACATTACCCAGCGGATTTTGCAGAAATGTTGGAAATTGCGTATCGCGCGTCCGGGCGACAAAATAGTCGCGGCTGTCGTTGTTATAACGGATCCCGCCGGTAACGCTCAACTGTTCGGTCAAGTCATAAGTTAGCGATCCAAAAATGCCAAATGCCTGGCTATCCTGACGCTGGCTGACCACAATATTTATGCCGCCAGGTGCATTGAGCGGATCGCCGAGCGTCGAAAAATTATCGCTGACAATGCTCAAGCCCTCGTCAAAATAAAACACGCCGGCCTGATAGCTAAATGGACCATCGCCGTTGCTTTCCAGCCTGACTTCCTGCGTGAATTGGGAAAGCTCCGGCACGCTGTCGCGGGTTTCTGCGGTGAAGGGGATATTGCCCGGCCCGGTCAGGGCGGGCGGCAAGAAATTAGCGCCAAATCCGCCGTCAACATCGCCCACCGAGGTTGCATCGCCCGCCCAATAGCTGGTTACCGAGATCAGCGAGACTGGGCCGAAATCATGGCTGATCCGTGCCGCGAAATTATAGGTTTCGACCTCTTGTTCATTCTGGCCATCGGTGGAAACCGAGAAACGGTCAAAATTCGCATTCAATCCGCTTTGGCCGCGCGTGAACACATTGGCGCGAAAAACCCGCGCGGTGCCGTCTAGGTTGCGATATTGTCCGGTCAGCAGCAATTCGGTATTGTCCGATGGCGCGATGAGCAACTGCGCGCGCGCAGCAAATTCATCATAGCCTTCAAACGCATCTTCTTCGCGCGCAGAAGGGTTAATATTGTCAACATAACCATCCTGCCGTTGATACAAGCCCGAGAAGCGCGCCGAGACTTTGTCACCCAGCGGAAGGTTGATCGCACCTTGCGCATTCACATTGTTAAACCGGCCATAGCTGATCCGGCCATAGCCCGACAGATCATCCTTGGGCCGCACCGAATCAAACTTGACGATACCCGCAGGGGTATTGCGGCCAAACAAGGTGCCCTGCGGTCCGCGCAGCACTTCGACGCGGTCCAGATCAAAAACCGGAAAGCCCTTTAGAATCGGATTTTCCAAAACGACATCGTCATAAACCAAGCTGACCGGCTGCGATGCGTTGAAATCAAAGTCGGTATTGCCAAGCCCGCGAATATAAAAGCGCGGGAATGTGCGGCCAAAGGAGCTTTCGACAATCAGGCTGGGCACGCGGGCCGAAAGCGCGCGCACATCTTGTCCGCCCGAACCGATGGCGTCGAGCGTTTCGCCCGAAACCGCGGTAATTGATATGGGAACATCTTGCAGATTTTCGGCGCGCCGCTGCGCCGTCACGACGATTTCGGCCAGACCGTCTTTATTTTCGGTTTTGGCCGTATCCTGCGCATAAGCGGCGGGCATGACGATTAGGGTGGATGCCGCAATGGCGATACCAGATGTGAAGAGGGTCAGTGGGTTGCGCACGGAAATCTCCTGATGAAAATATAGGGAGCGATTGATCCCCGGAGCGTCTAAGGGCAAGCGGTTAAAGGTCAAGAAAATGCCGCCCTATTCTTGTGGATAGTGATGGCAATGTTGCAATTTAGTGACTCTTTCGGCGCGCATGGGGGCGGGGCAGATGCTGCCGCTAGAGCGTCGTGGGTTAAATCTGGATCAGGGTTGACCGGCCGCAGCAACGGGTGGCACATAAGCGTCATCCCGGCTTTCGCCGGGATCTCAGGCGGCTTATTATGAGTTATCCGACGTTGCACTTTACCGCCGGAGACCCCGGCTTTCGCCGGGGTGACGGGTCTTTTTTTCGGCACTCCGCCGCCATTATTCAGATTTAACGTAACAAGCTCTAAAAGCTCATCTCATCATAAATCTTGCTTAGGTCTCCGCCCCATTCGCCGTGATATAATTCGAGCAACCGTTCGGCCTGCGTTTGTTTGCGGGCGACAATTTCGCGCAGCGGATCGAGGAAACCGCTTTCATTATCACCGCTGGCATTGAGCCGGCCCCGCGCCGTCAGGCCGGCGGCGGAAATATCCAGGATGCGCCCGGCAATATCCTGCAATGTCTTGCCGCCAGGGATGGGGGCTTTCAAGCCAAGCTTCGGAACGGCGCTGCGCAATGTTTCGCGCTCTTCCATCGTCCAATGTTTCACCTCGTCCCATGCTGCATCCAGGGCGTTTTGATCGTATAACAGACCGACCCAAAATGCGGGCAGCGCGCAAATCCGGTTCCACGGACCGCCATCGGCGCCGCGCATTTCGAGAAAGCTTTTGAGGCGAACTTCGGGAAAGGCGGTCGACATATGGTCTTCCCAATCCGACGCACGCGGCTTTTCACCGGGCAGCACCGAAAGCTCCCCTTTTAAGAAATCGCGGAAACTATGCCCCGCCGCATCGATATATTTGCCGTCACGGTAAACAAAATACATCGGCACGTCGAGCATATAATCGGCATAACGTTCATAGCCAAAGCCGTCTTCGAACACAAAGGGCAGCATGCCGGTGCGCTGCGGATCGGTATCCGACCAGATATGGCTGCGATAAGACAGATAGCCATTGGGTTTGCCCTCCAAAAAGGGCGAATTGGCGAACAACGCCGTCGCGAGCGGTTGCAGCGCCAGCGAGGTGCGAAATTTATGCGCCATATCGGCTTCGCTCGCATAATCGAGATTGACCTGAATGGTGCAGGTGCGCAGCATCATATCCAGCCCCATGCTGCCCACGCGCGGCATATGGTTCAACATGATGGCATAACGCCCCTTGGGCATGATCGGCAATTCGTCGCGGGTCTTATCGGGCCATAAGCCCAGCCCCAAAAAAGCCTTGCCGGTTTTTTCGCCTATGGCTTTCACTTGCGTCAAATGGCGGCCGGTTTCGGCGCAGGTTTGATGCAGATTTTCGAGCGGCGCGCCGGAAAGTTCTAACTGCCCAGCAGGCTCCAGGCTGACCGCGCCGTCGCTGCCCTTTAGCGCGATGACGTTGGATCCATTTGGGCCGACTTCCTCAATCGGTTCCCAACCAAATTCGGTGAGCGCCATCAAAAGATCGCGAATGCCGCCCGGCTCCTCATAAGACGGCGCGTGATGCGTTTTACAGCAATAAACAAATTTTTCATGCTCGGTCCCGATAACCCAGCGCTCCTTAGGCTTTTCGCCCGCTGCCATCGGCGTGATCAGATCAGCATGCGATTCGATGACAGGATCGTTGCGATTCGAAACTTGTTTTGTGCTCATACCATGGCTTTAAGAAACCAAAGCTTCGCATGCCAGAAAAAAGATAAACAGCAGCCTAATTTATCACGGCGTTAAAGGCGATGGCAAAGCTTTGCCCGGCAGTTAAGCTGGCTTGCCGGATGGTGACGGTTGACCCTGCAATCGACGCCCCAACTGGATTATTTTCGTCGGCCCCTGCGGCATCATCATCTTCGACGGTCGTCGCCGTGCCGCAGTTGCTGCCGGATCGGATTGATCCAGGGCTATAAGTCAAATTTACTGGTATCACATCGGTGGCGATTACGTTGCTGGCGGTGTTGGCACCTGCGTTGGTGATCGTAATGCAATATTGCACTGTCGCGCCAGGAATAGATTTGGGATTTGCCCCGCTAATATTATCGGTTACGATAAAACTCAATTTGGTGATGCCAATCGTCGTTCCGGCGACGACGAAATTGCTATCGTCGATATTCCAATAATTGGCCTCGGTTTGCGCAGCCGGCAGTCCATTTCGGTGCACCAAGCCGTTGTTAATCGCGCCGAGTGTGCTGCTGCTCGCGTCGCGTGCAAAAATTCGCAACGTCCATCCCGTGCTGGTCGGGGCCGAGAGCGGAATGGTAAAAGTT
Organism: Sphingomonadaceae bacterium; assembly: GCA_021732525.1. Lineage (GTDB taxonomy): Bacteria > Pseudomonadota > Alphaproteobacteria > Sphingomonadales > Sphingomonadaceae > Sphingorhabdus_B. The sequence continues at coordinate 113,155 of JAKFUU010000005.1, read as the reverse complement.
GGGTTCGCAGGATCGGTGCCATTGTTGGTCCAGATGGCGTCACCGGCCACCGCGTCGCCATGCGTGCCATCGTTAAACAGCCGGATACCAACGGCCACGATGACGCCGTTATTATCAAGCACGCTCGCGGTAACGGGCAGGGTGGCGGCGGCGGGATTTGCATCCACCCTGCCGCTGATCGATAGCGTCTGACCGGGGGTAAAACTAGCGGCGGTTGTCCCTGCGGCCCCGAATGCCTCGGCAGCGCCCAAAGTGCCCTCGACGATCGACCATTCGATATCGTCAATCAGGAACCAGGAGCGGAACGTGGTTTGCTGACGCGTTCGAAATCGCAAGGTTACCGTCTGGCCGGCAAAGGGAGCGAGTGATTGCGTGAAGGTCCACCATGGCTGGCTACCAATCGGTACCGTCATACCTGCGGTTCGTGTGCCGGTGGTGGTGGCGTCCCAGTTATTGAAGCGGTTAAAACCCGATGCCGTTGCGGATTGTGCAACCGTGCCCAAATTCGGGCTGAAAGGGCGGGTGGCATAATTCCCTGCGGTTGGTCCGACCAATTCGCTGGTGGTGGTTCCGACGATATCAATTCGGATGAAATCAAATACTGTGCTGCCATTGCCCGCGCTATCCCAGCCTTCGGGTTTCCAGCGGACGGTTATGCTTCCGGGGTTGGTTGACGGAACGGTGATCGTCCGGGTTAATGTGGCACGATCGACGCCCGTGGAGTTTTCGGCCGCCGTGCGCGAGCCGAGCAGGTAGGAGAAATCGCCGCTATTGGGGCTGCCGTCGGTGTTAATGGCGGTGGCCGGTCCACCATCGGTGATCGAGATTGTCTCATTGGGCCGAACCTGCGCGTCAAAAGCGGCGCTAAAACGTCCGCCGGTCCACCCGATGGGATCTTCTTGACCGGTAGCCGATCGTTCGAAATTGGCATTAAGGGGCGTTTGCGGATTGGCTGACTTCGCTCCATTTTGGGTAATATCAAAATAGATGTAATAGGTTTGTGCGCCGCCATCCTGAACGATCCATTTCACCTCGCCGCGGTTGTTGCCGGCGGCATCGGTGGCGTCGTTAAAGACCCTGTCGGTATATTCTTGGATTGTGGCAAGCGTGCCGCCGGGTCGCACCACGCGCACCGAATTGATATCAAATGTGCCGGTTATCCCCAGTTGGGTGAGCAAGGCAGCGAAATCGACATCAACCTCGGCGGTGCTGTTGATGCTTGATGTTGCGGGCAGGGTAACGGGCACCCGGTAATGCCAATCTTGCCCCGTAGCCACGCCGTCGGGATCGAACCAGCCGGGCGTGCGCAGATCGCCCTTTGCCGGTAACAATGGCAGCAGGCAGAGCAGGCACAAGAATACAACAATCGCGATGGCCCGATATTTGACCGTATCAGCGATCCCAATTGCTATGTGGTTCGGCGGCGATTTCATGAATTGAACTTAGCCCAAAAACTTAACAAACTGGTTATTATCTGATCTGGATATAATAACTTAATATCAAAGATATAACAAATATTTACATCATAATGGCGTTAACTTTGCGTTGAAATAGCAACATTTGATGAAGCGGCAATATCTCGTTTGTTCACGGCCGTTGCCGGTTGTTTGGTTGCTGCGTTAACTCAAATAAAATATTTTTGGTTTATCACACCGGTGTCAAAATTCTGTGGATGGATGGACGTTGATAATGGTTTGGATGCAGCGCCTTTTGGCGCGATGGTATCAATTGGCGCTTTTAATGTTGGGCGCCTTATTTGCGCAGAGCGCGCAGGCACAAGTGGCGAACAGCTGCAATGGCCGCCCTATCACACCGATTACGTTAGCCAATCCAACCCTGATTTCCGGCACGGCGCTGCAAGTTGGTGCTGTCTATAGCTATGCCAATGCGGCTCCCGGCATTGATGTCCGCGTTCGCATTGATGCTTTCGCTGGCGGTGCCAGCTTGATTACGATTGACAATAATGCCGGCCTGTCCGGGAATTTTCAGCCGGAATTGGGCGGGGTCAATGCGCGCCGCGCCGATTTTACATTTTCATTTTTTGTCGCGGGAACGACAACACCGCTTGTGTTTGATTTTACCGCATCGGCGGTTGATGTGGACGGCGATAGCGCAAATATCAGGGAATATGCCGAATTTACCACGACGCAGCAGGTCAGCTATTTTTTGGATAGCGCCACGCGACTGGCGGTGGATGCGTCCGGCCCTTCGGCGGCGGGGCGTCGCCGGTTTGAAGCGTCCACCAGCGTCAACGCGCCCGGAATCACCGAAAATGAAACGCGCAATATCGTTTCCGCATCCTATACCAATACCAGTTCATTTGGATATAGCATTGGCGCATTGGGTACCGGAAATACCGTCCGTTTATCCTCACTTGACTTTGCTTGCCCCCGCACTCCCTTTGTCGATCCTGTTTCGGGCGGTAACCCTCCTCAGGATTTCAGCGATGCCCCGGCGTCTTATGGCAATCCCATACATGACATTGTGACGGGGTTTCGCATCGGTGCGGCCAATAACGCGGAAACCGCTCCGTTTGCTAATGCAACTGCTACGGGCGACACGGGCGATGATGGTTTTACCGGCGCGACGTTCCGGCGCTCCCAGACAACGACGCTAAATATACCCACAGCGGGCGCGGGCGGCCGATTGCAATGCTGGATCGATTGGAACGGAGACGGTGATTTTCTGGATGCAGGAGAACAGGCGGCGACCAATATAGCCGATAATGACACCGGTGATACAAACGCGGCGGCGGGCACCATCGGTCTATCGATCGCCGCACCCGCAAATGCCGTTTTGACGCCAACCTTTATGCGACTGCGCTGGTCCACCACGCTAGATGCGCCGCCATCGACGCTAAATTTGTCGAATGGAGAGGTGGAGGATTATCAAATCACTATTTTGGGGATTCCGATTTTGGCTTTGGCGAAAATATCGGCCGTCTTTAATCCGCCGGGCACGATACCTTTTTCCATTCCCGGCAATGACATGCTCTATACCATCAGTGTATCGAATAATGGATCGGCAGCCACCGATAGTAACAGCGTGTTTTTGGTCGATTCGCTGCCTGGATTTGTGACTTATTTTAATGGCGATGTCGACGGCGCTGGTCCTGCGACTGGCCCGGTATCATTCACTGCGGGTAGTTCCGGGTTAACATTCAACGCCGCAACCGATTTGCGATATTCCAACGCGGTTGCCGCGCCCGCCAATTTTGCGGCTTGCAGCTATACGCCTGTTGTGGGTTATGATCCGGGGGTGCGCCATATTTGCTTTAACCCCAAAGGCGCAATGTCATCGGGCGGCGCACCCGCACCGCAGGCCAATTTCCAAATCCGGACGCGGATTAATTAGCGGCAAGAAATCAACCCCAATCGCTCGTCAAGCTATGCGCCATCCAGATTGAAATTGCGGCGATGGCGGCGGTGTCGGCCCTCAGGATACGCGGGCCGAGCGAGATGGCGACCGCGTTCGGATGGCCGCGGATGGCGGCATTTTCCTGATCAGTCAAGCCGCCCTCGGGTCCGACCAACAGCCCCGCTGGACCCGGATGCGCGGCAATGGCGTCCCGAAAATTCCCGCCGCCGCGTTCGTCGCAGAAAAACAGCCTGCGATCCTTTGGCCAATTTTTCAGCATATCATCCAATTTGGCGAGCGGCGCAATGTGGGGCAGCGCGGTGCGCTCGCATTGTTCCGCCGCTTCGATCATCTGCGCGCGCAGCCGCTCTTCCTTCAATTTATCCGCCACGCAGCGCTGCGTGAGGACTGGCATAAGGCGCGCGATCCCCAGCTCGCAAGATTTCTCCGCGATCCAATCCAGCCGGTCTTTTTTGACCAAGGCTTGTACCAACCACAGATCGGGCGCGGCCTCGCGCGGGCGCAGCTTCGCTTCGACCGTTACCGTCACATCGCGTTTTCCCGCATGACTAATAGCCGCCAGATATTCGCCCGTCCGGTCGTCAAACAGCTTGACCGCCGCGCCCGGTCCCAGTCGCATGACGGAGAGCAGATAATGCGCCGCGCCGCCATCGATGCGGATTTGTGCGTCCACCGCCAATGCCTGATCGATAAACAGGCGCGGAGTGCTTCTAGGCGGCCAAGAAGAGGTAGCGGGCATAGATAAATCTCTCCACCGTCATGCTGAACTTGTTTCAGCGTCCATTTCACGGCAAGGCAATCTGTATGCGGAAAAATGGACCCTGAAACAAGTTCAGGGTGACGAAAGTTTCAGAATTAAAATGAACCAGCCAGACATCATCACCCCGGATAGCGAGCATCGCGGCCTGATCGGCTTATTGCCGCGATCTTGGCGCGGCTTTGCGCTGCTGGCTCGGTTTGACCGGCCGATTGGCTGGTGGCTGCTCTATTGGCCCTGCGCATTTGGAATGATGCTGGCGGGCGGCATTGGGGACCATTGGCGGTTGCTGCTTTGGCTATTGCTGGGCAGCATCGCGATGCGCGGCGCGGGCTGTGTTTATAATGACATTATCGACCGCAATTTGGATGCGCAGGTGGCGCGCACGGCATCGCGGCCCTTGCCCAGCGGGCAGGTGAGTTTGCGCGCCGCTTGGGGCTGGCTGGTGACGCTCTGCCTGATCGGTTTGCTCGTGCTGTTGCAATTGCGCTGGCAGGCGCAGTTGATCGCGCTGGGCAGTTTGGCGTTGGTGGCGGCCTATCCCTTTATGAAACGGATAACCTGGTGGCCGCAGGCCTGGCTGGGCCTGGTATTTAGCTGGGGCGCGCCGGTGAGCTGGATTGCGGCGGGCGGGGAGGCCGGCGCGGCGCTGCTGTGGCTTTATGCGGGCTGTGTCTTTTGGGTTATCGGTTATGACACCATCTATGCGCTTCAGGATAAGGAGGATGACGCATTGGCCGGTATCCGGTCGAGCGCGCTGCGGCTGGGCGGCAATTTGCGCGGCGGCGTGGCGCTGTTTTATGCGCTGGCGCTGACCGGATGGGCTTTGGCTGTCTGGACCGTGCGGCCGCAATATCTAGCGCTGGCCGCCTTATTGCCCGCGGCATTGCATATGCTGTGGCAAGCGGCGACGTTGCGCGCGGACGGCGGCGACGCGCTGGGAAAATTTCGTTCCAACCGCTTTACCGGCTTGCTTATGGCGCTCGCCTGCTTAGTGGTGGGCGCATCAGCATAAAGGAGAGTCAGGCAATGCAACACCGGCAATTGGGAAAAAGCGCCATCCATGTCTCCGATATTTGCATGGGCACGATGACCTTTGGTAGTCAAACCGATGAAAAAGATGCCTTTCGGATCCTTGATCGTTGTATGGAGGTGGGCATCAACTTTTTCGACACGGCGGAGGGTTATCCGGTCCCGCCCGATGTCAAATGGGTGGGCCGCACCGAAGAGATCATCGGCCGCTGGATGCAAATGCAAAACCGCGATCGTATTATTATGGCGACCAAAGTTTCCGGGCCGAGCCACATCTGGTTCAAATCGCCATGCCGCGGCGGGATGACCGCGCTCGACCGGCATAATATCATGGTGGCAGTGGAGGGCAGCCTGCGCCGGTTGCAGACCGACTATATTGACCTCTATCAAACCCATTGGCCCGACCATGCCACCGGATATGACGAGACGATGGAGGTGCTCGACGAGTTGGTGCGCGCGGGCAAAGTGCGTATTTTGGGCTGTTCGAATGAGAGCAGCTATGGCCTGATGAAAAGCCTGGCGGTTTCGGAAAAGCTGGGCACCGCGCGCTATCATACAATTCAGAATAATTATTCGATCAACAATCGCCGGTTTGAGGATGAATTGAAACAAGTTTGCCGGTTGGAAGGCGTATCGTTGCTGCCTTATTCGCCCTTGGCGGGCGGGGTGCTTTCAGGTAAATATCAAGATGGCGCGCGGCCCGAAGGCGCGCGTTTCTCGCAATATCTGGAAATGAAAGGCGCGCGGCAATTTGATATGGCACAGCGTTTTGCCGGCGACCGGGCGCTCGCCTCCACCGCGCGGATTTTGGAGATTGCCAAGGATGCCGGGCTGTCGCCGGTCACACTCGCCACCGCTTGGTCAAAACAGAATGATTTTGTCGCCTCAACGATGGTGGGGGTGAGCAACGAAGCGCAGTTGGACGAGATTTTTGCCGCGATTGACCTGATCTTGCCTGACGATGTGATGACCGCGATCCACCACGTGACCAAAGAGATTTTATATCCGATGGGGTGAGCCCGCCCTCCATGAAAAGCGCATAAGCCCAAAGATTTAGGAGAGAAAAATGACCGCGTTTCCCAATGCAAAGCAGCTTTTCACCACGGTAACCGACGACGGCAGGCTGGTGCTGTCGATTGAACCTTATGCGGTGCCCGATCTGGCCGAACATCAGGTGGTGGTGCGCATGGAGGCGGTGCCGATCAACCCGTCTGATCTGGGCCTGCTCACCGCGCCTGCCAATATGGCGACCGTGCGAAGCGAAAGCATCGATGGCCATCCGGCTTTGGTTGCCGATGTGGACGCGGCGATGCGGCCTTTCTTTGCGGGTCGCGCGGGCAAGAAAATGGCCGCAGGCAATGAAGGCGCAGGCACGGTTGTGGCGGCGGGATCATCCGATGCGGCGCAGGCGTTGCTCGGCAAAACCGTTTCCATCGTCGGCGGCGAAATGTACCGCACCCACCGGGTAATGCCCGCGATGATGTGTGTGCCCTTGCCCGATGGCGCGGCCGCCAAAGAAGGCGCGTCTTTATTCGTCAACCCGATGACCGTGCAGGGTTTTTTGAACACCATGCGGATGGAAGGGCATACCGGCATCGTGCATAGCGCCGCTGCCTCCAATCTGGGGCAGATGCTCGCTAAGCTCTGTTTGAAGGAAGAGGTGCCCCTGGTGGCGATTGTGCGCAATGATGCGCAGAAGAAAATCCTCACCGATATCGGCCTGACTTTTGTAATCGACAGCAGCAAAGATGATTTCATGAGCCAGCTGATCGATGCGCTTGCCGAAACCGGGGCAACGCTGGGCTTTGATGCCATCGGCGGCGGCAAAATGGCGAGTTACATGCTGACGGCGATGGAAAAAGCGGCGGCAAAACGCGGCGCAGAATTTAGCGTCTATGGCTCCACTGTTAACAAACAGGTCTATATCTACGGCCGGCTCGATACCAGCGAGACGATTTTGGGCGGCGGCCTTGGGCTTTATTGGGGCGTGGGCGGCTGGCTGCTTACCCCGCATTTGGAAAAGGTTGGCATGGAGCGGATGATGGAAATGCGCGCTTACACCGTGGCCGAACGTAACGGTATTTTCGCCAGCGACTATACCAGGGAAATATCACTGTCCGGCATGATCGATCCTGAAACCGCAAAGGCCTATGAGCGCAAAGCCACCGGCGAGAAATTTTTGGTGAACCCGAGTTTGTGAGTTTCCCAACGCTGGACTTGATTGACAATCTTTGCCATAATGATGCAATAGTTACCGGCATAAAGGGACGGTCCGATGGCGACGATGAATGTTTCACTACCCGATCCTATGAAGCAATGGGTGGAATCGCGGGCGCTTTCCGGCGCTTATAGCAATTCAAGTGATTATGTTCGTGACCTGATCCGGCGAGATCAAGAGCGTGCGGCTAAGATTGCGAATTTCCAAAGCCTTGTTGATGACGGTAGAGGCAGTGATATAAGCACGCGGTCGATGGATGATATTTGGCGCATAGCGCTGGCAAATACGCAAGCATAGTTGTGGCTGCTTATCGGATTTCAGAACGGGCAGAGGCCGATATTCTGGCGATTTTGCGTTATTCGATAGAGGCGTTTGGTGAACATCAGGCTAGAATCTATTATCAGGGCCTAGCCGATGCCGTGACGTTTCTGAGTGATAATCCATATGCCGCGCGCGAAAGGGCGGAAATTAGCCCGCCCATCCGCGCCCACCGCTATCAATCACATTTGATCGTGTATGAAGTTGATGCCGATGGCGCACCGGTCATTCTCCGGATCGTGCATGGCAGTATGGATTGGGCGGGCGAATTCTAAGATATTATTAAATTTTCTAAGGAAAATATTAATGAAAATTCCGCAGCGTGTCCGAAAGAAAAATGTAATGGGGCCAAGATCGGCAGAATGTTTATGTTCGGGAAGATCTATAATATTTTCCGAACTATATGATAGTCCTTGCAATGAAAAATTCACCACTTTGGAGGTTTAGACTGAACTAAACGATGAGATAGGCAACTCAAAAGGAAACCGAAAACTTTGTCACCTGCAGCTCGAGATAGAAGACTTGCGCTCTATAATAGAGCGCCTATTAGAAAGGCCCTCATTCTCCCGCTAGCAAAGCTTCTGCGCCGCCCAGATCGACGCTGACGAGCCGCGACACGCCTTGTTCGACCATGGTGACGCCGAATAGCCGGTGCATCCGGCTCATCGTGACGGCATTATGGGTGACGATCAGATAGCGGGTGCTGGTTTCCTTTTGCATCACATCAAGCAGGTCGCAAAAGCGTTCAATATTGGCATCATCAAGCGGCGCATCCACCTCATCCAGCACGCAGATTGGCGCAGGGTTGGTGAGGAATAAGGCAAAAATCAGCGCGATGGCCGTCAGCGCTTGTTCGCCGCCCGATAGCAGCGTGAGCGAGGCGAGCTTTTTGCCCGGCGGCTGCGCCATAATTTCCAGCCCCGCCTCCAACGGATCGTCGCTATCGATTAGCGCCAAATGCGCTTGCCCGCCTTGGAACAAGCTGGTGAAGAGCCGCCGGAAATGGCCATCCACAGCCGCAAATGCGGTGAGCAATCTTTGCCGCCCTTCGCGGTTCAGGCTGCCGATCGAACTGCGCAAGCGGCCCACGGCTTCGGTGATTTCGGCGCTTTCGGCGGCGCCCTTGCTGTGTTCCTCCTCCAGTGTGATCAGCTCATCGGCGGCGATCAGGTTGACTGGGCCGATCCGCTCGCGGTCCGCCTGCAACCGGTCGAGCCGAGCGGATTCGGCCGCAGTTTCGCCCAAATCGGCTTCATCAAAATCCAGCTTTTGCGGCAGAACCGGCGGCGGGCATTCAAAGCGCTCGCCCGAAATGCGGCCCATTTCGGCGCGGCGATATTCCTGATTTTCGGCGCGCGCCTGCGCTCCCGCCCGCGCCTCCCGCGCGGTAGACAAGGCCTCGGCGGCAACCGCCATTTCGGCTTCGATTGATTTAAGCGCGGCCTCGCTCGCTTGCTCTGCGGCTTGTGACGCGGCCAGTTTCGCGGTGATCGCCTGCTTGGCTTGCTCTGCCTCGGTAATCGCGCGCGTCAGCCTTTCGGGCTGTCCCTCCATATCGGCCAATTCCGCCGCTATTTCATCTTTGCGCTTATTCATATCCGCGATCCGCTGCTGCGCTTCATCGGCGCGCTCGGCCCAGCTTCGGATCTCCGCCTGCGCCACCGCCCGGCGCTCGCGAAGCTGCGATAGGCGTTGATCGAGCGCCGATAAATCCGCTTGCGCCTGCATCAGGCTGCGGCGGGTTGCATCGCCTTGCGCGGATAATGCGGTCACCAGCCCATCATGCTGCGCGCTATCGGGCAAGGCAGCATAGGCGGCCTGCGCGGCTGCCAAATCCGCCGCCGCCGCTTGTAATTCGGCCATTGCGGCGATGCTGCGCTGCGCCAAAGCCTGCGCGGCGGCGCGCATCCGGGCGAGCGCATCCTCACATTTGTCGGCGTCGCGCAGCGCCTGGCGGAGCGCATTTTCCGCTGTCTGATGATCCGAATGGAGCCGTTTGGCGGCCTGCTGCTGCTGCGCCATCTCATCTGCCAAGCTTTGCGCGTTGGTTTCTTTTTCGGAAATTTCTTGCCGCGCAGCAGCGATCAAGTCGGTCAGCTCGATCAGCCGGTTGGCGCGGACCAACTGTTCGGCGGTGGCCGCGCCTTCATCTTCCGAGCAAAAACCATCCCAGCGGCGCAATTTGCCGTCCAGGGTGACCAGCCTTTCGCCGGGGTTTAGCGGGCGGCCATCGTCGCTATCGATCACAAAAATACGCGCCATCCGCTGCGCCAGCGCAGGGGGAGCTTCAACAAATTTCGCAAGGCTGTGCGCTTCGCAGTCTTTCGCGGGCAGGCCGCCGCCGGACGGCACGCCGCTCCATCGTCGCCCCATATCGCCGCCGATGGCCGCATGCACATCATCACCAAGCGCCGCAGCGAGCGCGCGTTCATAGCCTGGCTTTACCGCAACTTGATCGATCGCCTTGACGCCGCGATCCTTTGGCATGGTGCGTTCGAGCGCGCTATTTTCCGAAAGCAGCGCGGCCAAATTGGCTTTGGCGGCGGCGATATCGCTTTCCGATTGATCGCGCCGCGCGGTGATCCTTTGCCGCTGGGCCTCGGCATGGACGATCTGCTCGGCCAATGAGCTGATGGTATTTTGCAGCGCCGCCCGGCCTGCATCGGCGGTATTTTTGGCGGCGATCATATCGGCTTCGTTGCCCAAGTCAGCGCGCTCGCTGGCCAGCCGGTCGGTCTCGCGCGCGGCGCGGTCTTGCCGGGCTTCGGCAGCGGCGAGTGCGGCCTTTGCGACGCGCGTTTCGGCATCCGCCCGCGCCTGCTGCGCCGATGCCTTGGCCAGCGTCAACTCGCTTTCCCGTAATTGCCGCTCAGCGCTTTCGGCGGCGCGGATGCGCGCGGGGCGCTCCTCTTCGGCAACTTTAATATCGCCGGCAAGTTTCGCGCTTTCCTCTTGCAAGCGTTGTAGCGCGTCGGCGGCATCATGGGTCAGTCTATCCTCACGCCCGGCATCCTGCGCCATGCGCGCCGATTGGCCTATCAAATCGGCTTGCCGCTGGGCGATCCGGTCGTGCTCGCCCGAAAGCTGGATCAGCTTGGCCGCGGCATCGCTGGCGGCATCGCGGGTGGCCACCGCGGCGGCGCGGTCCTCGGCAAGCTGCTCTACGGCGGCCTGCTGTTTGTCCGCTAGGTCATGGTGGCGGATAGTGGCTTGTTCGACCGCGGCATCGGCGGCCTTCGCCTCATCTGCCGCGGCGTCTGCGGCGGCCTTGGCTTCGCGCCAGCGCACAAAGATCAACCGAGCCTCGCCCTGGGTTATTTCGCCGGAAAGCTTGCGATAGCGTTCGGCCTGCTTCGCCTGCCGCCGCAATTGGCTGGCGCGCGCCTCCATATCGGCGAGGATATGCGACAGCTTTTCCAAGTTATTTTCGGCGGCGCGCAATTTCTGCTCGGCATCTTTGCGGCGAACATGCAGGCCCGCTATCCCCGCCGCTTCCTCCAGCATTTGTCGCCGCTCGCCGGGTTTTGCGGCAATGATTGCGCCAATCCGCCCCTGGCTCACCAAGGCGGGCGAATGCGCGCCGGTGGCGGCATCGGCGAAGATCAGCGCTACATCTTTGGCCCGCACATCGCGGCCATTGCTGCGATAGGCGCTGCCCGCGCCGCGCTCGATCCGGCGGGTAACTTCTAATTCGGGATCATCATCGGGGGCAAAGCCGAGTGCGATGTCATCCGCGCTGCGTTCCGCCCGGATCGTCACCTCGGCGAAATCGCGCTGCGGCCGCGATGCGGTGCCCGCGAAGATCACATCCTCCATCCCGGTGCCGCGCAAGGATTTGGCCGAGCCTTCGCCCATTACCCAGCGGATCGCCTCCAACAGGTTCGATTTGCCGCAGCCATTGGGGCCGACAATGCCGGTCAGCCCGGTTTCAATCTTCAATTCCGCTGGTTCGACGAAGCTTTTGAAGCCAGCAAGTTTGAGCGATTTTATCCGCATCACAGCCTACAAATTTCAAGGCCCTTAAAATGCATCAATTACCGCGCGCCCGCGTTTTTAAGTCCCGCTTTTACGGCGGCCCAATTATTGGTGTTCATATCCGCGCCGTTCAGGCGGAATGACGGGGTTCCGGCAATTTTAGCCTCGTCGTTCGCCTTCTCCGTTTCTTTAACCAGAGCCTCGAAGGTTTTTTGATCGGTTAGGCATTGGTCCGCCGCGTCTTCGCTCACGCCCAATGGCTTAACGAAATTGATCAAATCCATCTTTTGTGCGAGGAATTTGATTAGCTCGGCCGGTTTCAAAGTGCCTGCCAATGCTTGGTCGGCTTCGCTCAAATTTTGCATTTTGCCAAGCCATTCAGCCTGTCTGACATAAAGCTGATCGGAAAGGCCAAAGAAGGCCTCCGCACCGTTGCATTTGGCGAGCAGAAACCCCGGAACATCTTGAATGCCGTGAACCAGATAAGGGCGAAACTCGAAGGAAACATTGCCGCCCGCAACGATCTCTTCTAGTTCGACCTTTGATTCGACATGAAATTGCGCGCAGCCGGGGCAGGTGATCGCGCCATATTCCACCAGTTGCAATTTGGCATCGGGATTGCCCATTTTATAGCCGCCCGCTTCTGTCTGACTGACAATTTCCGTCCAGCTTTTGCCCGCAGGCGCGGCAATTTTGGGCAGGGCCTCGCTGCTGGCGGGCAGGGAGGCGTTATCACCGCCGCAGGCAGATAGCGTGAGGGCGAAGGCCGAAAGGCCCAAAAAAAGAAATTTGCGTGTCATATCTTATCCTTACTTATTTCACAGCAACTGGCGCGATGAGCAGCGGTTTTAAGCTATTATAATCATGCGCGCCCGCCGCCAATTTTTCATTGATGATAAAGCTGGGCGTGCCTTGGATATTATAGGTTGGTCCGGCGGCGGCTGTTATCGTTAGCAGCTGATTTATGGTGGTTTCGTTGGTCAAACATTTTCTGGCTTGATCGTCGCTAATGCCGCGCTGCTGCATCCATTCGCCCAGTTTCATATCATCATAAATGCCAGTCATAAAACCGGAGAAATCACGTGTTTTCAGCTTGTCTGCGGTGGGCGCGGTGATCGCGCTGGTTTTTTGCAAAATCGCACTTTGGCTCGCCATTAAGAAACGGTGATTACCAAAAAAACGGTCCTTGCCGCCGCAGCGGGCGAGCATCGCCAGGGTCAGGTCGATGGGGTCGCGAATCAAGCTGCGCATTTCGAAGCTGACGCTGCCATCGGCCACCTTATCCTTTTCCAGCTGCGGCGCTTCGGTGGCTTCAAAGGCAGCGCAATGACCGCAGGTATAGCTGGCATATTCGATGAGTTTTACCGGCGCATCGGGGTTGCCCATGATGACATTGCCTTGGCTGGTTTCTTGAAAGCTGTTTAGCCAAAGGCTATTCTCTGATTCAGCGGCGGTGGCTACCCAGGTCCCGCAAGGAACCCCATAAGCAAATATCCCGATCGCCAAAATCGCCGCTAGCCTTTCAGCGGTGTGGATTTTCATTTTTGATTCCTAGATTGTTACTTTATCAACGCCATCTGCATTCGCTCGGCCCATTTGGCAAGCGAGACTTTACGCGGTTAACGCTTGTCCAGCAAGCTATGCGCAAGCGATTCCAAAACCGCGGATAATTCCGGATCGGCAATATCGCGCAGATTCTCGCCCAGCTCCATCGGCAGCGGCTTCAATGAGGGCGGCATCATCGGCCGATGAATGGGCGTGTATCTTTCGATCCGGCCTTGCCGCATCTTGATCTTGGCCACCGCGCTATAGCCAAAAAAGCGGTTCACCCGCTCGATAATTTCAGGGACCACATGCTGCATCATCGGGGCGTGCGCGCCCTCCACAATTAATTCGAGCGTACCTTCGGCTTTTTTGCCGATGGGAAAGCGGATGCAGATTGGTTCGGATATCACGGCATAGCGGTTGCCGACAATTTCACTCCATCGGCTCACCACGCTGCTTTGCACAAAGCCAAAACGGCGGAATGCGGCGCGGCCAATTTCGGGCATGAGATCGGATACGGCGCGCGCCTCCCCGCCGCGCGGCCGGCGATAGGGTTTGGGCGCGGCCACGGGCGCGGCCTTGGCCGGTTTTTTCGGTGCCTTGACGGTTTTTGCTGGCTTGCCTTCATTCATGGATTGCACCATGCCATTTTATATGGATATCGTCCAACATTATGGCAAAAAAGCGGGGGATATATCCGCCGTTTTGCGCGCGCATTATTTGGTTCATGCCCGCATTTTGCCGTGGCGCACGCCGCCCGGTTCACCTGCGCCGCCCAACCCCTATCATGTCTGGCTGTCCGAAATTATGTTGCAACAAACGACCGTTGCGGCAGTTATTGGCTATTTCGGCAAATTCACGCAGGCCTGGCCGGATTTCGCCGCGCTTGCCGGGGCGGATGACGCCGACGTGATGGCGGCTTGGGCGGGGCTGGGCTATTATGCGCGCGCGCGCAATCTGCTCAAATGCGCGCGGATTGTCGTTGCGGAATATGGCGGCGCGTTGCCAGCGGAAGAAGAAGAATTGCGCAAGTTGCCGGGCGTCGGGCCCTATACGGCGGCGGCGATCGCGGCAATCGCCTTTGGTCAGCGCGCGGTGGTGGTTGATGCCAATATCGAACGGGTGGTATCCCGGCTCTTTGCGATTGGGGAGCCGCCCCTGCGCGCAAAGCCGATCATCAAACAGGCGATGGACCGCATCACTCCGGCCCAAAATAGCGGCGATTTTGCGCAGGCGATGATGGATTTGGGCGCGGGCCTGTGCAGCGCGAAAGCGCCCAAATGCGCCGCTTGCCCCATCGCGCCCTACTGCGCTGCGTATCAAGCCGGAGCGGCCGAGGCCTATCCCGTAAAACTCGCTAAAAAGGCAAAACCGGCACGCTTTGGAACCGCTTATTGGATCGAACGCGATGGCCATGTGCTGCTGGTGCGGCGCGAGGGCAGGGGGATGCTAGCGGGGATGCGCGCGCTGCCCGATGACCGTTGGACCGCCCGAAAAGACGGAGACCGGCTGTCACCTTTTGCCAGCAATTGGCGAATTTTGGGCCAGACTGTTCAGCATAGCTTCACCCATTTTACGATTGAGATGCGCATCGCCGTAACGGAAGGACCGCCGCGGTCCGAATATGGTGAATATTGGCCGATAAATTCGCTCGACAAAGCGGGTTTACCGACCTTATTCATGAAAGCAGCAAAGGCCGTTTTGACCGGTCGTTAGATTATAATGGCCATAAATTTTTGGAGAGATTAGCGATGAAGCATCAACGGATAGAGCGCGCGGCATTGGGCCGCCGGGGATTTTTGGGTTTTGCGGGAATCGGTGCGGTCGCTGCGGCGCTGCCCACGCCGTTATGGGCATTGGCGCAGGAGAGCTATCCAACGCTGCGCGGTAAAATCAATGAATATGTCGCGCAGAAAAAACTGCCCAATCTGCTCGCTTATATCGCGCGGGGGGGTGCCGCGCCCGAGGTGATTTCCGCCGGAACGATCGCGGTGGGTAGCAATGTCCCCGTCGATATTGATACCATCTACCGCATTTATTCGATGACTAAGCCGATTGCGGGCATGGCCGCGATGATCCTGATCGGCGAAGGCAAGATGAAGCTCGATCAGCCGATATCCGATTTCCTGCCCGAATTTAAGAATATGATGGTTTTGGTTGATCCGGAAAAGAACCTAGACGCGGTGCCTGCCAAAAATGCCATCACCATTCGCCATTTGCTGACCCATACGGCGGGGCTTGGCTATACGATCATCAGCAAGGGACCGTTGCTTAAGGCCTATCTGGATAATGGTATTTCGCCCGGCGTGGTTAGCAAGCTTCCGATTCCGGGGTTTGAGCGCGGCGCGCCCACCCCCGACTTAAAGACATTCGCCGAGCGGCTGGCCAAATTGCCGCTGATCGCAGAACCGGGAAGCAAATGGAGCTATTCGGTATCGCTCGATCTTTTGGGCCGGGTCATCGAAGTTGTCAGCGGCATGGAATTTGGCGCATTTTTGCAAAGCCGTATCTTTGATCCGCTGAAAATGACCAGCACATTTTTCCAAATTCCAAAGACGCAGGCGGGCCGGCTCACCACCAATTACGGCGTATTATATGGCAATTTGATCCCCATCGACCCCGCCGAAGACAGCATTTATTTTGACACGCCCGCCTTCCCATCGGGCGGCGGCGGATTGGCATCCACGGCGCGCGATTATGACCGGTTCTTGGCCATGTTGGTGAATTTCGGCACATTGGATGGCGCGCGGATCATGTCGCCGGAAATGGCCAAGCTTGGCATGTCCAACCTGTTGCCCGCCGGCGCTGATATTGCGGGCACATGGGTTGATGGCGCGGGCCATGGCGCAGGTGGACGATCGGGATTGGGCGCGCAGGCCGGATCATTCGGTTGGGGCGGAGCAGCGGGAACCAACGCCTTTGTCCATACCGGACTGCAATTGCGCGCGACGGGAATGGCGCAATATATGCCGTCAAATTCATTTCCATTCCAAGCCGATTTTCCCAAATGGGTGCTTGCGGATATTCTTGGCCGAGCGGCGGGATAGACCACGGCGATGGCTCCCGGCTTCACCGGATCGCCGCTGGACCGGGCCGACCGGCTGCGCAGCGATGCCGAGGGCTATGCGGCGGTCGTTGCCGATTGGCGCGGCCGGTTGTTGGCGCTCGATGGGCTTGATCCAGTGGTCAGCGCCGAAGGCGTGCTGACTTGGCAATCGGTGGCCGAGGTTGCTGCGGAGGCCGAGCTGATCTTGCTCGGACTTTTGGAGGGCAAGCCGCATTTTGTGCAGTTGGTCGAGGCGCAGGGGGACATGTTCCGTTCGCCCGCAATCTGGCGCGCGCTGTCGATGCTGCCTGCCGAAGAAGCCGCGATTTACGGCACCGCGCGCAGCTTGATCGACTGGCATAATGGCCATAAATTTTGCGGCGCGTGCGGCGGCGCAACCGCATTGTTCCGCGCCGGATGGGGCCGCAAATGCAGCGGATGCGGCAAGGAGCATTTCCCGCGCACCGATCCCGTCGTCATCATGCTCGCCGAATTTGAAGGCAAGGTGTTGCTCGGCCGCCAATCGCGTTTTCCCCCCGGCAATTATTCGGCGCTGGCCGGATTTTTAGAACCGGGCGAAAGCATGGAGGAAGCGGTGCGGCGCGAAATTCACGAAGAAGCCGGCATCACCTGCGCTGCGGTGCGCTATATCCTTAGCCAGCCTTGGCCCTTTGGCGGATCGCAGTTGATGATGGCCTGCATTGCGCAGGCGCAAGGTGACGCGATAACGCTCGACACCAACGAGCTGGAAGATGCCATGTGGGTGACGAAAGAGGAAGCCTGCGCGGCGCTTTCGGGCGATGAAGACCGCCGCTTTAACGCCCCGCCGCGCTTTGCCATCGCGCATACATTGCTGAAAATTTGGGCGCAGGAAGGATAAGGGTGATGACGGATGCTTTGCCGCTGCGGATCGATATTGTCTCCGATGTCGTCTGCCCCTGGTGCATTGTCGGCTATAAACAGGTGGAAAAGGCGCTGACGCAGATTGCGGGCGATATCGCGGCCGAAATCTGGTGGCATCCCTTTGAGCTTAATCCAAACATGCCGCCTGAAGGCGAAAATACCGCCGAGCATATTGCGCGCAAATATGGCAGCACGCTGCAACAAGGCGCCGCCAATCGGCAGCGGTTAAAGGATGTGGGCGACAGCGTCGGCTTTGCCTTTAATTATACGCAAGGCATGCGGATTTACAACACGTTTAAGGCGCATAAGCTGCTGTCGATCACCGCAAATGAACGCGGCTGGCGCGCGCAAACGGCGCTGAAGCTGGCCTTGTTCGAGGCATATTTTCACGATCACCGCGATATCAGCGATGAGACGGTCTTGCTCGATATTGCCGCGGCGCAAGGGCTGGACTTGGCCGCCAGCGCCGCGTGGATCGCCGATGACGCGCTCACTCAGGCTGTCCGCGCCGAACAAAGGCAATGGACCGACCATAACATCACCGGCGTGCCCGCGATTATCTTTGATCAGAAATTCATGGTCCCCGGCGCGCAATCGGCGGAAACCTTCGCCGATGTGATCCGAAAAATATTGGCGAAACGGGCAGCGGCCTGATTGCGTCCCGCTCTAAATTCCGCTCGCGCTTTCAGCAAATTGGGACAGCGCCAGCGCCGCGCTGTTATTGAGCAGATGCAGCAAAATGCAAACACGCAGCGACTGGGTTAGGTGGTAGAGATATCCGAACGCCGCGCCCAATATGAAAATCGGCGGGAAGATGTAAAATTCAACTTGCGGCGCGAACCAATTGACATGCGCCAAAGAAAAAATCGCCGCAGATATCACGATAGCCGCATAGACCGGCATCCGGTGGGCCAGCGCATTTTGCAAAAGCCCGCGAAACAGAAATTCTTCCAAAATGGGCGCAAGTAAAGCCACCATCACGAATAACAATATGGCGTTGAAAGCAGTCTTTGGGATGGCATCAAACAATAATTTCAAATCGGCCTGAAGCTCCACGCCGGGGATGATATAGGTGGAATAGATAAAATTAAAGGCCAGCGCGGCGGCGATAACGGCGATCCCGATGCCCATCGTTGCGCCAAATCCCAGTTTGCTCCAATTGTTGAAATGGATATGATCCAACCGCCCGTGACGCGACAGATATAGCATCAATATACCCAGGGTAATCCCATTAGCGACCACCAAGCTCCAAATAATAGGGAGCGCGATGATCGACATATCTTGCGCGATAACTTGCGGGTTTTGAAGAAACTCTTCGAGCGGCCCGCTTGTGAAAATGGCGATGACGAGCGCAATGACCGAGCAGACAATTTGCAGGAAAAAAAACAGGAATATCCAAAGAAAGCTGGCGAGCAGCCCCGGAAATATTTTTGCTGTTGCGGGATTATTTCCCTTATCTGCGGTATTTTCGCCGGTAAAGCCTGTCATGATCTGATTTGCGCTCCCATTCTGTTGTAAATTATTAGCATAATTTTGATTTTAGACGAGACCCATTCGGCTCAATTCGCCCAGCAATTGTGGTGGCATGTCGTCGTGGCCATCGCTTTCGCCGGGTTTCAAATCGGCGGGCGCGTTTACCGCTTCTAAATAGCGCCAGCCTTGATGCGCGCGTTTGGCCTTGCGGCGCACGCGGATGAGGCGCGGTTCGAGCAACAGCGAATAACGCCCGCTGCCATTTTCCTCAAAGCCGATGATCGGGCTGCGTCCGACGATGGTATGGCTATGGATCCAGTAAAGCGAACCGCCCGCCATCTCGCTGGCGCGTTTGGGCATATAGCGCGTCGTCATCAATGCATAGCCCGGCCCGCCATTTTCCCGCGCGCCGCTTTCCAGCCAGGCCTGCAATGTTTCGGGGCTTTCGCTGCCGTAGGCGATCTTGGTGATATGCAGCGGCATCCGATCACCCTGTCAGGCCGCTTGCCACCGCAAGGCCGAGGAAGATTAGAAAACCCATCGAATCGGTAATCATCGTGACAAAGATAGAGCTGGATACGGCCGGGTCTTGGTCCCAACGGTCGAGCACCACCGGAATGATCACGCCCGAAAGGCCAGCGATGATGACATTCATTAAAATAGCCGCGCCAATGACCGCTGCCAGCATCCAATTTTGATAAAATAACCCGGCGCCGGTTGCCGCCACCATCGCCACGGTCGCACCGATCAGCATAGCGACCCGCAATTCGCGCCAGATCGACCGCCGGGTGTTGGACTGGGTCAATTGATTGGTGGCGAGCGCGCGCACCGTAACCGCCAAAGTTTGCGTGCCTGCATTGCCGCCAATGCTGGCCACAATCGGCATCAGCACCGCGAGCGCGACCATCGTTTCGATCGCTCCGCCAAAGGCGGCGATGATAAAGCTGGCGATCATCGCGGTACCCAAATTGGCGATTAACCAGCGAACGCGCGCGCTATAGCTTTCGCGGATAGGCTCATTAATATCGCCTTCGCCCGCGCCGGCGAGCCGCAGGATATCCTCATCGGCCTCTTCCTGAATGATGTGGACAATATCATCCACCGTAATCACACCGGCGAGCCGGCCGTCATCATCAACCACCGCTGCCGAAATCAACGCATATTTTTGAAAGCGCAGCGCAACCTCTTCCTGATCCATATCGGCGGGGATCAATGTCTGCTCGGTTTGCATAATCTCGCTGACGGGTGTTTTACGCGGACTGCGCAATATCCAGCTTAGCCGGCAAGTGCCAACCGGATGATGCGCCGGATTGATGACGAAAATCTCCCAAAATTCGGTGGTGAGATTGTGATTGTCGCGTAGATAATCGATCAGCTGCCCCACATTCATATGCTGCGGCACCGCGATCAGGTCGCGCTGCATAATCCGGCCGGCGGTTTCTTCGGGATAGGACAGCGCATCTTCGATAACGGCGCGGTCTTCGGGCGCGAGTTCGGCAAGGACGGCGCGTTGGTCATCCTCCTCCATATCCTCGATAATCGCCACCGCATCGTCGGTATCAAGCTGTTCGGCAAAGGCGGCAACGGCGGAGGCGGGCAGCGCATCGACAATATCCTCGCGGACATAATCATTCATTTCGGCGAGCACTTCGGCGCTCATCAAGTCACCCAGCGCCATGGCGAGCGGGCCGCGATTATCGGCGGTTGTCAGCTCAAAAAGATCGGCAATGTCGGCTTCATGCAGCGGTTCAACCAACCGGTAAGCCTCATGATTGTTCCCGTCATTAACCGCTTGCAACACGCGCTTTACAAATTCGCGGGTAAGCCGGTTGTCTTCGTCCAGCACGTCGCCGGCGGCTTCCTTCTCGGTGTTATCGGTTTCGAGGATAAGATCGGTCATTTTCGCATCCCCTTTTCCGTCCGGCTATCGGCGTTGACGGCTTTGCTCCTAAATGGAAAGCGGGAAATTGCAACCCTGCCTGATCTTTGCCACCTATCCTTTTGCAGTGCGGGGCTTTTCAAGCGTAGATCGATAGCTTAGAGGCTCCCGCAGATTTTAAAAAGGAAAAGGACCATTCATGCCCGATCAAAAACTCACCCTGTCGCTAGATAGCGGCGATGTTGTCATCACCCTGCGTCCTGATTTGGCGCCAAACCATGTCGCGCGCATTACCGAGCTGGCGCAGGAAGGTTTTTATGACGGCGTTAAATTTCACCGCGTAATCGGTGGCTTTATGGCGCAAGGCGGCTGCCCCAACGGCACCGGCATGGGCGGCAGCAGCAAGCCCGATTTGAAACAGGAATTTAACGATCACAGCCATCAAGAAGGCGTCTGCTCCATGGCGCGCGCAGCAAGCCACGATAGCGCCAATAGCCAATTTTTCATCTGCCTTGATGATGCCAGCTTTCTGGACCGGCAATATACCGTTTGGGGCGTGGTGGAAAGCGGGATGGAGCATGTCCATGCGCTGCCCAAGGGCGAGCCACCCGCAAATCCCGGCGTGATTAAGAAAGCAGCGGTTGGCTGAATATATAACTGTATCTGGTTGCTGAGCGATAATGATTTGCTGAGCGATAGTGATGAAAAACCGAAAGGGTGCGGATGAAACAATCCGCACCCTTTTGGCTTTTATGAGACATGATTATCGTATCATTGACTCGAAACTGTAAGAAAAACGGCATCACGCTTTCATCTCTTGGCGCTACTGCACTTTGAATTATCGTGTCAGGGATATGTCTTATGTCAAAGAAAATAACAGCTACCTTGCCCGCTCCAATTGCCGGTTTGCATCCGCCAAGCTGGCTACTCAATCCAGAACCCAAGAGTTTTCGCCCGAAACAGAAATATCGCACTATTTGGATTTCCGATATCCATTTGGGCACTAAAGGTTGCAATGCCGAAATGCTCGTCGATTTTCTGCAATCGGTGGAATGCGAAACTTTATATCTGGTTGGCGATATTGTCGATGGCTGGCGGCTGCGCAAGGGTTGGTATTGGCCCGATGCGCATAATGAAGTGGTTCGGCGGTTGCTGAAAATGGCGCACCGGGGCACGCGCGTGGTTTACATCCCCGGCAACCATGACGAAATGTTCCGCGATTATGTGGGTTTCAGCTTTGGCGGGATCGAGCTGCATATGGAGGCGATCCATGAAACCGCCGATGGCCGAAAATTGCTGGTCACGCATGGCGATGCTTATGACGGGGTGGTGCTCTATGCCAAATGGCTCGCCTTTTTGGGCGACCATGCCTATAATTTGCTGCTCCGGGCCAATGTGACGCTGAATAAAATCCGCCGAATGTTTGGTTTGCCATATTGGTCGCTTTCGTCGCATTTGAAAAAGCGGGTCAAAAATGCGGTGCAATTTGTCTATCAATTTGAAGAAGCGGTGGCGCATGACGCCGAAAAGCGCGGCGTTGACGGCGTGGTATGCGGCCATATTCACACCGCCGAAATTCGCCAGATTGAAAATATCACTTATTATAATGATGGTGACTGGGTGGAAAGCTGCACCGCGCTGACCGAAGCGCGCGACGGCACCATGGCGATCATCGATTGGGCCGATGTCGTGTGGCAGCGCGCTTATGGTAAGAAGGAAGCCGCCGCCGCTGCGCAGCAAGCATTCGTATGACGATGGCGCCCATCCGCATCGCCTTGGCAACCGATGCCTGGTTGCCGCAAGTCAACGGCGTTGTGCGCACGTTAACCGAAACCACCAACCGGTTAACCGCGCGCGGTTATGAAGTTGAATTGATCACGCCCAATCAATTTGCGACCATACCATGCCCCGGCTATAGCGAAATTCGGTTGGCGATGGCCCCGCGTTTTGGCGCGCGCAAAATATTGAAAGCCTTTCAGCCCGATATTGTCCATATCGCGACCGAAGGCCCGATCGGATGGAGCGTGCGGCGCTGGTGCTTGAAATATAATGTGCCTTTCACGAGCGCCTTTCACACGCGCTTTCCCGATTATGCGGCGGTGCGCACCGGCATGTCGCCCGACCGCTTTTGGCCCTTGATGCGGCGCTTTCATGCGCCCGCGCGGGCGGTGTTGGCGGCAACCCCGCGGTTGATGGAGGAATTGGCCTCGCGCGGGATAACCCAAACCCGGCTTTGGCAGCGCGGCATTGACGCCGACATCTTTCGCCCCGGATTGACGCCGCATCCCCGCCTTACCGACTTGCCCCGGCCGATTATGCTGTCGGTGGGCCGGGTTGCGGTGGAAAAAAATCTGGAGGCTTTTTTGGATGCGGATGTTCCCGGCACGAAAGTCATTGTTGGCGGCGGCCCGGCGCTGAAGGCTTTAACCGAAAAATATCCCGGCGCGGTGTTTACTGGTATGCTATCCGGCGCCGAATTGGCCAGCGCTTATGCCGCCGCCGATGTGTTTGTTTTCCCCAGTCTGACCGATACTTTCGGCCTGGTGATGATCGAGGCATTGGCCTGCGGCGTGCCGGTTGCGGGTCACCGGGTTCCGGGGCCGCTTGATATTGTTGGCGCGAATGGGCGCGGCGCGGATGATATGTTGGAGGCACCCGTCGGCGCGGTCCATTCGGACCTTGGCAAGGCGATCGAACAAGCACTGATCTGCGATCCGAAAGCGGCGGCGCAATATGGCGCGCAATTTGATTGGGAACGTTGCACCGATCAATTTATCACCGCCTTGCAAAATGCCTTGGCGCGTGCGTTGATGCCGGTTTAAAGCAGGCAGCGTGAAATAGGAATCACACTGCCCGCTCTATCTGTTTGTTGTCGCATCGCTTTATGCGAAAAACCGGTGCCCATATTTTCGCGCGATGCTCTAATATCGCTATCGGCCGACCGTCTGCAACCCTGTGCCATGCATTTTGAGCCAGCGGTCGGCGGCTTTGCGGTCGCCTTCGTAAATGCTGTCGAGCCATGCATAAAATTGTGGGCTGTGGTTCATATGACGCATATGCGCAACCTCATGCGCGATGACCGAACGGCGCACAAAGGACGGCGCCATGATCAAACGCCAGCTGAGCGCTATTGTCCCGCGCGATGAGCAGCTGCCCCAACGGCTGCGCGGATCATTCAGTTGCAAACGCAGCGGCTGTTCGCCGGCAATGCCGCAATAATGAGTGATTTCGTCGGTAAATATCCGGCGGGCTTCGCTTTTTAACCAGCGCAATATACGTGCGCGCACCATGAGCTCTGGGCCGCCCAGCCGCAGCTCACCGTCCAAGCACATCACCTGCCGCGGCCAATCCTGGTGCCAACATACAAGATGCGCCTCGCCCTGCACGGCCAATGTCGATCCCGGCGCGATGGGCGCGGCATCCGGCGCCGTATCCAGCCGGGCACCAATCCATTCCTTCTTAATCCGAACAAATTCCAGCGCCGCGTTGGTTGGCGCATGTGCCGGGATTGTTATACGAATTTCGCGCTTAACCGCATCCACACGCATCGACAGTTGCTTGGCGCGGGGGTTGCGCATTATTCGGAGCGGTATTTTTTTGCCATCAATCTCCACTTCGGGATCATGGCCGAAGGGCGCGAATTTAGAGCGGTTGTTCGACAATATGGTTTTCAAGCGGTCCAGCATCTATTTCCGATAGCGCGCGGCCTTTAACCGACGCCCCTGCCTCATGAATGGTATACCGGCTTCCACTGACAAGATAATGCCATTCGGGCAAGCTTTCTCCTGCGTCCCGCAAAACATAAGCGCAGGTGGATGGCAACCAAAAATAATCAGAAATTTTACCCTGTGTCAAACGGATACAATCGGGCACATACATTCGGCGATATTTATAATCGCTGCACCGCGCGGTTTGCACATCAAGCAATTTGCAAGCGACATTGGTGGGATAGATCCGGCCGGTATCTTCATCTTCAACCTTGTGGAGGCAGCATTTGCCGCAGCCATCGCATAACGCCTCCCATTGTCCCCGGTCGAGCGTTTCGAGCGGAGCCTCCCAAAAGCGGGCATTTACGGTCATCTCAGCGCACCCATTTGGCCAATTCGGCGGCAACCAATTGCGGCGTGGCCTCATTCGTTTGGGTTTCCGGATTGTCGACGGGCATCAAGGCGAGCGGTTCTCCGCCGGGTAGCATCAAATAAGGCGTCTGCGAATGACTCATCAAATAAGTATCCGGCCGTGATCCTTCGACGCGGCTGGCGAAGATGGCAAAGGATTTTCGCGCCGCATCTATTTGTGCGGGTGTGCCGGTTAACCCGATCAGATTGGGGTGAAAAGCGCGAATGAACTGCGCCAAAATTTCGGGCGTGTCGCGCTGCGGATCGACGGTAATGAAAATGGGCTGAATTTTGGCGGCTAAATTGGGATTGGATTTTTCAAATAGTTTCAACCCCGCCATTAGATTTTGCATATCGGGCGTGCAGATATCCGGGCAATTGGTATAGCCGAAATAGATTATCCGAAATTTGCCATCAAATTCACGATAACGCCTCAATTTACCCGATTGATCGGTCAGCGTAAAATCCCCGCCAATATCGGCGCCATATAGCGGCGCGGTTTCATAGGGCTCAGGGCTGCTGCCGCAGGAGGCTAGGACAAGGCCTAGCGCGACTATTACCGCATATTTATTTTGGGTTAGTTTGTTCATAGCGGAGCTAGACATGGCCTGTTATACCCCGCTTTTCAAGCCTGCGGATGCAAAGATTCGCAGCAACGATATTTTGCGGGAAACAAGGTTCGGTCGATGGGTAAATTCTTACAAATATTTCGCAGCATGGGCGCTAGAACGGCCATTATTGGCACAGCGGCGGTGTTAACTTCCTCCGCGGCGATCGCGCAATTTTCGGATAGCTATAGTTTTCTAAAAGCCGTCCGAGATGAAGATGGCGCGGAAGCTACTAAATTTATCGATGAACCGGGTTCTGGCGGAGTGATCATTAATACCCGTGATGATGCGACCGGCGATGGTGCCTTGCATATCGTAACCCGGCGACGCGATTCGACTTGGTTGGGATTTTTGCTGCAAAAAGGGGCCAATCCCAATATTGCCGACCGCAATAAAGTTACGCCTTTGATGTTGGCGACAACGCTCGATTTTGCCGAGGGGGTGGAATGGTTGCTGCGATATAAGGCCGATGTTAATCAAGCCAATCGTAGCGGCGAAACCGCGCTGATCCTGGCGGTGCAATTGCGCAACGCGGAACTGACTCAGCTATTGCTAAAAAAAGGAGCAAATCCGGATAAAGCCGATACCATATCGGGATTGTCGGCGCGCGATTACGCCAAACGGGATAGCCGCGCCGGCGCGATATCAGCGCTGTTTGAAGCGCATGATGCCGCGGCGGATGGCGGCGATAAGGCGGCGGAAAAAAAACAAGGGGATCTGGATTTTTCGGGTATCAAATAACCTGCGGCCTTGACGCTCCATTCTGCGCCGCCAGGCGCGCCGCCAAGGGTGCGCTGAATATCAGCTGCGCAATATGATAAATCACCGCTGGCAAAATGATTAATCCGGCGTTGCTGCCAAACAGGATAGCCGCCATGGGCGCGCCGGTGGCGATGCTTTTGTGAGCGCCCGCATATAGCAAGCTGATCTTGTCCCGCCGTTCCAGTTTTAACATCTTGCCTAAGATAAACGCACCGCCGAATGCAAAGGCCAGCAGCAAGGAAATTGCGAGAAGCAATGCGGTCCATGTGTCGCGGGTAATTTGCCCCAACGCTCCCGATGCAACGGCACCCGCAAAGGCAATGTAAACCGCAAGCAAGATCACCGATTTATCAAATATCGACAAAAGCTTTTTCTGTTTCGCCGCCCATGAGCCGAGCCAATATTGTGCGGCCTGTCCAAGCGCAAAGGGCAATAATAGCAGAACCGCAATTTTGATGATAATTTCGCCATTAAAAATCAAACCGCCATTATGGCTGAGCAGCAATGCAGCCAGCAGCGGTGTTAAAATAATCCCGGCAAGATTCGATAAGGCAGCGCCGACCACCGATGCCGCAACATTGCCGCCCGCGATTGATGTGTAGCTAATCGCCGATTGCACCGTTGAGGGCAAGATTGAGGTATAGACCAACCCAGCGATAACCAGCGGCGGTAAAACCGAACCGGCGGCGGCAAAAGTTTGACTCAAAGCCCATCCGGCAAGCGGCATCGCGCCAAAACAAAAAACCAGCATTGCCGCCTGCAGCCGCCATCCGCGCGCGGCCTTTGCCACTTCATGCCGCGACAAGCGCAGGCCATGCAGAAAGAATAAGCCGAAAATTCCGGCAAAAATAACATTTTGTGCAAAGCCGAGCGTAGCGCCGCGAACCGGCAAAAACCATCCGGCCATCAATGCCGCAAGGATCATTAAGATAAAACGATCAGGAATCAGATATTGAGTCAAAATGATCCAAATAATGAGTAGACGAAATACCTGCGTAATTTTGCCTTTTGTAACGGCAATTGGCTTAGCACAGCGGCGTATTTATGATATATATCTGCCATATAATGGAGAAAGGATTGATTCAATGGGCTTTCGCAACAGCAAAATTTTTCTCATCTCGGTGGCTGGATTGAGCGCCGCTATTTTCACTCCGGTTTTCGCCGCTGGTGGGGGCGGAGGCGGCGGCGGTGGGGGCGGCAATCTCAGCGAATCGGCCCCTTCATATGACCCGGCGGTGGAATATCAGAAGGGAACGGCGGCATTTCAGGCGGGCAATTATGCAGAAGCCGCAAAGGCCTTCAAACGGGTTGTCCGCGCCGTGCCCAAAAATGCTCAAGCAAACTATCTGCTGGGCGCAAGCTATATGGCATTGTCCGATTTCAAAAAGGCCAAGGCACCATTAACCTCCGCCGTGCGCCAGGACGCCAAGTCGGTGGAGGCGCGGCGCGATTTGGGTATCGTCCACGCCCGGCTTGGCGCGCCCGACAAGGCCGGCGAACAGCTTGTCGCGTTAAAGGCGATGGCCGCCGCTTGCGGCAGCGGCTGCGCAGATGCCGCCAAGCTTTCGGATGCGATCAAGCAATTGGACGCGGCGATTGGCGGTGGCAAGGCCGCTGCCGGAGCGATTGCACCGACCATCCAATTGGCCGCGTCGCAATCCGCCGATGCGACCTATGTGACCGCCGTGGGCTTGATCAACGAAAAACGGTTTGACGAGGCGATTATCGTGCTTGACCGCGCGCTATGGGCCGCCGGGCCGCATCCCGATGTTCTGACCTATCTGGGCTTTGCCAACCGCAAGCTGAAAAAATATGACGTTGCAGAAGGTTATTACCGCGCGGCTTTGGCGGTTGCGCCGAACCACCGCGGTGCGATTGAATATTATGGCGAGCTGAAATTGGAGCGCGGCAATGTCGCGGGCGCAACGGCGCATCTGGCGCGGCTGGAGGCAATTTGTGGCTTTGGCTGCGCCGAGGCGGATGAGCTGCGCCGTTGGATTAAGGAGGCGAAAGCATCGGCAAGCTGATTTATGCGGCGCTGTTGGCGTTGGCCGGCTTGATAGCCGCGACGCTGCTTGCCGCGCCCGGTCCGTCCTTTCAGTCGCTAAAATGGACAGCGCCGGGATCGGAAGTTGCCGCATTAACGCAGCAACCCGCGACCTGCCTCGCTGTTGATCGGCGCGATGAGGGGGCGGTGCAAATGGGCCTGGCGCTGTTTAACACGCCGACATTGCTGGGCGGGCAAGCGGCCAGGGCGGGGTTGAGCTGTGCAAGTTGCCATGTCAATGGCCGGGACAATTCGCATTTCCTGCTCCCCAGCCTGTCGGGCGCGCCGGGCACCGCCGATGTCACCAACAGTTTTTTTGGGATCGCGCGTGCCAATGGTCATCACGATCCGGTGGCGATCCCTGACCTTGCGCGGCCCGGCAAGGTGCCGCGCGCATCCGGTGACGGGGTGCTAGCGATATTTATCCGCAATTTGATCGTTGATGAATTTTCCGGCGCGGAGCCCAGCGCGAGCACGCTGTTGGCGCTGACGCAATATGTTCGCGCGGTTGCGCCCTGCGCGGGCGGTGATGATCGGCCGCAAAAACGGCAATTGAACGATCAGCTAACCTTAATCCGCGCGGCGGTTGAAAGCGCCGCAGCAGAGGTCAGAGGCGGTTCAGCGGCAACCGGTTCGGCGGGTGAGGGCGCTGTTATCCCTTTATTAATTGCGGGCGCGCGGCATCAATTGGGGTTGATCGCGGAGCGTTATGCCGCAAAAAGCTTGGCCGGTGAACGGCGGATGCTGCTGCAAGCATCAACGCGGCTGCGTGCGATATCCGATCATCAGGACAGCGCCGTTTTTGCCGCCGCGCTGGATCGTTGGCGGCAAGATTTTGATGGCAAAATTGCGCCGCGTTTGGCCGCGCGCGAGGCATCGTCGCTTTATAATGAAAATGCGGTTACCGCTTTCTTGGCCGAAAAAAACTAGAGCATGATGACGTTAAGTTGATTCCCCTCGTCATTGCGAGTGAGGCGCGGCAATCCAGTGTCACCGGCGCGCAGTCTGGCCAGTGCCACCGGCACATAATCAGGATTGCTTCGTCGCTTCGCTCCTCGCAATGACGGATCCGTCATAATAGCTGTGGTTCACTTGTTGCGCCGCAACACAAACCGCGCTAAGGGCGCGCGCAAGACGGGGGCAAAATGCCGCCCAAATCCATTGAGGCTTTTTTCATGTCATTGCGCAATATCGCCATCATCGCCCATGTTGACCATGGCAAAACCACCCTTGTTGATCAGCTTTTCCGCCAGTCGGGAACTTTCCGCGACAATCAACGGGTCGAAGAACGCGCGATGGATTCGAACGATCTGGAAAAAGAACGCGGGATTACGATTCTCGCCAAATGCACCAGCGTCGAATGGTCCCCCCCCGCCGGCGGCGAAGCCACCCGGATTAATATCGTCGATACGCCGGGCCACGCCGATTTTGGCGGCGAAGTGGAGCGGATATTGTCGATGGTGGATGGGGTTATCCTGCTCGTCGATGCGTCCGAAGGTGCGATGCCGCAAACCAAATTCGTCACCGGCAAGGCGCTTGCGCTCGGCCTGCGCCCGATTGTCGTGGTGAATAAGGTGGACCGCCCCGATGAACGGATTCAAGAGGTGCTTGACGAAGTATTCGATCTGTTTGTCTCATTGGATGCAACCGATGAACAGCTTGATTTTCCTGTGCTTTATGCATCGGGCCGCAATGGCTATGCCTCCGAAGACCCCGCCCGCCGTGAGGGCACATTAACGCCGATGTTCGAAACCATCGTCAATCATGTGCCCGTGCCCAAGGCCGATGTCGATGGCGAGTTTAAGATGCTCGTCACCTTGCTCGACCGGGATAATTTTTTGGGCCGGATTTTGACCGGCCTGGTGCTGTCGGGTACCGTAAAAGTGAATCAGCAAATTCATGCGCTTAGCCCGTCGGGCGATAGGGTTGAAACCGGCCGCGCCTCCAAAATCATGTCCTTTCGCGGGCTGGAACGGATTCCGGTGGATCAGGCGCAGGCCGGCGATATTATCTCGATCGCGGGCCTGACCACCGCGACCGTGGCCGACACCATCGCCGACATTAATGTAACCGAACCTTTGCATGCGCAGCCGATCGATCCGCCCACCTTGTCGATGCGCTTTTCGGTCAACGATAGCCCGATGGCAGGGCGCGAGGGCGACAAGGTCACCAGCCGGATAATCCGCGACCGATTGCTGCGCGAGGCCGAAAGTAACGTGGCGATCCGCGTAACCGAATCGGCCGATAAAGACAGCTTTGAAGTGGCCGGGCGGGGCGAATTGCAGCTCGGTGTGCTGATCGAAACCATGCGCCGCGAAGGATTTGAACTGGGCATCTCGCGCCCGCGCGTGCTGTTTAGCGCAGATGAGGCTGGCAAACCCACCGAACCTTATGAAAGCGTCGTGATCGATGTGGATGATGAATTTTCGGGCACGGTGGTGGAAAAAATGGCAATCCGCAAAGCCGAACTGACCGACATGCGCCCATCGGGCGGGGGCAAAACCCGGATCACCTTCAGCGCGCCGTCGCGCGGATTGATCGGCTATCACGGCGAATTTCTGTCGGACACGCGCGGCACCGGCATCATGAACCGCTTATTCGAAAAATACGGCCCGCATAAGGGCAATATCGAAGGCCGCAAAAATGGCGTGCTGATCTCCAACGGCGCGGGCGAAGCGGTTGCCTATGCCCTCGGCCCCTTGGAAGAGCGGGGTATCTTGATGGTTTCGCCGGGCGAAGCCTTGTATGAGGGCATGATTATCGGCGAAAATGCCAAACCCGATGATCTTGAGGTCAATCCGATGAAGTCGAAACAGCTCACCAATTTTCGCTCCACCGGCAAAGACGATGCGATCCGCCTCACCCCGCCCTGGCGGATGACGCTGGAACAGGCGATTGCCTATGTCGATGATGATGAAATGGTCGAAGTAACGCCGAAAAACATCCGCTTGCGCAAAAGTATCCTTGATCCCAATGAACGCAAAAAGGCAAGCCGGAGCAAGAAAGCGGCTTAGCAATATTATGGAAAAATCGGATCAGCGTCTGGGCGTTGGACAGGCCATATTGGCCTATAGCATCTGGGGCTTATTCCCCGTTTTCTTCAAGCTGTTTGAAAATGTGCCCATTTTGGAGGTGGCATCGCACCGGGTGGTGTGGTGCGTTCCATTGCTGTTGTTGATCTTGCTGGCACGCGGCCAAATGGCTTCGCTGCTGGCGGCGCTGCGCCATGGAAAAGCCATGGCGATGCTGTTGCTCAGTTCGGCCATGATCGCCGCCAACTGGTTGATTTATATCTATGCCGTGACCAGCGAGAATGTTGTCGCCGCCAGTTTGGGCTATTTTCTCAACCCGCTGCTCAACGTGCTGCTGGGATATCTATTTTTGTCCGAACGGCTCAGCAAAATACAATTGGCTGCGGTGATATTGGCGGGGATTGGCGTGGCGTTTTTGGCCGCGGGCGCGCTGGATACCCTATGGATCAGCATCAGCCTAGCGTTCAGCTTTGCATTCTATGGATTGATCCGCAAAATCGCACCGGTGGAATCGCTGCCTGGATTGACGATCGAAACCGCGATCCTGCTTCCCCCGGCGCTCGGCTATGCGATCTGGATATTTTACAGCGGCCCCGGCACCGGCTGGGGCAGCGACGCGGGGATGAGCGGCCTGTTGATATTCAGCGCGGTGGTGACCGCCATTCCCTTGCTGCTATTCGGATCGGCGGCGCGCAAGATCGGCTATGGCACTATCGGTTTTATCCAATATATCGGCCCCACCCTTCAGTTCTTGCTGGGGATGCTGATTTACAAGGAACCGCTGAATGTATCGCAAATTGCGTGTTTTGCATTGATCTGGTGCGCGCTCATCCTGTTCAGCCGCGATGCGTGGCAACGCTATAAACAAAGCGCCGCCGCCGCCGTTTAGAGCGTCTCGCGATAGATCTGTATCAATCCTCCCCGGAAGCGGGGAGGATTGGAGCGATCCACATTTAACGCAAAATACTCTAAAGCAAGTTGCAGATCAAATACAACAAGCTCTAACCCACGATCCGCCAGGGCATTTCTTCGCCCGCGTGAAAGGGCACGATCTGCTGTCCGGCGATGGTCAGTATATCGGGCACGCGCTGCGCCTTGCGCTCCAATGTGATCTGCCGGTCATTCAGCGGCAGGCCGTAAAAACGCGGGCCATTTTCCGAGGCAAAGGCCTCCAATTTATCCAGGGCATTTTCGGCGTCAAACACCGCTGCATAACTTTCGATGGCATAGGGCGCGTTGAAAATTCCGGCGCAGCCGCAGGCGGATTCTTTTGCGCCGATGGTGTGCGGCGCGCTGTCGGTGCCCAAAAAGAATTTGGCCGAACCCGACGTTGCCGCCTTGCGCAACGCCCGGCGGTGCGTCTCGCGCTTGGCAATGGGCAGGCAATAGAGATGCGGCCGGATCCCGCCGACCAAAATAGCGTTGCGGTTGATATGCAGATGCTGCGGCGTGATGGTGGCGGCGATGGTATCGGGGCCGGCGATCACAAAATCCGCGGCATCGGCCGTGGTGATATGTTCGAACACAATTTTCAGCCCCGGCATATCGCGGATTAGCTTTGCCAAGATACGCTCGATGAACACCGCCTCACGGTCGAAAATATCGACATCGCCGTCCGTCACTTCGCCGTGGATCAATAGCGGCATACCGATCGCCTGCATTTTTTCCAGCACGGGGTAGATATGGCCAATATCGGTCACGCCCTGCGCGCTGCCCGTGGTGGCGTGGGCGGGATAGAGCTTTGCGGCGGTAAACACGCCGTCTGCATGGCCGCGCGCAACCTGCGCGGGGTCACTGCTATCGGTTAGGTAACATGTCATCAGCGGCGTAAAATCCGCGCCTTCGGGAAGCGCGGCCAATATCCGCTTCCGATAAGCGGCGGCCTGCGCCAACTCGGTTATCGGCGGCGATAGATTGGGCATCACAATCGCACGGGCAAATTGCGCCGCCGTATAGGGCACAACGCCGCGCATAATATCCCCATCGCGAAAATGCAGATGCCAATCATCGGGGCGGCGGATGGTGATACGGTCGGTCATGATCTCGCGTGGGTTCTCCGTGAGGACTTGTTTGATGGCCTGTCTGCCCCTACCTGAAGCGCATGAGCAACCCAAGAGAATTTGCCAATGGCCGTCTTTTTGATCGCGCGGTCCTCCGCCTTTCCGCCATGGACGCGGCGGAGGATGTGCGCGGTTTCCTGCAAGGATTGGTGACGCAGGATACCGGCATGGTTGCGCCGGACAGGTCGGTTTGGTCCGCTTTATTATCACCGCAGGGCAAGCGGCTGTTTGATTTTTTCCTGCACGCCGATGCCGCCGCGCCGGGTGATATATTGATCGACTGCGAAGCCGCCGGTGCCGACGCTCTGGTCAAGCGCTTGTCGATTTATCGCCTGCGCCGGAAGATTTCGATTGCCGTGGATGATGAACTTGGTGTTTTTTGGATGGCGGAACCGGGCGCTTATCCCGATCCGCGTTTGCCTGAGTTGGGCCAGCGCCGGATAGCACCCAAAGGTGACGGTGATACCGATGGAAGCGCCGCCTATCATGCGCACCGCCTCTCGTTGGGCATCACCGAAGGCGCGGCCGAGCTGGGCGAGGGGACGACCCTATGGCTTGAATGCAATGCCGCCGCGCTACACGGGGTTAGCTTCACCAAAGGCTGCTATGTGGGCCAGGAAAATACCGCGCGGATGAATTGGCGGTCAAAGGTGAACCGGCGACTGGTCGTCGTGCCGCTGGCGGATGCGGATGAAACGCGGCAACGGGTCGCCTATCCCGAACTGGACTTGTCGGTCGAGCATCGCCGCGTGGAGGATATGGCCGGGCTAAACCTGCCCGAATGGCTGGCGGCGGCAATCGCGAGAGACGATGATGGCGACGGGGCAGGACCGTGATGGCAGGATGGAGCGGCAAGATGCTAGAGCATCGCGCGAAAAAGTGGGCACCGGTTTTTCGCATAAAGCGATGCGACAACAAAGTGATAGAGCGGGCAGTGCGATTCCTATTTCACTCCGTCCGCTCTAGCGATGTTTGAGGCGCTTGCCTTTGGCAAGCAAGGCAAAAAGGAAAGAAGCCACGAAGCGAGCAATTTGGCGCGGCGATGGCAGAATGGAGCAGAAGCCTTTGTGGCTTCTTATCTTCCCACCTTGCCCGCCGAAGGCGGGCGCTGATTTCGACGCTGTCGCCGTAATTCCCGTGTTTCAGCCGAGAAACCACCCCGTCCCTGCGGCCCCTGCGACAAGTTGGAATATCGCGATGCCATGAAGCTGCCCCGAAAAAGGTTGCTTGCGCGTCTTGTGGCGAAACACAGAGCGGCCCGCATAAGCGCCCGGCGTGCCGCCGAGGAAGGCGCAGAAAAGCAAGCTACCCTCCGATATCCGCCAAGCGCGCCCTTCCGCCTTTATCTTGTCGATACCGAACAGCATGAAAGTCCACAGGTTGATGATGATTGCGGCAGAGACGATGTTGGTGGGGGTAAGGAGGGCGGTGATTGGCATGGGTTGGTTTATCTGGCGAAGCGCTGATCGGATCCATATGAAGTCTTATGGGATTAAGGCGCTTGCCTTTGGCAAGCAAGGCAAAAAGGAAAGAAGCCGCAAAGAGGGCAGTTTGGCGCGCCGACGGTTGGTTTGGGCGGACACCTTTGTGCCTTCTTATCTTTGCGCCTTGCCCGCCAAAGGCGGGCGCTGATTATTGCATTTGGTAAACGGACACTGTAGCTCCAGCCTGCTTAAGCTTATTCGCCTCACCAACTTGGAAAAGAAAACATCACGCGGCTGCTAAAGCTACCAATTTTATAGTTTGTTTCATTGCATTGCTCGGTGATCTGATGCGGTGTGAAGCTGCCGGTTGCGGCTAGGGTCGGTGGGGCCTTTCCTGTTCCTGGGGTTAGGGTGATGGTGATGCCGCCCAATGTGGCCGACCCCGGCTTGATGGCGTCCAGATCAATGCGATTTTCCTTGCCCCTGGCAACTCCGACGCCCCGATATTCAATGCGAATTTTTGTTTTGGAAACGCTGCTTACTTCAATGGAGCGGCTTGCCGGATAAGAGCTAAGTGGGCCGCCTTTGGGAATTTCAAAATCTGCAGGTGGGGTTGTGGTCCATCCAACGGCTGGAGAAATTTTTATTTCTACCCGGTCTTTATTGCCCTTGGGCCGCCAGGCGGTGTCATATTTGCCGTCCTTGTCTGTATCTTCCAGGCATAGCCAACGATAATGGCCGTCTCCAGTCGCGCCGCCAAACAGACCTTTTTGCCATCCGATGGTGCATTGCCGTTCTTCACTGACGCCATAGCGCCAGATGGAAATCGGTGCGCCTTTGGAAAGCGGCACAAATTTCGACATTTTTTCGGTGGGCTTATAGTTGATGTCAATATCACCATCGAGATAGCGGGTTTGTGGCTGGATCGCATATTCCTCACGCGCAATCAGCAGCTTTGGTTTTGCAGCCGCCGGGTTTTCAAGCAAGATTTGTTTGCTAACCGTCGGCCGGTTCATCACCAACCCAAATGCTGCCGGTGCCGCTGATCCAAAGAGAGAGCCAACAGGCCAGCATGGTTCCTCATTGGCGCTGGCCGCTGCGGCCGGCGTAAGAATTGCAGCAATGAATAGTGCGCGTTTCATATCGTCCCCCTGCTTATCTGCCTTGTTTTACTCCGCCGCAACGCCCGCCTGTTCGAACATATCCGCCTCATCCATCGCGTCCGTAAGCCCGCTGTCGTTGGCGCTTTTCTTTTTGCGGCTGTCGAAACTGCCCCATACTTCGCTCCAATTGCCGCGGGTCGATGCCTTGGAATATTCGGTGGCGCGGGTTTCGAAGAAATTGGCATGTTCGACGCCGTTGATCAGCGGCGCGAGCCAGGGCAGCGGGTGATCCTCCACCATATAAACCGGCGGCAATTTGAGCTGTTGCAGCCGCCAATCGGCGATATAGCGGATATAGCGTTTAATCTCTTTGGCGGTCATGCCGGGCACGGGGCCCATTTCGAACGCCAGGTCGATGAAGCGATCCTCCAGCCGCACGACTTTTTGGCAGCAATCAATAATGTCCTCTTTGACCGCCTTGGTCAGGCAGCCGCGTTCCTCGGTAAAGGCGTGGAACAATTTGGTGATGCCTTCGCAATGCAGGCTTTCATCGCGGATCGACCAGGACACGATTTGCCCCATGCCCTTCATCTTGTTAAAACGCGGAAAATTCATCAACATGGCAAAGGAGGCGAATAGCTGCACCCCTTCGGTAAAGCCGCCAAACATCGCGAGCGTGCGGGCGATATCTTCATCATTATCGACGCCAAATTCGTCGAGATAATTGACCTTCGCCGCCATTTCTTCATATTCGAGAAAGGCGGAATATTCGCTTTCGGGCATGCCGATGGTATCGAGCAGATGCGAATAAGCCGCAATATGCACGGTTTCCATATTGCTGAACGCGGTCAGCATCATTTTCACTTCGGTCGGTTTGAATACGCGGCCATATTTATCGTGATAGCAATCCTGCACCTCGATATCGGCTTGCGTAAAAAAGCGGAAAATTTGCGTCAGCAGGTTGCGTTCATGCGCGCTGATTTTCTGCGCCCAATCGCGGCAATCTTCGCCCAGCGGCACTTCTTCGGGTAGCCAGTGGATCTGTTGCTGGCGCTTCCACATGTCATAGGCCCAGGGATATTCGAAGGGTTTATAGCTGCTGCGCGATTCTAAAAGGGGCATTGGTGTTTCCTTACTTGCAGTCTTTTTTGGTAGCCCCAGAGGGGTTAGACAACGACTATTTTTTCTTTGGCTTATCTGGCGCTTGCGTTAGTACGGCTCCACCAAGAGACTTTATCTCTGTTTTCGTAAGGCTACCTGGATCGCGAAGTGCCTTGGATGCAATTTTCGCAGTTTTGGGAGATGATTTTTCATTGTTAGCCATCACAAAATTCCTTTTTAAACTCGATCAAAGTACCACTTTGATCGAAACTATTGGCAAGCCAAACATTCATCATAATCGGTTTCGCCCGCTTTGGTCATCAGCTCGACTTTTTTTGGATCGAGCGTATTATCCGCCTCGACGCCGCCTTCCGCTGGATTTTCACTACCGGCAAAACCCGCGCGCTGCATCGATTTGGACCGCAGGTAATAAAGCGATTTCACGCCCAATTCCCACGCCCGGTAATGCAGCATCAGCAGATCCCATTTTTCGACATCGGCGGGAATGAACAGGTTGAGCGACTGCGCCTGGTCGATATAAGGCGTGCGGTCCGCCGCCAGCTCAATCAGCCAGCGCTGATCAATTTCAAAGCTGGTTTTGAAGGTATCTTTCTCTTCCGGCGTCAAGAAATCCAGATGCTGCACGCTGCCGCCTTTTTCCAGGATGCTGTTCCACACATTGTTGCTGTCTTTTGATTTATCGCGCAGCATTTTTTCCAAATAGGGATTTTTGACGATAAAACTGCCCGACAGGGTTTTATGCGTGTAGATATTGGCGGGGATCGGCTCGATGCATGCGCTGGTGCCGCCGCAGATGATGCTGATTGATGCGGTGGGCGCGATCGCCATTTTGCAGCTGAAACGTTCCATAACGCCTTGATCGGCGGCATCGGGGCAAGGCCCGCGTTCCTTCGCGAGCATCATCGATGCGGTGTCGGCGCCGCTGCGGATATGTTTGAAGAATTTCATATTCCATGATTTCGCCATTGCGCTTTCAAAGCCAACACCGCGCGATTGCAGAAAGCTGTGATAGCCCATCACGCCAAGGCCAACCGAACGTTCGCGGCTGGCCGAATATTTTGCGCGCACCATTTCATCGGGCGCCCGGTCGATGAAATCTTGCAGGACATTATCGAGCATGCGCATAACATCTTCGATAAAGCCTTTATCGACGCTCCATTCATCCCATTTTTCAAGGTTGAGCGAGGACAGGCAACAGACCGCCGTGCGGTCCTCGCCCAAATGGTCGCGGCCCGTGGGCAAAGTAATTTCGCTGCACAGGTTGGAGGTCGAAACTTTCAACCCCAGATCGCGGTGATGCTTGGGCATGGCGTTATTCACCGTATCGGAAAATACGATATAAGGTTCGCCGGTCGCGAGCCGGGTTTCAACGAGCTTTTGGAACAAGCTGCGCGCGTCAACGCTGCTGCGCACTTCGCCGGTTTTGGGGGATATCAGGTCAAATTCCGCCCCGTCGCGCACCGCTTCCATAAATTTATCGGTCAGCAACACGCCATGATGCAGGTTAAGCGCCTTGCGGTTAAAATCGCCCGATGGTTTGCGAATTTCCAGAAATTCCTCAATTTCAGGATGCGATACATCAAGATAGCAAGCCGCGCTGCCGCGCCGCAAAGATCCCTGCGAAATGGCGAGGGTTAAACTGTCCATCACGCGCACGAACGGGATGATACCGCTGGTTTTGCCATTGAGGCCAACGGGTTCGCCAATGCCGCGCACGCTGCCCCAATAAGTGCCGATGCCGCCGCCGCGCGAGGCAAGCCAGACATTTTCGTTCCAAGTATTGACGATCCCGCCCAAGCTATCATCGACGCTATTCAAATAACAGCTGATCGGCAATCCCCGCCCGGTGCCACCGTTGGAAAGGACCGGCGTGGCGGGCATGAACCAAAGCCGCGAAATATAATCATATAACCGCTGGGCATGATCGCCGTCGTCGGCATAAGCATCGGCGACGCGGGCAAACAGATCCTGATAATTTTCACCGGGCAGCAGATAGCGGTCGCGCAAGGTTTCTTTGCCAAATTCGGTTAGCAGTACATCGCGCGCCTCATCGGTGGTAATCTCAAACCGGCGTTTGTTGATTGTTTTGCTGTTCGCTGCGGTATCTTGTGTGGATTTTACCCTAGCCATCGTTTTTGACGCAGCATCTTCTGGCATGTTCGTTATATCCAACATATCATCTACACCGCTTACCTTTCCGGCTGATCCTATATCTCTGAAATCCATCACTCAAAAAACCCCCAAATCTCATTCCTATTCGGCAACATCCTGCGTTCAGGCGATGCTGATTTCTTTTCACCGCGAATATTGCTATGTTCGCGTCTTGTTCGACTCGGGGCGCAAGCGTCCTGTCTATCATAAATTGCCCCGTCCGCGGGTAAAAAATATGATTTCGCCGATTTGTCTGCGGGGAAATCCATCCTGTCTGCGGAATCACAATCCGCATCAAAAAACACAATTTATGGGCATGTCCCCTACGGTCAACCGCAACCTATAGTGCCTCAACCATTTTCAAACGCAATAGGGTAAATAGTTAATTCACCCTTCGGTTCGCCGCTTATCCGATTCGATTCATCGCAGGCAATTTCATGCTGCTATGCAGCGACGCGCGGAGTTGCTAGAAGTTTTCTGTGGCGCAATAGGGAATATGCCGATTTGGAAATTTTTTCATAAAGGTCCAAAAAGGACGAGTTCATGGGCCAATTCCGCCAAAGCGGGAGTTCCTTGACGGCACCGCCGCCGCTTTGCAGAAACTTGTGGAAAATTGTCATCATTTGGACTTATTGCCGCAAATGGTTGCGGCAAGGATCGCATAAAAACCCGGAGGCCTCCATCATGAGTGTTATCATCGCCGAATCAGACCTGATCGAAAGCATCGCCGACGCGCTGCAATTTATCAGCTATTATCACCCGGTGGATTATATCCGCGCGCTGGGCGATGCTTATAATGCCGAGCAGGGCCCAGCGGCGAAAGACGCTATCGCCCAAATCCTAACCAACAGCCGGATGTGCGCCGAAGGGCACCGGCCAATTTGCCAGGATACCGGCATCGTCAATATCTTCATCCAATGGGGCATGGATTGCCGGTTGGATGATAGCAGGCGGTCGATGCAGGAAATTGCCGATGAAGGCGTGCGCCGGGCTTATCTGCATCCTGAAAATAAGCTGCGTGCGTCGGTGCTGGCTGATCCCGCCTTCACCCGGCGCAATACCAAGGATAACACGCCTTGCGTGCTGCATGTCGAATTGGTGCCGGGCGGCACGGTTTCGGTTGATGTCGCGGCCAAAGGCGGCGGCAGCGAAAATAAAGCCAAATTTAAGATGATGAACCCATCGGACAATATTGTGGAATGGATTTGTGAGATGATCCCGCAAATGGGCGCTGGCTGGTGTCCGCCGGGCATGCTGGGCATCGGCATCGGCGGCACGGCCGAATATGCCATGCTGCTCGCCAAACAAAGCCTGATGGAGCCGATCGATATGGCGCAATTGAAACAGCGCGGGCCGAGGAATGATTTGGAAAGCCTGCGCATTGAGATATTTGACAGGGTCAATGCGCTGGGCGTCGGGGCGCAGGGGCTGGGCGGGCTGTCCACCATCCTTGATGTCAAAATCCTCGATTGGCCGTGCCATGCCGCCGGCAAGCCGGTGGCGATGATCCCCAATTGCGCCGCGACCCGTCATGCGCATTTTACGCTCGACG
The DNA here is from genome assembly GCA_021732525.1 of Sphingomonadaceae bacterium. Taxonomy (GTDB): domain Bacteria; phylum Pseudomonadota; class Alphaproteobacteria; order Sphingomonadales; family Sphingomonadaceae; genus Sphingorhabdus_B. The sequence goes on along the minus strand of JAKFUU010000005.1, from coordinate 72,652 downwards.
GCAGCGGTCCGGCCTATCTCGAAACCCCCGATCTGTCACAATGGCCCGATGTGCACTGGACACCCGACAAAGCCGCCAAGCGTGTCGATCTGGATAGCCTGACGCGCGATGTGGTGGCGGGATGGAAGGCGGGCGACCGCTTGCTGCTGAACGGTAAGATGCTCACCGGGCGCGATGCTGCGCATAAACGCATCGCCGATATGCTGGCCAAGGGCGAAGAGCTACCCGTGTCATTCAACGGCCGGATGATCTATTATGTTGGTCCAGTCGATCCCGTCGGCGAAGAAATCGTCGGCCCCGCTGGTCCGACGACGGCGACGCGGATGGACAAATTCATGGATATGATGCTCGAACAGGGTTTGCTCGGCTGCGTGGGCAAGGCGGAGCGTGGCCCCGCCGCGACGCAGGCGATTGCCAAGCATAAATCGGCCTATCTGATGGCGGTGGGCGGCGCGGCCTATCTGGTTTCCCGCGCGATCAAGGGCAGCAAGGTGGTGGGCTTTGCCGATCTGGGCATGGAGGCAATCTATGAATTTGAAGTGCGCGATTTTCCGGTGACCGTCGCGGTGGACAGCGCGGGCGAAAATGTGCACACCACAGCGCCCATGTTGTGGAAAAAGAAAATTGCCGAAGAGGGATTGTTGGTGTAAGAATCAGATAGCATTTGGAGATAATTTATGGTGAACAAAGATATTATGATATTGTCTGCTATTGGATTATTGATAATCGTATATTACACAGAAATATCAATAGAATCCGGTCCCAATATGCTAGAATATGTCGAGGCTGGTGGAGCGAAAGATACTGCAAAATGCCCCATAAAATATGAAGAAAATTGGGCAGTTCATAATTTTGATCAAGACAATCTGCTATACCAATTTGTAAGTCCTGCAGGATTGACTTGTGTTAAAGATAGTAATGGAAAATTTATTGGAAGTTATATTTCAGCAAAGAGCCGACAGTCGGCCACTCATAGGCTTGAAATAGGCCGGACAAATTTTTTCTTTTTCGACGATAACAGACTTGTTAAGCTGTAATGATCTCAATTCTGTCTCTGTAAAAATGCATAAAGGTTCCTGTCTTTGCGGCGCGGTGGCTTTTGAGATACAGGGCGATCTGGCCGCGCCCGATGCTTGTCACTGTTCGCAATGCCGGAAGCAATCGGGGCATTATTGGGTGTCCACCGACGTGCCATCCGATAAGATCGCTATCAAGGGCGAAGACAAACTGACCTGGTATGCCTCCTCCGAAAAAGTACGGCGTGGTTTCTGCAAGAGTTGCGGATCGTTTCTCTTTTGGGATCCGATCCATCAACCGCGCATAGCCGTCGCGATGGGGGCGCTCGAAAAACCCACCCACATCATGCTTGGCCATCATATCTTTGTGTCGGATAAGGGTGATTATTACGACATCACTGATGGCTTGCGGCAAGAAGGTTAAGCGGCCGTTATTGGACCAGCGCCGCAATCAATGCCGCGCTATCCGCCTCATCATTATAGACATGCGGGGTGACGCGCAGCGATGCGCCGCGTAGCGTCGCTACTCGCAATGACGATTCGTATTTACTGCAAGTTGCTTTAAAGAAAGCGGGCAAGGAGCATCCGGCGATCGTCTACTTCGAAGGCCGTAAGCGCGTTGCGGGAATTTTGGCTAAGAATGGCAGCTCCGTTGATCAGCTATTTGCAAAATAGTCTGAAATCAATCCATCATTCGCCGCTAAAAAAGGATTGACGATGCGCAGGCCGCCTATTTCCAGCCCATCTTGCATGTCTTCGGATAATAGCATCGTAGCACCGGCGCGCGCCGAAACAGCGAGGATCAGGGCATCAAAATATTGGAGGTTATAATGCTTCGATAACCTGTTTGCTTCCGCCAGATCGTGCAATGCCGTAGGCGGGGTTGCAAAAACCTGAGCGTAAGCATGCACGCGCTCTGCGGCCAAATCAAAATCGAGCATTTTCTTGTGACGACACACATTAAGAAATTCGCTTAGCACTTGTAGGGGAATACAAGCGGCCCGAACCGTCAATTTTTCGATCAACGCGAATGCCGCAGCATTTCGGTGGTATGGGTCACCCGGCGTATCCGCATAAATGAGGAGGTTGGTATCAAGCGCGATCAACGCTTCGTCCGCTCTTCATAGGTTGCAGGTCCGGTCAGGCCGGGAATACCTTTTCGTAACCCTTCCAGTAATTTATCCCGAGCGGCGCGGAATGTTGGGTCATCCATCCGGTTTTTGGATTTTGCGCGCAGCTCAACAAATGGCTTGCCGTTTTTGGTAATTTCAATCACCTCTCCGGCTTCCGCGCGGGCAAGGGCTTTGGACAAATTTGCATTTAATTCGCGGACGGACATGATACCCATGGCTACGCTCCTATTGTTGTAACCGTTACAACATAGCATAATTGTCGTAACGGTTACAACAATTAACCCGCCAATGGTAGGTTTTTTGCCGCTATCGCCATGGCATAGCTGACCGAGGGCACAATTGCGATGTTATCCGCATCGGTGCTAAAAAGCCGCGCCGCGCTGGCGCGAAAATCTTCGGCGACGCTGAAAAAATCGGCGGGCTTGTAATTCCACGGTTGCGCCTTTGCCGATATTCCTGATGCCATGGCCGCGCGCACCATATCAGGCAAAGGCGACATATAGGCGCAGTTTAGATAATGCACATCCAATGGCATAGCGAAATGATGCCGCTGATTTTCTATCATCACTATGCCCCGCTACGCGGCCTCAAATGCTGTCTCCTCACGGCCGGTTTATTGCGGTGCAGAGGGTCCCGCTTGCTCTTAGCGGATTTGTTCTTGCAATTGTTGCTGTATTTCGGGGGGTAGACCCTGCGCTCCTGCGCCGCCGCCCGCACCCGCCGCTGCCTCTTGTTGTTTGCGCACGGCCTCCAAGCCTTTCTCAAATTCTGCACGGCTGATAAAATCTTTCAGCTCAACTTCGAAAATCAGCTCGCTGTTGGCGGGAATTACAACTTGGCCGGTTTGCGGATTTTTCTTCTCTTCGCCGCCATAGCCCAGCTCGGCTGGGATCCAGAGTTTATACTGCCCACCTTTTTGCATTTTCTTGAGCGCTTCGCTGAAACCGGGAACCACACCGGTCACCGGCAATGGCGCTTGCGGATTCTGATCAAAAATCGCTCCATCGCGCAAGGTGCCCTTATAAGCGATCAGCGTGACATCATCATCGGTTGGTGATTTGCCTTCGCCCATCTTTACAGTCTGAATTTTCAAACCAGACGGCGTGGTGATGATATTTTGATATTTGTCGCGCACATCGGATGTCCCAAACCATGCGAGCGCGGCCGCTGCGATAATCAGGATAGCAATGCCGATCCAATATTTGGAGAGCGAACCTTTTTTAATGGGCGGAATAGGAACGGTGGTGATGGACATAACTGGTTTCCTGTCGGATATGCGGATTGCTATAAACCTGAATTATGGACAAAAAAAGAGCGCCGTTGAAAGGCGCCCGCTTTTTCTGATTGGAGCGGCTTATTTGCTACCGTCGCGCTCATTCTGTTTACGCTCCATCTTTCGCGCGCGGCGCACCGCAGCGGCTTTTTCGCGCGCGCGTTTTTCCGATGGTTTTTCAAAATGGCGGCGCAATTTCATCTCGCGATAGACACCTTCGCGCTGCAATTTTTTTTTCAAAGCGCGCAGGGCTTGGTCAACATTATTATCGCGTACCATGATTTGCATAAAAAAACTTCACTCCACTCGATTCGGTGCAGTGGGCGGCAAACGCCCCTAATTCTGCGGAAAAAATAAAAATGGCCACGCAAAACGCGGCCCTGTGATCGGGGCATTAGCGGTGCTTTTTGCGAATATCAAGCGAATAGGTTGGTTATCTCGGCTATTTTACGGCCTTGGTGGCTGAATGGGTGCGATGGAGGGCCACCCCAGCCGCTTGCATTGGAACCGACGCTGGGTTAGGCCTTTGGGTTATGTCCAAGCTGACCGTCAATGATCGTCCCGTTCAATATAAGATGGATCCGGCCACGCCGTTGTTATGGGCGCTGCGCGATGCTTCCAATTTAACCGGCACCAAATATGGCTGCGGTGTGGGCGATTGCGGAGCCTGCATGGTAGATATTGATGGCGAAGCGATCCGCAGCTGTCTGGTGTCAATTGGCGAGGTTGAGGGCCGCTTTGTGACCACGATCGAGGGATTGAGCCGTGATCGTGGTCACCCGGTGCAGCAGGCGTTGGTGGCATCGGGCGCGATTCAATGCGGCTTTTGCACGCCCGGCATCGTGATGGCCGCGCAGGCGTTACTGAAGGACAATAACGACCCATCTGATGCGGAAATTGACGGCGCGATCACCAATATCTGCCGCTGCGGTGTCTATCCGCGGCTGCGCGATGCCATTCGTCAGGCGGGGCGGATCGCACGCGGCGCGGCGAAGGTGCCGTCCGCGCCGCCGCCGGGAATTACGCCCGAAGACGCGGCAAAGGCGGTCCCAGCGTTAACAGTCGCGAAATGATCAAGATGCTAATTCGAAAACCGCAGGCTTAAAGTGGCAATGATTAAGCGCAAATTTATGCAGAGCAAATTTATGCAGAAGGGTCCAAAAAATGGCGGGTGTAGCTATTAAAGCGTCGGTGATATTCTGCTTGACGGCAACCGTGCTGGCGGGATGCAGTGGCGGCGGTAACGGTGGCGGCACAACGCCGCCTCCACCGCCGCCGATAGTGGTCCCGCCTCCCCCGCCACCGCCTCCTCCGCCACCGCCGCCTCCCCCGCCGCCGCCGCCTTCGACCGGGAATGTCGTGATATCGGGCCGGACCACTTTTGACCGCGTACCGCATAGCGCAGCAACCAATGCGCTCAATTATGCAAATATTTCGCAGCAACCCATCCGCGGTCATGTGGTGCAAGCGGTGGATAGCACCGGCGCGGTTGTTGCAACCACAACCAGCGATGCCAACGGCAATTATAGCGTGACGGTGCCAAATTCCACTGCGGTTCGTATTCAGGTTCGGGCGCAGTTGTTAAGCGCCAGCGGCGCTATCTATAATATCCAAATTCGTGACAATACCAGCGGCGATGCACCTTATATTCTGGCGGGTAGCCTTACCAATTCGGGCACGGCAAATTCGACGCGCGATTTGAACGCCCCGTCGGGCTGGGGCGGCACGTCCTATACCGGCCCGCGTGCCGCTGGGCCATTTGCCATTTCCGATACCGTGCTGCGCGCGGTGGAAGATATAGTCGCGTTGGAACCCGCCGTCGCCTTTACCCCGCTTAACATATTTTGGAGCGTGAATAATCGTCCGTCGGAAGGCTCGTTTGCCAATGGCGATATCCGCACGTCATTTTTCTCCAACAATAACGGGCAACCCTTCATTGCCATTTTGGGCGCGGCCAATGTCGATACCGATGAATATGATTCGCATGTGGTCGTGCATGAATTTGGCCATTATTTTGAAGAAACGCTGGCGCGTTCCGACTCGATCGGCGGCAGTCACACGACCAGCGTTGCGCTCGATTCGCGGGTGGCATTCAGCGAAGGTTTCGGCAATGCCTTTTCGGGCATGATCCTGCGCGATTTTGAATATCGCGACAGCTTTGGCCAAAGCCAGGCTTCGGGCTTTGACATTAATTTGGAGGCAAATGTATTTTCCCCAACGGGGTGGTTCAACGAAGGTTCGGTGGCATCGATCCTGGTCGATATTTTTGACAGCAACCAAGATGGGCCGGACACGCTTACCACCGGTTTTGCCCCCATATACCGGGCGTTTCGCGATCCCAATTACCGCAGCACCCCGTTTCTAACCAATTTACACAGCTATTTGGAGGCGTTGGCGGCGCAAAGCGGGGTTGCCGGGACGGGATTGGACAGCTTGCTAACCCCGCAATCGATCGGCAGCAGGCGCGCCGATTTTACTGGCGAAACCAACAATGGCGGTATTTCGACTATTCTGCCATTTTACAAATCGGTGGCGGTGGGCGGCGGGCCGGTGATGGTATGTTCCACCAATATACGCGGAACCCGCAACCGGCTGGGCAATTTTGACTTTGCCCGGCTGAACAACAATACCAGCCGATCGGTTACCGTGACCGTCACGGCGCTGAACGGCCCCGCGGTGGCCACCACCGATCCGCTGTTTCGCATTTATCAGGCCGGGCGCCTGATCGCCAACCGAGATGTCAGCGCGGGCACAAGCGAGACGCAGACATTGTCGCTGCCCGCCGGCGATTATATCGTCGAAATTGCCAGTTTCTTGAATATTAACGGCAACCCGACCGGCGATAGCGTTTGTTATAATTTGACGGTGCAATGATGGGAGAGCAACAGATGCAATATCGCGCAAAACCGATGGTTGTTCTTGCAGCGGCGCTGCTGTTGGGGGTCGGCGGCTGTACCAATGAAGGCAGCGGCGGGCCCGATCAAACGGCGCGGGCCACATCGGCGGCGGCAAAGTCATGGGATGGCGATCACCGCGCGCAAAATAATGTCTACCGCACCGTTAAATCGGGCAGCGGTCTGCGTTTCTTTCACCGGATGGAACAACCGGTTCGGGCAAACAGCAATCATCAGGTTACGATTTCCGTGGGGCATGATTATCCGGGGCAAAATCTGTCCTTGATCGCCAATGCCGATGACGGATTGAATTTGGCGGTGAACCGGGCCAGCCTGCCGATGGTGAGCGGTAGGAACGCCGATTGGACAATTTCGTTTAGCGCGGCGGCCGATGGTGTCTATTATATCAACGTTACCGGCGCCGTAACACGGCCGGACGGGCGGCAAGATACCGCCGTCTTTTCGGTGCGGGTCGAGGTGGGTGAGCAAAAAACCAAGCCAAAAGCCGCCGTTGACGCCGTGATTTTATCGGCGGATGAGAAGATTTATTGATCAGTTGGATGGTGTGCATCAGGGCGCGTCCGCATTTAGAGCATCGCGCGGAAAAGTGGGAACCGGTTTTCCGCAAAAACGATGCGACAACAAATATTTAGAGCAAGCAGGGTGATTCAGATATCGCGCTGCTTGCTCTAGCCGCGCCAACGGCGTCTATCTCTTGCCATCCTGTTCCAATTCGACATCCCAATAAAGCCAATCGCGCCAAGTTTCATGCAGATGGTTGGGCGGAAAGGCGCGGCCGATATGCTGCAATTGCCAACTGGTCGGCCGGATCGGTTTGCAGTGGATTTGCATATTCGCCTGTTTGGGTGTGCGGCCGCCTTTTTTCAAATTGCAGGGCAGGCACGCTGCGGCAACATTTTCCCAGCTCGTCCCGCCGCCCAACCGGCGCGGGATCACATGGTCAAAGGTAAGATTGTCGCCGCATCCGCAATAGACGCATTGAAATTTATCGCGCAAAAACAAATTGAAACGAGTGAATGCGGGATATTCCGACGGTTTTACATATTGGCGCAGCGCGATGACCGATGGGATTTGCATATCCAGGCTGGGGCTGTGGACATGCTGGCTATAGCTGGCGATAATATCAACTTTATCCAGGAACACCGCTTTAATCGCCGTCTGCCAAGGCCAAAGGCTGAGCGGATAATAGCTAAGCGGGGTATAATCGGCATTCAGCACCAGCGCCGGGCAATTGTCCGGGTGGCGCGCTCGTCCCGCCGCTTGTAATGTTCCTGCTTCAAACATGGCTTCGAACATTCTCCCACGTTATGCCCTGTCGCCGATCCCACAAGATCGTTACAACAATTTGACAGGAACCACCCTATTTACAACAATTATGACGTCAAGAGGACAAATGCCGCAATATATGGTGTTGCCAGAAAATAAAGCCTTATCGCTACCGCTGGCAAATGCCGGGTGCCGGCTTGACGCAGTGGTAACACGCTTTGCGCCCAGCCCCAATGGCCCTTTGCATCTGGGTCATGCCTATGCCGCCATTTGCGCGCATGATTTTGCGCGCGCGCATGGTGGACGATTTTTGCTGCGGATTGAAGATATTGATGGCGCGCGCAGCCGGGCGGAGCATGTCGAGGGGATTTTGGCGGATTTGCGCTGGCTGGGTCTCGATTGGGACGGCGATGTCATTTTCCAATCACAGCGGACCGGCCGCTACACAGCGGCGCTGCGCCGATTGGATGCAATGGGGCTCATCTATCGGTGCCATTGCACGCGCGGTGATATTGCGGCGGCGCTCCGCCGAAAATCCGTCCCGCATGGCCCCGATGGGCCGGTCTATCCCGGAACATGCCGAGGCCGGGATGTGGATGAGGGCAAGCCTTATTGCTGGCGGCTGGATATGGCGGCGGCAACCGTGCAGGTGGGCGTGACAGGGTGGACCGATCTGGCCGCTGGCAAACAAACCGCTGACCCTGCCTTATTTGGTGATGTCGTCCTATGGCGCAAGGATGTTCCGGCAAGTTACCATTTGGCCGCGACCTGTGATGATGGCGCGGACGGCATAACATATGTGGTGCGCGGCAAAGACCTGTTTGCCTATAGCGCGGTGCATGTCCTGTTGCAAAAACTGCTCGGCTTGTTGCATCCTGCTTATTGGCACCACCCGCTGCTGCTTGATGAAACCGGCGCAAAATTGGCCAAAAGCCGGGATTCGGCGGCGTTGGCGACATTGCGCGCGGCGGGCGAGCCGGGCGAGAAGCTGGCGGATGATTTGCGCCGCGGTGAGCTACCGCTTGGAATATCGCTTGCGACGGATTAGAGGAAGAAAGCCAGCCAAATTGGCGCACGTATCCTATGGCAGTAGGTGCAGATTATAAGGACATACCAATGGGCCCTGTGTTAATTATTTTGTTGATCGCGGCGATGGGCGCGGTCGTGTTTGCGGTGATCAAAGGCCTGCACGCCTTTGCCAATCTTGAACCCGATAAAGTCGATGAAAATGGCGTGCCCTTATCCTTGAAGGTTCAGAATAAAGCCATGTTCGCCCGCGTAAAATGGCAGGCCATCGCCATCGCCTTGGTCGCCGCCTTGCTGCTGCTTAGCCAGACAGCATAAGCCGGATAAGCCCCCATAAGATGGTAAAGCTCAACAAAATATACACCCGAACCGGTGATGATGGCACCAGCGGGTTGGTCGATGGCTCGCGGCTATCCAAAGCGGATCCTAGAATGCATGCCATTGGCGAGGTGGATGAGGCCAATAGCGCGCTTGGCGTTGCCATCGCTGCATTGGTGCATGACGGCTTTGATCAAGACGGGATCGCTGGATTGCTCCGCATTCAAAATGATCTGTTTGATCTGGGTGCCGATATCGCGACGCCGGGGGACGATTTCACGCCGTCACCGATGGCTTTGCGGATTGTCGCAGCGCAGATTGACTGGTTGGAAGCGGCGATTGATACCGCAAATGAACGGCTTGCCCCGTTGACCAGCTTTATTTTGCCCGGCGGCAGCCACGCGGCGGCGCATATGCATCTTGCCCGTGCGATCACCCGGCGCGCCGAACGAGCATTGGTGGCCGCCGCTGCCGTGGTTCTGATTAATCCGCTGGCGCTAAACTATCTCAACCGGCTGTCGGATTATCTTTTTACGCTGTGCCGTTTGATCAACAGCGATCGGGGCGGCGATATTCTATGGGTGCCGGGCGCGTCGCGCTAGAGTTTTTTCCACTTACGTGGAAGCGGCACCAGCCCACTCCCCCACCCGGCCACCCATAGCATATCCTGACCGGGTGGCCGGGTGGGGGAGTGGGCTGGTGCCGTCAATGTTTCAGTGTAACTGAAACAGACTCAAGACCCTCTTCGTTATCGCGTCCGCCCACATGGGCCCAGTGCATCGATGACATATTTATAATCGGCCTGCGCCCGAACGATATTGTCGCCGCCGCCCGATTCGATCAGCCGGGCGGGCAACTCGCGCGGCAATTCGCAAGCCAAACGATACCACATTAACGTGTTGGTTTGCGGCGTGGCGGCGGATTCTTCGATCAATTCGCTGGTCGACACGGTCCATTGCTTTGGCCGGCCAGGCCGGCTGACAACCGAGATGGAAAAGGGCTGATTATTCTGCGCGCGCAAGAATATCTGCGTATTACCCTCGCCAATGACCGTGCCGGGGCTGTAAAAGGCGCTGGCAATGCCGGTGATCGGCGGCGGAGCATCAAGCTGAACCACCTCTTTAATGACCGCGCGCAACAAAGCATCGTTCGCCAAGCTGTAAGCGATCATTGCATCGGGCCGCGCAAGCTGGATTAAATCCGGTCTTTTGTCGACCGCCTTGCCCAAAAGGAAAAAGCGCTGCTTGTTTAATTTGGGAATCTTGCCCTTGGCATCTTTGGGGATATCGAGCACAAATCGAACCTTCGCTGCGGCCTCTTTTTCCCCTCGAATCAAGGCGAGGACATCCGCATTTATGACGGTGCGTTGAATATTCACGTCTACACCGATCGTTTGTTCGGGCGGAAGTTTCTGTATCTTGATGATACGTACGTCTAGGATAACAGGGGAAATTGTAACCAGATCGGCAACGTCGGAATAGCGCGCCATATCGGCTGGAATCGCGAAACCATTCTGCGCTATGGTTGCGCTAGGTTCAAATAAAATCATTGATAATGAAGCGCTTAATAAGATTTTAAACATCATCCGCATTTGCTTTTCCTCTGTCTAAGCGCGTATATTTCCCCGCCTTATTTTGCGACGCGGTGGGCGCGGTATATGAAAGATTGTGATATGAATTGCACATGAATCTTCGAAATCGGATTGCGTGCCGGTTTTTCGGCGGCTAAAGCATTTGGGAATCGAAGCAAAAAAGAAATTCGATCAATCGAAGTGGTATCGATAGGGGTTAAATCCAATTGGTTCACTCGCTTAATATGGGAAGTTAGGAGAGTCGTTTCCGTATGGCATATGCTGACCAACAAGAAATGAGTACCAGTCGAATTGTTTCGATTGTTATCGTCGTTCTTCTGCATGTTTTTCTGGGTTACGCTTTCATCACCGGTCTTGCTTTTGAGGCGGTAAAGAAGGTGAATGAAAGATTGAACGTCGTCGACGTCAAGGAAGAAGAACCACCCGAAGAGGAAGAGCCGCCACCAGAGCCAGAAAAGCAGATTGAGCCGCCGGTTGTATCGCCGCCGCCTATCGTGCGCACGGTTACGCCGCCGCCAACAATTCGGACAGTGGATACACCGCCGCCGGCCGCGCCGGTTGTGCCACGCGCTGCGCCGCCAGCGCCATCTGCTCCGCCACCGCCGCCGCCGCCGCCACCTCCACCGGTTGCCAAGCGTCCCAACCCATCTCCAAAAGGAAATCCCGGCAATTGGGCCAATTCAAATGATTATCCCAATCGTGCGCTTCAACAAGAACGTGAAGGCACGACCGGTTTTCGCGTTACGGTGGGGCCGGATGGTAGGGTATCTGCTTGTTCGATTACATCGTCGAGCGGACATCAGGATTTGGATGATGCCACCTGCAAGAACGTGACGCGCCGTGGCCGCTTTGATCCGGCGCTCGATAGTCAAGGAAATCCGACATCTGGTTCATGGGCAAGCCGGGTTCGCTGGCAAATCCCGAAATAATTCATGGCCAGCGCAAGGGGTCTTGCGTTAGGCAAAAAAACAAATTTTTTCTGAGAGGAAAGTAAAATGTCGTTAGCAATTTTGGCTCAGGCTGCAGCAGAAGCACCTAAAAATAAGTTCGGCCTCATCGAAGCATTGAACGAAGGTGGACCGATATCATGGTCGATTTTTATTGTCTTGGTGATCATGTCGATCGGCTCTTTTTATATTTTGTTCACCAAATTATTCGAGCAAAATAAAGTGATGAACCAAGCCAAGCAAGTGCGTGCCGGTTTCTGGCGTGCAAACAGCTTGAAAGAAGGCGCTGCCAAGCTCGATAAAAATAGCGCTTATCGCCAATTGGTGGATGATGGCATCGAAGCTCAAATGCAGCATGGTCTGCTAACCGATCCTGTCGAGGCGCATGACTGGTTGCATGGCGCGATGACCCGTTCGGAAGAATCGATCAACAATAAGTTGAATGGCGGATTGTCGTTCCTTGCATCGGTTGGTGCGGTTTCACCCTTCGTCGGCTTGCTCGGCACGGTTATCGGTATCTATTCGGCGTTGATCAAAATTGGTATTGCAGGACAAGCGTCGATCGACGCTGTGGCTGGTCCGGTTGGCGAAGCGCTGATCATGACCGCCATCGGTCTGTTTGTTGCGGTTCCGGCGGTGCTTGCCTATAACTGGTTGCAAGCGCGCAATAAGTCCATTCAACGCAGCCTTTCGGCTTTTTCGAATGACGTGCTGGGTTACATCTCGTCGGACGGCAAGGTCAAGCCGATGGTTGCTGCCACCGCGCCGGCCAAGCCAATGGCGGCTGCGGCACCAATGAAAAATTAAAAATGGGTGGTGGGCCGCGCGTTTGGTGCGGCTCGCCAGTCGGTTTTAACCGACGGTTGTTTCAACCCGTTATTTAGAGAGGATTAGCCAATGGCTATCAGTACTGGAGGCGGCGGCGCGGATAAGCCAATGTCCGAAATCAACACAACCCCTTTGGTGGACGTTATGTTGGTTCTGCTCATTATCTTCCTTATTGCCATTCCGGTTGTTATTCAAACCGTTGAAATGGAATTGCCGGTCGTTCCCTTCGAACCGACCAAAGCGAAGGCGGAGAATATTTTGCTCGCCGTTAGCACAACCGACTCGGCTGGACGAGACCCTGGCGATCCCGATTATGATGGGGTCAATCCCAGCGGTGAATGCCGTGTTTATTTAAATGTATCCCCTATCGATTCGAATGAGTTGGTTGAAAAGGCCGTCGAGCGGTTAAAACAGCAGATTGAAGTGCTCGGCGGCCAAGCCGCGATCGATGCAGGTCAAGTTGCGATTGAAGACTTGCCCGAAGCGCATATTCGCGGCGATGTGAATACACCCTGGCGCTGCATTGGCGGCGCAGTTTATTCGATGCAGCTTGCCGGTTTTGCAAAGGTCGGATTTATTTCCTCACCGACCGATTTGTCGACCTCCGCGGTTAAATAACCCACTTATTCAGGAGTAAATATTATGGCGATGAGTGGCGGCAAAGATGATGGCCAACCGATGATGGAAATGAACACAACGCCGTTGATAGACGTTATGCTTGTTTTGCTCATCATGTTCATCATTACCATCCCCCCGATCACGCATGCGATCAATATCGATTTGCCGATTCAAGATCCCAATCAACCGGATCAACCGCTGATTGATCCGGTTATTAACAAGATCGTGATTATGCCGGATAACAGCATTCTTTGGAATGGAACGCCGGTTTCGCTCGATCAAATGGAGCAGTTTTTGCGTCAGACGACCGCGATAAACCCGGAGCCAGAGCTGCAGTTTCAACCGGCACCCAATGCGGTTTATGACACGGTTGATCGGGCGTTGGCCAAGGTTAAGAGCAGCGGCATCACCAAATTTGGCTTTGTCGGCAACGAACAATATCGGGTATTTGGGAAAGCGGCCCGGGATCCTAACTAGAGCGATTTCGAGTGAGGTGGAAACACCGAACGGCTCGAAAATCGCGGAAAACAGGGAAACTAGACCCGGTTTTTGATTCAATCAAAAACGAACAGGGTCTAGGTTTCGATTTCGCTGATCCGCGCGCGAGCGCTGATGTAGATTTGGTCAAATCCAGCATGCGTTAAAATGCTCGCAAAAAACGTGATAAGAAAAAAGGGCGGCTATTAAGCCGCCTTTTTTTAAGCATATTTATCGCAGGACACTTGTTTTTTCCTGAGCGCACAAGGGCTTTGATCAACGCGCTTGCGTAAATTCCAATATGACATAGAATAGCGGCCGGAGGCATTTGTTACGAATGTTCAGGAGAATGCGCGATGGGCAAAATCAAGAGCTTTGCGGCTGCGGGGTTTGTCAAAACGGCCTTACTCGCCACAATCACTTTATCTTGGACGGCGCGGGCGGAAGTTGCGGTTGATCCGCCCAATATCAACCCAGGGCTGATCCAACCCGTCGGACCATTGCCATTGCCAATTGAAACCTTGCTGTTGCAGGAATTTACCATCGATGCAACCCGGCGGATGATCGTGCCGGTCCAAATTAATGGCAGCAAACCGTTTCCTTTCATCGTTGATACCGGATCGGAGCGCACGGTCATTGCGACCGATCTGGCGCGGTCGCTAGGGTTAGAAAATGGTCGGATGTTGCGGCTGGCCACGGTATCGGGGCCCGCGACGGTTCCGTCCTTCCTGATTGATAGCTTGACGACATCGACCTTAAGCCTGGATGCGGTGGAAGCGCCGGGGTTGGAGCGAACCAATCTGGGTGCATTTGGGTTGCTGGGTATCGACAGTTTGCAAGACAACAAGCTGTTTCTGGATTTTCGCGCGCCCAAAATGGAGGTGCTGCCGTCCCCCAAAAAACGCGGTCTGACCAAGCTTGAAAGCGGCATGATCGTAGTGACCGCGCGGCGCAAGGCCGGCCGTTTGGTGATTTCCAACGCAAGCTTGAACGGCATGCATGTTGATATTGTCATCGACACAGGCGCGCAATCCAGCCTTGGCAATTACGCGCTGCGCGATAAATTGCTCCGCCGCAATCGCGGTAGTGATTTCGTCCCGATAGAAATGAGCAGCGTTGTCGGCACGAAATTGGAGGGTAATTTGACACAAATTCGCGAGATTGAACTGGGCGGTGTCAGAATCCAAGATATGCCCATTGTATTTTCAGAAAATTATGCGGCCAAAGTTTTGGGCTTGGAAAATCGCCCCGCCATATTTCTCGGCATGGATGCGCTCCGATTGTTTGATAAGGTGGTGATCGATTTTGTGAACAACCGTGTTAGCTTTTTGTTACCCAAGACGCAGCGGCGCGGCTTACAATCGCGGCTTTAAAGCATCGCGGGAAAAAGTGGGTGCGGGTTCATCGCATCATGCTGCAGCTTGCCTCATAAATTCTGGTTATTTATGGCCGGTGATGCGCGCCGACCGCGCGTGATACAGCCTGCATGAAGCGCATCCGTTCGGGCACCGATGCGGTGGTGTCTGACATCATCACCACAACCGCATAACGCGTGCCGTCGGGCGCGGTCATAATTCCGATATCATTATAGCCTGTTGAAACCGGATCGAGCGTTTGGCCTGTGCCGGTTTTATGCAGAAAACCCCATCCAGAAGGCACACCTGCTTTTAAGCGGTTGGGTCCGCTCTTGGTCCGCGCCATCAGGTCAAGCATCAATTGCGTCGAGCGCGTGGATAGCAACTCCCCCTTAACCAATCGGCTCAATGCCTTTGCGATCGCTTCGGGGCTTGCGCCATCGACCGGATCGGCAAGATAGCGATTCAACGCAGCCTTGCGTGTTTCATAGGGCAGCGCGGAGCGGGCTTCATAAAATCGCCTGCCCACTGAATATTCCTGCCGCCATTCCAGCCCGGCAATCCCGCTTTGCAGCAATCTTTCGCCGGGGCCAAAGCGGATTGGCCCCAGCCCATGTTTGGCGATAAAGCCGCGCACCGCCTCTGGCCCTCCCGCGATCCGCAGCAGATTGTCATTCGCGGTATTGTCGCTGGTGGTAATTGCAAGCTCCAGCAATCGCCCGACGGTTTCATTCACTGCGCCTTCGCGCGTTACCCGGTCGCCAAGCGGTTGATAAAATACCGCCACGTCATTCGCGGTGATCCGTATATTTTGACCGAGCTGCAGCCTGCCTTGATCGATTTGATCGAGCAGGGTGAGTGCCACCCATGTTTTTGAAACGCTTTGCTGCGGGAATAGATCTTGCAACCTTTTGCCGACAATGCCGCCGCCGTCATCGATGCGGATTACAGCAACACCGGTCTTTCCAGGAAATAACCGCCATTCTTCATCGATAATATTTTGCAATATGGGTGCCATCGCTGGCCAACCGCGCGCCGGATTATTTGCGGCCGCTTCGCGCGGCGCCGGGAATGTTTGCGCGATTGGTGATCCGCTCGGCGCTTGCACGGGCCGATCACGTGGCGGCGGGGCCGTTTGCTGCGATATGCTGTGAGCGCTGCCGGATGAAACACAAGCGTTGAGCAGGACAGCCAAACCTATCATCAAAGGAATTTTCTTATGAGGAGATAAATCTGAGCAAGCGGCGAACAAGAATAAACTCCTAACTAGAGCGTGATGCGATTAAGTGGGCACCGGTTAATCGTTCAAAATCACGCGACCACAAAGAGATAAGGAGCATGATGCGATTTTATCTAATCGCATCATGCTCTAATGAACAGCATTTGATATTAGCCATCTAATTTTGCGAATGAAACCGGTGTGACGTAGGTTTACGATGAACGATTCTTAAAAATCGACGAAATGAAGATATGGCCTAGTTGCATAATTTAACTTGACCTTACGTTGCCATCATTGTTCACGAAGACAATGCTAGAGCATCGCGCGAAAAAGTGGGCACCGGTTTTTCGCATCAAGCGATGCGACAACAAATAGATAGAGCGGGCAGTGTGATTCCTATTTCACGCTGCCTGCTCTAATATCGGCGCAGGAGCGAGCAAAATGGATAACGATCAAGGTATCTTCATCGGCGGAACCGAGGG
Organism: Sphingomonadaceae bacterium; assembly: GCA_021732525.1. Lineage (GTDB taxonomy): Bacteria > Pseudomonadota > Alphaproteobacteria > Sphingomonadales > Sphingomonadaceae > Sphingorhabdus_B. Next base: position 56,188 of record JAKFUU010000005.1, on the reverse strand, counting down.
CACGAAAAAGCCGCAGTTTTTGAACCTGAAACGCGCCAACCGGCATGGTTTGATCGCGGGTGCAACCGGCACCGGCAAGACGGTTACGCTGCAAGGGCTGGTCGATAGCCTCTCCGCCGCGGGGGTTCCGGTCTTCCTATCCGATGTGAAGGGCGATCTGGGCGGGATCGCGATGGCCGGATCGCCCACGCATAAAATGCACGAGCCCTTCACCCAGCGCGCCGAAAAAATTGGTTATGCGGGCTATAGCTATGCCGATAATCCGGTTGTTTTTTGGGATCTCTATGGCGAACAAGGCCATCCCATTCGCACCACAATATCGGAAATGGGGCCGTTGTTGCTCGCCCGGATATTGGGTTTGAATGAGACGCAGGAAGGCGTGCTTAATATCGCCTTTCGCATCGCCGATGATCAGGGCATGTTGCTGCTCGATCTGGAAGATTTGCAGGCGATGCTGGTTTGGTGCAGCGAAAATACCGGCGTGATCGCAGGCCAATATGGCAATGTCACCAAGGCGTCGGTGGGCACGATCCAGCGGCAATTGCTCAGCCTTGAAGATCAAGGCGGCGCGAAATTTTTCGGTGAACCCGCGCTGGAAATTACCGACTTTATTCAGCTTGATGATAAGGGCCGGGGTCAGGTGAATATATTGGCGGCGGATAAGTTGATGATGAGCCCCAAGCTTTACGCCACTTTCCTGCTTTGGCTGCTCGCCGAATTATTCGAAACTTTGCCCGAGGTGGGCGATCCCGATAAGCCAAAGCTGGTGTTCTTTTTTGATGAAGCGCATTTATTGTTCGAAGATGCGCCAGATGCCTTGCTGTTGAAGGTGGAGCAGGTCGTTCGGCTCATCCGGTCGAAAGGTGTGGGCGTTTATTTCGTCACGCAAAATCCGATCGATATCCCCGAAAAAGTCGCCGGCCAATTGGGCAACCGGGTGCAACATGCCTTGCGCGCCTTCACCCCGCGCGATCAAAAAGCGATCAAGGCCGCGGCAGAAACTTTCCGGATCAACCCCGATTTGGATGTGGCGCAGGCGATTACCGAGCTGAAAGTGGGTGAGGCTTTGGTCTCCACCTTGATGGAGGATGGCGCGCCATCCATCGTCGAGCGAACCTTGATTAAACCGCCGCGTTCACGTGTTGGCCCGCTTGATAAAAAGGAGCGCGCGATCATCCAATCGATCAGCCCGTTTGACGGCAAATATGACACGGCGGTGGACCGCGATAGCGCCGCCGAAGTGCTCGCGCAAAAGGCCATCGATGCCGCGCAAACCGCCGTAGAAGTCGAAGCGCAAGGCGAGGAAGAAGTGGGCAGGCGCGAGCGCAAAAGCACCTCCTTATGGGGCAAGGTTGCCTCGGTGGCGGCGGGTGCGGCGCTGTCTTCGGCGGGCACAATGGCGGCCAATGCGATGCTCGGCAAAAAATCACGCGCCAACCCCAAGGCATCGGCAGCAAGCGCGGTCGCCGGAACGGTTGCGACCGAATTGGGCAAATCCTTTGGCATGCCAGGGCTGGGCCGCTTTGCGCGAAATTTAATCGGCGGATTGATGCGGTAAGTCAACCCCGGCCGCGATAGCTCGCAACGCCTTGATCGGGGAGCCATAGGCCGGTGGGCGGTTCGCCCGATTGCCAAAAGACATCGATCGGAATGCCGCCGCGCGGATACCAATAGCCGCCAATACGCAGCCAGCGCGGTGCCATTTCGGCGAAAAGCCGCTGGCCAATGCCAACCGTGCAATCTTCATGAAACGCCGCATGATCCCGAAAGCTGCCCAAAAAAAGCTTGAGCGATTTGCTCTCCACAATGGTCTTATCCGGCGCATAGTCGATCACCAGATGCGCGAAATCGGGCTGCGCCGTTACCGGGCAAAGCGAGGTAAATTCGGGCGCGGCAAAGCGGACCAGATACAGCGCACCGGCGCGCGGATTGGGCACATAATCGAGCATCGCCTCTTGCGGATTTTGGGGTAGCGGGCTGGTCTTTCCTAAAAAGATGGGATTTGATTGTTCGGTCATTTCTTGCGTTTAACCGAGCAAAGCCGCTTTGTCACCAACCACGACTCGATAAAGGCTCGACTAGCGTTGCGACGCAGCATATTGTGACATGATAAATAGAATCATGGTTCGGCGGGGAAGTTATGGAACATCTGGTGACCACGCAGTGGCTCGCGAAGGAGATTGGCGCGTCGGACCTGCGCATTGTTGATGCCACAAAATTCCTGCCCGATATGCAGCGCGATGCGCGCGCCGCATATGAAGCGGGGCATATTCCAACCGCGATTTTCATGGATCTCGCCGATTTGATCGATAGCAATGCGGTCATTGAAAATACCCTGCCGCCGCCCGAAAAATTCGCCAGCCGGATGCAGTCGCTCGGCCTCGGCGATGGCAGCCGGATCGTGCTATATGATGACAGCCCGTTGAAAAGTTCCGCGCGCGCCTGGTTCATGCTCCGCTTATTTGGCGCGCATGATGTGGCGATATTGGACGGCGGCCTGGCTAAATGGAAGGCCGAGGGGCGCGCACTGGAATCGGGAACAACAACGCTGCGCCACCGCCATTTCACCGTGTGGGCCGATATGAAGAATGTCCGGTCAAAGGCCGATATGCTCGCCAATCTAGACAGCAAGGCCGAACAGATTGTCGATGCCCGCCCCGCCGCGCGCTTTGCCGGTGACGAGCCCGAACCGCGCGCCGGGATGGCCGCCGGGCATATTCCGGGCAGCCGAAATTTGCCGCATGGGCAGCTTTTCAATGCCGATGGAACCTGGAAACAGAGGGACGCGCTGCGCCGGGTTTTTGAACAAGCGGGTGTCGATTTGAACCGGCCATTGGTGACAAGTTGCGGTTCAGGAATGACTGCGGCAGTGCTGCTGTTCGGTGCTAAGCTGCTCGGGAAAGAGGACGTTGCGCTCTATGACGGCAGCTGGGCCGAATGGGGCATGGATGCGGACACGCCAAAGCAATTGGGGGAGGCGCATTGAGCAAGGATGGCGACAGGCCGCAAAAGCTGGAAACCAAGCTTATCACAGGCGGGCGCAGCAAGGCGTTGACGGGCCCGGCGGTCAACCCGCCCGTCTGGCGCGCCAGCACACATTTATATGACAATGTCGCCGCATTGGAGGCCTCCAAAAATCAGAGCGCCGATGCCCGCGCATTTTTTTACGGCCGGCGCGGCGGGCCGACGCAATGGGCGCTCGCCGATGCGTTGACCGATCTGGAGCCGGGGGCGGAGGGCACGATGCTCTATCCGTCGGGCGTCGCCGCCATTGCCTGCGCGTTGCTGGCGGTGCTGCGGCCCGGTGATGTGCTGTTGATGGCCGACAGCGCTTATGATCCCAGCCGCAGCTTTGCCGATGGTTTCCTCAAAAAATACGGCATTGAAACGCGCTATTATGACCCGGTGGCGGGCGCGGATATTGCCCAATATTTTTGCGATAAAACGCGCGCTATTCTGCTCGAAAGCCCCGGCAGCCTGACTTTTGAGGTGCAGGATATTCCCGCCATCTGCGCGGCGGCAAAGGCGCGCGATATTTGCTGCTTGCTCGACAACACCTGGGCGACGCCATATTTTTTCACCGCTCTGGAAAAAGGCGTCGATATCTCAATATTGGCGGCGACCAAATATATCGTCGGGCATAGCGATGCGATGATCGGCAGCGTGACGGCAAATAAGAAATATTGGAACCGGATCGGGCAAACCGCGCGCGCATTGGGGCAAGTGCTGTCGCCCGATGATGCCTATCTTGCGGCGCGCGGATTGCGGACTATGGCGGTGCGATTGCGCCAGCATGAGGCGTCGGCGCTAAAAATCGCGCGTTGGTTGGAATCATTGGATGGCGTCGCGCGCGTGCTCCATCCTGCCTTGCCCAGCTGCCCTGGTCATGAATTTTGGCGGCGCGATTTCACGGGTTCTTCGGGTTTATTTTCCTTCATACTGAACGGAAGCAAAGCCAAAGCGGCGGCCATCGTCGACGCGCTGGAGCTGTTCGGCATTGGCTATAGCTGGGGTGGTTTCGAAAGCCTTGCGCTGCCCGTCCATCCCGAAAAATTCCGCAGTGCCACACACTGGCCCGCCGAAAATGGCGTTATCCGCCTGCAAATTGGGCTTGAAGACACCGATGATCTGATCGCCGATTTAAGCCAGGCATTCGGCGCCGCCCGCCCTATCGGATAAGGGCAATGTTAATGGCTGGCCGCGATCAAGCGGCGGGTTGCTTCGGCTTGCGGGGCGGAAAATATCGTATCGCGCGGCGCTGTTTCCACAATATGGCCATTTTCCATCACCGCGATCCGGTGTGCCACGCGCCGCGCCAAGGCGAGGTCATGCGTGATAAACAGGACTGAAAGCCCGCGCTCCTTTTGCAACCGGCCCAGCAAAGCCGTCACCCCGCCCGCCACCAATGGGTCGAGCGCCGATGTCGCTTCATCGAGCAGCAGCATCTGCGGATCGGCGGCGAGCGCCCGCGCGATCGCCACGCGCTGCGCTTGACCGCCCGACAACGCGGCAGGTTTGCGTGTCGCAAATTCGGCGGGCAGATCGACTTCTTCGAGCAGCTTTGTGACCAGCGCTCCGCCCATCGTTCCGCGCTCCGCAGCGGGCAAAAGCCAGCGCAGCGGTTCAGCAATGGTTTGCGCAACGCTCCAGCGCGGATCAAGGCTGGCCAGCGGATCTTGAAATACCGGCTGGATCAACCGGCGATGTTCGGCGGTGCGGCGCGCACGCGGCGGCAGCGGCTTTCCTTGCCAAATCACCGTGCCCGCTTGCATCGGCCCCAGCCCGGCGATGGCGCGCCCGAGCGTCGATTTGCCCGAACCAGACCCGCCAACCAGCGCCAAAGTCTCGCCCTTGGCCAGCGTCAAGCTGACATTATCCACGGCTTGTAGATTTTCGCCGCGCCAGCCACCCCGCCATCCGGCCTTCGGGAAATGCACCGAAATATTGCGCGCCTCCAGCAATATTGCGCCGGGGGCGAGCAAAGGGGGCAAGGCTTCGTCCAGCCGGGGCGTCGCCGCCATCAAAGCTTTGCCGTAATCGGACCGGGGTTTTTGCACGATCACCGCCGCCGCGCCGCTTTCGATCAACCTGCCATCCTGTAACAATAACAGCCGGTCGGCATATTGCTCGATCCCGGCCAGATCGTGGCTGACCAGCAGCATCGCCATACCGCGATCCCGGCACAGCCCCGTCAGCATCGCCATCACATCGCGGCGCAGCGCCGCATCGAGCGCGCTCACCGGCTCATCCGCGATCAACAGGCTTGGCCCATGCGCCAATGCCGCCGCAATCAGCACCCGTTGCCGCTCCCCGCCCGACAATCGGTGCGGATATTGCGCCAAACGTTCTTCGGGCCGCGACAAGCCCACATTGGCCAGCATCGCCGCCATATCCTTGTGCGAAGGCCGCGCGCCGCCCGCTTGGCATGCCGCTTCGGTCAAATGCGCCGCAACGGTGCGGTGCGGGGTCAGCGCGGTTAACGGCTGCTGAAATATGAAACCCAATTGCGCCGCACGAATGGAGCGCAGATCCTTCTCTGCCATACCGATTAGCTGCTGCCCCGCCAGCATTGCCGATCCGCTGGCGATGGCATGGGTCAAGCCAAAAGGGGTCATGGCGCTCATGCTCTTGCCCGCGCCCGATGCGCCCGCGAGCGCGACAATTTCACCGGGCGCAATCGCAAAACTGATATTATCCGCGATCCGCTTACCGCCAATATCAATGCAGAGATGGCTGGCCTGATAAAGCGGTGTCACGCGCGCGCCTCCGCCGCCATCCGGTCGCGATATTTCTCCCCTGCGAGCGTCAGGCAGATGATAATGGTCACCAGCATGCCGCCGGGTAGCAGCAGGGCGGCGGGAATCAAATCCATCTCATCGGCGCCCTCATTCACCAAAATACCGAGCGAGGTCAGTGGTTCCTGCACGCCCAGTCCGAGAAAGGAAAGAAAACTCTCCACCATCACCACTTGCGGCACCGTGAGCATCAGATAGGCGGCGGCAACGCCCGCGACATTGGGTAATATATGGCGCAGCAATATGGCATACCCCGGCGATCCGGCAGCTTCAGCAGCCAAGACAAAGGGCCGGTTTTTGAGCGCCAAAACTTGCCCGCGCACCACCCGCGCCATCGTCAGCCATTCGACCATGCCAATGCCGATAAAGACGAGCAAGATCGACCGGCCAAAAACCACCATCAGCAAAATGACGACGAACATGAAGGGCAGCGCATAAAGCCCGTCGACAATCCGCATCATCATCTCATCGGTTCGTCCCCCGATCCAGCCAGCGGCCGCGCCCCAGATGGTGCCGATAATCAGCGCCACCATCGCCGCCGCCAGCGCGACGAAAATCGTCGTGCGCGTGCCCACCAGCAGCCGGGCGAGCCGGTCGCGTCCCAGATCGTCGGTGCCCAGAATATGCCCCTCGTGAAAAAGGCCTGCATTGACGCTATCCCAATCAATCGCCGCATGCCCCCATGGCAGGACGAGAGGCAACAAAAATGCAGCGAAAGCGATAATCGCGGTGATGATGAGGGGAATACGCATCAGCTTTTCGGGTCGTAAATTTGGTTCACGCAAAGACGCTATAGCAATATGCGGAGGGTAGCGCCAAAAATTTCACGCAAAGATAAGAAGATAAAGAAGATCAAAAGTTTAGGCGGCATGATTATTGACGATCCGTTTGATACCCTGTTTGAAGGTTTCCCTGCCAAAGTTGAGCAGTAGGCCCAATGGCAAATTCATAAGACGCAGATAAGTGAGCGTCTGCATTTGATGCAGATTTGCAAGCATGGTTACCGATTTCAATTCAATGAGTAGCTTGTCCTCAATCAGCAAGTCGCAGCGAAAGGCGTCCGGCAAACTAAGGCCATCAACCATAATCTTGATTGGCTTTTGCCGGTCTACCTTCATATTTATTTTTCTCAAGCGGTTCTCAAGAACCGCTTCATAGACCGATTCCATCAATCCGGGGCCGAGTTCAATGTGGATTTTCAACCCGCAATCAATGGCGGTGCTGGCCAATCGTTCGATTTCTTCCGATAACACCAAGCTTATTACCTTCTTTTTCTTCTTATCTTTGCATGAAATAATGCGCACTGCCCGCTATAATCACACATCCCGCATCCGCGGATCGAGCCAGCCGTAAATCAGGTCGGCGATCAGGTTGAAGAGGATGATGAGCGCGGCGTAAAGCGTCACCACGCCGAGAACGAGCGGATAATCACGGTTGAGCGCGCCTTGGACAAAATAGCGGCCCAATCCGGGCAGGCCAAACACCGTTTCGATTACCACCGCGCCGGTTAGCAATCCCGCCGCCGCCGGCCCCAGATAGCTGGCCACCGGAACCAGCGCGGGGCGCAGCGCATGGCGGCGCAGGATGGTGAGCGGCGCGACCCCGCGCGCGCGCGCGGCGCGGATATGATCCTGCCCCAATATCTCCGCTAGCCCCGCGCGGGCAAGTTTGGCAACCGCGCCCGCCACCGGAAGCGCCAAGGCGATGACCGGCAGGAGGAGCCATGCGCCGCCGCCACCTTGCCCCGATACCGGCAGCCAGCCGAGCCATAATCCGAAGATCAGCGCGAGCAATGGCCCGGTAACAAATGTCGGCAACGCGGTCAGCAGGGTTGCGGTCAGCATCAAGGCTTGATCCTGCCACATCCCGGCGCGCGCAGCGGCGAACAGGCCCGCGCTTATCCCCAGCACACTTGCCAGCAAAAGCGCCAACCCGCCGATCAGCAAGGATATAGGTAGGCTCTGCGCAATCAATTCGGTTACGGTGAAATCGCGGTAGATCAGGCTGGGACCAAAATCGCCCTGCGCCAGCCGGCTGAGATAGAGCCATATCTGCGTTCCCAAGCCCTTATTAAGACCATAGGCCGCCTCCAACGCCGCGCGGGTTTCGGGGGCCAATGGCCGCTCACCATCAAACGGTCCGCCGGGCGCAAATCGCATCAGCAGGAAAGACAATATGATAATCCCCAGCAAAGTGGGAATCGCGGTGAGCAAGCGGCGCAAGATCAGCGGCAATATGGTCAATCGGAATATCTCGGCTGGTGAATATTCATGGCTATGGCATGCCGCGAATAGGGCGCCAAGTCCACCACTTACAAAAAGGCTTGATGTTGACGTTGCGTCAAGATGCATAAGGGCAGCATGAGCGATTCGATGGATATCAAGGATGTTGTACGCCGCACCGGCTTATCGAGCCGGGCTTTGCGCTTTTATGAGGCAAAAGGGTTAATTGCACCGCTGCGCACTTATGCGGGGCGGCGGATGTTTGGTCCGGCCGAATTGTTGCGGTTGCATCAGATTGTGGTGCTGAAATCAGCAGGGATCAGCCTGGCGCAGATAAAAAATCTGTTGGACGGCAAGCCAATTGATTTTTCCGCAATGCTTTCGGCGCAGCTCAAGATGCTGGAGGAAGAAGCCGCGCGCAACGCGAAGGCCCAAAGCCTGATCCATTATACATTATCGCGCGCCGGCAGTGACCCGGTTGATATGGAAGTTTTTTGTCAGTTGATCGAAAGCGGAGACAAGATGATGAACCAGGAACCAAAAGAATGGGCCGAAGTGACCAATCGTTACTTTACGCCCGCAGAAAAAGCCCAGTGGGCCGAAAAAATGGCCGCAATGCCCAGCGATTTTGACTTTGAAGCTTATGGCGCGGAATGGAAAAAATTGGGCGATGAGATAAAGGCTGCATTGCCGTTATCCGCCGATAGCGATGCGGCGCAGGCTTTTGTCGGTAGATGGTATGACCTGCTCAAACCCATGGCGCAGGTTTATTCGCCCGAAATGTGGAATGGGGCCGTGCGGCTGTATGATAGAATGGACGAATGGGCGGGCAGCGGCGCTGGTCAGCCCGACCCCGGATTTGACAAACAGGTATGGGATTTCATGAAACTGGCGACCGCCGCGCGGTTGGCGAGCGGGGGGAAGATCGCACCGCTGGCCCCGGAATATTGGGGCGAACATACCAATCGGGAAGGACAAAGTTAAAATGAATGCATGGATATTGCTTGGGATTGCGATCCTGTTTGAAGTGATCGGCACCAGCTTGCTAAAGGCGTCCGACGGCTTTGCGCGCTGGGGCCTGGGGATGGCGTCGATCGCTTGCTATTGGATATGTTTCGGTTTTTTGGCGGTGGCGATCAAGACGATACCGGTGGGCGTTGCCTATGCGATATGGTCGGGCGTGGGCATTGTCGCGATTGCGGTGATCGGGCTGATTTTGTTCAAGCAAAATCTTAGCATTGTGCAAATTGCTTGCATAGGATTGATCGCGATTGGCGCGATCGGCCTGAATTTGACAACGCAGATCGAAGCCAAAGCGGCGGCACCTGACGCTGCGGCGGCTTACCGCGTCGGCAGCGGCACATCGCCTGAATAATCGTAAAATCCGCGCCCGGATTTGCGGCCCAGCCATCCCGCCTCAACATATTTTTGCAGCACGGGCGCGGGACGAAATTTGGGATCACCCGTGCTCTTATGCAGCACATTGGTAATTTCCAGGCAGGTATCGAGCCCGATAAAGTCGGCGAGCGTGAGCGGCCCCATCGGGTGATTGAGCCCCAGTTGCACCGCGCTGTCGATATCCGCGATGCTGGCCACCCCCTCGCCCAGCGCAAAGCAAGCCTCATTCAACATAGGCAGCAAAATCCGGTTGACGATAAAGCCCGGTGCGTCGTTGGCAAAGACCATTTTTTTGCCCAGCACTTCGCCATATCCGCGCACGGCGGCAACGGTATCGTCGGATGTGGCCAGCCCGCGGATCACTTCGATCAAGCCCATAATCGGCACCGGGTTGAAAAAATGCACGCCGATAAACCGCGCTGGATCGGGTGATGCTTGCGCCAGCCGGGTGATCGGGATCGAGGAGGTATTGGAGGCCAAGATTGCCTGATGACCCAGTATTTTACCGACTTCTTCAAATATCTTACGCTTGATCTCTTCGCGTTCGGTGGCGGCTTCGATGACCATGTCGGCGCTGGCCATCGGTTCGTAGCTACTCACGGCTTCGATCCGGTTCAAAATTATTCCGGCTTCTTCCGCGCCAATTTTGCCTCTTTCGGCCATTTTTGTCAGCGCCTTGCCAATACCCGCCTTTCCGGCTTCGGCCCGCGCCAGATCAACATCCGACAGACAGACATGATAGCCCGCCGCCGCGCTCACTTGCGCAATGCCCGCGCCCATCTGCCCGGCTCCGATCACTGCTATTTTCTGCATGTCTTGCTCCGTTTTTGGTTTAGCCGTCTTTCCGGCCGATCTTGTCCACGCGCGCGGCGACATCGGCTTGCACCGCCGGCGTCACAAATTTATGGATATCGCCGCCATAGAAAGCAATTTCCTTGACCAAGCGGCTGGCGATGGGTTGCAGCGCCACATCCGCCATCAAAAACACCGTTTCGACGCGGTCATTCAACTGCCGGTTCATGCCGGTCAGTTGATATTCATATTCAAAATCGGTCACGCCGCGAATGCCGCGAATGATAATGCCCGCGCCTTGGGCGTCGGCAAAATCCATCAGCAACGAATTGAAACCGACCACGGTGATGTTGGGATTGGCGAGCGCGGCAACTTCGCGCCGCACCATGGCGATCCGTTCGTCGTCCGAAAACATCGGCGACTTGCTGATATTGGTGGTCACCCCGATTACCAGCCGGTCGGCCAGCATAGCCCCGCGCCGGATGATATCCATATGGCCCAAGGTGATTGGGTCAAAGGTGCCGGGATACACGCCAATATGCGCCGTCATTTTAACGATCCCTTTCCAGCACGTAACGGGCAAGGGCGCGCAGCAAATCCGCCTCCTTGCCATAAGCCGACAGATAACCGATCGCTTGCTCAACCAGCATCGCTGCCTGTTCGCGCGCCCGTTCCAGCCCCATCAACGACAGGAAAGTGGCCTTACCCGCTCTGGCGTCTTTATTCAGGGCCTTGCCCGCCAATTGCTCATCGCCCTCCACATCCATAATGTCATCGGCAATTTGAAAGGCCAGGCCGATATCGCGCGCATAGCCGCGCAATGGGGCGCGGCTATCGGGCGGGATTCGGCCCAATATCGCGCCCATTTCCACGCTCGCCGAGATTAATGCGCCGGTTTTCAGCGCTTGCAACCGGGTAACGGTGGGCAGGTCGAATGTCATTTTTTCGGCTTCCAAATCCATCATTTGTCCGCCCGCCATCCCATCCGACCCGCTGGCCATGGCCAGGCAAGCGATCAGTTCGGACCGGACAAATGGATCGCCATGGGTTTTGGTATCGGCCAATATTTCGAAAGCCAGTGCATGCAACGAATCCCCGGCTAAAACCGCTGTTGCTTCGTCAAATGCCTTATGAACCGTGGGCTTGCCGCGGCGCATCGCATCGTCATCCATGCAGGGCAGATCGTCATGGATCAACGAATAGACATGGAGGGCTTCCACCGCCGCTCCGGCGCGCAGGGCAATATCACGATCAACATGAAACAGTTTGGCGGTGGCGATCAGTAATAACGGGCGCAGGCGCTTTCCCCCGCCAATGGCGGCGTGACGCATCGCTTGGTACAGCCGTGCGCGCGGATCATCGGGGATGGATAGTAAAAGGTCAAACTCTGCGTCAATTTCGTCCGCAATCTGTTTCATTGCGGATTCCAAACCCACTGCTGAAAAAACCGTCTCCATTGGTTAAGATCCCGCGTCGAAAGAAACTGTGCTATTGGGCACGCCGTCGCTGTCCAGACTGATCGCTTCAATCCTGGCCTTTGCGGCGTCCAGCCTATGCTGGCAAAGCGATCGCAGCTGATTGCCCTGTTCATATAATGCGATAGATTCGTCGAGCGGCGCATCGCCGCTTTCGAGCCGGTGCACAATGGCTTCGAGCGCCTTAAGCGCATCTTCAAAATTCAATGCTTGTTCGGAAAGATCAGCCGGGTTGGTCATAGCGCAAAGCTTTGGCTTGGTCGGCGGCATGGGTCAAGCCTTTCGCGGCGCGTTGCATTTGCGGAGGTAAAAAAATCCGTGTCTCAAAAAAAATTGCTTTAATTTGCCGTGTCGCTGCGGCAAAAGCGAATCATTATGAAAAAACCAATCCTTTTCCTCGCCCCCGTTGCGATGCTGGCGTTAGCGGCATGCAACAAGTCTGAAACACCCAAAGAGGGAGAGGCCGATCCAGCGGCAGCAACGCAGGCGGCTATACCCGCCGAATTGCCGCCATCGATCACGGCCTCGGCGACTTACCGCTGCGCCGATAACACCATTTTATATGTTGATTTTCTGGGTGCCAATGTTGCCGCCGACATCCGCGTCACCGATAAAACCGCCGCAGCGATTCGGGTGAGTGCCGCCGCGCCAACCGCTCCTGCCGCGGGAGCAGCACCCGCCGCTGAGGCAGCATCCGCTGGTCCTTTAAAATCCGCCGATGGCGAAACTCTGCTGTCGGGCAGCGGCAAACAGATCAATGTTAAATTGCCCGGCAAAGGCGCGCAGACCTGCAAAGGCAATTGACCTCTAAATTCAGATAGGGTTGATATTCAGGGTCTGGTTTTCGAAGAACGCCCATGTCATTCCCGCGAGCGGAGCGGAACAATCCAGCCTATATGCTGGTGACGCTGGATTGCCGCGCTTCGCTCGCAATGACGAGGAGAATCAATTTAACTTCATCGTGATTTAGAGCGTTTTGCGATAGATCTGTATCAATCCTCCCCGGAAGCGGGGAGGTGGCGGCGAAGCCGGCGGCGGGGGCCAGGCTCCCCGCCTGCATTGCCCTTTACCCAACCTGGAACCCCTCCGCCCTGCGGGCACCTCCCCGCTTCCGGGGAGGATTTGAGCGATCCGCATTTAAAGCATCGCGCGAAAAAGTGGAAACCGGTTTTTGCATAAAGCGATGCGACAGCAAATAGATAGAGCGGGCGGTGTGATTCATATTTCACGCTGTCCGCTCTAAGTCAGACCGGATAGGCCGCAGGATCTTCCGCTATAATGGCTGTCATTCATAATTGCCGCGCTGTCCGCCTTATCCGCACGGATATTTGCGGATCAATATTTCCCGAAAAGCCTGGGTTACGGAAATTTTTGATCGGCGGGGTTTGGGGATTCGGCCAAATTCTGTAAGCAATTCATCGGCGGTCATATTGCGCGTGGCTGGCGGGCAATATAACGGCTTTCCGGCAAGCTTGGCCTTTTCATTCTCCGCCCTTACCGCCTGTCTCGCAAGACGCATTTCCGCCACCAACGGCTTCAGCTCGGGAGAGGCCAGCGCTGCCACGCCCTTTTTTTTGAGCACCAAACTTTGCGTATAAAAGCTCTGCGCATCCATCGCCTGCGCCGCGACAGGCAGGTTGCTCAATATCAATGCCGCCGCGATCCCTATCAAACGCACCATAACTATCCCTCCTAAAAACTTCAAAATTCGCAAATATTGAGGTTGCAAATCACAAAATTAGGATGAATTTCCCATGAATATTATGCCGCTTTGCCCCGGTCTTAACCACGGCGTTATGCGCCCTGCGGTGATGGCCCGCCGATCGGCTTTCTACCGCCTGTTTTGGAACCCGCTTTAGGAATCGCGGAACCCAGTTGTGGCATGGCCGATGATGGGTTTACTTTACCATCGTCGCGGTCAAATTTGCCTTTTTCAATCAATTGTTTAATTTCATCGCCGGTCAAGGTTTCAAATTCAAGCAAAGCGCCCGCCAGCGCATGCAGATGCTTGATATGTTTCTTAAGTAGCATCTTTGCCTTGTCATAGCCGCCATCGACCAGCTTGCGAATTTCCGCATCGATCAATTTTGCGGTTTCGCCCGATGTCGCCCGGCGCTGCGGCCCGCCATAGCCCAAATAGCTTTCCTGCTGTTCTTCATATTGGATGGGGCCAAGCGCATCGGACATGCCCCATTGCGTCACCATGGACCGCGCCAGTTTCGTTGCTTGCTGAATATCGCCGCTTGCCCCCGATGATACTTTATCATGGCCGAAAATCAGCTCTTCGGCGACCCGGCCGCCCATGGCGATCGATAAATTGGCATACATGGCATCACGGTGATAGCTGTAGCTATCGCGTTCGGGCAGGCGCACCACCATGCCCAGCGCCCGGCCGCGCGGGATAATCGTCGCTTTATGGATGGGGTCGGATGCGGGTTCGAACATCGAAACGATGGCATGACCTGCCTCATGATAAGCGGTCATTTTCTTTTCGGCATCGGTCATGCTGAGCGATTTCCATTCGGTGCCCATCATCACTTTATCTTTGGAATCTTCAAACTCCTTCATCGCCACGGCCCGTTTGCCGCGCCGTGCCGCCAGCAAAGCCGCCTCATTGACGATATTGGCAAGCTCTGCACCGCTGAAACCCGGTGTGCCGCGTGCGATCGAAAGTATATCAACATCGGGCGCCAGCGGCACTTTTTTGATATGCACGCCCAGGATTTTTTCGCGGCCGACGATATCGGGCAGCGGCACGGTCACTTGCCGGTCAAAGCGCCCTGGACGCAGCAAGGCAGGGTCGAGCACATCGGGGCGGTTGGTGGCGGCAACGATGATGATGCCTTCATTGGCTTCAAACCCGTCCATTTCGACGAGCAATTGGTTCAACGTCTGCTCGCGTTCGTCATTTTGATTGCCGATGCCGCCGCCGCGGCTGCGCCCGACCGCATCAATTTCGTCGATAAACACAATGCAGGGCGCATTTTTCTTGGCTTGTTCGAACATGTCGCGCACCCGGCTTGCGCCAACGCCGACGAACATTTCGACAAAATCCGAACCCGAGATTGAGAAAAAGGGAACGCCAGCTTCCCCCGCAATTGCGCGGGCGAGTAGCGTTTTGCCGGTGCCCGGCGATCCGACCAGCAAAGCGCCCTTGGGGATTTTGCCGCCCAGCCGGGAAAATTTATGCGGGTCTTTTAGAAATTCGACAATTTCCTGTAATTCTTCGCGCGCCTCGTCAATGCCGGCGACATCTTCGAAGGTTACCTTGCCGTGTTTTTCGGTGAGCAATTTCGCCTTGGATTTGCCAAAGCCCATCGCGCCCGAGCCGCTGCCTTTTTGCATTTGCCGCATCAGGAAAAAAGCAACACCCAAAATCAAAAGAAACGGCAGCGCGTTGATCAAAATATAAGTTAATAAACCTGGCGATTCGAGTTGTTTACCCTGAACATCGACGCCTTTTTCCTCGAGCAATTGATAGAGCGAACCATCGCTATTCACCGGCACCGTCGCAAAAGTCTCATTATTCTTGAGCTTTCCGGTGATTTTGTCGGGAGCGATTGCAACCGATTCGACTTGGCCCGCAGCCACTTTTTCGCGGAAAGAAGAATAGCTGATCCCTTTGCTGGTATCGCCGCCCGCGCTAAACATGGACGCTATCACCAGAAAGGCGACGATGATCGCTGCCCATATCGCCATATTTTTCATCAAGGGATTGGACCCTCGCGGTTCTTGTTCATCATTCATAGCGTCAACTCTGCCGGTTCCATGCGTTTCTTGTCGGTATCATGTAAGCCCGAATGCGCGAATGGCAATATGATCGGATAAATATTTCACCGCTTTTGCCGCGGTGGTGCAAGGCAGAACCGCCATAATTTGCCTCCCGCGCATAAAATATCGCCGATCATCGCTTTTTCACCGGCCAGCAACTTAGCGTGCAAGCGGCTGACGGCGGGTCCGCGCGGGCGATAGCCGGGTGACAAAGACACCGCAGCGGCAACGATCAACCGCCGTGCCAACTCCGCGGGTAAATCCGCCGGATCGATGATTATGGCATCTCCGGTTCTCGTCATCCGTTCGCCTGCCAAATTTGCGGCCATCCAATCAAGCGCTGCGGCGGCTTCGGCAAGCGCGGCGGCGCTGTTTACGGCGGCAATCGGATCGAGCGGATGGCCGCCGCTGGCCAGCCATTGCCGCATCCGCACCCGGTCAAAATCCGCATTGTCGTTGCTGGGATCGGCGATGGCCCGCACGCCAGCGGCGGCGCAAATATCGATCAATTCGGCCTTGGTAAATTGCAGCAAGGGGCGAATAATCCGGCCATTTTTTTTCCTTATTCCCGAAAGACCGCTGACCCCGCTGCCGCGGGCAAGCCGCATCAGCACCGTCTCCAACTGATCATCGGCATGATGGGCGGTGGCGATCCAGTCGAGCCGCCTTTCATCGGCCCATTGATGGAGCAATGCATAACGGGCCTTTCGCGCGGCAGATTGTAAATTCCCCGCAATCGGGTTTGACGGCCGCAAAATCTGATGAGAGATACCGCGTGCGGCGCACAGCTTTGCGACATAGTCCGCCTCGCTTGCTGCGTCGGGTCGCAGGCCATGATCGACAGTGGCAACGGAGATTTTCCCCGGCAGGCTGCGCTCGGCCAGCAATAGCAGCGCAACGCTATCCGGTCCGCCCGATACGGCCAGACCAACATGCGGAATATCCCTGGCAACCGCGCATCCGGTCAAGGTGGATACGGCGGTTAGAAATCGGTCCTGCAGGCCGTTATTCACATCATGCTATTTACATTTTGCCCGCGTCCGGGCCGATGTCAACCCGCTCGCCAGCCGCCCCGCCGCGACATCGGGATAGGCGGTTTTCAGCTGGCCAAATGCCTCGCATGCTTCGGCTGCTTTTCCCAAATCGGTTAACGCTACACCCAGGAAATAGAGGCTTTCGGGTGCCCGGTCGCCGCGCGGATCTTCTTTATAATTATCGTATAATATCTTGACCGCGCTTGCCGGTTTCTTGTCATCGAGCCACGTCCGGCCCAGCAAATTGCGTGCATAGCTTGCGCGTGGATGTTTGGGAAATTTCTTAACTGTGTCCGTCAACTGCGCCCGTGCCTCGGGATAGAATTTTGCTTCCCATAAACGGTATCCATAGCTGTAGCCATCTTCAAATGCGTCTCCGCTGCTCGGCTTGGCAATCGCGGCGACCGCTTGAACACGGGCTGCGCTCGCGGTTGTAGTCGCCGGGTTTTTTGCAGGTGGGCTTTTGGCTGGCGGGCTTTTGGTTGCGGATGGACTTTTAACCACTGGCGTTGCGGCGGATATTGTCGCGGGTTTAATAGTCTGGGCTGTCGGCGCATCATCCACCGCTTTCGCTGCGGCCGCCGCTGCAATATCCGCTTGCTGCTTTTTCAAACCAGCCTCAACGGCCTGCAACCGCTGCTCCATTAACCGCATGCTATTGCTTTGTTGCTCGACTTGCCCCGTCAGGCTTGCCAACTGCGCTTCGATGGCATCGACGCGGGCTATCAAATCGCTGGTCGCGCTCGAAGAAGAAGCGTTGGCATTTGTAGGAGCGGCCGTTTCGCTTTTAATTTCGGGTTCGAAAAATTTGCCTGCGCCATTGGGAAATACTTGCCGCTGCACCGCCTGCATTTCTTTTTCCAATTTCTTAACCCGGCCTTCGACATTGGCATCTTGCGCCACAAGCGGCGTTGCCGCCGCGAACAGCCAGGCGCCCGTGGCAAGATACAGATACCGAAGCTTCATCGTCTTTCTCCCGATAGTGCCTTGTTTCATTGCGCTATAGATCACGCTATAGATCACAATGCTACCGGGATAAAGCGCTGTCAGATGAATTTACTATTGCGCCGCCGGAGGCGCGGCATTTTCCGTTGCTCGGGCCGCAATATCTGCTGCGCTGATGCCGACATCGGCTATCGTGCTTGATCCATCCCCCAAAGGCGGGATTATCTTACCGGAAACGGTGATTTTTATCTTATCCGGCCTGCCGGTGACGATCATCGGCTTATTCGCATCCTGCGGAACATTGTAACTTTCACCCGGCTTCATTTCCGCTTCAAAAAGCCGTTTATTGTCCGCGTCATAGATTTTCATCCATACAGCGCCGGTGGCGGTTACCACAACCTGCCCATTTGGATCGATATCGGATACCTTTGGTCGGCCTGGTTCAGGAACCGGAGCCCGCTGCCTCTGCGCGGTTTTTGTGGTGATTTCTGTTTCGGCGGTAGAGCCGTCCAAAATAACGCTTCGCCAAATAAAATATCCGGTCAGGATCAACAGACCGATGATCGCCGCCGTCCATGCCAATATCTTGGGCGGCACGCTGGTCGGATCGGTCGGTTCATAATCCTGCGATGGTGCATTATGACGGCTATGCCCGGCATCAATCATTTCATCACGTTGCTGCTGAATGATCTTATCGGTGTTTAACCCCATCATTTTGGCGTAGGACCGGGTGAATCCAATGGTATAAGTGTTGCCGGGCATTTTCGAAAATTCGGATTTTTCGATCGATTCCAAATGCCTCATTGGAATGCGGGTTTCTTTTGCCACATCTTCCAAGGTGAAATTTTGCTCTTCGCGGGCGGCCTTCAACTTTTCACCAGCCGTGTAAAGCGCCAACTCCTCATTCACGGACCCTTCACCATCGTCCACTGCAATCTCCAAACCCGATTATATTCGCTTCTCCCGAGCGTGGGCGGACAATGGCATCGCTCACCGGAATGTCAATGCCAATCGGGCTGAGTTACGGGGTTTTTGGCGTTGTTTTTTGGCGTTCGGTTTTAGAGCGGACAGCGTGAAATATGAATCACACCGCCCGCTCTATATATGTGTTGTCGCATCGCTTTATGCGAAAAACCGGTGCCCATATTTTCGCGCGATGCTTTAGCCAATTTCAATGCCTTGCGCTTTTGCCCATTGAGCCAATTCGCCGCGAAAATTCGCAGGCGGGGTTGCGAGCATATCTTCGAGCTGCTGCATTGCCGCCGCCCGGTCCATTGACCGGATCATCGCTTTAATCGGGCCAACCGCAGCGGGAGTTATCGACAAGCGTTTGATCCCAATGCCAATCAAAGCGAGCGCCTCCAACGCGCGTCCGCCCATCTCTCCGCAAACGGCGATATCGACATTATGCGCTTCATTTTCTCTTACAACACGGCGAATGAAGCGCAATATCGCCGGACTTAGCCAATCATAGCGTTCGGCAAGCCTGGGGTCGGCCCGGTCGGCCGCAAACAGAAACTGGGTCAAATCATTGGTGCCAATCGAGAGGAAATCAATCTTCGGCAGCAAAATATCCAGCATGTCGGCAAGCGCCGGTACCTCCAGCATTGCGCCATATCGAATGCGATTGGGCAACAGTTTTTTACGCTTGGTCAGGAAAGCCAACTGCGCCTCAAAAATCGATTTTGAGGCATCAAACTCCCACGGCTCCGACAGCATCGGGAACATCACATTCAACGTCCGCCCCGCCGACGCCTCTAACAAGGCGCGGGCCTGCGCCTTCATCAGGCCTTCGTTATCCAGCGACAACCGCACCGCGCGCCAGCCCAGCGCCGGATTTTCTTCCTCAATCTGCCCCGCGCGCATATAGGGCAGGGCCTTGTCACCGCCGACATCGATCGTGCGGAAAATCACCGGTTTTTCGCCGGCTGCATCCAGCACGTCGCGGTAAAAACGTTGCTGTTTTTCGCGCTGCGGCAAGGTTGCGGAGATTAGAAACTGAAATTCGGTGCGAAACAGGCCGATGCCATCCGCGCCGGTGGAGGCAATCGCGGCCACATCATCGCGCAGCCCGGCATTGACCATCACGACAATCCGCTCGCCATCCTTGGTTACTGGCTTTTCATCACGCAGCGCCGCATAGCGCGCCCTTTTTTTCTGTTGATCGGCCAAAGCATCTTGGAAGGCGTCGATCGCACCCTCGCTTGGGCGGACAATTAAACTTTTTTCATCGGCATTGAGAAGCAGCATGTCGCCATCGCGAATCTGATGGCGCACCCCGGCCACGCGCCCCAGCACCGGAATGCCCATCGCGCGGGCGACAATGATCACATGTGCAGTGAGTGATCCCTCTTCGAGCACAACCCCGCGCAGCCGCCTTTTATCATATTCGAGCAATTCGGCCGGGCCCATATTGCGCGCGACCAAAATTGAATCCTGACGCAGCCCCATCTGCGCCGCAGAAGACATCTGCCCCGAAACAATACGCAATAAGCGGTTCGACAGATCCTCCAGATCATGCATTCTTTCGGCAAGCAGCGGATCGTCAATCTGCCGCATCCGCATGCGCGTGCGTTGTTGAACGCGCTCGATCGCTGCCTCTGCGGTCAGGCCGCTGTCGATGGCCTCATTAATCCGCCGCGACCAGCCCTCATCATAAGCGAACATTTTATAGGTCGCCAAAACTTCATCATGTTCGCCGCCCGCGGCAAAATCGGCCTGGCTGGTCATCCGGTCGATCTGTTCGCGCATTTTGTCAAAGGCCGAATAGACCCGGTGACGCTCGGCCTCAATATCTTCGGCGACGGTATGTTCGATAAGGATCGTAGGCTTATGGAATATTGCGATGCCCGCCGCCATTCCCTTCACCAGCGGCAATCCGGTCAGCACCGTTGTCGCATCGCTAATCACTCCAGTTACCGACGCGGGATCGATCAAATCGGCATTGGCGATCAATTCGGCCAAGACCATGGCGACGGTTTGCAGCGCCTCAATTTCAACTTCGAGATATTTGCGCGGTTCGGCATGTTGAACGCACACGACGCCAACGGCCTTTTCGGAACGGATGATCGGCACGCCGGCAAAGCTGTGGAAGCGCTCTTCGCCGGTTTCGGGCATATAACGAAAATTGGGGTGCGATGCCGCTTCATCCAGATTGAGCGTTTCGACATTATCGGCAATCGTCCCAACCAAGCCTTCACCCAGGCCAAGCCGGGTCACATGTACGGCGGCTTCATTCAACCCGCGTGTTGCGAATAATTCAAGCGAACCATCGCGCAGCAGATAAATCGAGCAAACCTCGCTGGCCAATGCGCCGCCAATCACATTGACAACCCGGTTCAACTTGGCTTGAGCATGACCCTTTGAAGCCATAATCTCGTGCAAGCCGGTTAGAATATTGCGGGCAGATTGGGAGGCATTTTCCATAAGATTTTTGCCTAGCACAGGCGAACGGTCAAGGCGATAGCCGGTATCTCGTTTGGTATTAGAGCGGACAGCGTGAAATCTGAATCACATTGCCCGTTTCAAACATTGCCCGTTTCAAACCATGCTAACCGGTGGATAATTCCTGCCCGATGGAATCTTTAATATGCAGCTTTTGTTTTTTTAAGTCGATGATCAACCGGGCATCGGGGAACGGCCGATTTCCCTCGCGTTCCAGCTTGGCGTCCAATTTGGCATGTTTGGTGCGTAATGCGTCTACATGGCTGTTGTTCACGGTCATCTCCTTTGCTGCGTTGCCGACAGACTCGGCGCGATTGCAAACCGACTAAATCACCAAAGTGCTTTTTTGTCTCGTCTAAAATATTTCATTTTCGTTGCAGCGATGATTTTTAACGGCGATTTTTAACGGTGACTTGCTTTGCCTTTCGCGTGTAAGCAAGGCGCATGAATGATGACGGCTATCAACATCAGCTGGCGGTGCTGCGGATGGAACATCGCGATCTGGACCATGCCATCGAAATTTTGCAGGCGCAGCCCGTGGTCGATCAATTGCAAATTGCCCGGATGAAAAAGAAAAAATTGATATTGAAGGATCATATCCGCCGGTTGGAGGATCAGTTGATCCCCGATATCATCGCTTAAAGCATCGCGCGAAAAAGTGGGAACCGGTTTTTCGCATAAGCGATGCGATAACAAAGCGATAGAGCGGGCGGTGTGATCCAGATTTCACGCAGCGCGTTCTGGAAATTCGGCCAAGCTGCTGCGGC
Source organism: Sphingomonadaceae bacterium (assembly GCA_021732525.1). GTDB lineage: Bacteria > Pseudomonadota > Alphaproteobacteria > Sphingomonadales > Sphingomonadaceae > Sphingorhabdus_B. The sequence continues at coordinate 34,545 of JAKFUU010000005.1, read as the reverse complement.
GCCCGCCGCAAATATTCAACAGTCTGCCTTGCACCGTATCAACGCGATACAGCGTGTAAATATCTGTGCAAAACAGGGTAAACATACTAACAATTTGGGAAAGCTGCTGCCATACTCCGGGTTATGGATGTCGTTCAATATGAAATAACCCCGAAATTGCTTGACGCGCTATATGTCGAAGCCATGATTTTGGCCGATGAGGCGCGTTCTTATTTTGACCGGGATCCGATTACCGGCGGGCTTGCACCCGCAGCCGCGGTGGCTTTTTCCTGCGAATCGTTAAAGGTTACGACCCGTTTGATGCATTCCATCGCGTGGTTGCTGAATCAAAAAGCGTTGCGTGCTGGGGAGATTTCCGCAGCCGATTTGGCGAACGATTCCTGCGGCCTGGGCTATGCCCCCGCCAGCGATCATTTTCTCGCAGATCAATTTCCCGGCGAAGCACAGGAAATTATTCAGGCCAGCGAAGATCTCTATTACCGTTTGCAACGGCTCAACGAAGGATTACGCTCACGCTATCGCCCGCTGCCCGAACCTATTCGCCTGCGCCAAAAAATCATGCAGGCTTTTTAAACCCGCTATCTATTTAACGCGCGCGGCTATCAATGCCCTGCTTGTGCACCGCGTTTCAGGCCGCTTGCGGCCAACTGTGCGTCAATCTGCGCCATCAGCCGGGCCAGCCCGTCTTCACTGCTTGCCTCGGCGCGCGCCACCAACACATCCTGCGTATTCGACGCGCGCAGCAGCCACCAGCCATCGGCAGTGTTCACCCGTGCGCCGTCGGTGTCATTCACGTCGGCATTTTCGGCCTTTAACCGCGCCAGCACTTCATCAATCACCGTAAATTTACGCGCCTCATCCACCTGAAAACGCATTTCGGGCGTGTTGATCATTTCCGCCATCTCGGCGCGCATTTGGGTTACATTTTTGCCCAGATTGGCCGAGGCCCGAATCAAACGGAGCGCGGCATAAATCGCATCATCAAAGCCGTAATAATCATGTTTGAAGAATATATGCCCGCTCATTTCGCCTGCCAGCGGACTGCCCGTTTCCTTCATTTTGGATTTGATTAGGCTATGGCCGGTTTTCCACATCAGCGGCTTGCCGCCCAATTCCGCAACCCGGTCATACAAGGCCTGCGACGCTTTGACATCGGCGATAATCTGCGCCCCTGGTAACGATTTCAGGACATCTTCGGCATAAATTTGAAGCAGTTGGTCGCCCCAGATCACATTGCCCTTGCTGTCAATGGCGCCAATGCGGTCCCCATCGCCATCAAAAGCCACTCCAAAATCGAGCTGCTTATCCGCGACAAGCGCTTTTAATGCCGTAAGCGTCGTCTCGTCGGTGGGATCGGGGTGATGATTGGGAAACTGTCCATCCACATCCACAAACAAAAGATGATGCTCACCCGGCATCTTCTTGACCAGTTTTTCAATCACCGGTCCCGCCGCACCGTTGCCCGCGTCCCAGCCGATCCGAAAGGCACAATCGGGCAATCCCATCAGGAGGCGATCGACATATTGATCCATTATATCATAGGCCGACGATGTGCCCGATCCGCTGTCCCAATCGCCCGCTGCGGCCATCGAACCCAGCGTCTGGATATCGGCTCCAAAAAACGGTCGTCCCTGAAATACCATCTTGAAGCCATTATAATCGGGGGGATTATGGCTGCCGGTTATCTCTATTCCGCCATCGACGTGATCGAGCGCGCTTTCCGTATAATATAACATCGGGGTTGGCCCCATGCCGATGCGCAATGCATCCATCCCGCTATCATTCAAGCCGTTGACCAGCGCTTCTTCAAGCATGGGTGAGCTAAGCCGGCCATCATATCCCACCGCGACGGTTTTTCTCCCCGCACGGCCCAGCAATGTGCCAAATCCCCTGCCGATCGCATAGGCATCATCGGGGCCCAGCGTTTGGCCAATAATCCCGCGAATGTCATATTCACGCAGCGATGTGGGGTGGAAGATATGCGATGTGGGTTTAGTCATGCGGCGGGTGCTCCTATGGAAAATTAGCTTGAGGGTTTTTCCAGCTGCGCCAATAGCAGGTCGCGCGCCTCGTTCAACCGCGCAGCATGTTCGTCATTGCCGCCGGTATCCGGATGATTATCCGCAATCAATCGCCGGTGCCGTGCACGGATGGTTTCCGCGTCGTCGCGGGCCGAAACACCCAGCAAAATGCGCGCCTTTTCAAGGGCATTTTGGCGGCTTTGGTCGGGAATATTTTTGCCTGACTGGCGAACACCCGCAAACCAGGCAAGGCCGATAACCAACACCCCGATACCACCCAGAAACTGACCCTTTGCAGTGATGCCCGCACCGGCGATCATTACGATAATCGGCAGCAATTGCGTGCGGCTTATCCGCTTCGTCCAAAGCGCCCAACCCAAAATAGCAGCAATTAGTGCGAGAAAAATAGGCATTAAAGCAAGCTTTCCGCCAAACCGTTGGCGTTATGATGATGGTCGGTGTGATTGACGGGAAGCGCCAAACCCGTCACCAATTCCCGCAGCTCCTGCCGCGCGACAATATGCGCGGTGGCAAGCTGCCCCAAATGCCCTTTGTCAATTAAGGTTAGGCCCGAGGGGAATAATTCGCGGTAAATCACGCGCTCATTCAACCCCGGCAAAGACCGGAAACCAATGCGTTTCGAAAGCTCGGCAATCGCATCGCTCATCCTTTGCTGATTGCGTGCTTCCATATTCTGCAGCCGGTTGCGCACAACGATCCAGTCGATGGTCACGCCGTCCGATTTTGCCCGCTCCTTGCGCGCTTCCCAGATTAATTCGGCGTAAAAGCTCAGCCGCTTGACCTTGAAACTTTCGGGATCAACTTGCCCGATCAGGTCAAAATCAACAAAGCTGTCGTTGATAGGGGTGACCAGCGTATTCGCGCGCGTTGTAACAAAACGCGCATATTTGTCATCGCGGCCCGGTGTGTCAAACAGCAGAAAATGGTGATTTTCATGGTAGGAATCGATCAATCGTTCGAGCCGGGCCAGCGAATCATGTTCAAACACGTCGAAATCGGGCGTGGGAATTTCGATATTGCGGCGGCGGATTGTTTCCCGCCGATTTTCCAAATAGCGATAGAGCGTGCGTTGGCGGTTATCCAGATCGATGCAGGCCACTTTGGCACCGCGTGCGGCAAGCGCAATCGCCACATGTACCGCGGTGGTTGATTTGCCCGTGCCGCCTTTTTCATTTGCGAAAACGATATGATGCGCATCTGCCATATAATTCTTGTCTGCCCCTATTCGTCGCCCTGCGGCAGATTTGCCTTGAAACCGTCCGGTTCCGTCCGGCATATAACCGGTATTTACCTCGCCCGCCGCCCATAAACAAGGTCAGCAAAGCATGCAAACGATCAATCGATTAGCGTCATTACGAGACAATCTTGTGAAGCTGCGGCAATCCGGCGCAACGCTGGCATTGGTGCCAACCATGGGCGCGCTGCATGCCGGCCATATGGAATTGGTCAAGCGCGCGAAGGAATGCGCGGATAAGGTGGCCGTATCCATTTTCGTTAATCCCGCGCAATTTGGTGTGGGCGAAGATCTTGACGCCTATCCGCGCAGTCTGGAAAAGGATTCGGCGATGCTGCGGGCCGCGAATGTGGATATATTATGGGCACCCCCGCCATCCGAAATTTACCCAGCAAATTTCGGCACCCGCGTGCAAGTCATCGGTCCAAGCGAGGGTCATTGCGGCGCCGCGCGGCCCGGTCATTTTGACGGCGTGGCTTTGGTGGTGGCGAAACTTTTCAATCAAATAAAGCCAACCCACGCGATTTTTGGAGAGAAAGATTTTCAGCAATTGGCGGTCATTCGGCAATTGGTGCGTGATTTGGATTTTGACGTAAAAATTGTCGCAGTACCGATCATGCGGGATCCCGATGGACTGGCGCTATCGTCGCGCAACGCCTATTTAAGCCCCGCCGATCGCCGCGCCGCCGCCGCTTTGCCAGCGGCGCTGGATAAGGCAGTCAAATCTATCCGGTCCGGCGATGATGCGGCGGCAACATTAGCAGCCGCCGAAGCGCAGATTATGGCCGCTGGCTTTACCCGGGTCGATTATGTCTCGCTGGTCGATGCAGAAAATTTGCAAATATTAACGGCGCTTGATGATCGCCCCGCACGAATTCTCGCCGCCGCAAAAATCGGCAAAACGCGATTGATCGATAATCTCGCGGTTTAGCGCATCGCGCGAAAAAGTGCACAGGCTGATGAATATAACATTCGCAAAAGTAACCGATCGCCAGCATTTCCGAATAAGATATTGGAAACCGCCTGCGCCAACAAGGGACCAATATTATGACCCGCCAATTTGGAAAAGCCTCTGCAACTGGCTCATTAACCATGATAACGATCCTGCTTTACACCGCGCCCGCTGCGGCGCAGGATCGAGAGGAATTTAAAGCCAAAGGCGGTCTATATATATCTGCGGCGGCTGGTATCAGCCTACCCAATGACGGTGAATTTAACGGCATTCAGGCCCCGATTTTACCATCGCCCGGTATGCCCGGTGCGCCGGCCAATATTGTCGTTGATTATGGCAGCGATTTTACCGCTCAAGGTGCGATCGGATACCGCATTCCCAGACGTTTTTTTGGCCTATTTCAACCGAGCATTGAGCTGGAATATAACTCTGTCAGCGCCTCGGTTTCCAGCGGTGCATTTAACGCGGGCAATCAAAGCTTTGGCGGCGATTTTGATGTGGACAGTTATTCGTTAAATTACCAATCCGATATTCGCTGGTCCAATGGACAGCGGGTTATTCCATTTTTGGGCGGCGGCGTTGGTATTGCCGATGTGGAATCGAATATTCGCTATTTTCCAAATAACGGCGTTGCGACCAGCCCCACCTTTGGCGTGCTGGGCAGTGAAACCGCGGTCACGCTGCAAAGCAATGCGGGTTTGCGGTTTGTTTTAACCGACAGAATAGAATTGCAAGCCCGGGTTCGGTATCAACGCATTCGCGGATTAGATTTCGAGCGGCGTTTCATCGCCGGCGGCAATAATGCATTTAATTCCAGCGTTACCGGACGGTTTGAAAGCTTCAACTTTTTCGGCGGGTTGCAATATAATTTTTGATGTGGGTGCTTAACTGATATTGCGTGAGCCATTCGCCTTACGCAGCATCAATTTTCCATCCAGTCCTTAAAGAAGCTTTCGTTCGCGGCGCGAAGTTCGGTGAGAGGGACGTTTCCGACGTGTCCTGAGTATCCAGGCGCATCCCCAATGTTTAGATCGCTACCTCCAGTGTCGCCAATAAAGCGAATATGGACGGTCGCTTTCTTGGCCATTTCGATGATGAGTTCATTTGAATCGCGATTGATGCTAACGACATAACGGCCTTGGTCTTCTCCAAATAGCGAAGCCGCGAGTGTATCCGCCGCACTGTCAAAATTAACTTCTAACGAGGCCCCAATTCCGGATGCCAGCGCCATTTCCGCTACAGCGACAAGCACGCCGCCGTCGGAAACATCATGAACAGACGAGGCAAGCCCTGATTGAATGATGCTCCGAACAAATTCCGCATTCTTTCGTTCGTTATCGAGATTGATTGGAGGTGCAGCACCGCCTTCGAAGCCAAGGATTTCACGTAGCCAGAGGGATTGACCCAAATGCCCACTTGTTTCGCCAACTATAACAATCAGCTCCCCCTCTGCCTTAAACCCAATCGTCGCCATCTTGCTGACATCTTCGAGCACACCCACGCCGCCGATCGCGGGCGTTGGCAAAATCGCGCTGCCACCGCCTGTCGCCTTGCTTTCATTATACAAGCTCACATTCCCGCTTACGATGGGCATATCGAGCGCCCGGCACGCGTCGGCCATGCCTTCTAAACATCCCACAAATTGCGCCATAATTTCGGGCCGCTGCGGATTGCCAAAATTGAGGCAATTGGTAATCGCCAGCGGCTTTGCGCCCACAGCACACAGATTGCGATATGCCTCGGCCACCGCCTGTTTGCCGCCTTTATACGGGTCGGCATAGCAATAACGCGGAGTGCAATCGGTGGTCATGGCGAGACCCTTGTTAGTGCCATGCACCCGCACCACCGCCGCATCTCCGCCCGAAAGCTGCGCGGTATCGCCGCCCACTTGCGCGTCATATTGCTCATAAATCCAGCGCCGCGATGCGAGGTCTGGGCAAGCCATCAGCTTGAGCAGATCGGCGGCTATGTCGGTGCTTTCGGGAACATCGCCCAGCGGCTTCACGCCCGCCCATGCCTTATATTCTTCTTTGGACATCGCCGGCCGGTCATATTTTGGCGCATCATGGGCAAGCGGCTCAAGAGGAATATCGCAAACCACCTCGCCATTCCATTCGAGGACCATATGCTGCGTATCGGTGACTTCGCCAATCACCGCAAAATCAAGTTCCCATTTGTGGAAGATCGCCTCAGCCTCGGCTTCACGTCCGGGCTTGAGCACCATCAACATGCGTTCCTGCGATTCGCTCAACATCATTTCATAAGGTGTCATGCCCGCCTCGCGCTGCGGCACCGCATTCATATCAAGCCGTATGCCAACCCTGCCATTGGTCGCCATTTCGACGCTCGACGACGTCAGCCCCGCCGCGCCCATATCCTGTATCGCCACGATCGCGTCGGTCGCCATCAGCTCCAGGCATGCCTCGATCAGCAGCTTTTCAGTGAAGGGATCACCCACCTGCACCGTCGGGCGTTTGTCATCGGCATCATCGGAAAAATCCGCCGACGCCATCGTCGCGCCGTGGATGCCATCGCGCCCGGTTTTGCTGCCGACATACACGATGCTATTGCCCACGCCGGTGGCTGCGGAATAGAAAATCTTGTCCTGATCGGCGACGCCCACGGTCATCGCGTTGACCAAGATATTGCCGTCATATGCGGCATGAAAATTGGTCTCTCCGCCCACGGTCGGCACGCCAACGCTATTGCCATAGCCGCCAATCCCGGCGACCACGCCCTGCACCAGATGCTTCATCCTGGGGTGATCGGGCCGGCCAAAACGCAGTGCATTCAGGTTAGCCACCGGGCGGGCGCCCATGGTGAACACATCGCGCAAAATACCGCCCACCCCGGTTGCTGCGCCCTGATAAGGTTCGATATAGCTCGGGTGATTATGGCTTTCCATCTTGAAAATCGCGGCCAGCTTTGTGCCATTCGGACCTTCGCCGATATCGATGACCCCGGCATTTTCGCCGGGACCGCAAATGACCCAAGGCGCGCTGGTGGGCAATTGTGCCAGATGAATACGCGAGCTTTTGTAACTGCAATGTTCGGACCACATGACCGAAAATATACCCAGTTCCACCAAATTCGGCGCGCGGCCCATGGCGGCCAATATCCGGGCATATTCGGCGTCATTCAGGCCATGTTCGGCGATAATCTGGGGGGTGATTTCGGTCATAGCACCGCCTTTAGCGGGCAATAGCGCTCCGGCCTAGCGCGAAATTGGGGGCAGCCGTGCGGTTAATTGGCGGGTGAGCGCGTTCGATCCAACCGGTAAGCCAGCCATGTGAAAATGGCAAAGGCGGCCAAAGCCAAAAGCGGCAATGACAAATCAAACTTCTCGGGCTGCGGTGCGAGCCAGTTATAAAGCTGTAGCGCGAGCATCACGCCAATCAACGTATAAACCGGTTCGGAAGGCGCGCCCTTTTTTGCCTTGCGGCGGGTAAGATAATATCCGAAGGCCGTCCCCGTTATGCCGAGTTCCAACGGCATTTCGATCAATGGATAATTCCACAGGCCCAGCCCCAGCTTTGGCGGTGAACCCAATAATGTCAGATCGGGCGCATGAACAAGCAGATCGGCAAACCAATGCGATAAGGCGACGCCCGCAGCAATCAAAGCCGCCGCTGCGCTACGCGAAAAATAATAGATTGCCCAGGCCAAGGCCGCAGCGAATATCAACCCACCCCCCAAACTATGCGTGTAAGGCATATGGTAGAGATCCATGGCATTCATCGCCGTTATCCCCGGTGTGATCCGCATATTTTCCGCGCCAAAAATGACGAATGCAAAAAATGCGATATCAACCAATTGCGCGGCGATGAATAGCAACCCCAGACGCGGCGCTTTGGGATGGGCAGCGGCAATCAAAGCCGGTGCATAATGGCCGATGAACATAAGGCGCTCCTAGAGCGATTTCCTGTCCGATAGAATTATCTGACGCTTAAGCAAAATCATTCATCAATTTACAGTCATTCCTGCAAAAAGAAAGAGGCCGGAAATCCGACCTCCATTTCACAATATTTTCGATAATTTGGCGGCTGTTGCAGTTTATTTTTAATGCTGACAATCAACCACTCGTAGGGGTGCCGGATCCCCGACTATGCGGGAATAACGAGCGTTCTATTAAGAACAGGAAGCCGAATGCCTGCGCGGCCTAGCGGTCGTAATCCCGCGTTGCATTGCCGCCGCGCGCGGGGGCCGCTGCGGTTAACCGCAGCGCTTCGGCAGACAAGCTGATCGAGCCGATATCGTCCGCCGCTTCATCTTCGTCAATCTGCATTTTTTGCAGGCTCTGCGTCAGCCCTTCTTGAAGATCGTCGGGATTGATCGTGGCTTCGGCGATTTCGCGCAGCGCAACGACAGGATTTTTGTCCCGGTCCCGGTCAATCGTCAATTCACCGCCCCCGGCAATTTCGCGCGCGCGTTCGGCGGCCAGCAACACAAGATCAAAACGGTTGGATACTTTATCGACACAATCTTCAACGGTAACGCGCGCCATGGTGGCTCCTGATTCTTGATAATTGTTAGGGAATTTGGGGACGCGTAGTTTGCCAGCCGCATATTGTCAATGAAATTGGGCTGAGTGGGCCATGGTCGCTCTCGGTTTCGGTCGTTTCGCATGGGCAGCGTGAAATTAGAGCTCAAATGGATGAAGGGCGTGATAGGGTTTGGTCTGATGCATCCCGCTTTAAAGCAAGGCGGCGCGCAATCGGTCCACCAGGTCGGTTTTTTCCCAGGGGAAAAAATCGCCCTCGGCTTTCCGGCCAAAATGGCCATAGGCGGCGCTTTTGCGGTAAATGGGTTTGTTCAGCCCCAAATGTTCGCGAATGCCGCGCGGGGTAAGATTGATCAGCGTGGGAATCGCTTTCTCAACAGCATCTTCGCTGATCCCAGCAGCCCCGGTGTCGTGAAGATCGACATAGATCGACAGCGGATGCGCAACCCCAATGGCATAGCTGACTTGAATGGTGCAGCGCCGGGCGAGACCAGCGGCGACGATATTTTTGGCCAGATAGCGGGTGACATAAGCCGCAGAACGATCGACCTTGGTGGGGTCTTTGCCCGAAAATGCGCCGCCGCCATGCGGGCTGGCGCCGCCGTAGGTATCAACAATGATCTTGCGCCCGGTTAATCCGGCGTCGCCGTCCGGCCCGCCAATTTCGAAACGGCCGGTTGGGTTGACGTGAATTTCGGTTTCGGCGGTGATGAAACCATCGGGAAGGACGCTATGGAAAACATCCATGACATAAGCGCGTAGCTCACCATATTTTGCCGCGTCGCCTTCGCCATTGTGGAAAAAATAGCCCGGTGCATGCTGCGTTGAAACCACCAATGCGGTTGCCGCAACGGGCTTTTCATTTTCATAACGCAAGGTTACCTGGCTTTTCGCATCGGGTTCCAAAAAAGGCACTTTGCGCGATTTCCGGTCGGCGGCCATTTGTGCCAATATCTTGTGGCTGTAATCCAGCGTCGCGGGCATCAAATCGGGGGTTTCATCGGAGGCATAGCCGAACATAATGCCTTGATCGCCCGCGCCTTCATCCTTGTTCCCGGCGGCATCAACGCCTTGTGCAATATGCGCCGATTGGCCGTGCAGGTGATTTTCAAAGGACAGTGTTTCCCAATGGAAACCATCCTGTTCATAGCCAATATCTCTCACCACACCACGCACGGTCGATTCAATTTCTTCCAATGCGCCTGCCGCCCATGCGCCATTTTCATAAATGCCTTTGCAGCGGATTTCGCCGGCAAGAACCACACGGTTGGTGGTGGTCAAGGTCTCACAAGCGACGCGCGCTTCGGGGTCTTTGGATAGAAACAGGTCAACGACCGCGTCTGAAATTTGATCGGACACTTTGTCAGGATGGCCTTCGGAAACCGATTCCGATGTGAAGAGAAAGCTGGAGCGCATGCAAAATCCTATATGATATAAAGAAAGCTTTATGTGATTTAGGATCGCTCTTAGCGCGAAGCGCGGCGCATGACAACAGGCAACAATGCAAAAGCCAGCATCAAAATCGCCATGCCGACCGGAATGATATTGCCAAACCGGGCAAATATCGTTTCGCTATGCGCAGGCGGAAGCGTGGCGTCGATCTGCCCCGCCACGCCCATGGGCAGGCTTTTTAGAACCGCGCCATTGGCATCGATCACTGCGCTGATCCCCGTTGGTGTGGCGCGCAGCACGGGCAAGCCTTCCTCAACCGCGCGCATCCGCGCTTGGATCAGATGCTGCGGCGGACCGGATGGGCCGAACCAGGCGTCGTTTGAGCCGTTGAAAATAAAATCGGGCCGATTGCTGCGGTCGGTCACGCGCCCGGAAAATATAATCTCATAGCATATTTGAAAGCCGACATTGGGCCTGCCGCTGCCCAGTTTCAATGTTTGCGCCCCCGGACCTGGCCAGAAATCAAGGTCACCGGGCACGAGCCGGGCAAGGCCCAGTGGCCGTAGCAACCAAGGCACCGGCAAATATTCACCATAAGGCACCAGGTGAGACTTATCATAGCTGCCGATGATCGCGCCCCCATCATTGATCGCGATCATGCTGTTGCGTGCGCCAACCAGCTGGCCTTGTTTGTCGATTTCGAGTTTGCTGCCGCCGGTTATCAATATATCGCCGTCACTTAACAGGCTTGCGAGGCGCCTGCGCGCCGTTTCCGCATTTTCGCCGGTTTGAAATTGATAAAAGCGATAGGGATAGCCCGATTCCAGAAAATCGGGGACGGCGGCCTCGGGCCAGAGGATCAAGCGTGGGCCTCGATTGCCGGCGACCTGGCTATTTTCCGCCAGCCGCCGATAGCTGATGACATTATAGCTGGGCCGATGTTTTTCGGCTTGGCTGATATTGGGCTGCGCGATGGTAATGGCTTGCGGCTGGCCCCTTTGCGGCATGGGTGATCCGCTACCGATCCAGCTCAAAAAAACGGTGAGCAAGGACAAAAGCGTCAGATCAAGCAGGCGCGCGAAGATTGCCTTAAAATTGATTTTCCCCTCGCTTTTATTCAGCAACGCCGCGAATAATCCCCAGCAAATTGCAGCATAGAGAAGGACAAATCCGGATAGACCGTAGCTGCCAATGCTACGCGTCGCCCCGCCGCCAAAGGCCGATAAGCTGATAGCCGACAGCGGGTTCCAGGCAAAGCCGGAAAAGACCCAGCTGCGCATCCATTCGGTGATGATCCACATGGCGCTGATCGCGATGACGAAGGGGATGGTCGCATTGCCGCCGCGCCGCCGGGTCCAATTCCCCACGCTCCAACCGCCCAGCATCGCCAGCGCTGGAAATATCGCAAGATAAAGTGCCAGCGCAAGGACCGCGAAATAACCCAGCCAAACCGGCATCTTTGCCTGAAAAGTGAATGCGACCGCTATCCAATCATTGCCCAGGGTAAAGTGACCCACGCCAAATAACCAGCCGATCAAAAATACCGATTTTCGGTTGGGCGCGCCCGCCACCCAGTGAATCAACAGCGCGAAAGCGGCAATGGTAAGCGGCCATAGATTATAGGGCGCAAAGCCCGTGGCGGAAATTGTTCCGGCGATGGGGGCCAACCAGAACCGGTGCCGTTTGATAAAGTTGTTGGCTGTTTCCATCGCGGCGCATCATTGCCTTGATGCGGCGGCGATTGCAATTTAAGAATGGCGAATGATACTGACTTTATGGATGACGCTGCAAGTCGCTGCGGGGCCGTCCTCCGCTCCGTTGCCCAAGCCGCTGACCGATCAGCATATTCGCGACATTGGCTGCGTTGCGACGTTGGGTTTGCTCGCCGATGATCAACGCCGCGGTATTGCCGCGTCGCGCCGGTTTCCCGATGTCACCGCGCGCGGCCGGAAATATGCGGGCATTGTCGGCGACCGGGTGGTTTTTGAAACCGGGCAACCGGTTGCGGTTATTGGGCTTGCGATCCGCCGCGCGGTGGAGGAAAGGCAGCGGTTGGCGGTGGCTGCATCCGATCAGGGAAAAGATCCCACTGATATATTGGGCGGTTTGATGGCGGATTGCCTGCCGCTGCTGAATGCGGTGATACCCGAGCAACCTCCGGCCGTGCCGGGCGAGCAGACTGGCAATGTTACCGCGAACCCGCCGGAGCCGGCACAATGAGTCTACGGCCCTTTCATTTGGCGGTGACGGTTAATGATTTGGCGGCGGCGCGCAAATTTTACGGGGATTTGCTGGGCTGCGGTGAGGGCCGATCGGACGCGCGCTGGATTGATTTTGATCTTTTCGGCCACCAATTTGTCGTTCATCTTGATGAGCATAAATTGGTGCCGGCCGCGCATAATTCCGTCGATTATCACGATGTTCCGCTGCCGCATTATGGCGTCGTGCTGACAATGGATGCTTGGCATGCGCTGGCCCTACGGGTGCAGGGTAAGGTCGAATTTCTGATTTCGCCGACCATTCGCTTTGCCGGGCTTGCCGGCGAGCAGGCGACGATGTTTTTTTGCGATCCATCGGGCAACGCGCTTGAATTTAAGGCCTTTGCCGATGATGCAATGATCTTCGCGCGATGATCTCCACGCGCTAAAACGGCCGGTAAGCAGCGAGCAGGTCCAGTCGTTCCAAATCTTTGGGCCGGCCGAAACAGGCCAGCATCTTCGCCAATTCTTCGCGGTCCGGCAGGAAAAAGAAATTGGCACCGGTCTTGATCTGTTGTCGCGATTGGGGACGGATTGGCTGCCACCCGCTGCCGCTTTTCACCGTCAATTCAGCCATAATTTCCACTGGCAGAGCGAATTCATGATATTGCAGCAACAAGGATGAGCGGAACAAGGCATGGCGCTGGTCCGCTTGGTTGGTCAGGCGATATTGCTGCATCAATTTGTGGCCATCAGCCCGGCTGACCAAAAGATCGATGTCGGCGGCCCCAATATCCTGCTGAATGTGGAGCGCCACGGCCGCGCTGGAGATGATCCAATAATCATCCTGGCAATATCGCAGCAACGCAGGAAGTTCGCCCAAAGCGGAGATCAGAGCGGCATTTAGAGCCAATAGCGCCCGCTATACCGAGAAACTGGAGCCGCATCCGCATCCGGCGGTTGCATTGGGGTTGGTGACTTGGAAGCTTTTCCCGCCCAATGATTCGACGAAATCAACCGCGCTACCGCGCACCAGATCGAGGCTAATCGAATCCACCACCAATTTTGCGCCCGCCGCTTCGACCAGATGGTCATCCGAATCCACCATGTCGGCCAGCCCGAAACGATATTGGAAACCCGAACAGCCGCCGCCGTCCACCGAAAGACGCAAAATGGCGTCTTTGCCGAGTTTTTCGGCAATTTCGGCGACACGGCGCGCGGCGTTGTCGGTTAAAATCATTTCTGCCATGATCATGATATAGGGATAAACAAAAGGGGCGACAAGGTATCACCCTCATCAGCCCCCAGATTTACACCCTCTCCCAAAGGTGATGCGTTTGCGATTCGGCTTATTCAGCCGGGCCGCCTATAGATTGGCTATCAGCTTCATTTGCGGCGATCAAGCTATTTGATGGGACCGATGCTGACAAGAAAGCGGAAGGGTTCACCGCGAGGCCCGAAATCCGCACTTCATAATGCAGATGGCTGCCGGTGGAATTGCCCGTTGATCCCATATAGCCGATGACATCGCCCATCTTGACGCGCTGCCCCGGAACGACATTAAAGGAAGATAAATGCCCGTAGCGGGTTTCAATTTCATTCCCATGCGACAGTTCGACATATTTACCATAGCCGCGCACCCATTCCGATTTGGCGACAATCGCATCGGCGGTTGCGAAGATAGGTGTGCCGACGGGGCCGGGAATATCAATGCCCTTATGGTTGCGGCTCGCACCCCGGATTGGTGCCCGGCGCGGGCCAAAACCACTCGACAGCGTCATCGATTCGACGGGATCCATCGAAGGCACCGAAACATCGATTTTTGGCACGCTAAGACCGTTGATTTTCCCCCAATTGCCATGCAATGCGCGGAAATCCGGGTCGGAAACGCCCAGCGGCGTTTCATTTGCCTTTACATCTTCGGGGTTAATTCTGAAATTATCGGACGCTACCGTCGCCGATGAAGCCGCAGCGGGCGAAGCCATTGCCGAAAGACCAACGGCAATGATAATCGCAACAGTCGATTTTGTCGCCAATTTTTGAACGAGTGTAAGGCTCGTAGCCAAATCGCTGCGTTTCATAGACTTGATTAACCTTTGTTGCGACCCGCGCGTTAAAACGCAGCCTTGATTATGTTTGGCAATTATTTGCCATCCCCTTATCGTTAATAATGCTGTAAAATTTTTCGGCAGATAAATGCAATAGAAGTGCCGTAATCTATCGTTCAACCGGCTTCATAACGCGCTGAGTCGTTTAATTGAACCCGCCGGGCCGCTGGTGAAGCGATGTGCGGCAAGGCTTTCCCATATTTATATGGTATTTTATGCGCGGCGAAATCTTGTTTGCTGCACGGTTGGTTAAGCGCGTTTTGCGAGACGGTTAGAGCGCCTGGGCGGCGGCCAATACCGCATCGGCATGGCCTTTAACCTTCACATTATGCCAGACATGCGTAACGTTGCCGTCCTTGCCCACCAAAAAAGTCGCGCGTTCGATACCCATATATTTTTTGCCATACATGCTTTTTTCCACCCAAAGGCCCATTTGCTCGGTGGCATCGGAGAGCTCGTCCGAAAGCAAATTCACCGTGAAATCATATTTCGCCGCAAATTTGACCAGCTTCGCGGGCTTATCCTTTGATATTCCGTAAACCGCTACGCCCAGCTTATCAAAAGCGGGCTTCAACGCGGAAAAATCCTTGCCTTCATTGGTGCATCCCGGTGTATCGGCCTTGGGATAATAATAAAGCACAAAGGGCGTGGGCAATTCGGCCAGATTAAGATCGTTGTTGCCACTGTCTTTGATCATCACCGAGGGGAGTGTGCCGCCAATATCAGTCATGCTATTTTCCTTCGTTACGGCGATTTTGACGCGAATCGCGCTGGGGGAGATATTCATTCCACGCATCCAATATGATGCCGCGCGCCTTTGCAACAGCCGCCATCAACGACGGCCAGTCATCATGCTTCAAAATTTGCGCGATCAATTTTTGGGTTGGCTCGCTCGGCACATGGCAATCGGGCGCGACGAGGCGCAAAATTATCAGGAAGCGTGAGAGGAACGCATCGGCGGGATTGTAGCCATCGGGCAGGGCGCCTGCCTCGGTAAGCAGCGCGATCGCTTGCCCCAATTGCGGCACGGGCTTTGCTGCACCCGATAGCTGCAGCATATGGATGACAAATTCAGAATCAACCAATCCGCCGGGTAGCAATTTGAAATCTAGCGCGCCTTTGGGCGGCTTATGCGCGTCCATATCACGGCGCATTTTATCGATATCGGCGCGCAGTTTCTTTAGATCGCGGGGCTGCGACAGCACCTCGTCGATAATGTGTTGCGCGGCCCGTTTGGCGGTTGCGGAGCCGTAAACCGGCCGGGCGCGGGTGAGCGCCATATGTTCCCATGTCCATGCCTCTTCGCGCTGATAACGCGCAAAACTATCGAGCGAAACGCAGAGCAAGCCTTTTTCGCCCGACGGCCGCAGCCTGGTGTCCACCTCATAAAGCGCGCCCGATGCGGTCGGCACGCTCAAGGCAGCCACCACGCGCTGGGCCAAGCGATTGAAATATTGCGTCGCGCTCAATGGCTTTGCGCCATCCGATTCGGTTTCAAAACTGCCGGTGAAGAGCAATATCAGATCGAGATCGGAGGCATGCGTTTGGCTTTCTCCGCCGAGCCGGCCGAGCGCCAGGATCGCCAATTCACCGCCGGGTACTTTGCCATGCGCGCCTTCAAATTCGGCAACCGCCGCATCGGTCAGCACAGTCAGCGCGGCTTCGGCCAAATGCGCATAGCCGCGTGCGATCCGCAGCGGATCATGCCGCCCCTCGATCAACTGCACGCCCAGCATAAAGCGATGTTCGCCGACAAAAATACGTATCTGATCGAGCAGCATCTGATAATCGCTGCCGTGCGTTTTGGCGCGGATCGCATCGGTCAGCGCGGCGGCATCATCGGGCAAATCTAGCATGCGGGCATCGATCAAACCATCAAGCAGCTCCGCGCGCTGGCCGAGCGCCTCGGCCAGCGTCGGCGCGTAGCTTAATATATTGCCCATCAATTCGCGCAATTTGGGCCGCGCTTCGAGCAGTAGGAAGAAATTAACCGCGCTGGGCAGCGCGTCGAGAATATTATCAAAGCGGGCCAAGGCGCGGCCCGGATCGGGCGATCCGGCAAAACTCTCCATCATCGCGGGCAGCACCGCCTCAAACGCATCGCGTGCAGCGGGGCTGCGGATTGCGCGCAGCTTGCCCGATCGCCAGCGGGCGATACGCTGCACCACGGGCGCCGGTTCGGCAAAGCCCATCGCGGTCAGCTGGCCGGATAAAATCAGGGCGTCATCCGGCAGTGCCGCCGATGCGCCGCGGGTTTCATCCTTGGTCAGCTCATCATAAATGGCGCACACGCGGCCGATATGCAGGCGCAGTATGGCCATCAACGCCGCACCATCGGCCAACCCATGCAGCCGCGCAACGCCGTCGCAGCGTTCGGAATTTTCGGGCAAGCTATGCGTTTGCCGGTCGCTGACCATCTGCAGCCGATGTTCGATAACGCGCAGATATTCGTAGCTTTCGGATAGAGCCGCCGCGTCGCTGGGATCAATCCAGCCCGCCGCCGCTAATGCGGCCAACGCATCCCGGGTATCGGCGATGCGCAAGGCTGGATCGCGCCCGCCATGGATCAGCTGATGCGCCTGCGCGAAAAATTCGCATTCGCGAATGCCGCCGCGCCCGCGTTTCAAATCATAGCCGGGGCCAAATAACTGCCCGCGCGAATAATGATCGCGAATTTGCGCGCTCATTTTTTGAATATTTTTAAGCTGGCCAAAATCCAGCGAGCGCCGCCACACGAAAGGCCCGATGCTCCTTAGGAAATAAGCCCCCAGCTTTTTGTCTCCGGCGGCGGCGCGGGCGCGGATGAAGGCGGCTTGTTCCCAGGCGAGCGCGCTCGATTCATAATAGCCAATGGCGGCCTCCACGGGCAGGGCGACCGGGCTAACCTCAGGCGAGGGCCGCAGCCGCATATCGACGCGGAAAACATAGCCATTTTCATCGACCTTATCGAGCAGTTCGATCACGCGCTTGCCAATGCGGATCGCGCTTTCCTGAGGATCATCGCCGTCACGGCAAGGCAGGGTCTTGGGATCGAAGAGGAATATCGGATCAATATCGGAGCTGTAATTCAGCTCACGCCCGCCATGTTTGCCCAGCGCGATAACGGCGAAACCTTGAATGGGCGCGCCCGGAACGCGCTCTTCTATTGCGGCTTTAATCGCAATTCCCAATGCATCATCGGCAAAATCGGACAGGACGCGGGTGACTTTGGTAAGATCCCATAGGCCTGAAAGATCGGCGATTGCCGTGACGAGCGCTACCCCTTGCCGCTGTTGGCGCAGCATGGTGCCAGTGCTGTCCGAGGTTCGGGCGAGCGCGCTGGCTAGAGCTGCGTCAAAATAGCCCACTTCAATCGGTGACATAAGATCGGAGTTGCGTTCGATCAGGCCCGCAAGGAAGTGGCTGTTGGCTTGCGCGCGGGTGATGGCAGCAGCGATGGCGGCTTCGCCCGTCATCTATCGTCCGTCACCCAAATAATCCTGCCGGAAATCGCTGGCGAATCCGGCAAAGCGCCCTTCGGATATCGCGCCGCGCATTCCCGCCATCAAATTTTGATAATAATGCAGATTATGCTGAGTCATCAATATCGCGCCCAAAATCTCTTTGGAGCGGGTTAGGTGGTGCAGATAGGCGCGGCTATAGCGCGCGCAGGCCGGGCAATCGCAATCAGGATCGAGTGGTCCTTGATCTTCGGCATGTTTGGCGTTGCGGATGTTGACCGGACCATATTTGGTGAAGGCTTGCCCATTGCGGCCCGACCGGGTGGGCAGCACACAATCAAACATATCGATACCCCGTTCGACCGCGCCAACCAGATCGTCGGGCTTGCCCACGCCCATCAAATAGCGCGGCTTATCCGCGGGCAATTGACCGGGCGCAAAATCAAGCGTGGCAAACATTGCCGCTTGTCCTTCGCCCACCGCAAGTCCGCCCACCGCATAGCCATCAAAGCCGATATCGATCAGCGCGTCGGCCGATTCCTTGCGCAGGGCTTGGTCCAAGGAGCCTTGCTGAATACCAAACAGCGCCGCGCGGCTGGCATGATCGATGCCGCTGTCGAAACCATCGCGGCTGCGCTTGGCCCAGCGCATGGAACGCGCCATCGACTTTGCGGCTTCGTCATGCGACACGTCATTGGCCGGGCATTCATCGAAAGCCATGACAATATCGCTGCCGAGCAGGCGTTGGATCTCCATCGATCGTTCGGGCGACAGCATATGTTTGGAACCATCGAGATGGCTTTGGAACGAAACGCCCTCTTCGGTAATTTTACGCAGCGCCGAAAGGCTCATCACTTGATAGCCGCCGCTGTCGGTTAGGATTGGCCGCTTCCACTGCGAAAATTCATGCAATCCGCCCAGCCTTGCCACCCGATCCGCGCCGGGGCGGAGCATAAGGTGATAGGTATTGCCCAATATAATGTCTGCGCCGGTCGCCCGCACATCTTCGGGGCGCATGGCCTTTACCGTGGCCCCCGTGCCGACGGGCATAAAGGCCGGCGTGCGGATATCTCCGCGCTGCATTTTGATAAGCCCGGTGCGCGCTTTGCCGTCGGCAGTGCTGATCGTAAATTCGAATCTCTTGGTCATTCGCTGCTTTTTAGCCTTCACCCTTGATATTGTAACCTGTAATGGATTAAATTCGAATAGGATGCAGCCGGGCAATTATGCCTGAATATTCTGTCATTCTACCGTGAACGGGAAGGAAGCTATTATGAATAAATTAACTGGATTGGCTGCGGCTTTGGCCGGTGCGGCGATGCTTGCCGCTTGTGGAGGAGCAGACACGTCTGCTGCGGGTGGAGAAAAAACAGCAGAAGCAAAGGCTGAAAAAGTAAAATGCTACGGCGTGTCGCTGAAAGCAGGAAATGATTGCGCCGCTGGCCCGGGCACAAGCTGTGCAGGGACATCTACGGTTGATTATCAAGGCAACGCTTGGACTTATAAGGCAAATGCTGATGAATGCACCGGCGCACAATTGCCGGGCGGACGCAAGGCATCGTTGGAGCCTTTAACCCGCGATAATCCAGCTTAAGCTGACTGCGTTTATCCCAGATTGGATCGCTCCCTTTCTTCGTGAAATATACGAAAGGGTGACGGGGCCGATATCAGCGGGTAAATGAAAACGCTCTCGAAAGGAGCAAGCAAGCGCGTTTATGGCAATAAGCGCGCTTGTTTCTTTCCGGTCATTTGCAGCCAAAAAAGCCCCGAGCCAATTGAGGCTGGGGCTTTAGTTGGTTGTTCGCGGGAGGAACAAGCTGAGGCGGCGAAGCCTTTAGAAGGAGGAGGTAAAGGCTCCGCCGCCAAACGGATTTGCTTGCGGGGCCGTGCGGCAAAGCGAAAAACCGGTTCCCACTCTTTTTGCCGCACTTCCACGGGGTCAATAATTATATGCGCGCTCCCCATGTTCGCCGAGGTCTAAACCCTCGCGTTCTACTTCTTCGCTTACGCGCAGCCCGGTGATCGCTTTTGCGATGGAAAAGGCGATGGCCGAACCAACGGCAGCCCATGCGATGGCAACGAGCACCGCCGCGACCTGAATGCCAAGCTGGCTGCCAACGTTATAATCATCACCCGCCTGACCGCCGAGCGCGGGCAGGTTGACGATGGCAACTCCGATCGATCCGATAATGCCGCCGATACCGTGAATGCCGAAGGCATCCAAGCTATCATCAAAGCCAAGCTTCGCCTTCAATTTCATCACAAAATAGCAGCATAGGATGGCCGCCACCGCGCCGAGCAGGATCGCCCCTGCGGGCCCCGCATTGCCCGCAGCGGGCGTGATCGCCACTAGGCCCGCAATCGCGCCAGAACAGGCACCGAGCATGGAGCCTTTATGGCCAAGCGCTTTTTCGGTGAGCATCCAGAAAAGTACCCCGCCCGCAGTGGCCGCAAAGGTATTCATCATCGCCAGCGCCGCCGAACCATTGGCTTCGAGCGCGGAGCCTGCGTTAAAGCCGAACCAGCCCACCCAGAGAAGACCCGTGCCAATCAAGGTCATGGTTAGGCTATGCGGTGCCATAATTTCTTTTTGATAACCGATGCGTTTGCCCAAAATGATACAGCCGACCAGCGCGGAAATACCTGCGTTGATATGGACAACGGTGCCGCCGGCAAAATCAAGCGCGCCCCAGCCAAAGATCAAACCCGTGCTGGCTTCATCAGCGCCCGCATACCAAACCATATGCGCGATGGGGAAATAAACGATGGTGAGCCAGATTGCAGCGAAGATCATCAGGGCCGAAAATTTCATCCGCTCGACAAGCCCGCCAACGACCAGCGATACGGTGATCGCGGCAAAAGTCATTTGAAAGGCGATGAAGACATATTCGGGAATTTTGAAACCATCGCTGAAAGTCGCGGCTTGCGAATCCGGCGTAACCCCCGCCAGGAACCATTTGCCGGTTGAGACAAATTGGTTGGCATCGCCGCCGAAGGCCAAGCCATAGCCATAGATCACCCAGATGATCATCGCGAGCGATGACACGGCGATTATGTGTGTGAGCACCGACAGCATATTTTTGGTGCGAACCAGGCCGCCGTAAAATAGCGCCAAACCGGGCACGATCATCGCCATAACCAGCACCGTCGCGGTCATCATCCAAGCGGTGTCGCCCTTGTCAACCACCGGTGCGGCGGTTTGGGCAAAGGCCGGAAGGCTGGCAAATGCTGCCAAACCTAGCGCGCCCCCATATTGGCCGATATTTTTCATTGCTTCTAACATGAATGTTTCATCCCTAATTTTATCTGTGATGCTGCGTGTCCCGCCCTAAAGCGCCATATCGCCGGTATCGCCCGTGCGAATGCGTGTTGCTCCGCTCAAATCCAGCTCGAAAATTTTGCCGTCACCAATGGTTCCTGTGGCCGCTGCGGCTTGAATGGCTTCGATAATGGCCGGCGCTTCGCTTAATCCGCAAGCGACTTCAATTTTCACCTTAGGCACCATATTGGTGCTATATTCCGCGCCGCGATAATTTTCGGTTTGGCCTTTCTGCCGCCCAAAACCCTTCACTTCGCTAACGGTCATCCCGGCCACGCCGATGGCGGTGAGTGCTTCGCGCACCTCATCCAGCTTGTGCGGTTTGATAATGGCGATGATATATTTCATGCGCTGCCCCTAATTATTATGTCCCGACAGCTTTCAGAGCAAAGCGCGTGCCAGAATCTCGAATGGCGGGTTTTGAGGGGGTTTTTGTTGCGGCGCAGCAAGTAATTTACTTAATCTTGCTTAAATATTAAGCAACGAAATTTTGCTGATTAATATTTAAGCAGTCACGCCGTTTAAGATTGGGTTCGAATGACGCGTGCACCGGCGTGACGGCTCATATCATATCGGCTTGCTGCAACAGCTTGCGCGCTTCGTCCAGATCTTCGTCCAGAACCATCACCCGCGCGGGTATCGTGATCGGCACGCTCTCGGCTGCATTCATGCCGCCATCGAACACGACCGAGCCGATGCCGTGCGATTCAAGAAACCCGCGGGTCACTTCGGCATTGATCGCCGATGTGTAACGCGCCAGCTCGACGAGCGACATTATTATGCCTCGCCGCCAAAATAGCGGTCGGTTGGCCGCACAGGCAGGCCGTCGATGCTGCTATTGCTTGCTTGCATCTTGGCAACCCATGCCGCTGGCTCAAATTGCCGATGCGCCTTTTGCAAGCTGTCGCGTTCCTTTTCCATCGTCATAAAGGGCACGCCCCAACCGCAACTGGTCTGCACGCTGCCCACATTAATCAAGAAGATCTGGCGTGTGCCCGGTAGCATATCGAAATGCGCGGCCAGATCACTCCATTCCTCATCCTGCGGCAGGATAGCGCGCCCATGGCCATAAATCCGCAAGATGAGCGCGGGCCGGTCAAAATTGCAGAACATGATGGTGATCCGGCCGGGATCAACCTGTTCCGCCGCCAAATGCGCATGGGTTTCATTGCCCGAACCGCCCAAATCCAGATAGGCGACTTGTGTTGGCGACAATATGCGAAAAACATCATAACCCTTGGGCGAAAGATTGATCCGCCCATCGGCAGCGGCGGTCGCGACAAAAAACATCGGCTGCTTGCCGATCATTTCGGCATGCTTATCATTCAGCGCATCAAAAAACTCGGCCATTATCCCGCCGTTCCGCCCACGGTTAGCGCGCTTAGCAAGGTTGTCGGCTGCCCGACGCCGGCGGGAAGGCTTTGTCCCGCTTTGCCGCACATGCCGATGCCTTCATCCAGCGCCATGTCATTGCCGATGCCGGTAACGTTATTCAGCGCGGTGAAACCGTCGCCAATCAATGTTGCGCCCTTAATCGGATCGCCCAGCTTGCCATTCTTCACGCGGTAAGCCTCGGTGCAGCTAAAGACGAATTTTCCCGATACGATATCGACCTGTCCGCCGCCGAAGCTTTTCGCAAAAATGCCGTCTTTCACGCGTGACAGTAGCTCGGCTGGATCATCATGGCCGCCGCGCATAAAAGTGTTGGTCATGCGCGGCATCGGCGCATGGGCATAGCTTTGCCGGCGGCCATTGCCGGTGGGCTCCACGCCCATCAACCGGGCATTCATCCGGTCCTGCATATATTTTTTGAGGATGCCGTCTTCGATCAGCACATTTTCCTGCGTTGGTGTGCCTTCATCATCGATCGATAGCGATCCGCGCCGATCAAGCATGGTGCCATCATCAACCACGGTGACTCCGGGTGCGGCAACCCGCTCGCCAATTTTACCGCTAAATACGCTGCTGCCCTTGCGGTTGAAATCGCCTTCCAGGCCGTGGCCCACGGCCTCATGCAGCAATATGCCCGGCCAGCCGGGGCCGAGCAACACCGTCATCTCGCCCGCAGGCGCATCGACCGAGCGCAGATTGGTCAGCGCCTGCGCCAGCGCCTTATCAACGGCATCTTGCGTTCGCGCATCGTCAAACAAACGGTCATATAAATAGCGGCCACCAAAGCCATAGGCCCCCGATTCGCGGCGGCCATTTTCTTCGGCAATAATGCTGATATTGAGCCGGACAAGCGGGCGGATATCGGTGGCAACAAAACCGTCCGCTCGGATGATTTCCACCACGCTCCAGCTGCCTGCCAAAGACACGCTAACCTGTGCCACACGCGGATCGCGCGCGCGCGCGGCAGCGTCGATTTTTTGGCATAAGGCAACCTTTTCGGCAAAGGGTACCAGCTCCAGCGGATTGCCATCGGTATAGAGATGCCGGTTATTCTGCCGCGGCGGCGGCGCGGGCTGGCCCTTTGCCGGGTCGAGCAACCGCAAGGTTTCGCCCGCGCGGCGGATGGCGGCTTCGCTAATCTCATTGGCGTGGCTGAACCCCGTCATCTCGCCCGATACCCCGCGCAGGCCAAAGCCGCCGCCGGTGGAATAATCCGCCAGTTTCAAACGGCCGTCGTCAAAGCCGAAACTTTCCGACGCGCTATATTGCAGATATAATTCCCCATCGTCGCAATTTGCCAGCGCGTCTTTGGTAACGCGCAATGCACCATCGGGATCAATCAGGCCGGGTTGATAAAGATAAGAACGAGCGTCAAGATAAGTCATCTGTGCTATATAAGCGACCACCACGTGGATGAAAAGCGCTGATTAGAGCGGACAGCGTGAAATAGGAATCACACTGTCCGCTCTATCACTTTGTTGTCGCATCGCTTTATGCGAAAAACCGGTGCCCACTTTTTCGCGCGATGCTCTAATAGCGGCGCTGCTAAGTTTGTGATCGCAGCCTAAGCAGCGATCAACTGCGCATCATAAGGCATGCGCATGGGGATAATGTCTCGACTATTTTCCCCAGCATCATCATCCGCCAAAGAACGATGATATATGACGCATGGTGCTGCGCGTCCTCGGCCCTTGCTATGACGCATTTTGACATGTCCGGTGCTGCGAAAGCCGGTCTTTTGCAGCACGCGGGCGGACGCTGGATTGTCGGTGAAATGCGCGCCCATCAATTGCCGGTGGCCAATCGCATGCGCAATAGCGATAACGGCGCGCGCTGCTTCGCTGGCATAACCGAGGCCCCAATAAGGCCGCGCAATCCAATAGCCAATCTCGGTCTCATCCCCGTCTTTGGTCAAACCAGCACAGCCCACCAATCGCGGTGCGCCGTCGGTGCGCCGGAACAGGAAGAAATGCGGATGCGTTGCGCTTTGCGGCGTTGCGGCAAATTCGCGCGCATCATCCATGGTGTAAGGCCACGGCGCCTGCGCCAGATTGCGGACGATATCTGCATCGGCAACGGCAAAATGCAAAGCCTCCGCATCTTCGATCCAACTTGGCCGGAGCAGCAATCTTTCGGTTCTTGCAAACATATTAGACTCTCCATCTTCGCGCGCGATGGTCACTATTGGAGGGCGATTACCCGCCACACGTGACAATCCCGCGACATACTCCCCTAACCGGGGCGAATGACAGGAAGAGTGCGACAAACGACCAATGGGTCAAAAAGAAAGGGAGACCGGATGACCCGTCTCCCTGTCAGGTGAAGCTTTCTGTGTTACAGACCGCTTCCGGGTTATCCGTTAGGACAACCCATTATCGATTGCCCAAATTATTCGGCGGCCACTGCTGCCATATCGACCGACACATATTTGCGGCCTTGTTTGCCCGCATGAAATCGCACGCGGCCGGCTTGCAGCGCAAATAAAGTGTGATCGCGGCCCAGGCCAACATTCGAACCTGGATAGACCTTGGTGCCGCGTTGGCGCATAATGATATTGCCGCCGATCACTTCTTCGCCGCCAAATTTCTTAACGCCCAAACGCCGGCCGACTGAATCGCGACCGTTACGGGACGAACCACCTGCTTTTTTATGTGCCATGGTCTAAACTCCTATTCATTCGCCGAGCGTTTAGGCTCAGTCAGCTTTCTTGGCAGCGGGCTTTTTCGCCGCTGGTTTCTTTACTGATGCCGTCACTTTTTCAGGCGCGGCTTCCGCTTTCACGGCGGCGGGCTTTGCGGCGGCTTTTTCTGGTGCGGCGGCTTTCGCCGCGGCTTTTTCTGGGGCAGCGGCTTTCGCCGCGGCTTTTTCTGGGGCAGCGGCTTTCGCCGCGCCCACGGCCAAAATGCGCAGCAACGTTAGGCTTTGGCGGTGGCCTTGTTTGCGCCGATAATTATGGCGGCGCTTTTTCTTGAAAACGATAATCTTTTCGCCGCGTTCTTGCGCGATAATCTCCGCGGAAACCGATAGGCCGTTGGTGTCGGTAATCGCGCCGCCTTCGCCAGCCAGCAAAATATCATCGAGCGACAATTTATCGCCAGCGACACCGGGCAGCTTTTCAACTGCGATTTTATCTCCAGCGGCGACGCGATACTGCTTGCCGCCAGTGCGCACGATTGCGAACATGGCTAATTCATCCATTCCAAAATTTGGCGTTCAATATGATTCTGTGCCGTGAAAAAAGCACAGAAAACCAACGATCTCAAACAAAAACAAGGTTCTTGCTTGGCCCGTTGGAGAGCGGGCAGTTAGTGTGTCGCCGCGCTTTTGTCAACGCCTTTTGGGGGTTTTTCTGGATTTAGCAGCGGGTTTCTTTTGAGCATTTGGTAAAGTTGCTTGCTTGCGCCATTGCCGCTGCGTAAATGGTGAAAAATGGATTATGCAAAGCTTTGGCTAATTTGTGCCCCGTTTCTGGCTGCTGCTCTGCTTTGCGGATGCAGCACGCCGGAGGGACAGTTTCCTTCGCTCGCGCAGCGCCCCTTTGAACAAAATGCTATTGTAGCAGCGCCGGCCGTGCCGCCAACGCCTATCGCCAGCGATTTGCCCGAGGCCACTCGTATCCAGCTATCGGCGATACAGCGCCAGCATGCAGCGGCCGCCAAAGCTTTTGCCGCGCTGCTACCCGCCGCGCGGTCCGCCGCGCAGGCCGCAGTTTCGGCAATGATCGGCAGCGAGCCTTGGGTTCACGCCGAATTGATGCTTAGCCGGCTCGACAAATCGCGGAGCGATTCCATCGCGACCCTTGCGCAAATAGATGATCTGATCATAGCCCAAAGCGATAGTGATTCTAAAGGAATAGGTCCATCGATGGGGCCATTGCTTCAGCCGGTGCAGGCCGAAATCGCGTCCGATATTGAGCAACAAAATCAGGAAATTTCACGGCTTTCTGACATTATCGGACGTTGATAAGATAATATTCGCCGCTATATTCCAATATGCTTGACGTTGGGTGCCGCAATGGCAATTAGGCGGGATGCCGCAAATGCCAAGAAAGTCGATTATTTCTCAAAATCCCGATGTGCGTTTGCTTGGCAAGATGCTCGGCGATGTGATCCGCGCCTATGGCGGTGAGAAATTATTCCGGCAGACCGAATATATCCGCTCGGCCAGTGTCGACCGCTATCGCGGGGTGGAAGGCGCGGATGCCAGCGACCGCGGGCTGGGCGCATTATCGCTCGATGATACGCTCAATTTTGCGCGCGGCTTTATGCTATTTTCCTTGCTCGCCAACCTGGCCGAGGACCGGCAAGGGCTGGCGAGCGAAGAGGGCGCTAATTTTGAAGAAGCGCTGATCAATTTGCGGCAGCAGGGGGTTGATGACGCTATTATCTTGGAACTTCTTGCTAACAGCCTGATCGTGCCGGTGCTCACCGCGCATCCCACCGAGGTGCGGCGCAAGAGTATTATCGATCATAAAAACCGGATCGCTGATTTAATGACGATGCGCGATGCGGGCTTAAAAATTACGCCCGATGGCGACGAAATTGAACAAGCCATTTTCCGGCAGATCGCCTTGCTGTGGCAAACCCGCCCATTGCGCGGTGAAAAACTGTTTGTCACCGATGAGATTGAAAATGCGCGCAGCTATATGCAGCAAGTGTTCCTAACCGCGCTGCCCAAGCTTTATATGCGCTGGGAAAAGGCGCTGGGCCACCGGCCCCCGGGATTTGTCAAGCTGGGCAGCTGGATCGGCGGGGACCGCGACGGCAACCCCTTCGTCAATGCCGAAACATTGCATTATGCGGTTGCTCGCAATGGCGGCACGGCGATCCGCTTTTATCTGGAGCAAATTCACCTATTGGGCGCCGAATTTTCTATCTCCAGCCGCAACAGCGACACGCCTGATGCGGTAATTGCATTGGCCGAGTGCAGCGGCGATAATGCGCCGAGCCGCGCCGATGAGCCTTATCGCCGGGCGATATCGGGCATTTACGCGCGCTTGGCCCAGACCCATATGGATTTGATCGGCGATCATCCGCCGCGCCCATCCCCCTTGCCGGGCGAAGCCTATCGCTCTCCCGACGAATTGCGCGCGGATTTGGCAAGCCTGGTTGCGGGATTGGCAGCGGGCGGCGGCGGGGCGCTTTCCTCGGGCGGCGCGTTGGGGCGCTTGATCCGCGCGGTTGAAATATTCGGATTCCATCTCGCCACGCTCGATCTGCGGCAAAATAGCATGGTGCATGAGCGCGTTATCGCCGAACTTTTGCAAGCGGCGGGGGTTGAAGGTGATTATCTGGCGCTGGATGAAGCCGCGCGGGTCACGCTGTTGCTCGCCGAATTGTCGCATAACCGGCCGCTTGCCGATGAATGGCATGACTATAGCGAGGAGACCGCCAAAGAGCTGGCGATATTGCGCGCCGCCGCAAAGGCACAGGCGCATTTTGGCAAAGGCGCAATCACCACCTATAATATCAGTCAGACGACCAGCCTTTCCGATATGCTCGAAGTTTACCTGCTGATCAAGCAGGCGGGGTTATACCGGGTTGCCGAAGATGGCACGCCCAGCGCCGCGATCATGTCGGTTCCCCTGTTTGAAACCATCGCCGATTTGCAGGCGGCACCCGAAACAATGCAGGCATTTTTCGCGCTCCAACCGATGCGGGCGCTGGCCGTCGCGCGCGGTCATCAGGAGGTGATGATCGGCTATTCAGACAGCAATAAGGATGGCGGCTATATCACCTCCACTTGGGAGCTATACCGTGCCTCCAGCGCCCTCGCATCGGTCTTTGCTGAGGCCGGCGTGGCGATGCAGCTATTTCATGGGCGCGGCGGCGCGGTCGGGCGCGGCGGCGGCTCCGCCTTTGGCGCGATCAAGGCGCAGCCGCGCGGCACGGTGCAAGGGCGCATCCGTATAACCGAACAAGGCGAGGTGATCGCCGCCAAATATGGCACGGTAGATAATGCCGCCGCTGCGCTGGAGACAATGGCATCGGCGGTGATGTTGGCCACGCTGTCGCCCGATCCGATTGCCCATGCCGATGAAGCGCGGTTCCAAACGGCGATGGCCAAATTATCGGCGGCGGCCTTCGCCAATTATCGCAGCTTGGTTTATCAAACAGATGGCTTTCGGCAATTTTTCCGGCAAATGACTCCGATTAGTGAGATCGCAACCTTAAAGATCGGCTCGCGCCCCGCCAGCCGCAAGGCGAGCGATGCCATCGAAGATTTGCGCGCGATCCCGTGGGTATTTAGCTGGGCGCAGGCGCGGGTTATGCTACCTGGCTGGTATGGCACCGGGCAGGCGCTGGGCTCCTTTGCGGACAAGGGCCTGCTGCGCGCGATGGCCAGCGAATGGAGTTATTTCCAAACCATCCTCGCTAATATGGAAATGGTGCTCGCGAAAAGCGATATGGGCATTGCCGCGCATTATGCCGATCTGGTCGAGGATACCACCTTGTCGCAGCAATTGTTCGGACAGATCAAAGATGGTTGGAACATGGCGCATGATGGCCTGCTGGATGCAACCGGGCAGGCGCATTTGCTGGCGGCCAATCCGGCGCTGTATAATTCGATCATGCTGCGCCTGCCGTATATCGAGCCGCTCAACCTATTGCAAATTGAGCTGATGAAACGCCACCGCGCGGGCGAAGACGATGCGCGGATTGGGGAGGGCATCCAGCTAACGATCAACGCCATCGCGACCGCTTTGCGCAACAGCGGGTAGAGTAGGGGCCGAATGCGGGCCTATATCTGCCGGGCGAGAATATCCGCGATCCGCCCCGCCGCCATGCCGTCACCATAAGGATTATGCGCGCGCGCCATCGCTTGATAAGCGGCGTCGTCATCGAGCAAGCGGCCGGTCTCAGCGATCAGCGTGGCTGTGTCCGTGCCGATCAGCTTGACGGTCCCGGCCTCCACCGCCTCGGGACGTTCGGTGGTGTCGCGGGTTACCAAAACCGGCTTGCCAAAGCTGGGCGCTTCTTCTTGCAAGCCGCCGCTGTCGGTGATCACCAGCGCGCAGCGAGCGAGCAGCCAGACAAAAGGCAGATAGCTTTGCGGCGCGACCAAAAACACATTATCGACGCCCGATAACAGCTTGCCGGCAGCATCTTTTACCTTTGGGTTCAAATGCACCGGATAGACAATCTGCACATCGCCCCGGCGCGCGATTTGAGCCAGCGCTTCGCAAACCCGCTCGATCCCGCCATCGTGATTTTCGCGGCGATGGCCGGTAACCAAAATCAACCGCTTGGCCGGATCAAGATACGGAAAAGCCGCTTCAAATTCGGCATTCAGCGCGCGATCATTTTCGATCTTGGCCTTCACCATCAACAGGGCATCGATGACGCTGTTGCCGGTGACATGGATGTTGGACGCCGGCACGGCTTCTTCGATCAGGTTGGCGCGCGACAGCACCGTCGGCGCGAAATGCAGATTGGTCAGCCGCCCGGTAATCTGCCGATTGGCTTCCTCGGGCCAGGGCGACATTAGATTGCGCGTGCGCAGGCCCGCCTCGACATGGCCGACCTTCACGCCGGCATAAAAAGCCGCCAGCGCCGCCGCAGTGGATGTCGTGGTATCGCCATGAACCAGCACATAATCGGGCCTCATTTCGGCCAAAATAGGCTCCAGCCCAGTGAGCACCGCCGTGGTAATATGCGTTAAGCCTTGCCCCGCCTTCATAATTTTCAGGTCAATATCGGGGACGATACCAAATAAACTATTCACCTGTTCGAGCATTTCGGCATGCTGCCCAGTCACGCAAACCCGCGCATCAAATCGCGGATCGGCCGCCAGTTTCAGCACCACGGGCGCCATCTTAATCGCTTCGGGGCGGGTGCCAAATATACTGAGTATTTTCATGCCAGATGGTTTCATAGGCGCTTAATTGGAGCAGCACCGCGCCGCACGCAAGGTGATTATGCCGCAGGCACCCTATATTCCCGCCCTGCATATTCGGGCAATATATCGGGGCGCGGATATAGAATATTGAGCGGCACCGACCGGCCGTCATCCTGAACAATCCGCACATGCTTGCGGCGTAATTTGCGCGGCTCATCGACGCCGCAGCTATGGGCAATCACCTCCACCTGATGGATCAGATTTCGGGCATAATTGGCAACTTTCACCTTTTTGTCTTCCGGGTTCAATCCTTTTTGCAGCCTAGGGTCATGCGTTGTGATTCCCGTTGGGCAGGTATTTTTGTTGCATTTCAATGCCTGAATACAGCCCAGCGAGAACATAAATCCGCGCGCGCTGTTGACGAAATCGGCACCGGCACACAGCGCCCAAGCGACCTCGGCCGGCGTGATGCGCTTGCCCGATGCGATAATTCGAATGCGATCGCGCAGACCATATTTATGAAAAATATCGGACAGCGCCGGCAGGCTTTCCGACAGACATAGGCCCACATTATCCATCAACGCCATCGGCGCAGCACCCGTGCCGCCATCGCCGCTATCCAATGTGAAGAAATCCGGCGCGCTTTCCGGCCCGCGGTGGTGGATTTTCTGACATAAAATTTCGATCCAGTCATAATCGCCGATCACCGCCTTAATCCCGGTGGGCTTTCCTGATATCTCGCGGACATGGCCGATGAAATCGAGCAAGTCATCAATATCATTCACCTCGGGATGGCGGTTGGGGGAGATCGAATCCTTGCCTTGCGGAATCCCGCGCACGGCGGCGATCTCCTCGGTCACTTTGGCACCGGGCAGGATACCGCCCTTGCCAGGCTTAGCGCCCTGCGACATTTTCACTTCAATCATGCGGATCTGAGGAAAAGCAGCCACTTCGCGCAGTTTATCGTCGTTTAAGCTGCCATCATCATTGCGCACGCCATATTTGGCGGTGCCAATTTGAAAGATCACGTCGCAGCCCGATTCCAAATGATAGGGCGAAACCGCGCCTTCACCCGTATTCATCCAAACGCCCGCCATTTTTGCGCCATGCGACAAGGCCCGGATCGCGGGCGCAGATAATGCGCCAAAGCTCATCCCCGAAATATTGAAAAAGGACGGCGCGGCATAGGGCATGCGCGCGAAAGGCCCGATGATCATCGGCTGTGTCGGTGCGGCGTCTATTTCGAGCGTGGGGAAGGGGCAATTGACAAAAATCGGGGTGCCGGGCGGTGTCAAATGCTTGGTCGAACCAAAAGCGATAGTGTCGTCCATATCTTTGGCCGCGCGGTAAACCCAGTCGCGCTCCGCCCGGTTAAACGGCATTTCTTCGCGGTCCATCGCAAAGAAATATTGCCGGAAAAATTCGCCAAGCTCGGAAAATATGGCGCGGAACCGGCCAATGACCGGATAGTTGCGACGCACCGCATCGCCGGTTTGCGTGACATCCAAAATAAACACGGCGACAATCAGCAAACATATGAGGCCGAGCACGAAAACGAATAAATAAGTCAGCGTGCTCAAAATGCCTAAAATGCTGTCGCCCATGTCTTTTCCTTCCATCCGGCCTAATTCGGTAGCTCTAGAGCTTGTTGCATTTAATCTGCAACATTCGTCATTGCGAGCAAAGCGAAGCAATCCAGGGCGATCCTGCACAACCCTAGATTGCAGCGTCGCATCGCTCTTCGCAATGACGATTCGTATTACTGCAACTTACTCTAGCAGTTTCCGTGTGAATAACTAACAGGTAACGAATTTAGCCAGCCGGCAAAAACACCCTATCCGATCTCAAAGGCCAAGCAAATGGACCGCGACGAGTTTATGATGATTATCAAATGGCGGACACGGTGGGATTTGAACCCACGGAGCCCCGATAGGAGCTCGCCTCCTTAGCAGGGAGGTGGTTTCAGCCACTCACCCACGTGTCCGTCTGGCTGGCCTTGAAGATGGCGCTATAGCGAGGCGGCATCGTTGCTGCAATGTCTTTTACCGCCCTTTTGAAATATCGCGCGATATCGCCGTCCACCGGGCTGGCGCGGCTTGTTGACGCTTTGCCGGGCGGGTAACGACTCGCTCTGACGCAAATAAGACTCGGGTCATCGCCGGTTCATTGTGTAAGGCCTATCGGCTGGCTCAATATCTGATTTAAATTTGGGAGCCTGCCGATGTTTAGAACATTCATTTCGCCAATTTTGCCGCGCGCTATGATGGCGGTGGCCGCTTTAATGTTAACTATAGTGCCGGTCGCTGCGCAGATTGCTACGGTGGATCCGAACGACGCCATCAATTCTGATTTAGGGCAGCCGCCGCAGGGGCCCGTTTCCGAAGCGGGAACCAAGACGATCCAAGATGGCATTCCAACCGATGGCCTACCCGCCGAAAATACAGCGCCTGCCGCCGCTGGACCGGGCGGATCGGCACCCCAAAATCCGGCTCAGACTTTTCAAAAAGACGATCTGATCGGCGCAGCAGAGGGTGTGTTTGGCAAAGGCGCGGCGGGGCTTGCCGGAATTATCGAAGATATTTTGAAAAAACAGGGCCAGCCCAATGCTTATATTGTCGGGCGCGAAGGCGGCGGCGCGTTTGTCGTCGGGCTGCGTTATGGCAGCGGCACGATGTATCACAAGATTGAGGGCGAGAAGAAAGCTTATTGGACCGGACCGTCGATTGGCTTTGATGCGGGCGGAAATGCAGGCAGCACCTTTGTGCTGGTTTATAATCTTTACGACAGCGAAGATTTATACAAACGATTTCCTTCGGCTGAGGGCGTGGCCTATCTGGTCGGCGGTTTCAACGCCAGTTATCTGCGGCGCGGCGATGTGGTGCTGATCCCCATCCGTGTTGGCGCTGGATTAAGGCTGGGTGCCAATGTCGGCTATATGAAATTTTCCAGGAAACAGCGTTGGTTGCCCTTTTGATGGCCCGAATGGTGGGTTAAACCGCACCGCGCAAATCGTCCATCCGCTTTAAATAACGCGCCAGCACGTCAATTTCCAGATTGACTGAGAGGCCGGGTTGAAGCGCGCCGAGCGTGGTCACTGCGGCCGTGTGCGGGATGATGTTTAGGCCCATCGTCGTAATGCCGCCGGCGTCCTCCACCGTGTTTACCGTCAAGGATACACCGTCGATGGTGACCGAACCCTTTGCCGCGACGAATGCGGCGATGCTGGCCGGAACTTTTACCTCCAAATGGTGCGAGCCGCCCTCAACCTGCCACTGCGTCACTTCGCCTACGCCATCGACATGGCCGGTGACAATATGCCCGCCCAGCTCATCGCCCACTTTTAATGCGCGTTCTAGGTTCAATTTGCGGCCCGCCGTCCATTGGCCAGCGGCGGTGCAACCGGCCGTTTCATTCGAAACATCAACCGCGAACCAACCCACGCTATCCGGTCGATGACCTTTATCCACCACCGTCAAGCAAACGCCCGAACAGGCAATCGACGCGCCGATATCAACGCCGCGCATGTCATAACCGCAGGCGATGACCACGCGCAGGTCGCCTTGCTGCTGCACGCTTTCAATGGTGCCAATGTCGGTTATAATGCCGGTGAACATATGCTCGGTCCTTAAATTTAATCTGCCCGCTCGTAAATTTCCATCCGGTCTTTACCAAGCATGCGGCTGTCCGCAAGCACCCATTGGCCGTGCGCGTCGGCCAATTGGGCAAGACCGATGTCGCCGAGCGCCGATTTGCCTTCCCCGATCCAAATTGGCGCGCGATATAGCAATATGCGGTCGACCAGCCCCGCTTTAAGGAAAGCCGAAGCCGCCGCGGTGCCGCCCTCGACCATCAGGCTGTTGAAAGCCAGCGAAGCGATCTCCTGCGGCGATTGGAGGGACAGCCAACCACCCGGAGCTGGCCCGCGCCCCAGCATGATGCGCACCGGGCTGCGGCCTTCCAAACCGGCAAGGCGCACATCGAGCGATGGGTGATCCGCGCGAACCGTTCCCGCGCCGACCAAAATCGCCGGATGCCGGGCGCGTTCAAGGTGGCCATGGCGGCGTGCGGCTTCGCCGGTTATCCAGCGGCTGCTGCCATCTGCCAACGCGATTTTGCCGTCGAGCGACG
>JAKFUU010000040.1 GCA_021732525.1 Sphingomonadaceae bacterium | reverse complement strand
CGGTGTTTCGGCCTTTGCCGCTATCGGAGCTCTTATCGCCGCCGCTTAGAATAAAGCTGGTATAATCATCAAGCGAGCCGGAAAATTCATTGGCCTCGCCGCCCTCGACCAACACCAGCCGGTCGGCGGTCAGCTCGATCATATGCCGGTCATGGCTGACAATCACAACGGCGCCGTCATAGCTGTTGAGCGCCTGGATCAATGCCTCACGCGCATCGACATCCAAATGGTTTGTCGGCTCATCGAGGATCAGCATATGCGGCGCGTCGCGGGTGATCAGCGCCAACGCCAGCCGCGCGCGTTCGCCGCCCGAAAGCTTGCCGACAAGCGTTTCCGCCTTTTGCCCAGAAAAGCCAAAACGACCAAGCTGTCCGCGTACTGCACCGGGCGTCGCGCCCTTCATTTCGCGCGCCATATGTTCGAGCGGGGTGTCGGCGGTGTCAAGCTCTTCCACCTGATATTGCGTGAAATAGCCGACGCGCATCTTGCCCGACACCGCAATACCGCCCTCCATCGGCGGCAATTGCGCGGCCAGCAGCCGGGCAAGTGTGGTCTTGCCATTGCCGTTGCGGCCGAGCAATGCGATGCGTTCGTTAGGGTCGATGCGCAGGTTCAACCGCTGCAATATCGGCTTGCCCGGTTCATAGCCGACCGCCGCCAGATCAAGCGTCACCAGCGGCGGTTTCAACTCGTCTGGGCTGGGAAAATCAAAGGTCAGCGATGGGTCTTCAACGACCGCAGCAATTGGCTGCATCCGGGCCAGCGCCTTGGCACGCGATTGCGCTTGCTTCGCGGTGGACGCCCGCGCCGAATTGCGCGCGATATAATCTTGCAGCTTGCTGCGCTGTGCCTCTTGCGCCGCGCGGGCCGATTCGATCTGCGCCAGCCGCTCGGCGCGCTGCTTTTCAAAGGCATCATAGCCGCCGACATAAAGCGTGGTTTTGCCGCCCTCTAAATGGCAGATATGATCGGCAACGTTGTTCAACAAATCGCGTTCATGGCTAATTAGCACCATCGTCGCGCGGGTGTTTTTCAAGAAGCTTTCCAGCCACATGGTTGCTTCAAGATCCAGATGGTTCGAAGGTTCATCGAGCAGTAGGATATCGGGTTCGGAAAAGAGCAGTGCGGCAAGCGCCACGCGCATTTTCCATCCGCCCGAATAGCTGTCGAGCGGGCGGTGCTGCATTTCTTCGTCAAAGCCCAGGCCAACCAATATTCGCGCGGCGCGGGCGGGCGCGGTATGCGCGTCGATCGCAATCAGGCGATCATGAATATCGGCGATGCGGCCGTGGTCCTGCGCGGTTTCTTCCTCGGCCAGCAAGGCGGCGCGCTCGGTATCAGCGGCCAGCACGGCCTCAAACGGGGTTTGCTTGCCCGCCGGTGCCTCCTGCGCGATATAGCCGATCCGCGCCGCTTTGGGCATTTCAATGCTGCCATCGTCGGGCTCGTTCAATCCGGCGATAACCTTCATTAAAGTGGTCTTGCCCGCGCCATTGCGGCCGATCAGGCCGACGCGCGCGCCGGTGGGCAGCGCGGCGGTGGCACGCTCCAAAATAACGCGCCCACCAAGGCGCACGGTGATTCCCGATATATTCAGCATGGCTGCAGCGCCTAGACGAGCTTATCAAACGGCGCAATCCGCCTTGGCGCTAATATGCGTATTTCATGCGCCGCGCAGGGCAGATTAGGATATCGGCGCCTATCGCGCGGCAATCGCCGCTTTCACCGCATCCACCAATTCGGGGCGGCAAATAAGCAGATCGGGCAGATAGCTATCTTCGCGGTTGTAGCGCATGGGTGATCCGTCGAGCCGGGCGCAGTACAGCCCGGCTGCCTGCGCCACCGCGACCGGCGCGCAATTATCCCATTCATATTGGCCGCCGGTGTGGAGATAGATGTCGGCTTCGCCGCGGACCACCGCCATGGCTTTTGCGCCTGCGGACCCCATCGGCACAAGCTCCGCACCGATGGTTTTGGCCAGCAGAAGCGCTTCGGCGGCGGGCCGGGTGCGGCTGACCAGTATTTTTGGCGGTATGTTTGCGGCCTTCAATTTGGGCGGATTGCCCGACGTTAACGTTAGTCCAAGGCTGGGCAGCGCGACCACGCCCACCGCCGCGATGCCGTCAATCGCCAACGCGATATGCACCGCCCAATCGCTGCGGCCTTCGCTATATTCGCGGGTGCCATCGAGCGGATCGATAATCCACACGCGGCGATGCGCCAGCCGCGCCTTATCGTCTTTTTCTTCCTCGCATAATATCGCATCGCTGCGCCGCGCCGCCCGCAATTCGCGCATTATCAATGCGTTGGCGCGCCTGTCGCCGGCTTGACCAAGCGCCTTGCCCGAAAGCGCCCCCTCCCTTTGCAGCGCCAGCAATAGCGCACCCGCTTCATTCGCCAGCCGCTGCGCCAGCCGCAGGTCCGATTGTTCTATGGCCATGGCGCTGTTCATTTCAGCGGCATGATGGTGCGGATGATATGATCGGCGGCTTCCGCTGGGGTCATTTTGGCGGTGTTGACAATAATTTCCGGCGTTATTGGCGCTTCATAGGGGCTGTCGATACCCGTGAAATTTTTGAGCTGCCCGCTGCGCGCTTTTTTATACAGCCCCTTCACATCGCGCGCCTCCGCCACCGCCAGCGGCGTATCGACGAAAATCTCGATAAACTCACCACCGGGAAGCATTTGGCGGACCATTTCGCGTTCGGCGCGAAAAGGCGAAATGAAGGCGGTTAATACGATCAATCCTGCATCGGCCATCAATTTGGTGACTTCGCCTACGCGGCGGATATTTTCGATCCGGTCAGCCTCGGTAAAGCCCAGATCCTTGTTTAACCCGTGCCGAACATTATCGCCATCGAGCAGAAATGTGTGCCGGTTCATCAGGTTGAGGCGTTTTTCCACCTCATTGGCGATGGTCGATTTTCCCGAACCCGAAAGGCCGGTGAACCAAAGCACGCGCGGCTTTTGGTTCTTTAACGCGGCGTGGTCGTCACGGCCAATATCGGTGGCCTGCCAATGTACATTTTGCGCGCGGCGCAGGCTGAAATGCAGCATGCCGGCGCCCACGGTATGGTTGGTAATCTTATCGATCAGGATAAATCCGCCCAGCGCGCGGCTTGCCGCATAGGGTTCAAATATAAGCGGCTTGTCGGTTGCAATTTCGGCCACACCAATCGCGTTGAGCTCCAACGTCTTTGCCGCCATATGCTCCATATTATTGACATTGACGGTATATTTGGGTTGCTGGATGGTGGCGGATACCATTTGCGCGCCAAGCTTTAGCCAATAAGAACGCCCAACGAGAAGCGGATCGTCATCCATCCAGACAAGGGTCGCCTCAAATTGGTTTGAAACTTCGGGCGGATCGTCCGCAGCCGCAATCACATCACCGCGCGAACAATCAATCTCGTCGGCAAGGCATAGGGTGATCGATTGCCCGGCCGCTGCTTCATCCAGCTCGCCTTTCAGCGTCACCAAATGCGAGACGGTTGATGTCTTACCCGATGGCAATATGCGGACGGCATCACCGGGTTTGACCGAACCTGCCGCTATCTGCCCCGAAAAGCCCCGGAAATCGAGATTGGGCCGGTTGACCCATTGGACAGGCATACGGAATGGTTTCGCTTGGTCCGCGGCAAGCGCAAGCTCCACCGCCTCCAAATGCGTGATCAGCGGGTCGCCGCTATACCAGGGCGTGTTGGGCGATTGGACGATGATGTTATCGCCCTTAAACCCCGAAATAGGGATGCAGGTGAAATCGCCGATGCCAATTGTCTCGGCAAAAGCGCGATAGTCATCGCAGATTGCGTTATAACGATCGGCATCATAATCGATCAGATCCATCTTGTTAACCGCGAGAATGATGCCGCGAATACCCAGCAAATGCGCAAGATAGCTATGCCGCCGGGTTTGCGTTAAAACGCCTTTGCGGGCATCGACCAGGATGATCGCCAGGTCCGCGTTTGATGCGCCGGTTACCATATTGCGGGTATATTGTTCGTGGCCGGGGCAATCGGCGACGATGAATTTGCGCTTTTCAGTGGCAAAGAAGCGGTAAGCAACATCGATGGTGATGCCTTGTTCGCGCTCGGCAGCAAGGCCGTCCACGAGCAGCGCAAAGTCTATCTCGCCGCCCTGTGTTCCCACGCGCTTGCTATCGGCGGTCAATGCCGTCAGCTGATCGTCAAAGATCATTTTGCTGTCATACAGCAGCCGCCCGATCAAGGTGGATTTGCCATCATCGACCGAACCGCAAGTCATGAAACGCAGCAGCGATTTATTCTGATGTTGCTCGAGATAAGCATCAATGTCCGACGCGATCAGCGCGTCGGTTTGGTAGGACGAAGCCATCAGAAATAGCCCTCCTGCTTCTTTTTTTCCATGCTGGCGGATTGATCATGGTCGATCACGCGGCCTTGCCGTTCGGATGTAGTGGTGAGCAGCATTTCCTGGATAATTTCGGATAGGCTTGATGCCTCGCTCTCCACCGCGCCGGTCAATGGAAAACAGCCCAGCGTGCGAAACCGGATTGATCGCTGCGTAATCGCTGGCCGGTGGCCCAGCGCATGTTCGATCCGATCAATATCGTCGGCCATAAAAAGCTGGCCATCCAGCCGATAGGTCGGCCGCTTTGCAGCAAAATAAAGCGGCACGATAGGTATCGCCTCCCGCTGAATATATTGCCAGATATCAAGCTCGGTCCAATTGGATAGCGGAAAGACGCGGATGCTTTCGCCCTTTGACTTGCGAGTGTTATAAAGGTTCCAAAGCTCGGGCCGTTGGTTTTTGGGGTCCCAGCGGTGGCCGGCCGAACGAAAGCTGAAAATGCGTTCCTTGGCGCGGCTTTTTTCTTCATCGCGCCGCGCGCCGCCAAAGGCAGCGTCAAAGCCATGCTGATCCAGCGCTTGTTTCAAGCCCTCGGTCTTCCACATATCTGTATGCAATGCGCCA
Organism: Sphingomonadaceae bacterium; assembly: GCA_021732525.1. GTDB lineage: Bacteria > Pseudomonadota > Alphaproteobacteria > Sphingomonadales > Sphingomonadaceae > Sphingorhabdus_B. Next base: position 137,801 of record JAKFUU010000040.1, on the reverse strand, counting down.
TGATCAAAGGGGTTGATGCCGCGCGCCTGCGCTTCCGCGTTATGATGGATCAGCAGCTCCATGCCGCTTTCCTGCGCCATCTGATCGCGCAGTTTATACATCTCTTGGAATTTCCAAGTGGTATCCACATGGAGGAGGGGAAAGGGCGGCGGGCTGGGGTAAAAGGCTTTGCGCGCCAGATGCAGCATCACCGCGCTGTCTTTGCCGACCGAATAAAGCATCACGGGGCGCTCGGCCTCGGCGGCCACTTCGCGCATGATATGGATGCTTTCGGCTTCCAGTCGGTCAAGGTGGGTTAAGATGGTGGTCATTCCTTGCGGGTTTGCCCAAGCGCGGCATTATCAGCAAGCAGAAATGACTTTTGCACCCGCAAGTTTAACTTTGCGCGCCTGACCGGAAAGTGGGCCCCGGTTTTTCGCATAAAGCGATGCGACAACAAAGTGATAGGGCGGGCAGTGTGATTCCTATTTCACGTAGCGCGCTCTAATGGCGATCAGCGTCCAACGCTTACATATTTGAAACCAGCGGCCTCGGCCTGCGCAACATTGTAGATATTGCGCATATCGATTAACGCATCACCCCTCATCGCCGCCCGCAACTGGGCAAGATCGAGCGCGCGATAAGCATCCCATTCGGTAACAATCGCTACCGCATCGGCTCCGGCGGCGGCGTCATAGGCGCTGTGTGCCATGGTAACTTGGGGCAGGATATTTGCCGCTTCTGCCATGCCTTCGGGGTCGTGCGCGGAAATATGCGCTCCGGCATCGAGTAAGGTTTGGACAATCGCAATCGACGGTGCATCGCGCATATCGTCGGTATTGGGCTTGAAGGTCAGGCCGAGCAAAGCGACTTTTTTGCCGCGCGCCTCGCCGCCCAATGCCGCGATCACCTTGCGGCCCATGGCGCGTTTGCGCAGGTCATTGGCCTCGACCACCGCCGACACAATCCGCACGGGTGTTTCGTTATCCTGCGCGGTCTTCAGCAAGGCGAGCGTGTCCTTGGGAAAACAGCTGCCGCCATAGCCGGGGCCAGCATGCAGGAATTTTGAACCAATCCGGTTATCAAGGCCAATTCCGCGCGAAACATCCTGCACATCCGCGCCCAATTTCTCGCATAGGTCGGCCATTTCATTGATGAAGGTGATTTTGGTCGCAAGGAAAGCATTGGCCGCATATTTGATCAATTCGGACGAACGGCGACTGGTAAAGATAATCGGCGATTCATTAAGGAATAATGGGCGATAAACCGCACGCATAACGTCCTTGGCCCATTCTTCGTTGCTGCCAACCACGATCCGGTCGGGCCGTTTGAAATCGCCAATCGCCGCACCTTCGCGCAAAAATTCGGGGTTGGAGACGACGGCAAATTCAATCGCCGGGTTGGCTTCGCGGATGATCCGTTCGACCTCGTCGCCTGTGCCAACGGGAACGGTGCTTTTGGTAACCACCACAGTTTTGGGATCGATCGCACCCGCCAATTCTTCGGATGCGGCATAGACATAGCTCAAATCCGCATGGCCATCGCCGCGCCGCGAAGGCGTGCCCACCGCGATAAATACCGCGTCGCAACCTTTAACCGATGCGGCAAGATCGGTGGAGAAATGCAGCCGGCCGGCATCGACATTATTTTTGACCAAACCGGCCAATCCCGGCTCGTATATCGGCATGATATGATCATTCAGCCGCGCGATCTTATCCGCATCCTTATCGACGCAAACCACCATATGTCCAAAATCGGCAAAGCAGGCTCCCGAAACAAGCCCGACATATCCCGATCCGATCATTGCAATTTTCATGACGCAGCCGTTCTATTTTTTAAGTGGAGTGTTTTTATCTAGCGTTAGGCTTTAGAAAAAATGCCGCGCTTGGGCAAGGACATCAAATGCCTTTATAGCTGCGATACCAATCAACAAAGGCGGGAATGCCCCGGTCAATTGGCGTTACGGGGCGATAGCCGAAATCGCGCCGGATATCGTCTATTTCGGCGTAAGTGACGGGAACGTCGCCGGCCTGCATATCCATCATGATTTTTGTCGCTGATTTGCCGCATGCTTGTTCGATCACCGCGATGAAACGGTCCAGCTTTTCGGATATGTTGTTCCCGATATTATAGATGGCATGCGGTGCATGGCTGCCGCCCGGTTTTGCCAAGCCATTATCGGACGGCGGGCCGGTTAGCGTTGCCAGAATACCGTCCACAATATCGTCAATATAGGTGAAATCGCGCGCCATCTTGCCATGGTTGAAAATTTTGATCGGATCGCCGTTCAGGATGGCTTCGGTGAACAGCCACGGCGCCATATCGGGGCGTCCCCATGGACCATAAACGGTAAAAAAGCGCAGTCCGGTTAGCGGAATACGGTAAAGATGCGCGTAAGTTTCGCTCATCAACTCACCCGATTTTTTGGTCGCGGCATATAGCGAAACGGGATGATCGACCCGGTCCTGAACGCTGAACGGAATTTTGCCATTTTGGCCGTAGACCGACGAAGATGAAGCATAGATCATATGCCGCACGCCCCGCATTCGGGCCAATTCCAGCATATTGAGATGCCCCGCCAGATTGGCCTGTATATAAGCGCGCGGATTTTCGATCGAATAACGCACGCCCGCCTGTGCACCCAAATGGATAATTTGGTCAAAGACATGGCCCGACAGCGCGCTGTCCAGCGCATGATGATCGGCAAAATCGCAATGAAGAAAGTGAAAATCTTGCCGCAGCTTGTCCAGTTCCGCCAAGCGATCCCGTTTCAACTGCGGATCATAATAATCATTCAGATTGTCGACACCAATAACCCGCTCGCCGGCCTGAAGCAGCCGGTTGGCGACATGAAAGCCAATAAAACCGGCCGCGCCCGTAACGATGATCGCGGATTTGGAGGTTGTGGATTGGGTCATTGAAAATCGCGTCCTAAGGCGCCGAGAGATAGCAAGTCCGCCCAAAGATCGCGAGTGCCGCGATGAATGTCAATGGACCATGCAATGCACCATCATTTTTGGGCGGCCAGCATGGATCCGCGCTGCTCCATTCTTGTTTAGGGTTCGGACCTTAATGTAACGCGGCGTGAAACAATTCCATCGGCGCTGATTCGAGCCATCAGATTAGGCTCGCAGGATAACCGTTTTGGTTCATCTTATTTATCGACGCCTTTCACTTTGCCCCACTGGCGCGCAGCGGTATAGCCAAGATAGCCTGTGCCGAATAATCCCCATAAGGCATCGGGAATTCCGGCTAGATATCCGTTCATGCCGTCCGCAATGCCTTTGGCCAAATCCGGCCGATAAGCGGCGATAAGCCCCATCGGGATGGCCCATAGGATGATGGCATACATCACATAAAGAAAGCTGGGGCGCGCCCGGCTGGTCCAAGGATCGGCCGAGTTTGCCTCTGCCAATATCGCGGCCATTTGGGTGCGCAGCGCCTCCATTTCCTGACCGCCCTGTAATTTCAGCAATTCCAGCTTGGCCGCATCGCGCGCGCGCGGATCGGGGATAATTTTGTCGATCAGCTTGGCGATGGGGCCGATAATACCTTCAATCAATGACATTGATATTCTCCGCTATATATAAATTAACCAATTCGGTTGGCGATCCAGCCGTAAAGAAAGGCTTCTTGCGATGGCCTGGTTTCGGCCAGCCGGACATAATGCGCGCCTTGCAACGCATCGACGGCCTTGATCAGTGCGGATTCAGCGGCCGCACCGCGCGATTTTAGGAAACGTTCGGCGGCGCTTAGTGTTATGGAACCCAATTGCCGGTCAATCTTGATATCGGGATAGTCGGCCTGATTTCGATTGAGCGCATTCAGCGCCCGCTGAAGGAATCCGGTTGCGGTCGCCGTGCCCATATTCACGCCGGTGTCGAATAATTCTGCTGCAAGTTTGGGGGCTATTTGCGCCAATTGATCATATCCCGGCTTAACCCAATATAACCGCCGGTAGATTGCGGCGGCCTCGCTTTGCGGCAAATGGCGCATGTCGCCGCTATAGCCTTGCTGGCGCGCGACCGCTTCGGTAATGCCCCAACGGGTCGGACCGCCGCGATCGGCCGGGTGATTGACATAACCTCCCTCGCGCTCGATCAATTCGTCAATCAATGTTGAGATGTCTCTTGTCGCCATGATATCGCTCACTTTCCGAATCAAATATAACCAAATAGGTTTGTTGTAGGAAAGCTTTTTCTGCGCTGCGAAGGGGGAACGGGTTGGTTTGGGGTATCCGCAGCAAATATCTATGCGTTTGCGGCCAGCAAATAGACAGTCACAGCTTGGTGTGGCCGGAAACCAAAAAATCTGCGGCGGAAATATGTTATGGACTTTGGATAGGTATTTTGGCAAATATTATACCAATCGGGAAAAAACTTATAAAATTTCAAAAATCTGATGTAATAAGATGATTTGATTTGTGGGGGAATTGCCGCGCCAGCCGCTCGAAAGAGCTGGCAAGGCTGTCATAAGCAAATATTAGGGAGCTTTTATGATGATCAAAACCAATCACCTTCGGGCGCTATTTTTTGCTAGCAGCGCGCTGGCCGCCCTATCCATAGGGCATGTCTCGTCGGCGCAAGCGCAGGCTGAGGGTTCGTCCGAGGAAGCGGCACAAACCGAACCGCAGGCGGAGGACACCGGCGATGACGCAGAGGGTGATCTTATCGTTGTTACCGGATCGCGCATTAGCACCGATTCGACGACCTCATTGCCGAGCCCCGTTCAAGTTGTCACCAGTGAAGTTTTTAAGAAAGCGGGCGAAATCGATATTTCGCAAACTTTGCGTGAAATTCCTGCGTTGCAAGGATCGGATCCTTCCACTTTGGACAGCGCGCAGGGTTTTGCGGTTACGGGGGCCAGCACGCTTGACCTTCGGCAATTGGGGACCAACCGTACGCTGATTTTGCAAGATGGTCGCCGCCATGTGCCTGGTTTACCGGGCACCGCTACGGTCGATGTTGGATCGATCCCGCAAGCGTTGATTGCGCGCACGGAAGTTCTAACCGGCGGCGCATCGGCGGTTTACGGCGCGGACGCCGTTTCGGGCGTGGTCAATTTCGTTACCCGCACCGGCCGGGATTTTGAAGGCCTTGAATATCGCCTCCAAACCGGGATCAGTGATAAGGGTGATGCAGAGGAAGTGTTCGGCTCACTCGCAGCTGGCGGAACTTTTAATGACGATCGCGGCAGTGCGGTTTTTGCTGCGGAATATTCGCACTCCACATCAGTTCTTAATGGAGATAGGCCCAATTTTGCCGGGCCGGGCTTTTCCGCACGAAATTCCAGTACTCCTTTTCTAAATGGCATTCTAGGTCTAAATCCTGCCGCAGAAAATGCATTTGTACCAGATAGTCGGCTTCCGGTGTCAAGCGCTGGTTCCACCATCGCGGTTGATCCAACCCCGTTTGCTTTCCCATTTGGTCAACTTTCGTCGTTTGTGACCAATTTCAACCCTGCAACAGATACGGTACCAAATATTCCAGGCACCAATATTCCAGTTTTGCAGGTGATTGATGCCAACGGCAATGTCAGAGCCTTTAATCCGGGTGCTGCCGCCGGCGCGTTCAACGCGAGCGGGGGCGATGGCATCTTCATCGGCCAGACGGCACCTGGATTGACGCTGATCCCGGAGGTGACCCGCTTTGTTGCCGCAGCGGGTGTCGATTATGAGATTACCAGCAACCTCAAATTTTTCGCCGATGCCAAATTTGCCTATGTGGAAGCATCCGATACTACGGGCATCCCCTTTTCCGATGATGTCCCAATTGCGCTCGACAACCCCTTCCTGCCACAATCTATTCGTAACCAGATTCCGATCCTTGACGCGCTTGATCCGGTTGAGACCCCCAGCATTTTCGTTGCACGCGACAATGTCGGTTCCGAAACTGGTTCCGGAGTCTCGGTCGAACGCTCCACCATTCGGGCAACGGGCGGCTTGCGCTGGGAAGCCCCGGTCAGCAATATCGTGGTTGAGGCGTCATACAGCTGGGGCCGGACCGAGGTTACCAGCGTCAATCGCGCGCAGCGGATCAACGACCGGTATTTTACCGCGATTGATGCGGTTGCGCTGACCGCGGCGGATCTTGACGGAACCAATCCCACCCTCGCTTTTGGCGGCGGTGGCGCGGCGACACTGAATGCCATCCGCAACGGTCAAGATATTCGAATTACCGCAGGCACAGCGCAGGTGGGCGATATTGTTTGCCGCGCCGAACTGACCGGGATACCATCGCCAGCTGCGCTGTTTGTCGGCAGCCCGCCGCTGTTCGCGCCGGGAACCACGATCAACGGTGTCGATGTGGGCAATTTGACACGCCCAGTCACTTTCCAGATTGGTGATGGCCAATGCGCGCCGGTCAATATTCTCGGGCCCAATTCGATCCGGGGTGCGGGCGCGGCCTTTGCCTTTGTTGATTTGGATGACAGCACCACGATTGAACAACAACAGTTCCTGGCCGTTGTTTCGGGCGATACGAGTGATCTTTTTGAACTGCCTGGCGGCGCTATCGGTTTTGCCGCTGGTTTCGAATATCGCCGGGATGATTCGCTGTTCGTACCCGACAGCTTCTTTTCGATTGAACCCAATGTGGTGACCAACAACAGCACGGTGATCAACATTTCGCCGACCAATGGGCAAGGGATTAGGGTTTACGAAGGTTTTGGTGAAATTAAACTGCCGCTGCTGGCTGATCTGCCCTTTGCCAAATATCTGGAAGTTTCGGCATCGGGCCGCATCTCCGATTATAATACGATTGGCGGCACCGGAACATACTCTTTCGGCGCGATTTACAAGCCGACCGACTGGTTTACCCTGCGCGGCACCTTTTCGCGTGCCGTGCGTGCGCCAAACATCGGTGAGTTGTTCAGCCCGCAGACTGGTGCAACCATCGGTGTTGACGCCGACCCATGCGATGATGGCAACATCAACAACGGCAGCGCCAACCGGGTTGCGAACTGTGCCCAATTTGTCGCGCCGGGATTTGATTCATCAGATTTCCTTACCGCATTTGTCACCGGCACCTCGGGCGGCAACCCGGATTTGATCGAGGAGACATCGGATAGCTTCACAATCGGCGGTATATTCGAACCCAAGGGCATCTTTGGCGGGGCGCTTGATGGTCTTGTCATTATCGCTGATTATTATGATATTGAGATCGAGGATGCAGTTGGCAGCCTGACGGGGGCCGCAATTGCCTCAGCGTGCGTTGACCTGCCAAGCACCAACAATCAATTTTGCGATGCGATTGAGCGCAATCCCAACAATGGCGGGGCCATTTCGGGCTTCACATCGGGCAACATCAACCTTTCGGTGCTGCGCGCAAGAGGTATCGATTTCGAAGCGCGTTACAGCTTCGATGCGCCGTTCGGCGACAACCGCGATTGGGGTAAGTTTGAAATCAGGGCCACCGGCACGCGGTTTCTGGAACGGTTTACCGAAAGCGATCCTGTGATTGCCCAAACCATCGCTGCCGAACCTGATCCGCTCCAGCAACAGCTGTTGATCGCCGATCAGGCGACGGTGAGCAATCTGCTTGGCGTAGTCGGCACGCCCGAATGGATCGTTAATTTCGGGGTAAATTGGGATATCGGCAAGTTGAAACTCGGCTGGCGCGGCCGGTTTGAATCCTCCAGCTTACAATTCTCGAACGCCGCCGCCACCGATGTGGAGATTGATAACGGTGCCGTGGTTATCTCTCCCAATGAGAATCTGGCGGACCCGTCGCAGCTTACCACGGGAACCGGCTTTGAGCAGGATATCACCGCCAGTTATGATTTCACAGACAAATTACAGATTTTTGCTGGAGTGAACAATCTTACCGATACCGAGCCGTTCCTTGGCACCCTGGTGCGGCCGGTTGGCCCGCGTGGACGGTTCTTCTTCCTTGGAGTGTCGGGTTCTTTCTGATTCTACCCCGGTTCAGCAAACACAGGAAAGGGCGCGAAGGGGCAAACCGTTGCGCCCTTTCTTGGCCGAGGCGGCGTTTCCGATTTCGGCAATTGGCCGGAATTATTTCTTAGGCGTAAATGCAAATGTTGCTGCCGGACCATTTCGCGCTGGTGTTGCAGGAACACTGATCGACAGTTCTGGATTCAATCCTCGCTATAACGGCGTAAATGGCGGGTTACGTGCTGGGGGCGGCCTCACTGCAAATGCCAACTTGACCGCGCGCGGCGGCACTGCATTTCAAATCCTTCCGAGCTGCAAATGATGGTTTCGTCAGCTAAGGCGGTCCGCTTGCTGGTGAAGATTGGAGCTGCCTTCGTTGTCTTGATGTTTGTCGAGTACATTGCGTTCCGGACATCCTTTTCGTTCATCGCTATTGTAATTGTGGCTCTCCCGATTTTTACGATCAAATGCCAAAATTGCAGAACACCGATATACGATCAGCGCATCGCTCCGCATGTGAAAGGATTCGATTTGCGCGTACTTGAACAATGCCCGGTCTGCGGGGAGCCAATGTTGCCAAAAGAGAAGCGATTATCATGATCACATGGGGCACCCGCTTTGAAGGCTTCCGATTGAACAAGCGTATGCTCTCTCATCCAGTTCAGGCTCGTTGGCTGGATCGCGCCCCGAAAGTTATGGACTGACCGGCACACCGTACGCGAGTCCTCGCTGGTGTTATGGTGTTGATGTAGCGCGGGAAAATGGCATTTTTGGGCGATGGTCGCTTCTCCGTCACTTTGACTTGGCAACGGTAGAGTGACTTGCGCGGCTATCAAGCCATTGTAATCGCGCCGCTTCCTGTGCCGTGTGCCTTACGTTGAGCTGACTTGCCTGCGTCGGCGCGGGTCGTGTGGAAATCCCCATCCTGATAGCAGGGATCACCCCAGCAGAGCGGCGCGCGGGGTGGCGTTGGAGTGCTGTCTGAGGAGCAGACCGTACACGGCAGTCCGTGCGGGGGCTTGGCTCACAAGTATTTGTAAATGCGCGGTAATCGCCGCGATGTTGAATTAGGGTGACAGGTGCATATTTACCTATTTATTAGCTTCGGGCACACAATAATAATTAAGCATTCCGGAGCGATGGGTTGCTTGAAATTGCGACGATAGTGCCCTTATCAATTCCCGGTTTCCTACACGCGCTTTGCCATGATAAAATCCATATGGTTATCATTGTTAGGAGCAGTCCGCATGCCCACCCGACCGCGCCCGTCCCATCGGAAACCGTTGGACGATAATCAAACGGAACCAGCAGCGGGGCAGTGCCCTCCTTCTTGCTTGACGCTGACAGCGCCTCGCACCTTCGGGTGCGGGGCGTTGCTATGAGCGTTGAGTTTCGCCTTACCTCGCTAGAGCGTGATGCGATTAAGTGGGCACCGGTTAATCGTATAAAATCACGCGATCACAAAGAGATAAAGAGCATGATGCGATTCTACCTAATCGCATCATGCTCTAGCATATCGCTATGACGATACAGCACAAAGCAAAATGGGCCGCTTTCGAAACCTACTTAACTTATTGTTTTTAGTAGAAATTTCTTGGTCGGGACGACAGGATTCGAACCTGCGACCCCCACACCCCCAGTGTGATGCGCTACCAGGCTGCGCTACGTCCCGACCGGGTGTGCGGACGATGGTTGGGCGCTGGTATTGCCCCGCCGCACGGATATATCTGCTGCCTATATGGCGATGATCTTGATAATGCAACCCGCTTTGCCGTTGCACGATGCGCGGGGGCGTGATAATCGCGCCCGATCGATGGGCCGGGAAGTATTTACTCCCAATGCCCGCTAAAAATATAAGGGAATGATGATGGGTCCAAATTTGCTGATCGCGGCAGCAGCAGCGTCCGCCAATAGCGGCGGTATAGCTGTTTTTGTAACGAATATTATGCCGTTAATTTTGATCTTTGCGGTATTTTACTTTCTGTTGATCCGGCCTCAGCAAAAAAGAGCAAACGAGCATCGGGACAAGATTAATACGGTGCAAAAAAATGATGAGGTGATCACTGGCGGCGGCTTGATGGGCAAAGTGACCCGCGTGACCGATGAATATGTTGAGGTGGAATTGGCCCCCGGATTGCGGGTAAAAGCCGTGAAATCAACGCTAAGCCATGTTGAATCGCGCAGCAGAAAACCCGCCAACGATTAACCGGTTACCCTTGTATCTTCACAATTTGTGCCCAGATAAAGGGCGCTTTTACTGTTGGAAATGATCCATGCTTGATTTTCCCCCGATGCGCCGGTTCATGCTCAGCGCGATTGTCTTATTAGGCATTTTGCTGGCGATACCAAGCGTGCTGCCGCGTAGCTATTTGGCGCAGATTCCCGATTTTATTCCCAAAGAGACGATCAACCTGGGGCTGGATTTGGCCGGAGGCAGCCATATTCTGCTCGAAGCCGACAGCTCGCAGCTTGGGCAGGCGCGGCTGGAGGCGTTGGAGGATAGCGTGCAAAATGCGCTGCGCCGGGTGGAGCCTGGAATCGCGATTGAAGCGGTCTCGCGGGCCGATGGCAAGTTGAGTTTCATTCTGCCCGATCCGGCGCAAATTGATGCGGCGCGGGAGGCCATCCTGCCGATCATCGCCAATAGCGTGACCGGCGGGCGCGATTGGAATTTATCGGTGGTTGACGGCAACCGGGTGGTCTTGTCGCCGGCGGTAACCGGCGATGCCGCAGCGCTGGATCAGGCGATGGATACCGCCAAAGATGTGATCGACCGGCGGATCAATGCCATCGGCACGTTAGAGCCGACGATTATCCGCCAGGGGAGCAACCGTATCGTGGTGCAGGTGCCCGGTCTGGACGATCCAGAGGCGTTGAAAAAATTGATCGGTAAAACCGCCAAACTGGAATTTAAGTTGGTCGATGAACAGGCCGATCCCGACGATGTGGCAAAGGGCAAGGCGCGGGTGGGCAGCCAGATTTTACCCTATGCCGAAGGCGGCGGGGTGATCGCCGTGCGCCGTTTGGGCGGGATTAGCGGCGACAAGCTGGTGAAAGCCGATGCGTCGGTTGATGAAAATAATCAACCCGCGGTGACGATCCAGTTTGATAGCGAGGGCGGGCAGAAATTTGCGCGCATGACACAGCAGCATACCAACAAGCTATTTGCGATCATTCTGGATGGTCAGGTCATTTCCGCGCCGCGAATAAATGAGCCGATTTTGGGCGGCGTGTCGCAAATTTCGGGCAGCTTCACCTCCGACAGCGCAAATCAATTGGCGATATCGCTGCGTTCGGGCGCGTTGCCCGTGGATTTGAAAGTTGTCGAAGAACGGTCGGTGGGCCCCGATCTGGGCAAAGATTCGATCGAGCGCGGGATATTGGCCGCCGTTATTGGAACGACAATCGTTTTGGTGTTGATGTTCGTTACTTATGGCCGCTTTGGCCTTTATGCCAACGGCGCATTGCTCATTAACATCGCGATGATTTTGGCGGTGATGGCTTTGGCCAATGCCACCTTGACGCTGCCCGGTATTGCCGGGTTTGTTCTGACGATCGGCGCGGCGGTGGATGCCAACGTGTTGATCAATGAGCGTATCCGCGAAGAAAGTCGGCGCGGACGCCGGATCGTTGCCGCCATCGAAAATGGATATAAAGAGGCAAGCCGGGCGATTTTTGACGCCAACATTACCAATGTGATTGCGGCGACGTTGCTGTTTATTTTTGGATCGGGTCCGATCCGCGGCTTTGCGGTTGTTTTGATGATCGGCATTGTGACCAGCGTGTTTACGGCGGTCGTGATTACGCGCATGTGGGTTGCGGGGTGGCTGCGGCGCGCCCGTCCGCAAGAGCTGGTTATTTAAGGAGGATAAGGCGATGAAATTACTCAAACTTGTTCCCGATAATACCAATATTGGCTTCCTCAAATGGCGCAATATCGCCTTTGCCATCAGCAGCCTGTTGATGATCGCTTCGATATTTTTCATTGTGACCAAGGGGCTGAATTATGGCGTAGATTTTATCGGCGGCCAAATGGTGCGGGTAACATTCACCCAAAGCGCCGAAGCGCCGGTTGAAGAGTTGCGCGGTAAAATCAGTAGCTTGGGTTATGGCGATGCGACGATCCAACGCTTTGGCAAAGAAAATCAGGTGTCGATCCGAATGAAATTACCGGCGGGCGCCGATGAGAAACCCGAATTGGCCAATGAAATGGCGAGCAAGATCACCGCCAAGCTAAAGACCGATTATAAGGGCGTGGTTATCGACGGAGTGGATTCGGTTTCCGGCAAGGTTTCCAGCGAGCTTTTTTCCAAAGGCCTATGGGCGTTGATCGCGGCGATATTGGGGGTATCCGCCTATATCTGGCTGCGTTTTGAATGGCAATTTGGCGTCGGGGCGATTTGGGCGTTGGTGCATGACGTGCTGCTGACGCTTGGTTTATTTTCGGTAACCGGGATGGAGTTTGATTTGAATACCATCGCGGCTTTGCTCACGATCATCGGCTATTCGCTGAATGATACGATTGTGGTGTATGACCGGATCCGCGAAAATCTGAAAAAATATCGCAAGATGGAAATGGGCGCGCTACTCGACTTATCGGTGAATGAAACGCTGTCGCGCACGATTATGACCAGCCTGACGATTTTGTCGCCATTATTTGTGCTCGTGTTATTTGGCCCCGGCGTGATATTCGGATTTTCGTTGGCGATGACATTCGGGATTTTTGTTGGCACTTATTCATCGGTTTACATGGCCGCGCCGATATTGATCTGGCTCAAGGTTGGGCCGGACAGCTTCATCCCCGCCGAAGGGGCGGGCGAGAAAACCGATCGCAATAACGAAGGCTATGGCGCGCAGGTTTAGCAAGGATCGTTTAACGCAGTTTAACGCGCTGTTATCCCGCGAAAATAGCCTTCGAGCGCTTCGGCATTGGCGGCCCATGAAAAATGCGCGACCTGCGCCGCTACGCGCTCCGGCGGCGAGGGATTTTCCAATAGCTCGCGCACTGCGTTCACCAGAACGGTGATATTGTCGGCGATTATCCGTCCGGCATCGGGTGAACGAATAAGTTCGGGCGCGCCGCCCACATTGCTGGCGATCACAGGCGTGCCGCAAGCCAGCGCTTCGACCCACGCATTGGCAAGACCCTCACTTTTCGATACCAGCGCCATAATATCCGCAGCGGCGAATAGGCCGGGTAGATCATCATGCGGCACATTGCCGAGAAAATGCACGCGCTCCGCCACGCCTATTCGCTCCGCCAGCGCCCGGTAATCGGCCTCGCTCTCGCCTTGCCCCGCCAGCAGCAATGTGACAGCGGATAACTGCGGCAAAGCCTCTATCAGCAAAGCCTGATTCTTGCGCGGGATCAACGCGCCGACGCATAACATGACTGACCCGCTCAGGCCCAATTTCGCCTTTTCCGCTTTGCGGTCGCGGGGCGCAAAGCGCTCTTGATCCAGGCCGGTATAATGGACTATGATCTTATCGCTCACCATGCCCAGCGCGGCCATATCGGCCCGTAATGCAGCGGAAACTGCAAGCAGCCCGCTGGCTTTATTCGCCGCTTCCAACATCTGCTTGCAGCAGGCGGCTATATTGCCCCAATGATGAATATCCGCGCCGCGCGCCTTGATCGTGAATGGCAAGCCCAGCGCGTCCGCGATCCGCATGGCGGCGGGGCCATCGGGATAGAAAAATTCGGCATCGATCAGATCAAATGGCGTTTCGGCATGGAGCCGCCGGATCACTGGCAGTAGCGCATTGGCGATTATCACCGGGTTGATTGATCCGCCTATTTTTGGGATCAGCATGAATCGCGGGCGATAGACATTCAACCCGCGCCATTGCTCATGCAAAGGCAATTTCTGCGCGCTGGCATAGCGGGCTGTCCGGTTTAATGGCCAAGGCGGGATGCCAACCGGATTGACGATGGTAACATCTACGCCGGGCCGTGCCGCCAGACCCGCCGTTTGCCGCTCCACGAATATCCCAAAATTGGGCTGCGCTTGGTTGGGGAAAAGCGTTGCGAGCGTTAGCACCCGCAAATTTGGGGCGCTCACAATCGGCGCATCAAGCGGACGGCTTTGCCGATCCAGACGGGATCGCTCACCACTTGTTGCCGCGCGCCGGCCTCCAATGGCAGAAGATGCAGCTTGCCATCTTCGCGGCCGAGCAACCGTGCGAATAAGAAACGGCCCGCCGGGCGCGGCACCAATATATCGAGATTAAGCGCTTCGCCAAATTGTTCCGGCACCAGCTTTTCGAGCCATATTTCATCGCCGCGCCGATATTCGCCGATGCTGCTGGTCACGCGCAGGCCGATCATGTCTCCGCCGATGGAAGGGACCAATATCTGCTCTTCTTGCGTGGGGGCCTGCGCGCCATCGGAACCCAGCAGCGCGGTAACGGGTAGTGCGGCTTGATCGGGCAATATCACCAGCTCGCTGCTATCCACATCCAGCGCGCGCGCAATCCGGTTGAGCCAATCGAGCGACAAGGTGCGGGTGCCGGTTTCAAGGCGCCCCACCGTTTGTGCGGTGGTGGGCGGCGAGCATCGCTCCGCAACATCCGCCAAAGTCAGGCCCTTGGCGCGGCGGACATCGCGGATACGGCTGAGCATAATTTCATCTCCTAAAAACCAAATAGGTTTTTTCTTTCCTACAATATGGCGAAAATGGCAAGGGATGAATCGCAACAAATTATCGGAGAAAATTATGCCGCGCGCCAAAGCCCGAATAGCCCCCGCCACATTGCACGCAGATCCGCGCCATTTGGTGGAAAAAACCATCATGCGCGACGCGAAAACCGGCCGCGCCGCCCGCAGCGTAACGGTAAATATCGGCGAATCGCCCCTGTCTTGGCTCTTTGCGCGCGGCCATTTGAGCGACCGGCAATATTTGGCGGGCGAAAAATTGCGTGAATCCTACGAGGCTGCATCCTTGGGGCCGCGCGTGACGATGCGCTGGGAAAATACCCCGATCTCGCGCGGTAAACGCCGTGCGCCCTTGGCAATGGAGGCGAGCGACCGAATGCTATCGGCAAAAGACCGCTTTGATGCGGCAATCGCCATGTTAGGCAGCGATTTGGCCGATATTGCTTGGCGGGTGATTTGCGCAGGCGAGGGGGTTTCAATGGCCGAAAAGACGCTTGGTTGGCCGTGCCGATCGGGCAAGCTTGTGCTGGGCATCGCGCTCAATCGTTTGGCGGATTATTACCGAATTGGTTAGATCTGCTAAACCGTCAATGTTTCGATTTGTATTGCCAATTCGAGCCAGCGTTCTTCGGCGGTGTCTTTTTCGGCGCGGGCCGTTTCGACCATTTGGGTTAGTTTGGCGAAGCGATCAGGGTTGCGGCCATAGAGCGTTGGATCGGCCAATTCGGTTTCCGCTTTGGCAATGGCGGCATCAATTTCCGCGATCTGCGCGGGCAGCAGATCATAATCGCGTTGATCTTTATAGGACAGCTTTATTGACTTGATGGACTTTGCGGGCAACGTTTTTGCGTTATTTTTGATGGGTTTTGCATCGGTCGTTGGTTTAGGGCGATCGCGTTTCGCCTCCCAATCGGCATAGCCGCCAACGATAATGTCCACCTTGCCCGATCCCGAAAGGCCCAAGGTTAAATTCACCGTGCGGTCAAGGAAATCGCGATCATGGCTGACAATTAAGACGGTGCCGTCATAATCGGCGATCACCTCTTGCAACAGGTCGAGCGTTTCGAGGTCGAGATCGTTAGTTGGTTCGTCGAGCACCAGAAGATTAGCCTCTCTGGCAAATTCGCGGGCCAGTAATATCCGCGATTGTTCGCCGCCCGACAAAGTGCCAATCCGCGCCTCGATCAGCGAAGGATCGAACAGAAACTCCTTTAAATAGCCTTGCACATGTTTGCGCACGCCGCGCACATCGATCCAGTCGCTACCCTCGGCCAGCACATCGCGCACGCGTTTTTCCGGGCTGAGCAATTTGCGCTGCTGATCGATCACAATGCCGGTCAATGTTGGCGATAGCGTTATTTTGCCGCTATCGGGCGGGGTTTCGCCGGTGAGCATGCGGATTAGCGTGCTTTTGCCCGTGCCATTTGCACCGACAATGCCGATCCGGTCGCCGCGCTGAATCCGCAAGGTGAAGCCGTCGATAATTTTGCGCTCGCCAAAAGACTTGGTGATATTATCGGCATGGATGACGGTTTTGCTTTTGCTGCCGTCGGTCGATGCGGCGAGTTTCGCGGTGCCTTGCGGCCCTTCCATCGCCGCGCGCTGCGCCCGCATTTCGATCAGCTTGGAAAGACGGCCCTGGTTGCGCTTGCGCCGCGCGGTGACGCCGCGTTCTTTCCAATGTTCCTCAATTTTCAGCTTGGCATCAAGCCGCGCGGCATTCCGCGCATCTTCGGCATAAACTTGCTCGGTCCAGGCTTCATAACCGCCAAAGCCAATTTCGCTGCGACGCAGCAGGCCGCGGTCCATCCAATAAGTTTGCCGCGTCAGCCGCGTTAAAAACCGCCGATCGTGGCTGATCACCATGAAAGCGCCGCGATAACGGCCTAGCCATTCCTCCAGCCATTCGATCGCCTGTATATCCAAATGGTTGGTCGGCTCATCAAGCAGCAGCAGATCGGGATCGCTGGCGAGGGCGCGGCAAATGGCTGCTCGCCGCCGTTCCCCGCCGCTGGCGGTGGCGGACGGGCGCGACAGGTCAACGCCCAGCTGATCGGCGATCGCCTCAATCTCATGGCGCGGCGGGGCGTTATCGCCGGTCATCGTAAAATCAAACATCGCAAAATCAAACAAAGTCGCATGCGCGGCCACATCGGGATCTTGATCGAGCATAATGATATTGGTGCCGGGCGCGGCGGTGCGCTTGCCTTTGTCAGCCTCAATCTGACCTGCGATCAGGCGCATCAACGTGGTTTTGCCCGCGCCATTGCGGCCGATCAGCGCCAAGCGGTCGCGCGGCCCGATATGCAGATCAAGATTTTGAAATAGCCAGCCGCCGCCTTGTTGCAGGCCCAAATTTTCATAAGATAAGATCGGAGGTTGAGACATAATCCGGCGCGTTAGGCGCAAGCGAGATAGAGCGCAAGGGTGCAAGAGCGCGGATTTTCGCTTTCACGAAGCGGCGTAAGCGGATATGTCGCGGCGATGCGTATCGTCTATCTCAACGGCCATTTCATCCGCGAAAGCGAAGCGAAAATATCGGTTTTCGATCGCGGTTTTTTGTTCGCCGATGCGGTTTACGAGGTGGTGTCGGTATTGGACGGCAAGCTGATTGATTTTGACGGCCATATGGCGCGTTTGCAAAAATCACTGGCCGCCTTGTCGATTGGTTGTGATCGGCCCAGCGATCAATGGTTGAAGTTGATGCGCCGATTGATCACCGACAATGGCTTGAGCGAGGGTCTGATTTATTTGCAGATCACCCGCGGCAACCCCGGTGATCGCAGTTTCCTGTGGCCACCGGGCGATACGCCGGCAACCGTTTTCGCCTTCACCCAAGCGATGCCACTGGTCCACACGGCCGGTGCAGACAAAGGCATATCGGTGGTTACTTTGCCCGATTTGCGCTGGGGCCGCGCGGACATCAAAACAACGCAGCTGCTTTACGCGTCGATGATGAAGATGGAGGCAAAGGCGCTGGGTGCGGACGATGCCTGGCTGATACGCGGCGGCATGGTGCGTGAGGGAACTTCGCAAAACGCGCATATCATTACGCAGGACAATGTCCTGACCACCCATCCGCTGAACCGGGAGATATTGCACGGCATTACCCGTGCCGCGACGCTGTCACTGGCGGCGGATGCATCGCTGCGGATTGAAGAACGTGCTTTCTCCGTGGCCGAAGCCGAACAAGCCAAAGAGGCCTTCGTCTCCGCGGCATCGGCTTTTGTTCTGCCGGTCGTTAAAATTAACGGGCGGCCGATTGGCGATGGCGCACCGGGGCCGGTGACGATGCGCTTGCGAGAAATTTATATAGAATTTGCCCATAATACGGCTATCTAATGCGCTCAAACTTAGCATGGGTAAACAATTAGGAGATGATGATGGCTAGGAGTCGCGGTATGTATCATTGGGCGATCCTTGCCTGTCTATCTACCATCCCTACAGGCGCAATGGCGCAGCGATCGGAATCGATTACACTGCAAACCAGCGAATTGAAAATAGACCGGGCCAATCCGGCGATTGATTTGACCGTTTCGGCAAGCGTCCTGTCTGCGCCGGATGCCGCGAGCTTTTCAACCGGCGTTGAAACCAGCGCCGCGAAGGCCAAGGATGCCATTGCCAAAAATGCGGAAAAAATGGCGGCGGTGGTCGCGCAGTTAAAGGCCGCTGGTATCGATGCCAAGGATATTCAGACAAGCGCCATATCTCTGGGTCGCGATTATGGCTATCTCGCCAATGGTAAACAGCGATTTAAGGGTTATCGGGTATCAAACAGGGTCAACGCCAAATTACGCGACATGACGCGGTTGGGCGATTTGCTCGATGCATTGACCGTTAGCGGCGCAACCGAGTTTAACGGCCCCAGTTTCAAGTTGGACAATTCCAGCATTGCCGAAGCATCGGCGCGGGACAGGGCATGGGCTAGCGCGTATGAAACTGCGCGCTATCATGCCAAAAAAGCAGGTTTTGACGGCGTCGTTGTTGTGCGTGTTGCCGAAAGGGTTGAGCAGAGCGCACAACGGTCTAGCGCTGCTTTTGGGGTAGCGGAGGAAGCGGTTGATGCAGCACGGACCATCTCTCAGACTCCGCTTGAGGGCGGGGAGATTGAAATCGCTGTAACGCTGGCCATTTCATTTCAGATGGTAAAATAAGAGGGTAATAGAGCTGACATTTGCAGCTCGATCGATGTTACACAATAATAGAATTCTTACCAAAATTCTAATCGATCATTCAGTTTGGGTTCAAAACGAAAGCGTTAGTTCGATTGTCATGATAATCAAATTATTCCCAATATTGCTATCTGCTTGTTTGATGGTTGCCGTTCCAGCGGCCGGAAACGCCCGCCGCGATGATCAGGGCGGCGCGCGCGAAGATGTGCAAAATGGCAAGGTGATGTCGCTGCGCCAAATTGAAATATCGGTGCTGCCGCGGATGGCCGGGATGCAGTATTTGGGGCCGGAATATGATTCCACGGCGCAGGTTTACCGGTTGAAATTTATCGATAAAGGCCGGGTCCGCTTTGTCGACGTGGATGCGCGAACCGGTAAGATTATCCGTCAACGGTAAACGGGCGACCAGCATGGCGAGACCACAGGCCTAAATTGCTGTTTTTCCACGCCGGTCTTATCTGCTATCTCTAATCCAAATAGGTAAGATTCCATAAATGGCCGATGAAGGGCCAGAAACGAGGGGGTTATATGCGGATATTGATCGTTGAAGATGAACCGACATTGGGCCGTCAGCTTAAATCGACTTTGGAAGCTGCTGGCTATGCGATTGATTTGTCTACCGATGGTGAGGATGGCCATTTTATGGGGTTAACCGAAGATTATGATGCGGTGATCTTGGATCTTGGCCTTCCCGAAATGGACGGGCTGACCGTGCTGGATAAATGGCGCAAGGAAAAGCGGAAATTTCCCGTGCTGGTGCTCACCGCCCGCGATAGCTGGTCCGACAAAGTTGCCGGGCTGGATGCCGGCGCCGATGATTATCTGGCGAAACCATTTCAAACCGAGGAGTTGATTGCCCGGCTGCGCGCGCTGATCCGCCGGGCGTCGGGCAATGCCAGCTCGGAATTGACGGCGGGTGCGGTGCGGCTCGACACACGGTCAGGCCGGGTCACACTGAACGGTGATCCGGTAAAGATGACGGCGCAGGAATATAAGCTCTTGTCTTATTTGATGCATCATAAGGGTAAAGTTGTTTCGCGCACCGAATTGATCGAGCATATTTATGATCAAGATTTTGATCGAGATTCGAACACGATAGAAGTCTTCGTCACCCGCATCCGCAAAAAATTGGGCCAAGATGTTATTTCCACCATCCGCGGGCTTGGATACAGCCTGGAGGAGCCGGCAAGCTGAATCAGCCCGCTGCCATGGATGAGCCTGCACTGCCGTTAGCCGATCAGCAATCGAAGGCCGAAATGCCGGCATTGAGCGGGACAGGTTCGCTCAGCCGCCGGATGATTGGCATTGCCGCGCTGTGGATCATGGTGTTGCTGATTGGCGGCGGGATTGCACTGGACCGGGTCCTGTCCAATTCGGTTGAGGAAAATTTTGATAATCAGCTTGAATATGTACTCACCGCGATGATTGCATCGGCGGAAATTGATACGCTGGGCGAGGTGCGGTTTAACCGGGCGCTGGGCGATCAGCGTTTTTTGGAACCCAATAGCGGGCTATATTGGCAGGTCAATGCATCCGGCGTGTCTGTGTTGCCTTCGCGGTCGCTGTGGGACCGCGAGTTAAAATTTGATGCGCGCCACACCGATGATTCGGTTCATTTTCGTAATAGCGACGAATTTGCGGGCGAACCGCTGCGCATCGCCGAACGATCGATCATATTGCCCGATTCGGATCGGCAATGGACCTTTGTGGTCGCACAAGACCGGGAAAGCCTAAACGCGCAAATTCGGGAATTGCGGTCGGTTTTGGTATCCAGTTTTTTGCTGTTGGCGCTGGGTTTGATCGTGCTGGTGGGGTTGCAGACATTCTACGGCCTTTGGCCGCTTCGGGCGGTTCGCGAATCCATCGCGGAGATGCGCAGCGGTCAGAAAAGCCGCGTAACCCGGCCGCTGCCCGACGAAGTGATGCCGATGGTTACCGAATTGAACGACCTGCTCGATCATAATGAAAAACAAGCCGAAGAGGCGCGGCGGCATGCAGGAAATTTGGCCCATGCGCTCAAAACGCCGCTGACGGTGATTATGAATAGCGCCACGGCCCGCGCTCCTGATTTGGCCGATGCGGTGATCCGCGAAGCCACCACCATGCGGCGGCAGGTTGACCATCACCTCGCCCGCGCGCGCGCCGTGGGCCGGCGCGGCCATGCGCATAGCCGGGCGAATGTGTGGGATAGCCTCGAATCGGTGGAACGCGCGGTGAGCCGCCTTTATGCCCATGTCCGCTTGGATATGGATGGGGATAAGGCCATAGCCGCCAGGGTTGAGCGCCAGGATCTGGACGAAATGCTGGGTAACCTGATCGAAAATGCAGCCAAATATGGCGGCGGCAGTGTGTTTGTAACCGTTCAGGATACTGGCGACTATGTCGAAATGCTGGTGGAAGACGATGGCCAAGGCATTCCTGAAAAAGAACGGATCAGAATCTTTGATCGCGGCGCGCGGCTGGATACAGGGAAGCCGGGAACCGGTCTTGGCCTTGCCATTGTGCGCGATGTTGCCGAAATTTATGAAGGTTCGGTTATGTTGGAGGAAAGCGAGGATTTGGGCGGTTTACTGGTCCGATTGGCGCTTCCAAAGGCGATTTAGCGCGTGATACGATTAGAGCATTTTGCGTTAAATGTGGAACGCTCCAATCCTCCCCGGAATGGGGAGGTGCCCGCAGGGCGGAGGGGTCCAAGGCTGGGTAAAGGGCAATGCAGGCGGGGAAGTTGGGCCCCCTCCGCCGGCTTCGCCGCCACTCCCCGGACCGGGGAGGATTGATACAGATTTATCGCAAATCGCTCTGGCGCGGCGCTGGTGATCTTATTTATCCTGTTGAATTTGCTGGTGATGCCGGATCACTTCTTCAATAATGAAACGCAGGAATTTTTCGGTAAAATCGGGGTCTAGCTTGGCATCGTGCGCCAATTGCCGCAGCCGCGAAATTTGTTTTTCTTCGCGCGCCAGATCGGCGGGGGGCAGGCGGACCGCCGCCTTATATTCGCCCACGGCTTGCGTAATTTTGAACCGTTCGGCCAGCATAAATACAATCGCCGCATCGATATTATCGATACTGTCGCGGTAGCGGTTCAAAATTTCATTATTCGTCATAATTTTCTTTTGCCGTGAAGCGCCGCGCATAACAAGCCAATTTGCCGTTTTTGCACTTGCCTTCGTCCGGGCGGCTTGCCAGTAGGGCGGTGTATGTCAGCGACAATCCATAACATCGCCGGTCGGCGGCCGCCATCTTTGGACCCGATATTGTCGTTGGTGGCCAGCGACATGAACCGGGTTAATGCGGTCATATTGGACCGAATGCAGTCCGAAATCCCCTTGATTCCCGAATTGGCCGGGCATTTGATCGCCGGCGGTGGAAAACGGATGCGCCCCATGTTGACGCTCGCTTGCGCCAAACTGCTTGGCTATCTTGGTGATCGGCATCACAAATTGGCCGCGGCGGTGGAGTTTATCCATACCGCAACCTTGCTGCATGACGATGTCGTCGACGGCAGTGATATGCGCCGCGGCAAAACGGCAGCTAACTTGATTTTTGGCAATCCGGCGGCGGTGCTGGTGGGTGATTTTCTATTTAGCCGGTCCTTCGAATTGATGGTGGAGGATGGTTCGCTCAAGGTGCTGAAAATCCTGTCCCACGCATCGGCGGTGATTGCCGAGGGTGAAGTCCATCAATTGACGGCGCAGCGGCGGATCGAAACCAGCGAAGAACGGTATCTGGATATTATCGGCGCAAAGACGGCGGCTTTATTCGCCGCGGCCTGCAAAATTGCCGCCGTCGTGGCGGAACGCGAAGCCGACGAAAATGCGCTCGACAGCTATGGCCGCAATTTGGGCATCGCGTTCCAACTGGTCGATGATGCCATCGATTATACCTCCGACGGGGCGACGATGGGCAAGGAAAGCGGCGATGATTTTCGCGAAGGCAAAATGACTTTGCCGGTGATTTTGGCGCATAGCCGCAGCGATGAGGCAGAAAAAGCTTTTTGGCGGCAAGCGATGCTGGGTAATCGCAATGGGCCGGACGATTTGGAGCAGGCCAAGGGATTGCTGCAAAAATATCATACGGTTGACGACACCATCGAACGCGCGCGCCATTATGGCCAGCGGGCGATAGACGCCATTGGTCATTTTCCGGCGAGCGATGCCAAAGCCGCGTTAACCGAAACGGTCGAATTTGCCATCGCCAGGGCTTATTAAGCGATAATGGCCTACCCGGTCGAAGCGGTTCTGGCGGAGCTGCTGGCCGGGCTTTCGAAAACCCCCAACGCCGTGCTGATCGCGCCGCCGGGCGCAGGAAAAACGACGATCGTGGCACTGGCGCTGTTGCAGCAAGATTGGTGTAGCGGCCAGATATTGCTGCTGAGCCCGCGGCGGATGGCGGCGCGGATGGCGGCGGAGCGGATCGCGTTTTTGGCGGGTGAGGCGGTTGGCGGAACAATTGGCTACACCACGCGCATGGACAGCAAATTATCGCGGCACACCCGCCTGCTGGTGATGACTGAGGGGATATTTCGTGGCCGGATCATCGACGATCCCGAATTGACCGGCGTGTCCGCCGTGCTGTTTGACGAGGTGCATGAACGCAGCCTCGATAGCGATTTTGGCCTGGCACTGGCATTGGAGGCGCAGGCGGCATTTCGTCTCGACCTGCGTTTGCTGGCCATGTCGGCGACGCTGGATGGCGATCGTTTTTCGGCGCTGATGGGGGGCGCACCTGTCATCCAAAGCGAGGGCAAAAGCCACCCGTTAACGTTAAGCTATATCGGCCGCCGCGCCGAAATTCCCATCGGGGAGGATATCGCGCGTGCCGTCCGTATGGCGCTGCGCGATCAAGATGGGGATATTTTGGTTTTCCTGCCTGGAACGCGCGAGATTGATCGCTGCTTTGATCTTTTGGCGGGTAGCGGCGTAGATATCGCGCTGCACCGGCTGCACGGCGGCCTTGACCCTGCCATACAGCATGCGGCTTTGCGCCCCGATCCGGATAGCAAACGCAAGGTGATATTGGCGACGAATATCGCCGAAACCAGCGTGACCATCGACGGCGTGCGCGTCGTAATCGACAGCGGGCTGGCGCGCCGCGCGCGTTATGACAAAGCGGCGGGTGTGACCCGGCTGGTCACCGAACGCGCCAGCCTGTCGGCGGCAACACAGCGCGCCGGACGTGCGGCACGGCAAGCGCCCGGTTTTGCATACCGAATGTGGGAGGAGGCCGGGAATGGCGGCCTGCCGCCGTTTGATCCGCCCGAGATATTGGAGAGCGATTTGGCGGCGTTGATGCTCGATTGTGCTTTGTGGGGGGAGCGTGATCCGGCAAATTTGCGCTGGCTGGATGCGCCGCCGCCCGCCGCATTGGAACAGGCGCGCGGGTCGCTGATCACGCTCAAAGCTATTGACCGCGACGGTGCTATAACGCCGCATGGCAGGTCTGTGGCACGATTGCCCCTGCCGCCGCCGCTCGCGCATATGCTGTTGAAAGCGGCGCAGCAGGGGCAGGCGGGCCGCGCCGCGATGCTTGCGCTGTTGATGCAGGAACGCGGGCTGGGCGGGCCGGGCGATGATCTGGAGCTTCGGTTGGAGCGGTTTGAGAAGGAGCGCGGCGGCCGGGCGGATGCGGCGCGGCGGCTGGCGCGGCGGCTAGCGGATATGGCGGTGCAAGATCCGCCGCAGGGCCGGGGCGAGACGCCGGGCACCGCATTTTCCGCCGGCGCGCTCATCGCGCTGGCTTTTCCGGACCGGGTGGCCAAGCGGCGCGATGCGAAGGGTGAAAATTGGCTGAGCGTCATGGGGCGCGGATTGCGGCTGGAGCCGGGTTCGCCGCTTGCCACCGCGCAGTGGCTGGCGGTAGCGGATATGCAGGGTGCAGCATCGGGCGCGCGGATATTGTCCGCTGCTATGCTTGATCCATCCGAAGTGGAAAGATTGTTCACCGACCGGATCGACAGTGTTTCATCGCTGCAATATGACCGCGAGAATGACCGCGTAGAGGCAAAATTGATCCGTAAGCTGGGGGCGATTAAACTGGCGGAAAGCAGGCAGGTCGATATTGCGGCGGCGGATGTGGCTGCGGCTCTATGCGGCGCTGTGGCCGAATTTGGCTTGGATATATTGCCCTGGCCTGCCGCCGCCGCGGCGCTGCGCCAACGCGCGGCCTTTGCCGGGAATGCGGCCATTTCGGATATGGCGCTGCTGGCGTCGCTGGAGGGTTGGCTGGCCCCCAATATGGGCGATGCACGGCGGCTGCGCGAGATATCGGCGCAGGCATTGCTTACGGCGCTTGAAAACAGGCTCGGTTGGGACGGCCAACAGCAAGTGGCAAAAATCGCGCCGCCGCGTTTTATCAGCCCGGCCAAAACCGCGCACGACATCGATTATTCGGCCGCTGCAGGACCGACAGTGGAATTGCGTGTGCAGGCCCTGTTCGGACTGGATATGCATCCTCTTGTCGGCGCGGACGCGGTCCCGTTGGTGCTCAGCCTAACCTCACCCGCCGGACGGCCCATCCAAACCACGCGCGATTTGCCTGCTTTCTGGCGCGGCAGTTGGCGCGATGTCGCCAAGGAAATGCGCGGGCGTTATCCCAAGCATCATTGGCCCGATGCCCCGTGGGAGGCCGCCGCCAGCCTAAAGACAAAGAAAGCGCAGGCGCGGGCATAGGCGGCTTGCCGCTTGACGAATCTCGCCGGCCCCGGCAATGCGGATCGATCGGTTCCAAAGGTTAGATCAATGTCCGCCAGAATTTATCAACAGGCCAAAAATGCCATGCAATCGGGCCGGGCGCGCACCGATCAGTGGATATTGGAATTCGTCGCGTCCGAAGCGCGCAAGGCCGATCCGTTGATGGGCTGGGCGGGTTCGGGTGATACGCAGGTTCAGGTGAAACTAAATTTCCCGACGCTGGATACGGCTCAGGCTTATGCAGCCAAAAACGGCATTGACTGCGCGGTTGCGGAGACGCCGGCAAGGAAATTAAAGCTACAAGCTTACGCCGATAATTTTCGTTGAAGCGGAAATGACATCGCAACATCACAGCGTTCATATTTCTTTCCATATTGCTCCATAATTTCAGTGTCATGCCGGAAACCGGCTTTTTCATATAAATGGATGGCAGCCGCACAAATTTTGTTCGTTAGCAGATAGAGCCTCGTTAAATTCATGGTTCTTGCACGGCGAATGCAGGCCGCCAGAAGGAACTCGCCTGCTTTGCGTCCGCGCGCGCTTTCCAGAACTCCCATTTTTGTCAGTTCGTAAACACCTTCGCCGGTCTTCATTAAGGCGACGGTTCCGACGATACCAAGATCAGCGGCTTCGACAAATAATATTATGCCATCGCGGTCTATGATCATTTCACGCGGATTTTCGAGCGTTTGGCGATCGGTTGGCTCCATAACGAACATCGATTCGATCCACTGCGCATTTATGTCATGAAATTTTTTCGCCAATCCGTCATGAAATTCGACGATCCGCAGCGTAGGCAGTAGGTCACTCATTGAAATCGATAACTCCGGGCAGCATCAGCAAGCGCACATCAAGCGCGCAGCCGCCTTCGCGTTTGACTTTGAGGAAGGCGGATAACTGATCCATGGGCACGCGGTGGACGGTGATATTTTCGCCGTCAACGCCGCCGCCATCGCTGACTTTTACCAGGTCATGCGCGCGCACCAAGGTGAAGCTTTCGCTGACCATGCCGGGCGATGAATAAAATTCACCTAGATTTTCAAGGCGGCGGGCGCGATATCCGGTTTCTTCTTCCAGCTCGCGCGCCGCGGCTGTGAGCGGATCTTCGCCTTCGCTGTCGTCACCGATCAGGCCAGCGGGCAATTCTATACAGCTTGCGTCCAGCGGCACGCGAAATTGTTCGACGAGGAGAATATGCCCCTCATCAATGGCAAGGATGACGGCGGCCTTGATCCCGCGGCTGCGCGAAACATATTCCCATTTGCCGCGCCGTTTGGCGGTGACGAAGCGGCCTTCCCACATGATTTCCACAGGTTTATCCTGATCATGGTGATCGCCCGGCGGACGCGGTGCGCTCACAATTCAATCAACCTGTCGGGCAGTTCGTTATGGTCATCGTGGCTTTTGGGGAAATGTTCGGTCATCACTATCCCCACCTGCCGAACCGCCTCGGCCATGCCCGCGCCCGCTTTTCCAGCGCGCAGATGCGCGACCAGGGCCAGCATAGCTTCGCCCCAAACTTCGCCCGATACTTTTGCGGTTATCGCCGCATCGGCGACTATTTCGGCGCGATGTTCTTGCATCGACAAATAGATTAAAATTCCGGTGCGTCCCATCGTTCGCCGTTCGGTGCCAACGCGGAATAGGTCGATGGCGCGCCCATGCACCGCCGCCTTTTTAACATGCGGCAAGGTGAGCAAAAGCCGTAAAGCCGGCCAGTGGAGCAATAGCCATATGGCTATCCCGGTAAAAATGGCCGCGCTGCCCGCGAATAATGCATATTCGCCGACCGAAAATTGGTGGTTCCACGCGCCGCTGACCCGGTTGAATAATGACGTATAAAATCCCGGAAATAGCACGAATGTTGCCAAGGTAACGATGGCGGCGATGCCGGCCCCTACGTAAGCCGTTTCGCGATAATCGTCCGATAGCTGCGATACGATGGTGACAATTTCCCCATCGGTGCCGCTTTCGGCTTGGGCGACCGCTTTGCTGACCAAAAGATGATCTTCGGTATCCATGGCTTTGCCATTATTTGCTGGTGCAAGTCTCACGTCACCATCCCCCCGATGCGCCGCCGCCGCCGGACATGCCGCCGCCAAAGCCGCCAAATCCACCGCCACCGCCACCGCCGCCCCAAGACGAGCCGGACGATCCACCCCATGAGGAGCCACCGCCGCCCCAGATGATGACGGGTCCGCCCCAATGATCATCGTCATCGTCATCGTCATTGTCCTTGTCGCGGCGCTTGCCGTGATATTTGCGGCCGCTACGCATCGAGGCACGAATGATTGGCAAAACGACGAAAAACAGCACAAAAAGCCAGAAGATCAGCAGCCCGGCCCCGCCGCCGCGGTCATTGCGCCCGCCGGCCTTTGCTGCGCGCTCCGCCGCGGCTGCAACCGCCGCCGCATCGGTTGGCTCGCGCCGCAATTGTTCGGTTACCGCGTCGCTGGCCGCGGCGATCCCGCCGCTAAAATCGCCGGCCTTAAACCGGGGCAGCATCTGCTGCTCGATAATCCGCCCGGCCAAGGCGTCGGGCAGAACCGCTTCCGATCCCAAACCGACCTCAATGCGCGCGCGCCGCTGATTGGGTGCGACCAATATCAGCGCGCCTTCGTCCTTTTCCTTGTCGCCGATGCCCCATGTTTCGAACAGCTCGACGGCATATTCTTCGATTTCGGCGCCGTCCAGCGAGGGCACGGTGGCGACGATGACGCTTTTGCCGGTTTCCTGGCTCAGCGCGCGCAGCTTGGCAGCAATGGCGCTTTCGGTTTCGTCGCTGATAATGGCCGCGCCATCATAAACCGGGCCTTCGGGCCGGGCGGGCAAGGCAGCGCCAGCCATTTGCCCCCAACTTAGCAACAGCAGCGCGATGGCAGTGAAAATATGCCTGTTCATCGGCCGGGATGTCCGCCCTCCGCCCGGTTCAGAAATTCACCGTGGGCGCTTTTTCGGATCCGGCGACCGCGCGGAACGGGGTCATCGGCTTGGCGCCATGGATCACTTTTGCGCCGATAATATCGGGGAAGGTGCGGATCGTGGTGTTATATTGCTGGACCGCTTCGTTATACCGCCCGCGCGCGGTGCTGATCCGGTTTTCGGTGCCGGCCAGTTCGATGTTCAAATCCTTGAAGCCTTGCTGGCTTTGCAATGTCGGATAATTTTCCACCACGGTGCGCAATTGCCCCAGCGCCTGCGTCAGCTGATTCTGGCCTTCTTCGAATTTGCGGAAAGTTTCGGGATCGGACAGATCATCGGTGGTGATGTTGATCGATGTCGCGCGCGAACGTGCGTCGGTAACCTGCGTTAAAATCTGCGCTTCGGAAGCCGCGCCGGCCTTCACCGTTGCCACCAGATTAGGGATCAAATCGGCGCGGCGTTGGTAAGAGCTTTCGACATCGGCCCATTTGGCTTTTGCATTTTCTTCCGCGGTGGGCACGCTGTTGATGCCGCAGCCAGCAACCGAAAGCGCCGCAACCGAAACCAGGAAAAACTTTGCAAATTTATGTCGCATAATTGGAGTCCTTGCATAAAATCCAGCCTAGTGACCGGCTGTGTGTTGTCTATGTAGGGCACATTGCGCGGCGGTTCAATCTATCGCTCGACAAAAATAAAAATAAGCTTCATGGTTAACGGGTTAGTTCATCAAAAACGGGAGATTAATGATGAGTATGCGCGAAGAGTTTAAGGCATTTATCAACCAAGGCAACGTCATGGGGCTGGCCGTGGGTGTGATTATAGGTGCGGGTTTTGGCAAGATCATCACATCGTTAACCGAGGATATTTTGATGCCGCTGATTGGTGCGGTTACCGGCGGCACCGATTTCACTAACAAATTTATTCTGCTGGGCGATCCAGCAGGCAAAGACGTATCCACACTGGCCGCAGTTAAGGCATCCGGGGTGGCATTTCTAGGCTGGGGCAGCCTAGTGACGGCGATTATTAACTTTTTAATTATGGCTTTCGTAATTTTTCTGATCGTGCGTCAGGTGAATAAGATGATGCCGCCCGCCGCCGCCGGTCCAAGCGAAGTTGATTTGCTGACCGAGATTCGAGATTCGCTTAAAAAATAGCATATGTTTTGCAGCGGTAATGGTGACAGCGATTGCATCACCAAAAATGCTGCGGCATAGGCTTGCCGCATGAACGCGCCAGGCATAGATACCGGCACAGATAAAAGCCGTCATTTCACCGATCGGAGCTTGGGCTCGCGAGGTAATGGCGGCTTTTTATCGTCGATCATGATGCGGCGATTGCATA
The DNA here is from genome assembly GCA_021732525.1 of Sphingomonadaceae bacterium. Classification (GTDB taxonomy): domain Bacteria; phylum Pseudomonadota; class Alphaproteobacteria; order Sphingomonadales; family Sphingomonadaceae; genus Sphingorhabdus_B. Next base: position 108,146 of record JAKFUU010000040.1, on the reverse strand, counting down.
AATTGCTCGACCGTATGGATGCGGGTTTGCGGGTGGGGCAGATTGAAGTGCATCTGCCCGGCGGCAGTTTTCGGATCCTCGGTGGCCGCGCAGATGGCCCGCAAGCGGCGATACATATCCGGCATTGGCGGGCATTGGCGCGGATCGGATGGAGCGGGTCGGTTGGCCTATATGAAGGCTGGGTAAAGGGCGAATGGGAAAGCCCCGATCCGGTGCAGATATTCAGCCTGTTTGTGCTAAACCGGGTAAGCTTGGGCAATGCCGCGCGGCCATCGCCATTCATGCGGTGGGCGGGCCGCATGCTGCACCGGCTTCGCCGCAACAGCCGCGCCGGCGCGCGGCGCAATATTGAATTTCACTATGATCTGGGCAATGATTTTTACGCCGCCTGGCTCGATGAAACCATGACTTATTCCAGCGCACTGTTTGATGAGGCGGCGATGGGCGGTGACGAATTGGCCGCCGCGCAGCATCGGAAAAATGCACGCATGTTGGAACGGCTCAATTTGAAAGACGGCGAAAGCTTGCTGGAAATTGGCTGCGGCTGGGGCGGGTTGGCTGAGCTTGCCGTGCAGCGGCATAAAATTGACTATCATGGCATCACGCTGTCGCAGGAGCAAAAGGCTTATGCGGACCAGCGGTTGGCGCCTTTTGGCAAAAAAACGGCGGTAACAATCACCGATTACCGCGACGTTGACGGAGCCTATGACGCCATCGTCAGCGTGGAAATGGTCGAAGCGGTGGGGCAGGAATATTGGCCATCGTACCTTGATTGCATCGATCGAAATTTGAAAGCGGGCGGCCGCGCCGCGATCCAATATATCCGTATCGAAGATGACATATTCGAACTATACGCAAAAAATGTCGATTTTATTCAGCGGTATATTTTTCCCGGCGGGATGCTGCTTTCGGAAAGCCGTTTTCGCGCCCTTGCCGAAGCGCGCGGGTTAATATGGCAGGATCAGCAGGATTTCGGGCTGCATTATGCTGAAACGCTGCGCCGTTGGCGCGCGAATTTTGAAACGATCGTGAAGGATGGCCATCTGCCCGCAAAATTTGACCAGAAATTTATTGATTTATGGCGCTTCTATTTGATGTATTGTGAGGGCGGATTTCGCGGCGGCGGCATTAATGTGACCCAAGTGACTTTGTTAAAAAACATATGACTTTGGCGAAAAATAGCGCGTAGGATGGGGAGGAATGGCATGTGGAAATGGATATTGGGTTTCATCGCTTTGATCGCAGCGGTGCTTGGCATTACTTACTTTTCCGCCGACAAAGACACACGCGCTCTCATTGCTCATCTGCCGACGGATCGTAACGTGCTATTTTGGAGCATTCCGCAGCGCGATGCCGCTTTTCGCGCCCTTGATAAGCTTCCGGCGCTGGCCAAGGTCAATATCATCGATGCGGGCGATAATGTTCACGCCTTGCCAACCGGCGCGCCGCTGAAAATAGCGACCAATGTTGATGCTTATATGAAGGCGCAGCGAACGGCGGGGCTGGTGATTGTGCAGGACGGTAAAATCCGGCTGGAAAAATACGGGCTTGATTTCAATGCGCAGGGCAAATGGACCAGTTTTTCGGTGGCCAAGTCTTTTACCTCGACGTTGGTCGGCGCGGCAATCAAGGATGGCCATATCAAAAGCATCGATGACAAGGTTTCGGCCTATATCCCCGATCTTAAAGGTTCGGCTTATGATGATGTCTCGATCAAACAATTGCTGACAATGACATCAGGTGTGCGCTGGAACGAGGATTATGAGGATAAAAATAGCGATGTTGCACGCTTTAACGAACATAAGGCGGAAAAAGGCGTCGATGTCACCGTAAGCTATATGCGCAAGCTGCCACGCGAGGCACCCGCCGGAACCAAATGGGTTTATAAAACCGGCGAGACAAATTTGATCGGCGTCCTCGTCAGCAGCGCGGTGGGCAAGACCCTATCGCAATATCTATCCGAAAAAATCTGGGCACCCTATGGCATGGAACAAGATGCGAGCTGGCTTTTGGGAGCGACCGGTCATGAGATTAGCGGATGTTGTATTCAAGCCTCGACGCGCGATTTCGCGCGCTTTGGTGAATTTGTCCGGGGCGGGGCGATGGTGGACGGCAAACCCCTATTACCGGCGGATTGGCTTGCGCCGGCGACCAGCAAACAAGCCGATATTGGTATTGCCGGCAAGGGTTATGGCTATCAATGGTGGACCTATGATGACGGTGCTTTTGCGGCGCAGGGGATATTCGGGCAGGGGATATTCATCGATCCGAAACGCAAATTGGTTATCGCATCCAACAGCAACTGGCCCAAAGCAACAGACCCGGACGGCGTGGGCCGGCAACGAGAGGAGTTTTATCGCTCGGTCCAAGCTGCTGTGGATGCGGAAGCGAAAACGCGGTGAGTGGGGCATTCCTCCCCGCGCTTTACATGCCTTCAACCTCTGAATAACGGCACAGGATCGAACTAAGAACGGCTTGATTGAGCAGATTTTGGAAGGAACAGCCGATCATCGTGCCGTCATTCCACGCAATTTCGGCCTCCAGCGCGGATAGGCCGGGCATGGTAATAAAAACCCGCGTGCCCGCTTTCATGCCGGTGAGTGCTTCGGCCGCAAATCCGGATAGCGACAGATCTTTTACGATCACGCTAAATCCCTTGAACCCCGACGGCCGGAGCATCGCCGGAATGCGCAATTTTATGCGCGGTGCCGATCGATCTTCCAATGCCGCTTCGGCATAGTTCAAAAGCGGCGCTGCTTGTAGCTCGGTGCCGGATTGAGCCATCCGATTTATCGATTGATTGGTTAGGGTCATTGGACAATCTCCATATTTGGAAAATTCCGTCTAATCAATCACGGTAAAATCCAAGTTTTAACTTATCCTCAAATGAATATTAACCTTCATTTTTTTGGGGAGCTGGGCACCTCTATTAACCCTAATCTGTCATTGCGAGCGAAGCGCGGCAATCCAGGAAATGACGCAGTTCCGATACTCTCTGGATTGCTTCAGCTGCGATGCGGCTTCGCAATGACGGTTAATGGAGGTGTCCAGCGGGCTGCACCGCCGCTGGGCTTGCATTTTTCTGAAGCCATCGCCATATGCATCACCGGGAGTCGGATGGACGTGGCAGGCGCCAATCTGGTCAGATCCTGACGGAAGCAGCCACAACGTATTCGCTGCGGGTCGTCCGGCTCCTATTTAGCAGCCCGGCTGCGGGTTAACGGCGCCTAAAGCTAGGTTTCCTGAATTATTACGCTAATTACGGCGCGCCGCCTTCGACAATCGGCGGATATCCTTCTATCATAATTTCATATATGAGTGATTCTAACCAACCTTCTCCGCCCGCGCGTGATCCAGACATGCCCGATGACGCATTGGGCCTTGGCTTGGCCGATGCGCCAAAGCCCGCGCCCGCCAAGGTGCCGGATGGCGCTTACCGCGTTTTGGCGCGCAAATACCGGCCGCAAACCTTTGCCGAGCTTATCGGGCAAGATGCCATGGTCCAAACGCTGGGCAATGCGATTAAGCGCGACCGGCTGGCGCATGCTTTCTTGATGACGGGTGTGCGCGGTGTTGGCAAAACATCAACCGCGCGGTTGATTGCAAAAGCGCTCAATTGCATCGGAGTTGATGGGCAGGGCGGCCCGACAATTTCGCCTTGCGGTGTTTGTGAGCCGTGCATCGCCATTGCCGATGGGCGTCATATCGACGTTATCGAAATGGACGCGGCGAGCAATACGGGCGTCGATGACGTGCGCGAGATTATCGATGCGGTGCGTTATTCCGCCGTATCGGCGCGTTACAAGATATATATCATCGATGAAGTCCACATGCTGTCGAAAAACGCCTTTAATGCGCTGTTGAAAACGCTGGAAGAACCGCCGCCGCATGTGAAATTTCTATTTGCCACCACCGAAGTCAATAAGGTGCCGATCACCGTCCTGTCGCGGTGTCAGCGATTCGATTTGAAACGAATTACGCCGCAATTGCTTGCTGAAAATTTCCGCATGATTTGCGATAAGGAGGGCGTTCAGGCGGAGGATGAGGCGTTGACTTTAATCGCGCAGGCCGCCGAGGGTTCGGCGCGCGATGGGCAATCGATTCTGGATCAAGCGATTTCCCATGCCGATTTGGACGGCGACGGCACGGTTACCGCGCAGCAAGTGCGCGATATGCTGGGGCTTGCCGATCGCGGCGCGGTCCGGCGCTTGTTTGGCTTGCTTTTGACGGGCGATGCGCCGGCGATGCTGGCCGAAGCGCGGTCTCAATATCGGCTGGGCGTGGAGCCGTTGGCGATGCTATCGGGCCTGCTATCGGAAACCCACCGGCTGACCTTATCAAAAATCGGCGCGCCGCACGATCCCGCGCTCGGCGCATCTGCCCAGCAAATTGTCGATGATTTTGGCGACCGGCTTTCTTTTCCGGCGCTGCACCGGCTTTGGCAATTGCTGCTGAAAGGGCATGACGAGGTTGCACGGGCGGCGATGCCATTGGAAGCCAGCGATATGGCCTTGCTGCGCGTTGCGCATGGGGCGAACATGCCCGATCCCGGCGATCTGGCGCGGTTGATCGAACGGGCTGGCACGGTGGATGCTGCGCCGAATGCAGCAACGCCGCATCAACCGGGCGCTTCTGCGACGATACCGCAGGCACAGGCGGCAGAAGAAATGAGCCGCATTCCGCACGATTTTTCGGCGTTGATTGATGCGCTCGGCGGCGCTCATTTTGTCAATTTGGAGGCGACCTTGCGCGATGTGATGCGGCTGGTGGAATATGCGCCGCCCCGTCTTGTCTATCAGCTATCCGCCCAGACTTTGCCCGGTTTTGAGCAGGAATTACGCGACGCCTTGCATAAAGTGACCGGCGAAAAATGGCAATTGGAGGAGCGCAGTGGCGGTGATGCGGCGCCGACGCTTAGCGAAGTGGAGCAGGCAAAGGATGATACGAACAAACGGGCGATCATGGAATCGCCGCTGGTTAAGGCGGCCTTCGCGGCCTTTCCCGAAGCAGAGCTGCAAATAGACGATAAACGGAGCGCTAACGCATGAAAAGCATGGAAGAAATGATAAAGGCAGCGCAGGACGCAGCGCAAAATATCCAAAAACAAATGGAAGAAGCGCAAAGCAAACTGGATACTATAGAGGTGGAGGGGCAATCGGGCGGCGGCCTGGTAAAGGTGCGCGCGTCGGCAAAGGGCAGGATCATGGGGATCGCATTGGATGATAGCTTGATCGTGCCGTCGGATAAACAGATGCTAGAAGACCTGATCGTGGCGGCATTTAACGATGCGCGCGAAAAAGCGGATGCGGCCAGCAATGCGGAAATGGGCAAGATGACCAGCGGCCTGCCTCTACCGGCGGGTTTCAAACTGCCTTTTTGATCATTTTTCCCCAACTAATTGGGATATCGAGCCGCTTTGGCATTGAAAGCCAACGCAATAGCCACATATTGACGGATTGATAGGCGTTTGCGCTCACGGCCCGCTGCGGCATTTGACCGCCGCCGCCAACAGGAGTTTTTATGGAACAGAATTTTCCGTTATTGCCGCTGCGCGATATTGTTGTTTTCCCTGGCATGATCGTGCCTTTGTTTGTTGGGCGGGATAAATCGGTGGTTGCGCTCGAAAAAGCGATGGCGGCGGACAAAGAGATTTTTTTGGTGGCGCAGCTTGACCCTGCGGAAGATGACCCTGAACAAGATGATCTCTATGATATTGGCGTTACCGCGACGATCATGCAAATGCTCAAATTGCCCGATGGCACGGTTCGCGTGCTGGTTGAAGGGCAAAAAAGGGCTCAGCTGGCAAAGTTGACAACGCTAGACAATGATTATGTCGAAGCATCGGTTGCGATCATGGAAGAGCCGCAAATTGAGGGGCCGGAAGCCGCCGCACTTATGCGCTCGATCGTTGAACAGTTTGAAAATTATTCGAAACTCAACAAGAAAATGCCGGCAGAAACATCGGTACAATTGGGCGAAATCACTTCGGCGTCGGCTTTGGCAGATGCGGTCGCAGGTAGCATCAGTCTGAAAGTGTCCGATAAACAGTCTCTGTTGACCGAGAAAAACCCATTGCGCCGTTTGGAAATGGCCTTCGCCTTTATGGAGGGCGAGCTTGGCGTTTTGCAGGTCGAAAAAAAGATTCGCGGCCGGGTGAAACGGCAGATGGAAAAAACCCAGCGCGAATATTATCTTAACGAACAAATGAAAGCGATTCAACGCGAGCTGGGCAATGACGACGGCGAGAGCGGGGATGAGCTGGCCGAATTGCAAACGAAAATCGACACAATTAAGCTTAGTAAAGAGGCAAAAAACAAGGCGCAGGCCGAATTGAAAAAGCTGCGTTCGATGGCGCCTATGTCCGCCGAAGCAACGGTTATTCGCAATTATTTAGATGCTTTGCTCGGCGTTCCTTGGGGCAAAAAGTCGAAGCTCAAACGCGATATCGCAAAGGCGCAGGAGGTGCTTGATGCCGACCATTTTGCTTTGGAGAAGGTGAAGGATCGGATCGTGGAGTATCTGGGTGTGCAAGCGCGGACCAATAAGTTGAAAGGGCCGATATTGTGCCTGGTCGGCCCTCCTGGCGTGGGGAAAACCTCGCTTGGCCGCTCAATCGCCAAAGCCTGCGGACGCGAATTTATTCGCCAATCGCTGGGCGGGATGCGCGACGAGGCCGAAATTCGCGGTCATCGCCGCACCTATATCGGCTCTATGCCGGGCAAAATTGCCAGTAATTTGAAAAAAGCAGGTACGATGAATCCGTTGATCCTGCTCGACGAGATTGACAAGATTGGTCAGGATTTTCGCGGCGATCCGGCCTCTGCCTTGCTGGAGGTGCTTGATCCGGAACAAAATAACAAATTTAACGATCATTATCTCGAAGTAGATCTTGATCTGTCCGATGTCATGTTCGTCACAACCGCGAACAGCATGAATTTGCCGCAGGCGTTGCTCGACCGGATGGAGATCATCCGGCTCGAAGGCTATAGCGAAGATGAAAAGCTGGAGATCGCCAAGCGGCATTTGCTAGACAAACAGATCGAGGCGCATGGATTGCGCATGGAGGAATTTTCGCTTACCGGTGACGCTTTGCGCGATCTTATCCGCTATTATACGCGCGAAGCCGGCGTGCGGACATTGGAGCGCGAAATTGCCAAAATCGCGCGCAAATCGCTGCGCCGGATATTGGAGGGTAAGGTTCGTAGCGTTACCGTTACGCCGGAAAATCTGGCCGAATTTTCGGGCGTTCGAAAATTCACCCATGGCGTTAGCGAAGAGGAAAATCAGATCGGCGCGGTTACCGGGCTGGCTTGGACGCAGGTTGGCGGCGAACTTCTAACCATTGAAGCCGTGACGGTTCCGGGCAAGGGCCAAATTCGCACGACGGGAAAGCTTGGCGAAGTGATGGGGGAATCGGTGCAAGCCGCGCTATCCTATGTGAAGGCACGGGCGCCCAGCTATGGTATCAAACCAAGCCTGTTCGCGCGCAAAGACATTCATATTCATTTGCCCGAGGGCGCGGTGCCCAAGGATGGACCGTCCGCGGGCATCGGTATGGTGACTGCGATTGTTTCAACCCTGACTGGAATATCGGTGAACCGCGAAGTCGCAATGACCGGAGAGGTTACTTTGCGGGGCCGGGTCTTGCCGATTGGTGGATTGAAGGAGAAGTTATTGGCGGCCTTACGCGGCGGAATTAAGGTCGTTTTGATCCCGCAAGAGAATGAAAAAGATTTGATCGAAATTCCGGACAATATCAAGCAAGGCCTGGAAATAATTCCAGTCAGTCATGTCGACCAAGTTTTGGCACGCGCTTTGACCGAGCCGCTTTGTCCGGTCGAGTGGAGCGAAGCCGATGAATTGGCGGCGCTGTTACCGGCGGGTCATAGCAGTGAAGCGGGTAATGCGGTGACTCATTGAATCATTGGAGGCAAATGAGCTTAAGTATTTTTCGATTATTTGATGGTTGGATGAAGCGTAATTTTTGCGTTCAAGCCCACATATTGCCTATCAAATAAAGGGAGAATGAAAAACAGATTTGATCACAATCATCGGTGCCAACTGACAAAATGGGCGATATTCGGTCCAAAATTGAGATGAAATGTGCATTTTTCCCCAGAAATCGGCGGTTTTGCCGGGTTTTTCCTTTGACACGAGTGCAATTCTAGCCATTATCGCTCACCGGCTTGGCCGCGATTCATCAATATAAAACAATCTCTAAGAGGGGGTACCCACAATGAATAAGCAAGATCTCGTAAATGCTGTAGCTGAAGCAAGCGGTCTTACGAAAGCCGATACGGCAAAAGCCGTTGAAGCCACATTTGACGCAATCACCGGTGCATTGAAATCCGGTGGTGACGTTCGTCTCGTCGGTTTTGGAACCTTTGCGGTTGCGCACCGTAAGGCATCGACCGGCCGTAACCCGCGTACCGGTGAGCCGATGACGATAAAAGCATCAAAACAACCCAAGTTTAAAGCCGGTAAGGCGCTTAAGGATGCCGTAAACTAGAGCGATTTCGAGTGAGGTGGAAACACCGAACGGCTCGGAAATCGCGGAAAACAGAGTCTAATATTATATTTTAAGGGTTTTTCCCGCTATTGTGAATTTCCAGAAAGGCTGTCCGATAAGGGCGGCCTTTTTTGCTTGTGGCGCTCCTCGCAACGACGATTCGTATTCACTGCAACTTGCTTTAACGCAAAAATTAAGCGGCCATTTGGTGGTGCGGAACAGATAGTGCCGCTTTTTGAAAAGACGGTGCCTTCAACCCCATTACAGGCCGATGATACTGCCGAATTGGTATTACGGGCGTATAATCCGAATATCGCGGTGGCATTGCGATGATCATGCGTGCCGGTCGTTGGTTGTTATCCCGATGCTCGATTACGGCGCGTATCCGCGGCATATTCTGCGCAATACCGCCAAAAATGCTTAGCAAAGATGCCGCAAGAGCGACGATGAACAATAGAGCAGCAAGCATTGCCATCAAAATATTCCTTTCAAATCTTTGGGAACCATATTTCCCCAACTGCGGAAAAATATGGGTTATCCCAGAATCGATCACAATGTTCGCTATTTGTTCTTTCATGTCAAGCATTTTTTTGCGGCCTAATACGAATCGCTTAAATCAGTGGCCATGCCGATTCATGCTTGACGACATAAAACCAGCGCGATAATGGCCGCGGCTCAAACCACATGGGAAGCATACATACCGGTGCCGACCCCCGACGAAGACGGGGCGACGTTCTAGCTTTCCAGAGGATCAACCGGAAAGGAAAATACCATGGCGGCACCTGTCGTTACCATGCAGCAACTGCTCGAAGCCGGATCGCATTTCGGCCACCAAACCCACCGTTGGAACCCGCGGATGAAACCGTATATTTTCGGTTCGCGCAATGGCATTCATATTCTGGATTTGTCGCAAACGGTGCCCTTGTTTGCCCGCGCGCTTGATTTTGTCGCCCAAACGGCCGCATCGGGCGGTAAAGTATTGTTCGTTGGCACCAAACGGCAGGCGCAGCAGCCCATCGCGGATGCGGCGCATGCATCGGGCCAGCATTTCGTGAACCACCGCTGGCTTGGCGGCATGTTGACCAATTGGAAAACCATTTCCAATTCGATCAAAAAGCTGAAAACGCTGGAAGAACAGCTTTCGGGTGACGCCACGGGCTTCACCAAGAAAGAAACGCTGCAGATGACCCGCGAGCGCGATAAGCTCGAAATGTCGCTCGGCGGCATCCGCGATATGGGCGGTATTCCCGACGTGATGTTTGTGATTGACGCCAATAAGGAAGAGCTCGCTATTAAGGAAGCCAATGTTCTGGGTATTCCCGTCATTGCCATTCTCGATTCGAATGTGGACCCCAGTGGCATCGCTTTTCCAGTGCCCGCCAATGATGACGCGGCGCGCGCCATCCGGCTTTATTGTGAGGCGATTGCCGAAGCGGCGACGCGCGGCAATGTGAAAGCCAAGGTTCAATCCGGCGTCGATTTGGGCGCCGAAATTGAGCCGGCGGCTGAGCCTGCGTTGACCGAAGAGGCCGTGCTGATCGAAGCGGTCGCAGCGCCCGTGGCCGATGACGCCATTATGGCTGTGGCCGAAGAAATTACGACATTAGAGAGTGTTAACGCTGGGGGTGACGCGGCCTAAATTGCGTTAATTTTGACGCGGAAGTGACATTTTTGACGGCTAGAGCGCGGGACAGGAAAATCCGGGCCGCGCCGATGCCGCCACAGGATATTAAAAGGACTGTTTCATGGCTGTAACTGCTGCTGCTGTAAAAGAACTGCGCGATCGTTCGGGCGCGGGTATGATGGATGCCAAAAAGGCTTTATCCGAAACTGACGGTGACATTGAAGCGGCCATTGATCTGCTGCGCGCCAAAGGCCTTGCGACGGCGGCCAAAAAATCGAGCCGCACCGCCGCCGAAGGTTTGGTGGGGGTTGCCGTTTCGGGCACAAAGGGCACTGCGGTTGAAGTCAACAGCCAAACCGATTTTGTCGCCAAAAATGCACAATTTCAGGAATTTGTCGGTAAAGTGACCGGCATCGCATTGGAAATGGCGGCCAATGATGTCGATCCCATCCTTGCGGCGGAATATGCCAACGGCGAAACGGTCCAAGAAAAGTTGACCAGCAATATTGCGACGATCGGCGAGAATCAGCTGATCCGCCGGGCAAGATCGCTTTCGGTGAACAGCGGCCGGGTGGTTGCTTATGTGCATAATGTTGCGGCACCGGGAATGGGCGGTATCGGCGTTTTGGTTGCGTTGGAAAGCGAGGCGGATGCGGGCGCGCTGGATATGCTGGGCAAACAGCTGGCGATGCATATTGCGGCGGCTTTCCCGCTGGCGCTGGATGCGACCGGCCTGGACCAAGAGACATTGGAACGCGAAGCGGCCATTGCCCGCGAAAAAGCCGCCGAATCGGGCAAGCCTACCGATATTGTCGAAAAGATGGTGGACGGCGCGGTGAAGAAATTTGCCAAAGAGAATGCGTTGCTTTCGCAAATGTTCGTGATGGATAACAAAACAACGATTGCCGATGTCGTTGCCAATGCTGGCAAGGCGGCGGGAAAAGCGATTAAGCTTACCGATTATGTGCGCTTTCAGCTTGGCGAAGGAATCGAAAAAGAAGTGGGCGATTTTGCCGCAGAGGTGGCCGCCGCGGTTGCCGGATAAATAAACGGAAAAAGCGGCGGGAAATCTGCTGCTATTCTGTTGGTGATATGGCCCCTTGGCGATATGGCGCATGGCTCCTATAGCTGTGCGCCATTGTCATATTCGCAGTCGGAGGGTCAGGGAATAATGAGCAAGCCAGCCTATAAACGGATATTGTTAAAATTATCGGGCGAGGCATTGATGGGCGAGCAAGCCTTTGGCATCGACCCGCAAACCGTTGCGCGCATGGCCGGCGAAGTGAAAGCGGCCAAGGAAACCGGCCTTGAAATTTGCCTGGTTATCGGCGGCGGTAATATTTTTCGCGGTATGGCAGGCGCAGCCAAGGGTATGGACCGGGCGCAGGCGGATTATATGGGCATGCTCGCCACCATCATGAATGCACTGGCGATGCAGAATGCGCTGGAACAGATTGGCGTGCCGACGCGCGTGCAATCGGCCATTGAGATGGACAAGGTGTGCGAACCGGTGATTCGCCGGCGCGCCGAACGTCATTTGGAAAAAGGGCGCGTCGTGATATTCGCTGCCGGGGTAGGCGCACCTTATTTCACCACCGATAGCGGCGCGGCATTGCGCGCGGCGGAGATGAAATGCGACGCGCTGTTAAAGGGGACAAGCGTCGACGGGGTATACAATGCCGATCCAAAAAAGGATGCAAATGCAGTGCGTTACAATCATCTGTCCTTTGACCGGGTGCTGCGAGATAATTTAAAGGTCATGGATGCCAGCGCGGTGGCGCTATGCCGCGATAATGATATCCCGATTGTGGTTTTCACGATCCGCGAGCAGGGAAATCTTGCGAAAGTCTTGCGCGGAGACGGGGTTTCTACGACAGTTTCTAACCAGGGCGAATAACCCAATATATGTAATTCGGGGGAGAGTTAACCATGCCATCTTATAATAAATCCGATCTGGACCGCCGGATGAGCGGCGCGATTGATTCGTTTCGCGGCGATCTGAGCAGTTTGCGCACCGGGCGTGCCAATGTTACGCTGCTCGACCCCGTGGTGGTGGAGGTATATGGCTCCAACATGCCGCTGGGCCAAGTCGCCACCGTCAGCGCGCCCGAACCGCGGATGTTGTCGGTGCAAGTGTGGGATCGTTCCAATGTCACGCCGGTTGAAAAGGCCATTCGCAATGCCGGGCTTGGGTTAAACCCGATTACCGACGGCCAAACGTTGCGCCTGCCGATCCCCGATTTGACCGAGGAGCGGCGCAAGGATCTGGCCAAGCTGGTTAGCCAATATGCCGAAAAGGCGCGCGTTGCGGTGCGTAATGTCCGCCGCGACGGCATGGATATGCTGAAGACCGACGAGAATAAAAAAGAAATTGGCGAAGATGATCGCAAGCGCCTGGAAACCGAGGTGCAAAAGCTGACCGATGAAACGATCAAGACGATCGACGATGCGGCGGCGGCGAAAGAGAAGGAAATTCTCTCGCAGTGATCGGCGATCCGGCCTCTTTAGATGATGTGATTACCGGGGAACCAGTGGTTCCGGGGGAAGGTCATATGCCGCGCCATGTGGCGATTATTATGGACGGCAATGGCCGCTGGGCCAAAAAACGGATGTTGCCGCGTGCAATGGGGCATAAGCGCGGCGTGGAAGCAGTGCGCAATATCGTGCGGGCGGCGGGTGATTTTGGATTGAAGGCTTTGTCGCTATATGCTTTCTCATCGGAAAATTGGAAACGGCCGGAAGATGAGGTCAGCGACCTGATGGGTTTGCTGCGCCAATATATCCAATCGGACATTGCGGAATTTGAATCGAATGATGTTTGTTTAAAAATACTCGGTAATTATAAAGCACTCGCGCCTGATATCGTAGAAATGATCGAGGATGCGTTGGCGCGCACATCGGGCAACAAGGGCACAATTTTGGCGGTGGCACTGAATTACGGATCGCAGGATGAACTGGTGCGCGCGGCGAATGCGGCGGCGGCGGGCGGCGCGATCACCGAAGCCAGCATTGCGGCGAATCTTGATACCGCTGGCATGCCGCCGCTTGATCTTGTCATTCGTACTTCGGGCGAACAGCGCCTGTCGAATTTTTTGTTGTGGCAAGCGGCCTATGCCGAATTTTGGTTCACCGACACGTTATGGCCGGATTTTGGCAAGGATGAATTTGGCAAGGCGTTGGACGATTTTGCGGGCCGCGAACGCCGCTATGGTGGCCGATGAGTTTTGATACGGATCCTATACTATCCATACGTCACCCTAAACTCGTTTCAGGGTCTATTTCGCAGTTCTACTCCGGTTCCGTTGGAATTAACCTTCGTCGCCATCGCGTTGTTTCAAAAACATCGGATCAAACCGCCCGATGGACCCTGAAACGAGTTCAGGGTGACGGTGTGTTAGGATTGGTTTTGTGACGGAAGGATCAACGAAGCCTAAATCCGACCTTGGTGTGCGCACTGCATCGGGAATTGCAATGATGCTCGTATCCGGAGTTGTAATCTGGATCGGGGGCTGGACATTCAAATTGTTTGTTCTTTTGTTAGCAGCGGGTTTAATCGGAGAATGGGCCAAGCTGGTGTTCTTGTTTGCACAGTCTGCAATCCAGCGTTCTTTATGGATTGCTGCAGGCCTCATATATATTGGTATAGCAGTTTGGACATTACTCAGACTTAGAGATCAATATCTTGCTATAGCAATTTATCCCGTTGCCGTCGTAATCGCAACAGATGTAGGGGCCTATTTTGCTGGCCGCACCGTTGGGGGGCCGAAAATTGCACCTCGAATTAGTCCATCGAAAACATGGTCTGGCTTGATCGGAGGTATGGTATTGGCGGCAATCATTTCCGCAATTTCCACAGAGTGGATAGTTTTGGATGACAGCTATCAAGTAGCACTTATGGGTATTTTCATCGTTGTTGGTGCAATCTTGGCGGTTTGTGCGCAAGCGGGCGACTTTCTAGAGAGCTGGATGAAGCGACGAGCGGGAGTGAAAGATTCCGGAACCTTGATTCCAGGACATGGAGGGCTATTGGACCGTATGGACGGACTGCTATCAGTCCTGTTTGTATATGGAACGGCGGCTTACCTTTGGCGTAGTCTAGCATGAACGTTCCTCGCACCATCTCCATTTTCGGCGCAACCGGTTCAGTCGGCCTCTCCACGCTAGATCTCATACGTCAGCACCGCGATGCTTACCGGATCATCGCGTTGACGGCGAATGGCAATGCCGCCGATCTGGCCAAGCTGGCGATGGAGTTTGATGCGGAGATTGCCGTGGTTGCGGACGATGCGGCCTATCCTGCGTTGCGCGATGCTTTGGCGGGAACGGGCATAGCGGCGGCATCGGGCGAGGCGGCGCTCATCGCAGCGGCGGCGATGGGCGCGGATTGGACGATGGCGGCGATTGTCGGCTGTGCCGGGCTGAAACCCACTTTGGCGGCCATTGAACAGGGCAAGACCGTGGCGCTGGCCAATAAGGAGGCGTTGGTTTCGGCAGGGGAATTGATGACGGAGGCGATCGCCCGGTCGGGCGCTGTACTGTTGCCCGTTGATTCGGAGCATAATGCGATTTTCCAATGTCTAGCGGGGGGAAAGATTGAACAAATCCGCAAAATAACCCTCACCGCCAGCGGCGGGCCATTTCGCTGTTTCAGCCTGGATGATATGCGCAGCGTCACCCCGGCGCAGGCCGTGGCGCATCCCAATTGGTCGATGGGCGCAAAAATCAGCGTCGACAGCGCCACGATGATGAATAAGGGGCTGGAGCTGATTGAGGCGTATCATCTGTTTCCCGTCGGCCTCGATAAGATCGATATTTTGGTTCATCCACAATCGGTGATCCATTCGATGGTGGAATATGCCGACCGGTCCACTTTGGCGCAGCTTGGATCGCCCGATATGCGTATCCCGATCGCCAGCACGCTGGCCTGGCCCGACCGGATGGTCACCAATTGTCAGCCGCTGGATTTGGCGGCAATCGGCAGTCTTACTTTTGAAGAGCCCGATATCAGGCGGTTCCCGGCGCTAAAATTGGCACGCGATGCGGCGGCGGCGGGGGGCAGCGTTCCGGCGATATTAAATGCCGCCAATGAGGTTGCGGTGGCCGCGTTTCTGGACGGACGGATCGGATTTTTGGATATAGCCAATGTGGTTTCGCGAACCATTGAGGGCTATTCTCCCAATGCATTTCACAGTTTAGACATGCTGTTCAGCATTGATGCAGCCGCGCGCAGCCATGCATCGGCAAAGATAGAGGATTTAATGAATGCCGCTTGAAAGCCCGAATATTTTCATCACGCTGCTTGCTTTTGTGATCTTGATTGGCGGCTTGGTCATCATCCATGAATTGGGCCATTATGGGGTGGGCCGCTGGTTTGGCGTAAAGGCGGAGAAATTTTCGATCGGTTTCGGGCCGCAGCTTTGGGGCTGGGTGGACAAGCGGGGGACATTATGGCGCGTGGGTGCGCTGCCGCTGGGCGGATATGTGCAATTTGCCGGCGATATGAATCCGGCAAGTCAGCCCAGCGAAGAATGGCTCAATTTGCCTGCCGAACAACGCAATCAAACGTTCCAGTCAAAACCGCTGTGGCAGCGTGCGTTGATTGTTTTTGCCGGGCCGGCGATCAATTTTCTGTTTGCGATCATCCTGCTGTCCGGATTTTTGGTTGTTTACGGGCAATCGGTCAGCGCGCCCGTCGCTTCGTTGGTCGAGAAGGACAGCGCAGCGGAAAAGGCGGGTATCAAGGTTGGCGACCGGATATTGAGCATCAACGGTCAGCGGGTCGACAGTTTTCAGCAATTGGCGACCGAAGTTTCGATTTACGCCAACGCAACGGTCACGCTCCGATTGATGCAAAATGGCCGTGAAATTGAAAAGTCAATTAAGCTGGATGAACTGGTCGAACGCGACCGTTTCGGCAATGAATATCGCCGCGGTTTGCTTGGTTTGCGGTCGAATGCCGTCGAAACACGGGACGTAAGCCCGCTGGCGGCTCCCTGGTTGGCGACCAAAGAAACCTATAATATTGTTCGGCTGACCGTCACCACGTTGGGTCAAATTATTTCGGGCAAACGATCGGTGAAGGAATTGGGCGGTCCGATAAAAATCGCCAAAGTGGCGGGCGAATATTTCACGTTGGGCTTCGCCGCCTTTGTTTGGTTGGCCGCGATGATCTCGATTAACTTAGGGTTCATGAACCTGCTGCCAATCCCTATGCTCGATGGCGGGCACCTGCTGCTGTATGCCGTGGAGGCGGTGCGGCGCAGGCCCGCGACGCCAATCGTGCAGGAATGGGCGTTTCGCGGCGGTTTTGTGATGTTGATTGGATTTATGTTGATGGTGACATTTAATGATTTGGCATCGATCGGCCTGTTTGGTCGCTGATAAATAGCATTGTAACTTGATTGAAGGCTTATGATCGGGCAGGGGGTTCGGGCTCAGGCGTTTGCCCTTTGATATCGCCTTCAAATAATATCCACCGGTGGGGGCCGGAAAAGTAGATCGGATGAAAATGACACGTAAAACGCGAGCTTGGTCGTTATTGGCGTCGACGGCATTAATGGGATTATTTGCTGTACCGGCTTTTGGTCAAGAAGCGCTGATACCGGCCGCACCGACCGGCCAAAGTGATGTGATTCAATCGATAACGGTTTTGGGCACGCAGCGATTGGAAGGCGACACGGTGCGTTCCTATGTGCGCCTGCGTCCGGGTCAGGTTTGGACACAAGCAAGCGCCGACCAGGCATTGAAGGATCTTTACGCAACCGAACTGTTTGCCGATGTCAGCATTATTAATACAAGCGGCGCGGTGGCGATACAGGTGAAAGAGAACCCCGTCGTCAATCGTATCGTCCTGGAAGGCAATAAGCGGATTAAGAACGACAAAATCAGCCCGGAAATCAAACTGGCACCGCGGCAGATTTTTTCGCGATCAAAGGTTCGCGCCGATGTTGCCCGGATTATCGAATTATATAAGCGGCAAGGGCGTTTTGCTGCCTTGGTCGAGCCAAAGCTGGTTCAGCTTGATCAAAACCGCGTCGATGTGGTGTTTGAAATTACCGAAGGGCCAAAATCGAAGGTTCGCCAGATCAACATTATCGGCAATGAGAAATTTTCCGACGGCAAATTGCGCGGCGAAATGCTGACCAAACAAGCGCGGTTAACCAGCTTTTTCAGCTCGGGCACCAGCTATGATCCCGACCGGCTGGCCTTTGACCAGCAAAAATTGCGTCAATTTTATCTGGCAAACGGTTATGCGGATTTTCGTGTCGTCTCTGCGGTTGCGGAGTTGACCCCGGATAAAGAAGATTTCATCATCACCTATGTGGTGGAAGAAGGACAGCGCTATAAATTAGGCGAGGTCAAAATTGATAGCCAAATTCGCGATTTCAAAGCCGAAGCCTTTGAAGGGCGTTTGGCGGTTAAAAGCGGCGATTGGTTTGACGGCAAAAAGGTGGAAGATACCGTTGAAAGCCTTTCCGAAACCGCGGGTTTGTTCGGATATGCCTTTGCTGAGGTCAATCCACAATATAACCGGAATAAAGAAAATCTAACGATGTCGATCACCTTCAGCGTCGCGGAAACACCGCGCGTTTTTGTGGAACGTATCGATGTCAACGGCAACACTCTGACACAAGATAAAGTGATCCGGCGTGAGTTTCGTTTGAACGAAGGCGATGCCTTCAACAGCTTTCAAGTGCGGCGATCGTCGGACCGGATCAAATCGCTCGGCTATTTTCAGGAAGATTTAGAGATTGAGCAAAGCCAGGGTAGTGGCTCTGACCGAATTGTTTTGACCACCAATATTGAGGAAAAACCGAATGGCGAGCTTTCGCTGTCGGCGGGTTTTTCGAGTATCGAGAATTTTATCTTCCAAGGATCAATAAGACAGGCCAATTTCCGCGGTAAGGGACAGGAATTGCGGACCAGCGTTTCTTGGTCACGCTTTTCAAAATCGGCGGAGATCGGCTTTACTGAGCCCTATTTGTTTGACCGGTCGATCTCGCTGTCCGGGGACATTTTCCGGCGCGATTTGAATAGTTTTAACTTCATCGGTAGCGAACGCAATACAACATTTGAACAGGTTACCACTGGTTTTCAAGTGCGCGCCGGGGTGCCCGTGAATGAGTTTTTGTTTTTTCAAGCGCGTTATAGCTTTAATTTTGATGATGTTACCTTGGATGAGACACAGTTTTTCTCCGATTTGGGAAATGGTCTGGAATGTGATCCGTTATTGGCGGGCCGCTTCCTTTGCGATGCGATCGGAAAGCGCACGACATCTTCTGTGGGATATACTTTGCTCTATGACACGCGCGATAGCCGGATTCGACCAACACGCGGGCATAGCGTTAGCTTAAGTCAGGATTTTGCCGGGGTCGGCGGCAGCGTGCGCTATTTGCGGACCGTCTTGAATGCCAACAAATTCTGGCGGGTGGCAAACAGCGGCTTTATCTTTTCGGTATCGGGGGAAGGCGGTTATATTGTGCCATTGCAGAATCGCGGGTCCGAAGCCGACGGTGTCGATGACGTTCGCTTGACCGATCGTTTCTTACTGGGCGAACCGCAAATTCGCGGTTTCGACATTCGCGGGGTTGGTCCGCGGGTGCAGCGGGTGTTTTATGGTGCGCCCACCGTTGAAAATGGCGCTGTGATTAATAATCTGATTTTGGAACGCGACCGGATTCAGGATGATGCCATTGGCGGCCGGGCTTATTATCTGGGCCGCGCAGAATTGGAGATTCCGCTGGGCGCGGGCGCAAAAGAATTGGGACTTCGCCCGTCGATCTTTTTAGATGTTGGTGCGGTTTTTAATGTCGTCACGCCGCGACTGAATATCGATGTTCCGCAATTGAGCGTTGCGCTGCCTGCAACCGACACGTCACCCGCAGTGGCGGGCGGTCAGCCGCTATTTTACGTGGTAAACCCGGACGGGACAATTAACCCCTCGCTTTCAACCGATTCTTTGAACGGAACCCGCACTCCCGCGCTGCAATTTACCGAACGCTTTTTTGGGGATAGCATTAGCCCCCGGCTCTCGGTTGGTTTTGGCGTAAACTGGCGCTCGCCCTTTGGACCATTTCGTATCGACATCGCCCGTGCGCTGTTAAAACAGCCTGGCGACGATACCAAATTAATAACTTTTAACGTAGGAACACAATTCTAATGAAATATTCGATCAAAACTATTTTCGTCTCCTCGGCATTGGTCACCGCTTTCATCGCTGGTGGAAACGCTTCGGCGCAGGTTGCCGGTATCGCCACCGCCGATCCGACCATAGCGATTGCACGGGCAAAGGCTCTGGGTGCTGGATATCAACAGATCCAAGTAACTTATGACAGCTATATCAAGCAGATTGACGGGAAGTCGGCTGAATTGCAGACCATTCAAAAACAATTGGATGCAAATAAAGACAATCAATTGACCGATGCCGAATTGAAGATCGCGCAAGACGCCAAAAGCCCGGCGTGGACATCGCTTGTTGCCAAGCAGAATGAAATTAACACTTTGCGCGAACCGATTGTTATCGCGCAACATTTTGTGATTCAAAATATCTCGGAGCAATATAACGCGGCTCAGGAAAAGGTTGTTGCCGCCAAGAAAATAAATTTGATCGTCACCCCCGATTCGCTGGTGTGGGCGCCCGCCGCAGCCGATGTTACCAATGCAATTACCGAGGAAATTGATAAGGTTATTCCGGTGGTCGCCACAACGCCGCCGGCAAATTGGCAGCCTTCGCGTCAAACCGCTGCTATTCATCAGCAAATTCAGCAATTGCTGGTCGCCAGCGCGCGTCAACAAGCGGCGCAGCAGGCCGCCGCGCAGCCCGCGACGGGGCAACCCGCAGCGCAGCCGCAAACGCGGTAACCGGCGCAGTATCTGGAATGGAGAGCGGCGCGACGCCCTTTGCCAATTATGATGTGACCCGGGTGATGAAGGTGTTGCCGCACCGTTATCCGATGTTGCTGGTGGACCGGGTCGAAGAACTTATTTTGGATGAGCGTATTCGCGCGGTGAAGGCCGTTTCGATAAATGAAGGCTATTTTCAGGGCCATTTTCCTGGGCGCCCGATCATGCCCGGCGTCTTGCAGATTGAGGCGCTGGCGCAGGCGGCGGGAATATTGGCGATGGAAAGCCTGGGGCTCGCGGGTTCTGGAAAATTGGTTTATTTTATGTCGATCGATAATGCCAAATTTCGCGCGCCGGTTGAACCGGGGTGCTTGCTGTATCTCGAAGTAGAATTTACGCAGAAAAGCGCGCGGGCTTGCCGTTTTTCGGGTAAAGCCATGGTTGGTGACAAGGTGGTGTCGCAGGCGGATTTCATGGCGATGGTCGCCGACCCGCCCGCCGCTGCCAACTGAGCTATTGCTATTTGCCAATACCGCCGTTAATTGCGGCGCTCCCGATTCCCCATAGATTCTGGTCGGAAACCAGTTTCAACATTGGAGCAGATATTATGAAAGCCGATATCCATCCGGATTATCACATGATCAAGGTGCAAATGACCGACGGCACCGTGTATGAAACCCGCTCAACTTGGGGCAAAGAGGGCGACACTTTGGCGCTTGAAATTGATCCAACGTCACACCCTGCTTGGACCGGCGGTAATCAGCGTCTGCTCGATGCAGGCGGCCGAGTTGCGCAGTTTAACAAGCGTTTTGGCGGTTTAAGCCTGAAGAAGTAAGTTTGGCAAAGTTGAAGAAGTGGTCGATATAACCTGCCTGTTGGTAACAAATGGCAAGGTTAGGTCAGCCACTCTTGACCCATTGCCGGAAATTGCCATAAGGGACGCCTTGTCCTTTGCAGGCTTGCGGCGATCGTAGTTCAATGGTTAGAGCACCGGCTTGTGATGCCGGAAGTTGCGGGTTCGAGTCCCGTCGGTCGCCCCACTTTTCAATGACAGGTGCCCGGTTGGGCAACTGTGTGGGTGACAAAGGCTTTGCGTAATATTATTACGCATCTTCGTAATTAGATTTCGAGACAGAAAGCCGTAACGCCGCCATGACAGCCATTTGGAACTCCCCCGATTTTGACGCGCATGAATCGGTGCATTTATTCGCCGACGAAAAAACCGGCCTGCGCGCGGTTATTGCGGTGCATTCGTCCCATCTTGGTCCCGCAGCGGGCGGAACACGCTTTTGGCGCTATGCCGACGACGCCGCCGCCGTTACCGATGCCCTGCGCCTGTCGCGCGGGATGAGTTATAAAAATGCCATGGCCGGCCTGCCGCTGGGCGGCGGGAAAGCGGTGGTGCTGGCCGATAGCGGTAAAACCAAAACGCCCGAAATGCTGCATGCCTTTGGCAGGGCAATCGAATCGCTGAACGGGCGGTATGTCACCGCCGAAGATGTCGGTATGAGCGATGCCGACATGACCGAAATTTCCAAGGAGACCCGCCATGTCGCTGGCCTGCCGGTTGCCGATAAAAATGTTGCGGGCGGCGATCCGGGGCCGTTTACCGCGCGCGGCGTGTATCTGGGTATAAAGGCCGCCGCGCGCTACCGTTTGGGCGCGGATAGCATGGCCGGCATCCACGTTGCCATTCAAGGGATTGGCAGTGTGGGCGGCGGGGTTGCCCGTTTGCTGGCTGCCGACGGTGCGCGGCTCACGCTCGCCGATATTGATGATGATAAACTGCAAGCGGTGGCGGCGGAAACCGGCGCGGCGACGGCGGGGCTGCATGAAATAATGTCGGTTGAAGCCGATATTTTAAGCCCCAATGCGCTCGGCGCTATATTGAACAAGGATACGATCGCCGCGCTTAATGTTGCGATTGTGGCCGGCGGTGCGAACAATCAAGTGGCGACGCCCGATGATGCCCAGCGCCTGTTTGATCGCGGCATCACCTATGCCCCTGATTATGTGATAAATGCAGGCGGGATCATCAATGTTGGTTTGGAATATTTGGGCGATATGCCGGTCGATGAAGTAAACAAGCGGATCGATATTATTCCGCAGCGGCTCACCGCCATTTGGGATGAAAGCAAAGCCGATAAGATTCCGGCGGCGGCGGTGGCCGACCGGATGGCGCAACATTTGATTGGCCGCCGATAAGCTATTGATGCTTTGCGGCCAAGCGCGTAACCCTTTTTCGATGCATCGTTTCGCCAATCCTGCTCGTTTTTTGCGGCTCGCAAAGCCGTTGACCCCGGCTTTATTCTGGCCGGGGCTGATCCTTGCGCTGTCGGCGTGCCTATGGGGTCTGTTTGCCACACCTGCCGAACGATTGATGGGTGAAACGGTCAAAATCATCTTCGTCCATGTTCCGGCGGCTTGGCTCGGAATGGGGGGCTGGATCGTTATCGCGCTCGCCAGTATTATTCAGCTTGTGTGGCGGCATCCGCTCGCGGGTATCGCGGCGCGGGCGGCGGCGATTCCCGGCGCGGTATTTGCGGGAATTTGCCTTGCCACCGGATCGATATGGGGACGTCCGACATGGGGCACATGGTGGGTGTGGGACGGGCGGTTGACATCGATGCTGGTGCTGTTTTTTCTGTATCTGGGTTATATAGCGCTGGCCAATGCCAGCAGCGAAAAAGGTAGCGTCAGCCGAGTAGCGGCAATTTTCGGCGTGATGGGCGCGGTGAATATTCCGATTATCAACCGTTCGGTTGTCTGGTGGGAAAGCCAGCATCAAAAAGCGAGTATCACGCTGAGCGGATCGAGTATTGACCCTGCCTATCTTTGGCCTTTGTTCGGTTCGGTTATCGGTTTCAGCCTTATTTTCGGTGCGGTGGTGCTGATGCGGATGCGCGCGGCGCTGGCAGAGATCAAGATTGACGCGCGGATGCGGCGGATGGCGGAACGATGATATGAGCCACCAATATTTCATTCTGGCGGCATTTGGGGTGGCTTTGCTGGGCGTCTTCTGGCTGATATTGTCGAGCTATATCGCCATGCGCCGTTCCGAAGCGCTGGCCGATGATTTGCGCGGTGATGGATAATCGGTGGCGGTAAAGGCAAAACATCAGCGGCTGTTGCTTGCCGTCCTTGCCGCGTCGGCTTTGCTGGCTGCGGGTTTGATAGCCGCGTCGGCGCTGCGTGAAGAGGTATCCTATTTTTACACGCCTTCATCATTGGCGAGGGATAAACCAGCCCCCGGCAAGGCAATAAGGATCGGCGGACTGGTGCAGCCCGGATCGATCACGCGCGGTGCAGACGGCGTTTCGATCCGTTTTGTGGTGCAGGACCGGGATGCATCGCTGAATGTGCGTTACACCGGGATTACGCCCGATTTATTTGTCGAAGGATCGGGCGTTGTCGCCGACGGCCGATTGGCAGCGAACGGTATATTTATCGCCGACAGCTTGCTGGCCAAACATGACGAAAATTATGTGCCCCGCGAATTGGCCGACATTGACATGAAAACGGGCCAGCAAAGCAAGGACAGCCTTGTCCGGTGATGGCTGAATTTGGCCTTGCCGCCCTGTGGCTTGCCGCGTCGATGGCTTTGCTGCAGATGGTGAGCGGTCTGGCGGCGTTAACGGCGGGGGAAAATGGCAAGGGAGGTATTCTCGCCGATCTTGTCATACCGGCGGCGGCGGCGCAGGGCGCGCTGTGTGCCGCCGCATTTGCCTCGCTGATCTATCTGTTCCTGGTCACCGATCTGTCGGTGCTGTTGGTGGCCAATAACAGCCATCTGGACAAGCCGATGATCTTCAAATTGGCGGGAACATGGGGCAATCATGAAGGATCGATGTTGCTATGGGTCACGATTTTGGCGATATCGGGGGCCGCTATCGCGCTGTTTGAAAAACGGTTGGACCGTGAAACCTTGCGCGCGACATTGACGGTTCAGGCGGTGTTGGCGCTCGGCTTTTTCGCATTTTTGCTATTTACGTCCAATCCATTTGCGCGGTTGTTTCCAGTGCCGCAAGCCGGCGCGGGGTTGAATCCATTGTTGCAGGATATTGGCCTGGCTTTTCATCCGCCCACTCTATATTTTGGCTATGTCGGGCTTTCGGTGGCCTTTTCATTCGCCGTTGCGGCATTGTTGACCGGAAAAATCGGCCCGGCCTTTGCCCGCGCGATGCGGCCATGGGTGTTGCTTGCCTGGATTTTCCTGACATTGGGGATTACGGCGGGCAGCTATTGGGCTTATTATGAGCTGGGCTGGGGCGGATATTGGTTTTGGGATCCGGTTGAAAATGCCTCGCTCATGCCCTGGCTGGCGGCCACCGCGCTGCTCCATTCGGTTGGCGTTTTGGCGGTTCGCGACGCGCTGCGGGCGTGGACGGTGATGCTGGCTTTGATTGCTTTTGCCATGTCGATGGCGGGCACGTTTCTGGTGCGGTCGGGCATATTGACGAGCGTGCATGCCTTTGCCGTTGACCCTGGCCGGGGCGCATTTATCCTTGCCCTATTGCTGATTTACGTCGGCGGTTCGTTTCTGCTTTTTGCGCTGCGCATCGCCAGCGTGACGCAAGGAAAGACCTTTCGCTTGTTCAGCCGCGAAGGCGCAATTGTCGGCAATAATATATTGCTGAGCACGATCTTGGGGATCGTCCTAATCGGGACATTATATCCGATTTTGGCCGAAGCGTTGGGGGATAAAATTTCCGTCGGACCGCCCTATTTCAACAAAGCCGCGGTGCCGATTGCATTGCTGATGATGCTGTTGCTGATATTCGGGCCGATGCTCCGCTGGCGAAAGGATGATGGGATCGGGCTGCAGCGGTTATTGCTGCTGCCGATTGTCGCGGCGATTTCGGGGATGGTTATTGCGGCTGTGATCAAACCGGACGCGGGTGTTTTTGTAATCATCACGTTAGGGCTTTCGAGCGGGCTTGCCGTTGGCGCCTTTCTGCCGCTG
This sequence comes from Sphingomonadaceae bacterium, assembly GCA_021732525.1. Lineage (GTDB taxonomy): Bacteria > Pseudomonadota > Alphaproteobacteria > Sphingomonadales > Sphingomonadaceae > Sphingorhabdus_B. Next base: position 83,207 of record JAKFUU010000040.1, on the reverse strand, counting down.
TTCGGGCGCAAGCTAACGCGAACGCCGTTGACGATTTGGGGGATGGTAACCGCGCATTTTGGCCTGGCGATTGCGGCGGCAGGAATGGCCAGCGAAGCCGGCTATTCGAGCGAACGGCTCGCCGCGATGGATGTGGGGGATGTCGAACGCATCGCCGGGTGGCGGGTTAAGCTGAATAATGTCGAGCCGGTGGTGGGTGAAAATTGGACGGCGCTGGAGGGGCAGATGATTGCTGGCCGGGGGAATGATGTGAGCGAGATGCGGCCGCAATCGCGAAATTTTGTCTCTCCCGAAACGCAAACGACCGAGGCCGCCTTGTTAACCCGCTGGGATGGTCAGCTTTATGCGGTGATTGCGCCTGCGGGCGAGGGCAGCATAAAGCCTTGGCAGGTGCGGTTATGGTGGAAGCCTTGGGTTACTTTCATTTGGCTCGGCGGGGTCATCATTGCACTGGGCGGCGCGCTCGCCTTATTGGGGCGGATGCTTCGAGGGGTAAAATTTCGGCGGCCTGGTCCGGTTGATGAAAGATTTGCGGCATGAAACGATGGAAATTATGGCTGCCGCTCGCGTTATTTGCCTTTGCCGCGGGGCTATCGCTTTATCGGCTATCGGTGCCCGGCGACGGTTTTGTCCGCTCGCAGATGATTGGGCAGAAATTACCCGATTTTCAGCTACCTGCGGCAACTGAGGGCATGCCGGGGCTTTCCGCCCAAGATTTTACCGATGGCAAACCCCGGTTGCTGAATTTCTTTGGTAGCTGGTGCGCGCCATGTCAGCAGGAGGCGCCGCATCTGGAGGCACTGGCGCGCGCGGGGGCCGAAATTCACGGTGTGGCGTTGCGGGATCGGCCCGATGACGTTGCCGCCTTCCTGCGGCAATATGGAAACCCGTTTACACAGATCGGATCGGATACGGACCTGCGCGTGCAATTGTTGATGGGATCATCGGGGGTTCCCGAAACCTATGTTATCGCAGGGGATGGCACGATATTGCACCAGCATATCGGCGATATTCGCGCCGAACATGTGCCGATGCTGCTCCAAAAGCTGCGGGCGGCGCGGTGATGCGGCTGTTTGCGCTGATCCTGATGATGATGGCCGGATCGGCGACGGTTGAAATTGCGGCGGCGCAGGGCAGTGGCACCGATGCATCCTTGGCCCATATGCAGCTTGATGATCCGCAGCAAGAGGCCGCCGCAACCGATCTCATGAAACGGCTACGCTGTATTCAATGTCAGGGTCAATCGATTGCCGATAGCGACGCGCCCATTGCCGGCGCGATGCGTAGCGAGGTGCGGCGGCGGATCAAAGCCGGCGAAAGCCCGGCGGTAATCGAAAAATGGCTGGTTACGCGCTACGGCGAATATATCAGCTTTGAACCCCCGGCGCGCGGCGCGGGATTGATCCTGTGGCTGGTGCCCATCATCTTGCTGCTCGCCGGGATTGGCATGGCGCGCGGGCTGTTCGCCGGGAAACCGCGATGATGGTGTGGACCATTATCCTGTTGTTCGCGGCGATCTTGCTGATCGCGGTGATCGGGCTTGGCAAATTGCCGCGCAAGATTTGGGAAATTGCCGCCGCTGCAATTATTCTTGGACTGGCGGGTTATGCGGTGCAGGGAATGCCGAATTTGGCCGGCGCGCCCGCGCAGCCGGTCGCGGCCAATGGCAAGACTGCGGCAGCATTGATATTGACCCGCTCAGAAATGGACCGGAGCTTTAGCGCCGCGCGGCCTTATTTGATCGCGGCGGATGCTTTGTCGCGCAGCGGGGATTACCGGCTGGCCGCTGCCTATATCAAATCGGGCATTCGCAAAAATCCCGGCGAGGCGGATCTTTGGGCTGGGCTCGCTTTGCAATTGATGCTGGCTAGTGACGGAAAAATGTCGCCGCCGGCCAAATTTGCATTCGATAAAACACGCGCGTTAAATCCGCAGCATCCCGCGCCTGACTATTTTACGGGGCTGGTGCGTTTGTTTGACGGCAGGCCCGATGAAACATTGCGATTATGGCAAGGGTTGATCGACAAAGCGCCCAAACAAGCGCGGTGGAAAGAGCGGTTGGAGTCGCAGGTTTACGGTGTAAAAAGCCTGCTTTCTGCCGCAAGGCTTGAAGATCAAAATGATAGTGATGGTATTTAATATATTGTAATATAGTGATTTATTGGTTTGCAAGCAACATTGTCCTTTCCGAAAATCGGTGGTAGGCGGTTGCGCGGCCAATTTGCAGAGAAATTTGAACGATCCATAGTAAGGGGTTGAATAATGACAACATCGCATTCGGCACATGGCGGGAAAAAAGCATCAATCGCAACCTTGGCCGTTGGCGCTATTGGTGTGGTGTTTGGCGATATTGGGACCAGCCCGATCTATGCTTTTCGCGAGACATTTGCCGGCCATCACCCGATCGTTCCCGATCCGGTGCATATTCACGGCGTGCTCAGCTTGGTTTTTTGGTCGATGATGATTGTTGTGACCTTCAAATATGTCTTCACCATCATGAAAGCCGATAACAAGGGCGAGGGCGGCAGCCTGGCCTTGTTGGCGCTGATCAGCCGCAAGACGGCGGGGGCCGCCTGGACCGCACCCATTGTGATGCTGGGCGTATTTGCCACCGCGTTATTTTATGGTGACGCCATGATTACCCCGGCCATGTCGATTCTGGGCGCGGCGGAAGGGTTGAAATATGTCGATCCGCGATTTGGCGGTTGGATTGTGCCCATTTCGGTTGGCATTATCGCGGTGCTTTTTGCAATACAATCGCGCGGCACGGCAAAAGTAGGCGCATGGTTTGGCCCGATCATGCTCACTTATTTCGGCGCGCTCGCCATTTTGGGCTTGATCCATTTGACCAAAATGCCGTTGATCATATTGGATGTTATCAATCCTTTGAATGCGTTAAATTTCTTTTACATTGACGGTTTTCGCGCCTTTGTCGCGATGGGCACCGTGGTGCTGGCGGTGACCGGAGCGGAGGCGCTTTATGCCGATATGGGGCATTTTGGGCGCAAACCGATTGCCTATAGCTGGTTGGTGTTTGTTTTGCCCGCCTTGATGCTCAATTATATGGGGCAGGGGGCGATGATCCTGTCGATGTCACCTGATGAGGCGCAGGCGGCGATCCGTGATCCCTTTTTCCTCATGGTGCCCGATATGGTCCGCACGCCGGTGATTTTTCTGACGATACTGGCCGCCATCATTGCCAGTCAGGCGGTTATTTCAGGGGCTTTTTCGCTTACGCAGCAAGCAATTCAATTGGGCTTCATGCCGCGTCTGCGTATTTTGCACACCAGCGAAAGCGCCGCCGGTCAGATTTACATCCCCGCGATCAATTGGGGGCTGGCGGTAATGGTGCTGTTGCTGGTATTGTTCTTCCAATCGTCGAGCAATCTGGCGGCGGCCTATGGTATTGCGGTTACCGGCGCTATGTTCATTGACACCTGCCTGATCTCGGTCGTGCTGCTGACATTGTGGAAATGGCAGAAATGGAAGGCATTGCCGGTGCTCGCGGTATTTTTCATTGTCGATTTCGCTTATTTGAGCGCAAATCTTTTGAAGGTGCCATCGGGAGGCTGGGTGCCTTTGGTCATTGGTCTGGTGATATTTACATTGCTTACAACCTGGTCAAAAGGGCGGCAATTGATGCGCGACCGGATGGCGGAGAGCACGATGCCGATGGAAATATTCATCAAATCTGCAGCGAACAGTGCGCACCGGGTGACGGGGACATCGATTTTTATGGCATCATCGGCCAACGGGGTGCCATCGGCTTTGCTGCATAATATCAAGCATAACAAAATCCTGCATGAACGCGTGCTGATTTTGACCGTGATTATTCAGGATGTTCCCTATGTCGATGTGGCAGAGCGGATCGAGTGCAAAGATATGGGGATGGGATTTTACCGGCTACGGTTAAATTATGGTTTCTTGGATGAAACCGATATCCCCAAAGCGCTGGAAAATGTGAATGTATGCGGGCCTAAATTTAATATGATGCAAACCAGCTTCTTCTTATCGCGCCAAACGCTGATCGCGTCAAAATTGCCGGGAATGATGATCTGGCGGGAAAAAATATTTGCCTGGATGCTCCGTAACGCCGCCAATGCGATGGAGTTTTTCAAACTGCCGACAAATCGCGTGGTCGAATTGGGCAGTCAGGTCGAAATCTAATCCATTTTGGAGCAGTGCCGGTCGTTTGCCGCGTGATGCTATTGCAGCTTGGTCTATTCTAAATTAGAACAAATAACGAACTGCTTTGTAACCTATCGGAAAGTAACGTTTTTTGATCGATGCCCCGCCATTATTGCTTCTGCTGCGGCAAAGCCAGAAGGATGTTTGCGCGGGCTTGCCCACATGGCTTCAAAATGTAGAGCTTATCTCTGGCTTGAATGTTGAAACGATCAATAATGGTTCGTTTGACCTACGTTACAGCGGTGTGGCCTTTCAATGTCATATAACGAGCGTTCAAACAGATTGGCGTGATTTTAAGACGATATTTTGGAATCCGGATTGGGGTAAAGTGATTTCCATATTGGCCATAAATTTTGGCGATCATGTGGGTGCCGGGCGGATGTCACCGGTGGTGGTGGCGCATCTTTTGGAACTATCGGAACGGCTGGGTACAATGTTGGATGCGGCGGCGGTGCTTTGGAAACCGGCCAATATTGTGTCAGGTTTTTCGTATTTTTCAGAAACGGTCGGTCAATATCGGGCCGGGGGGCCATTTCCGGTTTTGGCGCTGGTTGATTTTTCTATTACGGGTTCGAACCACCTTGTAAGTCATGGATTGTCCTGGTTCTCCGGGCAAGAATTGCAGGTTGAGCCGGGCGATCTCTCGGCAACCGAATTGATGCGACGTGCCGTTCGAATCGCCCATGATATTGCCGTTAACGGGGCAATAGAAACCGCCATGGAAATTGAAGGTTTGACCGAGTTTGAGCGGATCATACTGTCCCCGTCACAAAGCAATCGAGAGCTTGGTGTTCTTATTTCATCCAAAAAGGAGGAGTAAAATCTCGCAAAATTATGACTTCAAATATGCTGCTTGCTCAACTTCAGGATCGAGTTATGAGCGGCAGAGCCGGATTTCGACAAAATGACAGCAAGGCTGATTATCAACGGCATCATTTGATTCCGGTATCGGTTTCTTCAAACAGGAATTTTTGCGAATATTTTGACGGTGTGCGGCGGTATACGGGGTTTGATCTGCGCGACTTTTCTTCAAACGGCATATTCCTACCCTGCACGGAAAATACTGCTCTTGCTTCGGGCAGGCCTCTCCACCGCGGGCCGCATCCGCAATATAACGGTATTGTGGAGCAACGGGTGGCCAAAATATTCCGAAGCAAAGCGGTTGAAATCTTGGATATATCCAAACAGCATCGATTGTTGCGAAAGTTGCAGCGGTCTTTACATCGCGGCTTATCCAGCAACTCACGGGGCTTCATTTTGAACCGCCGGGACCCTTTGGCCCGCAAGATAGACTTTCGCTGCATAGATGACGATTTAGAGAGGCTATGGAGCGCCACCGAACCTGCATGATCGGCGATGGTTCATGGCTCCGTTTTTATAGCATCTTGAGCAAATTTCTGGCCCAGGATCATAGAATAAATGCCACCGGTGGTATTTGTAAAAAGCTGCCAATTCAGGTTCTTGCCTGGACTTGACGATCGCTTCGATCAAATATGCTATATGACTGGCGAATCGGAGGAGGGAGACGAAAATGGCAATCGGAAAGAGTGTTTGGCCGCTGAGCGTAGTTTTGCTCATTACATCCAATGTTGCGGTGAATCATGCCGGCGCGCAGAAAAAGAAAGCGCCGTCGGAGCCGCAGGCGATTACCGCCAAGGAAAAGGAGCTGGGCGCTAAGGTCCATCCCGAAATTCTTAGCGAATTTGGCGGCAATTATCAAAGTCCGCAAACGGCCTATGTCGTTGGCGTGGGTAAGAATATCGCGGTGCAATCGGGGCTTGGCAACGCGCAGAGCGATTTTACCGTCAGCTTTCTAAATTCGCCGGTGAATAACGCCTTTGCGATCCCCGGCGGCTATATCTACATCACGCGGCAGCTTGCGGCGGTATGCAACAGCGAAGCGGAAATGGCGGGCGTTTTGGGGCATGAGGTCGGCCATGTCGCCGCGCGGCATAGCGAAAAGCGGCAGCGTAGCGCGGGCCGGGCGCAGATAGCGGGCATTTTGGGCAGCGTGCTGGGCGCGGCCATTGGCGGCAATGGCGGAATTGCTGGCTTGCTTGGTGGCGGGCTGCAGCGTTATTCGGGAACGGTTGCACAGCTGTTCACGCTAAGATATTCGCGCGCGCAGGAAGAAGAAGCCGATGATTTGGGCATCCGCTATCTTAGCAAAGCGGGCTATGATCCGTCGGCGCTTTCCGATATGCTATCGTCTTTGGCGATGCAGACCGGCATTGATGCCCGCGCGGCCGGTAGCGCCACAAGGTCTGTCCCCGAATGGGCGAGCACTCATCCTGATCCGGCCAAGCGGGTTGTTCGCGCGGCAAATAATGCCAAACCCTATCCCGTCAGTAGCCTGCGGAAACAAGACAGCCATTTTGCCGCGATCGACAATATGTTATATGGGGACGATCCCAAGCAAGGTGTTATCGAAAATCAAGATTTTCTGCACCCCGATTTGCGGCTCAAATTTACCGCACCAACAGGTTTCGGCATGCAAAATGGCGCGCGCGCGGTCACGATCAATGGCGCTGGCGGCCAAGCGCTGTTTACAACGGAAGCTTATTCGGGCGATCGGCAGGCCTATATAGCCGCCGCTTTCAAATCGATTGGCGGAGACCGGCCGATCACATATGGCCCGATCGGGGAGACGAATGTGAATGGCCTACCGGTATTTTTCGCGACTGCATCGGTTCCTACACAAAATGGCGCGCCCAATATATTGACCGTTTTTGCCTATGAATTTTCGAAGAATCAGGCGTTCCATTTTGCCGCTCTGACACCGTCATCCGCGCGGCCGTTTGACGCGATGTATCAAAGCGTGCGGCGGTTATCGGCAAATGAGGCAGCTGCGGTCAAACCCAGGAAGCTCCGCATTGTAACCGTTGGCGCTAAAGATACCATCGCAACGCTAACGTCGCGAATGGCTTATGGCAGCTTGCAAGAGGATCGGTTCCGTGCGCTGAACGGTTTGACCAGCAATGCGGTTTTGCGCCCTGGCCAAAAAGTGAAGATTGTCACTTACTAACTTATTATGGGCCAAAAAGTTGGCGCCGTTTTTTTTGACGATAGCAATTTCAATCGCCATAGAAAAAGGCGGTGACCATCGGCCACCGCCCTTTTTTCGATGAATACGCCGCAGCGCATTCCCTAATCAGTCAACGATTAACGTGCTGCGAGCGAGTTGTTAACGTCGTTGAAGGTGTTTGCCAAATTGTCGCCCAAAGCGCCCATAGCAACGATTGCAGCAACTGCGATAAGAGCGGCGATCAAACCATACTCGATTGCGGTTGCGCCTTCTTCATTCTTCATGATTTTCGAAAATAATTTCATCTTTAGTCTCCAGTTCAACATCTTATTCACCCACCGAATATTTGTTCATGATATCCGATCAATTATAACTACCTCACCAATACCTACCAAAAGGTTAAGAAACCGCTTCGGATGCGGAAATTACGTCATTTTCCACGCCGTTCCACATATCAGCGGTATTGAATGCAACATTGGAAAGCGCCGCGATCAACACGACAACGATCAGTCCCGCAATCAAGCCATATTCCACTGCTGTCGCACCCTCTTGACAGGATAATATGCTGCGAAGTGTTTTTAACATTTTGGGCTTCATCCCATAATTGGTTGCGAACGAGATAGTTTTTCCACAGAAGCGTTAACAAAAACCTACCGCGGGATAAGAAAATGGAAAAAAATCCGACAATGCTATTTGTTGTCGCTGCTGCCTTAGTGAACCAAGCCAATGAAATATTGATACAAAAACGCCCAAAAGGGAAGGCGATGGCCGGTCTTTGGGAATTTCCCGGCGGCAAGGTTGAAGCCGGCGAATCGCCAGTTTCAGCGCTCATCCGCGAATTGAAAGAAGAGTTGGGAATCCATGTTGACCCCAAAAAATTAATGCCTGTCACCTTTGCCAGCGAAGCATTGGATGACAAATATCTGCTGTTATTGCTCTATATGGGCCGGGAATGGCAGGGGCAGCCGCGTGCCATAGAAAGCTTGGAAATGGAGTGGGTCACGCTTAGCGATATGCGCCGCCGCGCCATGCCGCCCGCTGACCGACCATTCATCGATCATTTAGAAAGAATAATTTAAGTTCAAGCAGCTAACTGGCGTACCGTAACAAGATCTATATAGTATAAAATGGATCAGCGAGAGGGCGAGAGCAGGCAGCGTGAAATAGGAATCATACTGCCCGCTTCTATCACTTTGTTGTCTCATCGCTTTATGCGAAAAACCGGCACCCGCTTTTTCGCGCGATGCTCTAAACAGGAACAGCTATTTGTTTTCCGGCAAACACGGCTTGCCAATTTTCAATTTCACTCACAATAACATCGTCGATGGAATGAACAATTTCGGTAACGTTCATATAGCGTATACTGCCCGATGGGGCCGATAATAGTAATTCGATCCGTTGTTCAAGACCAGACAGTCTTTCTGCGGTTATTTCGGAGATCGCGGCAAATCGTTCAAAATCCCCAAAATAGCGAATGCCAGCAAAGGCACCGCCAATAGCCGGGAATGCTATGCCCAAGAAGGTAAAAATTTTCGAGGATGAGTAGCTAACCGAATGAGGTAAAAAATCGAGTTGCTCACCAACCACGATTGCCAAATATGTCGCGACCGATATTACTGCCAAAATAAATGACATTTCGGATGCTTTATCCAGATTGTGATGCACTATGCTTAATTGTGCTGCTTTTTTTTCATGATATTGGCGTTGTTTGACGGTATGCGGTGCGATAACATCGACCAGCATATGTCGGAGATAATCCTGATTGACGGTCACCGGGGGCAAGCCCAATGTGGAAATCAATCGCCGACAATAACCTTCTGGCCATTCTGTATCTTTGCTTCTTGGCCATTGTCCAGCCGGACGCGCTACGCCCGTAAGCATCAATATGGGCGCATGGCGAAGATATTCAGCGACTCTGCGGGTTTGAAACCATCGCCCATGCCAGTCGCGACGCCTGCCGACCGTCGTTATCAACAAGATCGACATTAGCAGCAGAAATTCGGCAAATGCAAATGGCCATTTGAGAGAAGAATTGCCCAAGGGAAGATAGGCCGCGCCGACAATAATGGCCATCGCCGACAGCAAGAAATTGGTCATCATGCCGCCGCGATAGGCATCGGAAAGAAAGGAAGATAAGCCGTCTGCCCAAGCAAACGGCTTCAATATATGGTTTTCCAACTGGTTAAGATAAATGCTATTTGGGCCCAAAATATTGCGGGCTGAACCCATTAATGCCGCTGCGGAACCGCTGGCAATGGCATTTGGCCTTTCATAATGCTGGCGAATGTTGCTGAATGTCCGTTTCAGGTTGCCGCTAAAAATTGCTTCGACACGACGGTAGGCATGAAAACGGCGTTTGCTTCTTACTGGCCATTTTTCACTATGTAGCGCTGTTATTTTTGCTTCATTCCCGCCAATTATTGCGCAGACGGTATCGTTGATAAACTTTTCAACCTGGTCATGATTCACTGCATCCCCTAAATTATGCAGGGTTACCAGCTGCTCTGGCTTGGTCAGCAGGAAGCGCAGGCTTGGCGTCCTTGCGTCAATCCACAGCACGGGAACCCCCATATGGAGGGCTGTCGCAATCGTATGATGCGTTCCGCCAAGCGAGCCCAACGTCGTTCCATCCCAAATTGCGACGATGATATCCGACTGTTCAATCATGATCTGGGCTGCTGTCCTGGCGCGTTCGGACGTTATTGTTGCAAATTTTTGGGCGGCTGGCTGATTTTCGGGATGCCGCAACGTTTCAATGTAAAGCTGGCGCAGATTATCATCTTGTTCGGCAAGTTCAAAAAGGCGGACATCTTTGGCGATGTTACTGAAGTGAGCCGCGCTGGCTCGCGCTTTGGGATCGGCGGGTTCAAGCCCGTTTAAAATTGCCAATATATCGGCGCTGGATTCACAATGGCCATTGATCGCCTTGTTGAGTTCAAACCCAAAAGGTATGGGTGCTGCGACATCCCATTTGAGCGCCAATGCACATTCGATCGCCATTAAATCTGCGCCTTGCGCGAAGGGCGAAATTAACCTTTTCCGGCAAAATTGCTCACCCATCGTTGCCGCGTCAACATGCTTAAAAAAGGCTGTAAGATTGTCCAAAATTGCGCTTTGATTAGCAGCAAATGAGAGATTGCCGTCACGGTGCCCGGTTATTCCAATCCTTAGCCAGGCGGAGCACAAATCCCATGAATCCGACATTTGTGCTTCAATAGTCATGAAGCCATCGTAGCGTAAATTGCTATTCCAGCAAGCTTTTCCGTTGATGCTTAGGGTGATTATGAGTAAGATGCGGGCGCGTTACGATTAAGAAATCACAACAGGCAAATAATTTTTAGCGTCTTTCTGGTTCAACCTGAACCGGGAAGACTCTGGGCGTGCCGGAAATAACAAAGGACTTGTTACAAGCCGGCTATTGGCATAGGATATGCATGGGTCGCGCCACGGAAGTTAGGGGGATTAATCGCCAATGGCTCGCGACGCTGATGTCCGCTTTTCAAAAATACGTCGCAGTATTTTTGTGAGCTATTCCCGCGCGGACCAAAAAATTGCGATTCCAATCATCGACGCTTTGGAAAAGGCCGGTTTTTCGGTTTGGTGGGATGGGCTGCTTGCTGGCGGCGAAAAATTTGCGGACACCACCGATGACATGTTGGAAAATGCAAAGGCGGTTGTCGTCTTATGGTCGAAAAATTCGGTCCAATCGCATTGGGTTCATGACGAAGCAACACGGGGCCGCGATCGTCATTGCTTGGTGCCGCTGTCTATTGATGGAACTGAGCCGCCGCTGGGTTTTCGGCAGTTTCAAGTCATTGACATCTCACGTAGCTATTCCCGGCCTGCATCGCCCGCCATGATGAAGCTGTTGGATGCGGTCCGCGGGCTTCATGACGTGCCGATCTCGGAAAATTATCACTTTACCCCGGCGAGGGCAAAAATTGATCGCCGGTTGCTCTTAACTGGCGGTGCGGTTGCTACCGCTGCTGCGACCGGGTTGGTTGCTTGGAATATGGATTGGTTTGGCGGATCGGAAGTGCTGGGTAAGCTGGCTATCCTTCCGTTCAAAAATATGGGCGACGACAAATCACAGGACTATTTTTCAGACGGATTGTCGGAGGAGCTGCGAAATACGTTGGCAACCATCAAGCACCTTCAGATTGTTGCCAAAGCATCCTCTGAGCAATTTAATGATACTGATTATAATGACAAAACTATTGCCTCAAAATTAAAGGTGCAATTTCTTCTGCGCGGTAGTGTGCGCAGGGTGAATGACGCGATCCGGGTTACTGTTCAATTGGTGGATGGAAAAATGGGGTTGGATAGCTGGTCTGGTGGTTTTGTTCGCTCAACGACCGATATATTTGCGCTTCAAACCGATATTGCAAAGGCGGTTGCCAAGGCTTTGTCAATTCACACCTCCGCCGCGATGGGTCTGGTTCGCCCCGGAGCCACCAAAAACCGAACGGCTTATGAAGCTTATTTGCGCGGCACTGCTTTGTATGATCTCGCGGTCGATGAAAATAGTGATAGGGCGGCCTTGGCGCAATTTGATGGCGCTGTGGAAGCCGATCCGCAATATGCCGCTGCTTGGGCGGCACGCGCGCGAACTTTAACGACGATCGCCAATGCTTACGCAAAAGCGCGCGAGCTTGACGTCATTTACGCAGAGGCGATCGCGGCGGCAAAAAAAGCGACCGATTTGGCACCTGATCTCGCCGCGGGACATGCCGCGCTGGGCTATGTGCTGTTCAATGGCCGTTTGGATGCAAAGGCGGCATATGATCCCTATCAAAAATCCTATAAATATGGATCGGGTAGCGCCGATATTCTCCAGAATTTTGCGACCTATATGGCCCGCATTGGAAATTTTGAAGTGGCCGAAAAAGCGATCAATGCCGCGGCAAAACTCGATCTCTTGAACCCAATAGCTTTTCGAACCAAAGGGCGCTTATATTATATTATGGGGAATTTTGATGCGGCACTTGCTGATCTCAATAAGGCATTTAAAATGAACCCTAAAATGAACAGCGTGAATGCCGATATTGGCGATATTCATTATGGGCGCGGGCAATATCACAAGGCGCTTTCCTTTTATCAGCGCGACCCATGGGAGCTTTTGCGTCTTAAAGGGGTCGCGATGGTCGCGCATAAGCTCGGCAACAAAAACGAGGCCGCCGCCGCCTTGGAAAATATTCGCAAGGATGTTGGTGATAGCAGCCTTTACCAACAGGCGCAGATATTGGCGCAGTGGGGTGACCGCGCGGCTGCGTTGGCTGCGCTTGAAAAGGCGCGGAAAATTGGCGATTCAGGGCTCGTTCTCGCGCGGAATGATCCGCAGCTTGCTCCGTTAAGGAATGAACCGCGTTATCGCGCCTTGCTGCGATCGATTGGGTTTTCGGTGCCGAATGGTTGATTGGCCCGGTTGATTGGCCCGGTTGATTGGCCCGGTTGATTGGCAATGCCGTCATTTGAGCAAAGGTTTTACGCAAACGAAAAAGGGGAGCAAAATGCTCCCCTTTTTACAATTAATAAGCAGGTAGCTTAGCCGTTGACGCCGGTGCTTCCGCCCGCACGTCCAAGTAGCCAAGTCCAGAAACCTTCGGTTTGGCCTTCGACCTGCTTTGCTTTTTCAAAAGCTTTCATGTCGTTTCTCCATCACAAATATGGCCAAATATGACCCGTTCATAATTGTAACAGAAAATTAACTATGTTCAACAACTCTTTATTAACCAAGCATTTTATTATTTTCCTCAAAATGCATGTCAACAAAATCTAGGAAATTCATTGGCATGGATAGCGCTTTGCCTTTGCAGCGGTCGCAGCCGCGACGACGCAGCTGCGCAAGAACTGCGCGGTCCTCTACGTCATCTGCTGTCGAAATAATGTCGCTGGCCTGTGCGATTCGCAGCGCACCTTCGGCGAAAATCTGATTGCTGGTAGAGCCCAGCAGCTCGGCGGAAAAGCTTGCCGCCAGAAAAATTTCATCCGGCTCAAACAAGCGGAGCAGATCAATATCCGAACTGGTTATTCCAAAATTTCCAATGCCGACGCGAAAACCAGCTACCTGCAAATTGCGGATGGCCAAACGCGCGGCATCATCCGCGACAAATGCATGGATGTCGACGATATCGAAAATAATATCGCTTGGCCGGCATTGCTCCGCGGCGGCAATCGAAAGCATGGCTGGCTTAAAATTGGGATCCAACAGAATATCGACGGAAATTTTTGCCGCAAGGGTAAATCCCGGTGATATTTTGGCGAGGCGGGCGGAAAAATGCGCCGCCTGCTGGCATAGAAAGAGCGAAACATTGTATAAATTGCCGGTTTGGCGCGCCAGGCCAAAAAGGCGGGCGGGCGAGATTTGGCCGTAAGCGGGATGCACCCAACCGATTGTCGCCTCGGCCGATCGAATAAGATTATTGCCCAAATTATGATGCGCCCGGAACAGAATTTGAATATCGCCGTTGGGAACAGCGGCGGCGAATTCTTCGGCAAATTTCGATTCAAGATGCGCGCCATATGCGCTGGTTGTCGTAATTTTAAAGGTTGTTTGATTGTCCCTTGCCTCGGCCGAGGCCGATAGCGCGCGCTCGGCACGCAGTTTGACATTGCTGTTCACATCCCGGTCAACGCCAAAGAAAATATCGACATCGATTTTTCGGCCATCGATGTTAAGCGGTTCGACAAAAAGTTGACGCAGCCCTTCCATATGCGCGGCCAGCGTGCTGGTTGCGATGGAGGGCATTTCCCAAACAAATTGCATATTATTGTTATGCGTCAATTGGCGTTCATCAAGCACCGATGATAGCCGCTGCCCAACCGCGCGGATAATATTCAAATCATCGCTGTCCAAAATATAACCCCGGCGAGCCTCTGGCCGATGAATAGTAGCGGCGATGAACAGCGCGTTGGAAACCACTTCTTCAACCATATATCCGGTCATATCCGAAAATCCGGTTTCTTCATTTCTTTGTGATCGCCGCAGGGCAGTCTTTTGCCGCGCGATAAAAATTCCCGTAATTCCAATCAATGTCATGGCGGGGAAAGGATCGTTGCCGACATGCCATATGGCCATCCCGCTGCTGACGCCCAAAATGGTGATTAATCCAGCCCAGCATATTGGCTTGCTATATCTCAACCCGAAACGGGTCAGCTGCGCGGCGCAGATCAGCAATGCAAATAGGAAGAATGGCATCCAGCCCCATTCCAATGGAATTCCATTTTTCAACGTTTCGGCACCCAATACTTGAAAATACGCCCCCGGTTGCTTGCCATTTCCCGGCATTAAATGGACATCATTCTGGGTCTTATCCGTTGCCCCCAAAATTACGGTTTTACCCTTAAGCTCGCCAGGGTTTACCGTATGTTCAAAAATGTCTCTGGCAGAAAAAGTGGGGATACTGCCGACGTTATAGCCAAAATCTAATTTAAAATTTTCTGTGGCTGTTCCTTTCCAACCGGCTATATCGGCTGCCATAGAAGGAATTAATCCGCGCGGCGTCGAGACGGTGGTCGGTATTTCCCATATGTGACCAAGTTGAAAGGGTACATAAACCGAAACCGACTTAATCGAGCCCACAGCGGTGCTATGCGAATATAGAGATTTAACAGTTCCGTTATTTTCCAATGCGGCAAGTGCAACGATCTTGGTCTTTGCCTTTGTCGTGGTAAGCGCTTCGCGCAAGGCGCGATCTGCGGATGGTGACGTTGTGCCTTGATAGCCGATATCTATATAGATCGCCTTGGGGCCATAGCTGTCGATGCTTTTGATCAGTTCGGCCTGTTTATCGCGCGGCCATGGCCAACGACCGATTTTCTCAATCGATGGCGAGTCGATTCCAACAACCACAATATCGCCCGACACCGGCTTTACCATGGCCTTTGATTGCAATACGGATAACGCGAGCGACAGCGGCTCAAAAATGCCGATCGCACCAAGCAGTCCGCAGATGGCTGCAAATAGCGCAATTTTACGGCGAATTTTTTTCTTGTCGAGATTAAGAGCCATAATATTCTCGTAACGCCTGAACAATGAAAATTTGGTAAACTTTTAATTAACCATTATATTAGAATAACTTAGCTTTTTCGATGTTGATGCCGCTTACTGGCTCAGGGCGACGGCCATCGGTATGATCAGCGATAACAGCCCCCACAAAAGATCGAGCGGCCATTGCGGTGCAATCCGTTCTTCAGGATTTGACCGATTATACCAGCCCATAACTTGCGACTTAATGCCGGAGGCCGTTGGTTGCTGCCCTTTTGGCGGTGATGGATCATACTGAATCATAGGCTAGGGTTACCTGCAGTAGCGTGATGGCAAGGGAGAGATCCGCGCAGGTTAGCAACGGGTGTATCCAACAATATAGCAGGGAATGGCCCACAATGGTTTTCAATTGAAGGTTTTTGGTTATGCGGCATTGCTTGCGGCATGATTGGCAATATCAACGAAGATCGGTTTAGCGGTATCTTCTACTAGCCCAAGTTTCGCACGTTCCTGGTCAAGCGCTTGATGAATTTGTACGATTTCGGTTTCGATTTTTGCAAGATAACGCGAACCCTTCGATTGGAAATCGCTGTCGGTGATATTTTCCAGTTGGCTGGCGATTTCCGTCAAAGATACAGCCCCGATATTATTCGACGAACTTTTAAACGCATGGGCACAGAAACGAAACTGCTCGGCATCCTGATTTGTGACGGCGACACGCATGGATGACATTGTTTCGTCGATATCCTCTCTGAAACTATCGATCATATCGCCGAAAAATTCCAGATCGCCGATGGATAGCAGATAATCGATCTGAGCTTGGTCGAGTGTTGGAGAAGGATTAGCATCATTATGTTCAGCGACAATTGTTGAACTTACCGGATGTAATTTTTGCACAACTGCTTGCGGACTTGATTTATCGGCGCAATATTCCGCGATAACATTAAGCAGCAATTTGGCGTCAACGGGTTTGGTTATCCGCATGTTCATGCCAGCGGCAAGACAGTTTGCTTCGGTTTCATTCGTGGTATCCGCCGTTACGCCGATAATCGGCAGATGTGATGAATCTCCTTCCATTTTTCGCCACATAATACTGGTTTCAATACCATTGAGACGCGGCATATTCACATCGAGTAGAAGGATATCGACACCGCCCGCTTGCAAAGCTTCGATGGCTTCGTCACCATCGGCGACCATTGTAACCTGGTGGCCAGCGGCCTCAAGGATTGCGGCCAAAACATTCCTGTTCGTTCGATTATCATCTGCAACCAAAATGCGATATGGGTTAAGCGGTAAGGCGGCTTGCGGTTCTTGTGCTTCTGAAAAACTGGTATGTTTGATGAAAGAACGACCAATGCGAAGGGCGCTCCGTATTTCTTGAAAGTCGGATGAGGGCGAGACAACCGACGCAAAGCAAGCCCTTAAGGCAATATCCTCAATATCGAAAAGTCCGGCGTTACCCACTAAAATGGCCGCTACTCCAGCCTCTGCAAATTGATCCCAAATCGGATCATCAACTTCTAGCTTTGCTGCCAAATCTTGATCTATGAGCGCAATTTGATATTGCTCTATATCATGGGTGTTAACCGCAATCTGAAGCTCAAGGATCGATGTGCAATCAACGTGGCGAACAACATAATCGCCGCCGGATTGAGCGCTTGCCAAAAGCTGCTGTTGCAATCGACCTAAGGAAATAATTCGGGTTGTTTGCGGCGCAGCATCCTCCACTCTAACTTGCGGCGCAGGCATTGTGACGGGAATCATCACGTTGAATGCGCTCCCGAAACCGACACGGCTGATAACGTTAATTTCTCCTTTGGCTTGGTCTGCCAATTGTTGGCAAATGGCAAGACCAAGCCCCGTTCCGCCGAACCGGTTCATAACCGTTTCATCGGCCTGTTGAAACGGCTTGAAGATTTTTTCGAGCGCGTTGTCGGCAATGCCGATGCCGGTGTCGCTGACCGTTAAGACGAGATGGTCTCTGTCTTGTCGACGAATGATAGTGCATTGCACCGATATACTGCCATTTTCGGTAAACTTGATCGCATTTCCCATTAGGTTTAATAAGATATTCCGGACAATATCTTGTGGACCTTCGACTTCCATGTCCGCCAAAGCGGCTCCATGTAGCTTAAGTGTCAACCCTTTTTCCTGCGCACGAATGGCCATAATGTCGCGGACTTCAATTAGGATATCCGTAGGGCGAAAAATGCTGTCCGTGGCCATGACGGTGTTTGATTCTGCTTTTGCAACTTGGATCAACTGTTCGATCAACTTTAACAAATGGTCGCCGGCCATCACCGATGCTTCGACCATATCATGTTGTTTTTTTGTTAAGTTCATCTGCTTTAGGTGATTGCCATAGCCTAAAATTGCATTCAAGGGGGTGCGCAATTCGTGGCTTACACTAGCCAAAAAATAACTTTTTGCACGGCTCGCCAAGGCAGCCTGCTCCTTGGCCTGCAACAGCTTATGGATCAGCGACGAACAATAACCCGGAATCATAATCAACCCGGCGGTCAGGCCACATCCCAGAAGGAGATTTTGATTCCAATATGCGGTGGATGCGACAATAGTGGCAAAACCCAACGCCGACATTAACGATGCGATAGCGAGGAACCGGGTTCCATAATGAAAACCATTGCTTAATATCATCCACAAAACCAATAGATAGATCCAAGACATCAGTTCTGGATCGATTAGCATGACCACCATGCTAACCCATACATCGAGGATGATGCCGAAAAACCAACGCACTTTTGGATTAAAGATTTCGGCGCGTTGCAGGATGAACAGCACGGCATTCCAGGCCAAATAAAGCAATAGGGCTTGAGTGATGCCCATATTATACTGGGAAATCGCTGCAGCGGTCGCAGCCACGCTTCCGATTATCAGCCGGTTGAGCTGCATTTCTTGTTCAGCCGTTCGCGTTGCTATCCAAGATTTGATTTTCTCAATCATAACAGACCTATCTCAAAATGCTTGGGTCCATGATCAAATAAATGTTCCAACTGATCGACCGAGAGCGGCCGGCCAACCAAAAATCCTTGTACCTCGTCGCAGCCCGATGCGCGCAGCAAGGCATATTGGGCTTCGGTTTCGACACCTTCGGCGATAACTTTCATACCCAGCGCGTGCGCCAAATGAGCGATTGTCGAAATAATCGCTCGGTCCGCTGCGGATTCTTCGATACGAGATATAAAAGTACGATCGATCTTCAATCGGGTCGCGGGCAGATCGCGCAAATATTGGAGTGACGAATAACCGGTTCCGAAATCATCTATCGAGATCTCCACGCCATGGTCGCGTAATTTGGTTAGTTCATCATGAACATGCTGATTATGATCGAGCAACAGCTCTTCTGTAATTTCGATCGCGAGCTTGCCCGGCGCAACGTTATATTTCTTAATGTTGCCCAAAATAGTATCACTCATATACTGATTTTCAAATTGCCTTGGTGAAACGTTGACGGCAATATGGGGAATAGTGATGTTGGCTTTGGCAAATGTAGCAATTTGCCGGCATGCCGCTTCGATAACCCAGCTTCCTATACGGTCAATCAAACCACTGTCATTGGCAACACGCATGAAATCGGCAGGCAACAGCAATCCGCGTTGGGGGTGATTCCACCGGATGAGCGCTTCTAGCCCAACGTAATTTCCGGTTGCGGTGTCTACAATTGGTTGATATTCTAAGAAAAATTGTTCATTCTCAAGGCTTTCGCGAAGTTCGACTTCGACCCTGGCGTTAAATTGAGCTGTTTGGTTAAGCTGCGGTGAAAAGAAGCAATAGCAATTACGACCTTTAGCTTTGGCTTCATACATGGCGAGATCGGCCAAACGTAGCAACTCGTCCGATGACGTGCTATCTTCTGGGATCAAGGTTACGCCGATACTGGCACCGATGAGCTGTTCAATTCCTCCCACGGAGTAAGGACGTCCGATTTGCGACAGAATATCAATGCAATAGCTATCAATTTCAGAAATGTTTGCAACATCATGTAAAATAAGCGCAAACTCATCGCCACCGATGCGTGCGGCAAAATCCCGAGGCCCGATGATATTGCTGATCCTATCGGCAACCTGGCGGAGCAACATATCGCCCGCTTGATGGCCGCGTGTATCATTGATAACCTTGAAACGGTCCAAATCCAGCAGCAGTAAGGCCGAAATTTTATCGTTTTTGACACAGTCGTCAATTGTTATCCGCATCCGCTCCGACAGTAAGGCCCGGTTTGGCAAACCCGTAAGCATATCGTGCAAGGCCAAATGCGTCCGATGTTCTTCAGCAAACTTGCGTACCGTAATATCGACGCCCGTCGTCAATACGCCAATTGTTTGTCCGTCAATATTGCTCAATGGGGATTTGGTGCAATGAAAGGTTAGCCCGATTCCGTCGCTGGTGTATTTTTCCTCATAGCCCGCGGTTGCCAATCCGGTTTCCAATACAACCGCATTTCGGCGCGCTTCGCGGTCGGCAAAATCGGCATCCATAATGATATTTATTGCCTTACCCACCAATTGATCGGGTTCTTGACCGAACAATTGAGATTGGTAACTGTTTATAAACAGGATTTTGCCGTTGCGATCGGTTGCATTGATTAATATCGGTGTTGTATCAATAATTTGTTCCAACATAGATTTCGTGCGGGAGTGTAAAATGGGATCATTTTCCAGCGCGCTTGTGTCTAGTAAATTTTTGCCAGATTGCCTGGCAAGGCTACCCTCTTTGCGGTGTTGGGCCAGCAGTAGTTCGGCGCGCTCTCGAAACTCGAAATCCGATACCGGGCTTTGCAAAAAATCCGTGGCACCGGCATCAAGCGCGCTAATTCTGCACTCACGGTCTTGACGCGAAGTAATAATAATTGCGGGGATATGCGACGCTTTTGATTTTGAACGGACGGCGCGGATAAAATCTGCACCATTCATTTCGGGCATTCGGTAATCGACGATCAGCAGATCCGCCGGATTCTGTTCAAGATAGATGAGCGCTTCCAAGGCGCTATGGAAACATTTTGCCGAATAATCTGGACCCATCATGGCTACAAATTGCGCGTAGATTCGCAAATTTGTTGACCTGTCGTCGACGATAACAATCCGTGCATGCATGCGTTTCGATTAGCCGCACAAGGTCAAGGAATGGTTAATTGGTTTTTTGCAAATTTTACATTCAACAATATGGCCGGGAAGAGGGGATCGAACCTCCGGCCCCTGTTTTCCGAAAGCAGTGCTCTATCAAGCTGAGCTATTTCCCGACTGTTTCAACCAACGGCGAAACATTGCCGAATATTTGACATGACATGTTATAATTTTGCAACATGCCGATTTCAAGCGAGATAAAGCGGTTCAACCGGTTGCCAGAATCGCAGTGGCGGCTTAGCCATGCGGTATGAGCGATCAACATTATGAACAACAATATCTGGATTTGATGCGGCGGGTATGGACCGAAGGCACGATTCAGCATGACCGCACCGGCGTGGGCACCAAGGCGCTTTTTGGCGCGCAGATGCGGTTTAGTCTGGCGGAAGATGCGGTCCCGTTGCTGACCACGAAGCGGGTATTTTGGAAAAGCGCGGCGCGCGAGATGTTGTGGTTCTTGACCGGTGAAACCAATATTCGCAGCTTGTTGGTCAATAAGGTGCGGATATGGACCGATTGGCCGCTCGCGCGGTATCGCGTCGAAACGGGTGATGACATGTCTCAGGAGGATTTTGAAGCGCGGATATTAGCGGATGCGGCGTTTGCCGCGCGTTGGGGCGATCTCGGCCCGGTTTACGGCAAGCAATGGACCGATTGGACGCACTATGAAGCGGTGGGCGAGGGGCTTTATCGGCGCGCGGATCAGGGGATTAATCAGGTTGCGGCGGTGATGAACAGCCTTCGGAGCAACCCCGGATCGCGGCGGCATATTATCGAAGGCTGGAACGTTGCAGAGATTGATCAGATGGCGCTGCCGCCATGCCATAAAACCTATCAGTTTCAGGTTGCAGATGGGCGGCTCAACGGATTGCTGTTTCAACGGTCTTGCGATTTGGGGCTGGGATTTGCTTTTAATGTCTTTTCGGCGAGCCTGTTGATCCGGATGCTGGCGCAGCAGGCGGGGTTGGAGCCCGGAGAGTTCATTTGGCAAGGCGGCGATGTTCACCTGTACCTAAATCACGCGCCGTTGGTTGAAGCGCAATTGGCGCGGCAACCGGCGGGCAATCCCAAATTGCGGATTTTGCGACGGCCAGCGAGCATTTTTGACTATCAGATTGAGGATTTCGCGGTGGAAGATTACACCCCGCAAGCCCATATCGCGGCACCGGTTGCAATTTAGGACAGAATTGTTGACCCAATTCGGATGTTGAAATAAAATAACAAATGTCAATAAGATCATGGCGCGAGTCGACAGGCTCCGCCCGTTTGGAGAGAGACGATGGCCGACCATCCGCATGGCAATATCGCGCCGTTAAGGCTGCATGTGCCCGAGCCGAAATATCGGCCCGGTGATAGCGTGGATTTTAGCGATATCGCTGTGCCCCCGGTCGATGCGATATCCCGGCCCGATGAAAATAGCCCGCCATCGCCGCTTTCGGCGCTCGCTTATGGTTTGGTCCGGGTGCTTGATTTTGACCATAGCGCCAAGGGCAGTTGGAACCCCGGTCTGGATGCGGATAAGCTGCGGTTGATGCTGCGCAATATGATGATGCTGCGCGCTTTTGACGACCGGATGTTTCGCGCGCAAAGGCAGGGCAAAACCAGCTTTTACATGAAATCCACCGGCGAAGAAGCCACGTCGGTGGCAGCCACGATGGCGCTGGCCGCCGATGATATGTGCTTTCCCAGCTACCGCCAGCAAGGCATTTTGATTGCCCGCGGATATGCTTTGCTAAAAATGATGAACCAAATTTATTCGAACCGCGCGGACCATTTGAAAGGGCGGCAATTGCCGGTCATGTATAGCGCGCCCGAATGCAGTTTTTACAGCGTCTCGGGCAATCTAACCACGCAATATCCGCAAGCCGTGGGCTGGGCGATGGCTTCGGCGGCAAAGGGCGATAGCCGGATTTCAGCGGTCTGGTGCGGCGAGGGATCAACCGCCGAGGGTGATTTTCACAGCGCGCTGACCTTTGCCGCCGTGTATAATGCACCGGTCATTATGCAAGTGGTCAACAACCAATGGGCGATTAGCTCTTTTTCCGGCTTTGCCGGCGCGGAGCGAACAACATTTGCCGCGCGCGCGGTGGGATATGGTATTGCTGGCCTGCGCGTTGACGGCAATGATCCGCTGGCGGTTTATGCCGCCATGCGCTGGGCGGCGGACAGGGCGCGCACCAACAATGGCCCCACGCTGATCGAATATTTCACTTACCGGGCGGAAGGTCATTCGACGTCGGACGACCCGCTGGCTTACCGCGCGGCGGAGGAATTTGCCAAATGGCCGATGGGCGATCCGGTCAACCGGTTGAAGGCGCACCTGATCGCCGCCGGTGAATGGGATGAAGAACGCCATAGCGCGCAGGCCGAAGAGCTTGCCGATCTGATCAAAGCAACGCAGAAAGAGGCCGAGAAAAACGGCACATTGGGGCACGGTCTCCATCATCCCTTTGAAAGCATGTTTGACGACGTGTTTGAGCATCAGCCCTGGCACTTGAAGGAGCAATGCGAACAGATGCTGGATGAACAGCGGAGCAAATTTGGTGCCGACTGGATGCCGAAATGACCGCGATGAAAAGCATGAATATGATTGAGGCGATCAACAGCGCGATGGACATTATGCTGGCGCGCGATCCGGGCGTGGTGATTTTTGGCGAGGATGTCGGCTATTTTGGCGGCGTGTTTCGCGCCACCGCCGGTCTCCAGAAAAAGCATGGCAAGACGCGGGTTTTTGATACGCCGATTTCGGAATGCGGGATCGTCGGGGTCAGCATCGGCATGTCGGCTTACGGTCTGCGCCCGGTGCCCGAAATCCAATTTGCCGATTATATCTATCCCGGCCTCGATCAACTGGTCAGCGAAGCGGCGCGGATGCGATATCGCTCCGCGGGGGATTATATCTGCCCCATCACCATCCGCTCGCCCTTTGGCGGGGGGATATTCGGCGGGCAAACGCATAGCCAATCGCCCGAAAGCCTGTTCACCCATATGTGCGGCGTCAAAACCGTAATCCCGGCAACGCCCTATGATGCCAAAGGACTGTTGATTGCCGCGATTGAAGATAATGATCCGGTCGTATTCTTTGAACCCAAGCGCATTTATAACGGCCCGTTCACCGGATATTATGACCGGCCAGTGGAGCCTTGGTCGAAACATGCCGCGAGCCAGGTGCCTGAAGATTATTACCGGATCGAATTGGGCAAGGCGGCGATCGTGCGGGCCGGCGGCGCGCTGACGATTTTGACTTACGGCACGATGGTGCATGTCGCGATGGCGGTGGTCGAAGAAATGGGCGTCGATGCCGAGGTGATTGACCTGCGCACATTATTGCCGCTTGACATCGAAGCCATCGAAGCGTCGGTAAAGAAAACCGGCCGCTGTATGGTGGTGCATGAAGCCACGCGCACCAGCGGCTTTGGCGCGGAGCTGGCGGCGTTGGTGCAGGAACGCTGCTTCTATCATCTCGAAGCGCCGGTGGAGCGAGTTACGGGATTTGACACGCCCTATCCGCATAGTTTGGAATGGGCCTATTTCCCTGGCCCCATCCGCATCGGCGCGGCGATTGACAAGATCATGAAGGATTAACGCGATGGGCAAATTTACGTTCAAGCTCCCCGATATCGGTGAGGGTATCACCGAGGCAGAGATAGTTGCGTGGCATGTCAAGGTCGGCGATGTGATTTCCGAAGATCAGCCGATTGCCGATATGATGACCGACAAAGCAACGGTTGAAATGGAAAGCCCGGTCAGCGGCGTGGTGGTTAAAGTTGCCGGCGAAGCAGGTGATGTGATCGCGATCGGTTCGATGCTGGTCGAAATTGAGGTGGAGGGTGATGTTGAGGCGGATCACACGGCGCAACCCGCGGCTAAATCGGTGTCCGCAGAAAGTGATGTCATAGCGCCTGAGGCGGTGCTCGAACCGAAAGATGATATTATAGCGCCAACGGCCGCAATGTCTCATCCAGAGCTAGTTTCCGAGGCTCCGGCCATTCAGGAAACCGCTGCACCCATGGTTTCGGCCAAGGTTACGGCATCGCCCGCCGTGCGCGCCCGGGCCAAGGATTTGGGGGTTGATCTTGCCGATGTGAAAGCACCGGGAAATCACGTCCGCCATGCCGATCTGGATATATATCTGAATTATAACAAGGGGCAGGGATACCGCGCAGCCGGAACCTCGGCCAAGCGCGCCGATGAGGCGATTAAGGTAATCGGAATGCGCCGGCGCATCGCGGAAAATATGGCCGCATCGAAACGGCATATCCCGCATTTCACTTATGTCGAAGAAATCGACGTTACCGAGTTGGAGGATATGCGCGCCGATTTGAATGCCCATCGCGCTGCCACGGATTCGGGGCGTCCCAAGCTGACGATGCTGCCGCTGCTTATCACTGCAATCTGCAAAAGCATTCCCGCTTTCCCGATGATCAATGCGCGCTATGACGATGAGGCGGGCGTGGTCACACGCTATGGCTCGGTGCATTTGGGCATGGCGGCGCAGACGGAGGCAGGGTTGATGGTTCCGGTGATCCGCGATGCGCAGGATAAAAATATCTGGCAATTGGCAAGCGAGATTACCCGCCTTGCCGAGGCCGCGCGCAATGGCACCGCGACCAGCGCCGAATTAACCGGCTCCACGCTGACTGTGACATCTTTGGGGCCCTTGGGGGGTATCGCCACCACGCCGGTGATAAATCGTCCTGAGGTGGCTATAATCGGCCCCAATAAGATCGTCGAGCGGCCTATGTTCATCGGCGACACGATCGAAGCGCGCAAATTGATGAATCTATCGATCAGTTGTGACCACCGCGTCGTCGACGGCCATGATGCGGCGAGTTATGTGCAGACGCTCAAGAAATATCTGGAAACGCCGGTTTTGCTGTTTGCCGATTGAGCGGCCACCCAAATGCCGCGCCGCGATTAAAATTTAAACCCGGCCAAGCTTGTTTGGTCAAATTTCAGTTTCAATGTAATGAATGGACCGCTGCGGATGTAGCGGCTTTCTTCAAAATCGCGGTCAGCGAAACCAACAATATTGTAGCCAATCGATATATTCGCATTTTTCACCGGAGCCACCGTGAGCACCGGTCCGCCCGAATAAGCAATATTGCCGCCGCCGGTGCCGATGCGAACCGTAGCTTGTGCGCCGATATCGGCGATTTTGCTTAAATCAAAGCGGAAATCACCTCCGATGATGTTGCTCCAACCTTCAACGTCATCTTGGCCGATTTTTTCCAAAGCATAGCGTGTGCCCCAAAAGAGTGAATATTCCCCTCGTTCGAAATAATTGCCATCGTCGCCGCCCAGCCCATCATCATCGCGGCCTTTCGGCGTATAATTAACCGACAGGCTGTTTATGATCCGGCGCGAGGTTGCATTGCCATCGATGGTTAGCGCCGCGCCGCCGATGGGCCCGGTTTGTCCAGATACCGCATTCTTGACCGCATCATAGCGTAATTCGAGCTTATCGAGAAACGACCAGTCAGATGCGGCCGGCCGGTGCGCCCAGCTGATTTCCGCTTGCGCTGTTTCGGTTGACGCACCGCCAAATTCGGTGGCCTTAAGCCAGCTGAACAGGCCGCCAACGGCCTTGCCTTCGCCGATTTGGCGCAATATCGCGGAAGTTACGCCGTAACGGTTGGTGGTTTCCCCGTCGCGATATTCGGCGCGACCAGTCCAGCTCCATTTTTCACTGCGATAGGTGGCGCCAGCGGTGAGCGCGGTGAAATCTTCGGTCAGCGAGCCGTTGCTGCCCAAAAATCCGCCGGATGCGACCGGTTGCAATGGGTTCAGCACATCGTCGCGCCGAATGCCGCTGAGCGTTTTATTGCCATCAACGCTGAAATCGACCGACCATTTGTCGTTGATCCGGAAAGATTGAGCCAGTCCATAGGCCGCGAAAGTCCGCGGTCCAAATTCGCCAATATCTTGTTGATTTGCGCTCGCGAGTATCCGCCCGCCCGCCCAGGGCGCAAGGTCAAAGCCCAACCGGGCCGTGCGGGCATCGATATTCTCGCCGTTGGCAATTTCGTAGCTGCCGACGATTTGGATATCTTGCGCAACTGTATAACGTGCGCTCAATGTATGACGGGCCGGAAAGTCAACGCTTTCATCCTGTCCGCCCAACGCAAATTCGGTCTGCGCACCAAGCTCCAATTTATTGTCGAGCAGCTTTTGTGAAGCGGCGAGCTTGGCAATGGTGGATTGGTTGGTCGTTCCATCCTCAAGCCGATCGTTGGCATGCAGCAGCCCGGCGCGAAGCGTTGTATCATCCTTGCGATATTCTAGTTCAGCACTCGCGGCGCGGCGCCGGGCATCGCTGCTCAGATAATCTTCCTGATATGCCGTGCCAGCGATGGCCAAATTGTCGGTGATGCGCACACGCGCATCGATGCCATATTTGCGCGTGCCGACTTCACTGGCATTTTGTTGACCGAGGCCAAAGCGCGCTTGTTGTTCGCGGGCATAGGCGAGAATATCAATGCTGCCAGTGTGATGTTCCGCTTCGATAAGCCAAGCGTCGGCGCGTCCGGCACCGTTATTGCCGTCTTTGCCTTCGCCGTCGGTTCCAGCAAACTCAGCGCGAATTTCGGTGCCAGTGCCGGGATGATAGACAATGTCCACACCCGCCAAATTGGTTTTGTCACGGTCGGTTTCGTCGTGAATCACGGTTGCCGCGATTTGCAGTTTTTCATCTTTGCTCGTCCAGCGGACACGGCCGCCCGCATTGTTGACCCGTTCACCCACGCCATCAACCTCATATTCAGCAATGATGAATTGAGGATTCAGTCCGCTGTCGCGGGAAAGGATAGGCGAGCGAAAAATTAGCGTTCCGGCGAGATAGTCGATATCGTAATCAATATGGCGCACCAGAACGGTTTCGTCGACGATCCGGTCCGAGCGCAACCGGTCACGCGTCTGCAAGGTAATCCGTTCGCTATTGGCGAAAATATCGCGGCTGGCGAGGGCATAAGGACCGCTTAGGCCGTTGCCCTGAATTTCCTCCCGGCGAAAACGAAACGGTGTATCGGCGCCGAAAATCTGCGCGGAAAATTGACTGCTGCGATATTCGGCTTTGATACCGTTGAAACTGCGTTGATACCGCGACAGTTCGGGATCATCGATGCCGGTTGTGTAATCGCCAAACAGCGCATAAAATTGCGGCCGTTCCAGTTTGATGTATAAGCGGCGAACCGATGCCGCATCATAACGCTGTTCGGTGCGGTCGGCATAGATGGTGTAAAAACGGCGCGGATCGATAACGCCGGCAAAGCGCGTTTCATCTTCCTGCTTATCGCTATCATAGGCGAGCGTGAGCAGCCATTTGCCTGATACTCGGCCCTTGGCATAAAGCGCGATGCGGCCATCAATATTCAGATCATCTTCTTCGTCGGCCAGCGTTTCCAGCCCATCATTCAGCTTGTTGAAGCCGACAGTGCCCGCGGCAAAGCCAACGACAGTCCATGGCCGGTTACCGGGATCGAGCCAGGTTTCAATGCGCTGTTGACGTTTCGCCTGGCCATCTTGAAAATTGAAGGTGATGCCAACCGTGCCGGACGCAGTGGTTGGTTCCAATTCTATATACGCGATACCATCTTCGCCGTGAACGCGCCAAACCGGTGCCGCGCGTTCCAGGCCGGAAAGCTGAGCGGCTTGCTGTGCATCGGCTTCAACGGCAGGGCGGTGGGGATCGGTTACCGCAAAATCACCCACGGAATTATGCTGTATCGGTTTGCCGTTTCGATCGGTCAGGCGAATGGCAATCCGGGGCCGGGTGATTCCATCGGCGCGCAATACCGAAAGCTCTTTGATAAATTGCGCTTGCACCGGCGCATTGGCAAAATAAACCTCCTGGGTCAGTATTTCGACAATTTCACCATTGTTATTCAAAATCTTAGCGGTAAGTATGTTGGTTCCTGCGTCGATTTCAATGCCGCGCCAGATACCCGCCCGGACTTGACCGTTCGCGCTTTTTTTCTGGCCATCATAGTTGAGTGGACTTACCGGCTTGCCATTGATCTGCAATTCGATGCGTTCACCTTCATTGTGTTTCACCACAACGCGAATGGCACGAACCCGGGGATTGTGATCGGTGCCTGGGAAAAGGAAAGTGCGTCCCGCAGTTTCATTCTTTAGCCAATCGCGGTCCGAACCGGCTGCATCTTGGTCGGATATTACGGCTGGAATCGGTGTTACATCGGTTGCTAAAGCAGCGCGCGGATCGACTTTTTGACTACGAAAATCTGCGCGTTTCAAACTGCCGCCACGGCCCTCAACAAAGCGAGAAATCGCGCTACCTGCGCTGCGTGTATTTTGCGTGCAATCTACCGGTTCCTGGTCGAGTGGAAAGCTATTGGGGTCGACCTGCACCACATGGATACCGGGGGTCAAACCTTCAAAATGATACCGGCCGTCGGCGTCGGTTACGGTATAAGTTCCATCTTCCAGAATGACGCGAACGTTGGCAATGCCCTTCGTCAAGTTGGGATCCAGTTTGCAACCACCTTCGGTTATCCGGCCAACGATGGTGAAACGCTCGCTAATGCCGTCGCGGATGATGCGGATGGGTGCATCAACGGTCGCGCTGACCGCGCCGCGCGCATCGCGGGCAGATGCCAGATTCACTGCGTCGCCCGGCCTCGCATCCTGCCGTACTTCGGCAAGATAGGTGATCAGGCCCGATCCGCCGCCGGGCAAGGAAGGGATAAGCACGGAAAAGCTAGATCCATCGGCGGCCACGGTAGGACTAACTATATTCCCTTGATATCTAACGGTATCTTTGCGTAATCTCAGCTCTCTGGGTAGCTGATCGGTTACGGTGATTGCGGCGCTGGCGCGTGTAATATCGGGGTTGCGAACCTGGATACGATATTGAACGACATCGCCCGGCACGGCATTTTGGGTGGATGTAATTTTGCTGATCGTCAGCGTGCCGCCAGGCCGATCCAACGGAATATCGACGCGCACGGGTTCGGGGCTGGTAAGCGAAATTATTCCGCCATAAGAACCTGGTATAATGGAGAAACTTCCGCCATCCGGTCTGGTTAGTAAAGCAAGTTCAACGGGTGTTGCAACCGAAGGATGCGTGTAGGGAGTGGGCGGTATAACCACCAATCGGTAGTTGCCGGGCCGCAAAAATGGGAAACGATAAAATCCGGTGGGAAATTGATACACATTACCGCCGCTATCGGTGACCGACGACCCGACTATCAATGTGCTAGGGAAAATGGATACGCCATCATCGCCAAAAACTTGCGCTGGCTGGCCGGTAACGGCGTCGACAATCGTAACCCGTGTGCCTTCAACCGGTGCGCCGTCGGCGCTATCGAAAGTAAGGCCAAATGGGTCGATCAAGATATCGACTGCGGCGCTACCAACGTCTAAACCGGAATTGCTGTCGTCCAATTCTACATTTAATCTGTCGCCAGGCTGGACCGAAAGCACGCAATCGCCACCTATTGGAGCTGGCGGAACCGCAGCCGTATTGATAATTCCCATGAATCGGCCGCTATTTGCTTCGGTTTCGACCAAGCTAATGCGTTCTCGGTCGCCATTTGCGGTTGTAATTGTAACCTCAAATTGATCGATTGCGGCGGGACTGTTGTTGCGCGCAGCATCAACGACTTCAATCACTAACGGTTCGCCGGCGCGTATCGCGTCTGCACTGACCAAGGAAGCTGGACTTGTTGAAGTTCCAGCAAATGCGCCATTTAGCGTTACTGGGATCGCGCCGCTGGCTCCGATGCACTGGTTTGCACGAAGATTGGCCGTCGTCGCGTTGGGATTGGAGGAAAAATGGAAAAGGTTGAGCACCGGATTGGAGGGCGGGCGGTTTTCAACAATTATATCGACGCTGTTCGACGCGGTTGAACGCGTGCTGGGCCCTACGGCCCATTCCGCCGTTGCCGTATTGCTGATAACGCGAGAGGAATTTGGTGCCGTTTGCGCCTGGGCAAGATTGCTGGCCGCAGGAGTGAGTGCCCCTGCGGTCAGCAATGCTGTCCATTGTATAATAGACTTGGTTAACATTTTCATATTTGAAAAAAGGCGGCGTTTATTGGGAGGATCATCCTCTGCCCGTTAAACGCCGCCCCAATGTCCTTAGTTGATTCTTACTTGAAAAATCAACGCACGAGATGTGCTGGCTGCAATAGTAGACAATCTTCCAGTCACAGTATTCGATCCGAACTCGCCCGCATCATCAGCGGTGCCATCGGTGACACCCGTACCGCCCGCGCAAGTCTGACCAGCGCCAGGTGCGGTGACCGTGCCGTCAACCCGAATGGTGCCAGGTATATAGGTCGTATTTAACGGGATAATGTCGGAAAGGGCGATATTGCTTGCGCTGGCTGCACCGGATGCGTTGGCAACGGAAATGCAATATTCGACAATGGCATTTGGTATCGCCTTCGGAAAGTTACCGGGTCCGGATGCTGTAACGCCGTCGCTGACAACACGGCTCGATTTGAACACGGTCAACGCTGCAGCAGCAACGGTATAATCGTCACTTGCCGATTCAATGCCATTTCGTGAACCGCCGCCACTTGCTCCATCGGCAAAGATGGTTTCGACAACGGTTGGCGAGTTGACGTCGGTATCGACCGCCGCCACAATTGTGCTGCCGTTGCTGTTGAGCGCGGTTGCTGTTGCGGTTACCCCGGCAATTTGACCGTTGGTGGTCGTCGCGGGGATATCACCAATAATCAATATATTGCGCGTGCCTGTATCCTGCGCAAGATTGTCGACAGTAACGGTTGCCGTCGGCGCAGCGTCACAGAGATTATTGTTATCCGCATCAAGACAAATCAGCAGATTGTTAAGATTAAATGCATCCGTTCCGCGCGGTGTGGCGATTCCCGTCAGGATTTGGCTCGGTGAAACGGTAAAGTCCAAAATATCATTGGATAGGTTGGTTAGCGTAAATGCGGTGATTGCACCCGTCTGGTTGGCCGAAACATTGGTGGTGCCAACAGGGGTCCGTTCAATAATTGTAAACAGGATCCTGCGGTCAACTTCGAATGTGTTGCTTGCCGCTGGAGGCGGTGCCTGGACGACACCATTAACTTCAAACGTTACGTTGGCAACGTTGGTTACATCGGTCCCGGCCGTCGTAGTCGATTGCGCCATCGCTGGAGCCGAAGCTGCCGCCATCGCCGCAATTGCAACCGAAGTGCCGAGGAGTTTAAGCTTACTGGTCATTGCTCTCTTCCTTCTTACTCTTAAACTGAATTGCCAAAGAACCGCGGCAATCCGGGCGGCTTGCGGTCATCTTACGACCCCGCGGAA
Source organism: Sphingomonadaceae bacterium (assembly GCA_021732525.1). Classification (GTDB taxonomy): domain Bacteria; phylum Pseudomonadota; class Alphaproteobacteria; order Sphingomonadales; family Sphingomonadaceae; genus Sphingorhabdus_B. The sequence goes on along the minus strand of JAKFUU010000040.1, from coordinate 51,586 downwards.
AATCACTTTGCCTTCCGATCCGACGGGCAAAGATTGATTTAAACTCCATCTGATATGAGTGACGTCCGCCATTTGCGCTGGACGAAGATTACCCTCGGTGTCCTTAACGCGCAGAGCGGAGAGCAGTCCCCAATTTTCTCCATTATCGATTGAAACGGTTTCGGTGCCATCCGATGTGCCGTTGAAGGCAACGGCATTGGGCACGGGATTGGTGACAATAAAATTTTCGGCGGGCGCTGCACCGGCATTTTTGAATTTGACAATAAACACCAGATTGTCGCCGGGTGTTACGAGCTTGGGCTGTTCCAAGACAAGCGATGTCGAACCATCGGGCTGCCGTATTTGTTTTTCAACAAATACATCGCTCGATAATTGTACCTGCGTTCCCGCCGCCGCTGCCGTCGATGCAAATAATGCGGCAACGCATGCGGTCAGTTTCTCTATTTGCCAGTTTTTCATTGGATTGTTACCCTGAATGTTACCGTGCGGCTTTCGCCTGAAGCGAGAGATCCGACGGCGACGCGTATCGCGGATCCGTTAAAACTTCCTTGATCGGTATCGACCGCATCGCTCTGTCCGACGCCTTCGAGTGTTATGGACTGCGCCGAATATGTGGTTTCGGCAGGTATTGGGTCCGAAATGGTGATATTTGTCAGCGTGCCCGAACCGGAAACGGAAGCGACCAATGTATAAGTGATAACGGAGCCGGGAACGGGGCGCGTTCCGCCAAAAGGATCCGCGACCGCCGCTGATTTAACCAGAGCCAATAGTGCCGCTTGAACCGCAAGGAAGCTGCTTGCTTGTGCATCGGCCCCGGTATTGCCAACCACTGCATTGCTATTCCCGTCCCCAGCACCCGGAAAGCTGCTTCCAGGCGCACCGGTGCCGGTTACAGCTGACGCCAGCAAACTCACTTCGGCACGGTTGTTGTTGACCGCCGAAGCCGGTGTGCTGGTAATAATAAAGACCGTTATGCTTGTATCCGGTGCCAGCACGGGATCATTGCTACCTGCAACATAGATCGTATCAACACCGGCATCATACACGCCATTATTGTTGCTATCGAGCACCAACGATTGCAGCGAGGGGTCAAAATCGTCACCACCGACAGCGACATTCGCGACCAGTGCAAATGCCTCATTTCCGTTGCCGCTGTTGGTTACCTGAAAGGTTTGGACGTTGTTACCGCTGGGCGTGGTTGCGACATCTCCGGGATTGCTGCTGGATACCGTAACATCTAGCAATTCATCCACTCTTATGACGACTAGGTTTGAATCAATCTCAATTGGACCGCCCAATGTTTCGTAGGTGGCCGTTGCTATATTTTGAATGTCGGTACCCGCAGGGGTGCCACCGGCAAATGCCGGTGTCGCGCAGCTGGCGCCGGCCAGCATCGATGCCGCGAACCATGCCGTTTTGAAACGGTGTGCGGACGCTGTCTGGATAAGCCTGGGTATCGGTCGTTTTCTCATCCTGCGCTTTATGCAGGAATAAGGTCAACAAACCGTTAAACAGCTTAATCCCTTATAATCCAGATAAGCTATTCATAAGTATAAGAAATGTGACCTATAAAGATGTAATAACATGTAAACGGATTAAGGTGCTTAACGCGGTTCATGGGGTGAGAAGCTTAACCTGCTTGTGCATTCTATGGGGCAAAATCGCGGGCCGCTGCAATCTGTGTGTTGACAGACGCCTTTGCCGCTTATAGTGCGCCGTCACCGCGAATATGCGGGTGTAGCTCAGTTGGTTAGAGCGCCGGCCTGTCACGCCGGAGGTCGCGGGTTCGAGCCCCGTCACTCGCGCCATTTTTTTTTAGGGTTCGAATTAAGACGGTTTCGTTTCGGACCTAGCCGGACGAAATTTTCCGGTTTCCATCCAGATCAGCAACGGTTTTAGCGGCGGTAACCAAATAACCCCCGCGATTAAATAAATGACCGCTTGCACCAAAATCGGCAGACGCCCGATCCATTCTCCTTGGCTGACCACGATAATGATCCAGGCAAATATGTAAGCGAGAATGAACAGCACGCCCGCGGGTTTGCGCCAACTTGGCTGGTAATCCGGCGGCTTATTCATCGGCTGATCCATTCTTTTTCGGTCAATATTGCGGATAGGGGAATGTCCCAGGGATCGGCGGGAACCAGATCGGCCTCTTGCACTGACCAGGCCACGCCAATCGCAATTACATTGTCGATGATACTCAAGGCGCGGTCATAATGCCCTGCGCCTTGTCCAAGCCGGTTTAAGCGGCGGTCAAAGGCGACCAGCGGCACCAGAATAACATCTGGCGTAACCTGCGGCGCGTCGGCGATGGGTTGCTGCAAGCCAAAGGGCCCGGCGATCAGCGGATCGGTCATTTGCCATTGGCGAAAACACATGGGCGCTGCGCGGCCGGTGACGTGGGGCAATGCCGTCATGCAGCCGGCGTCATGCGCAAAGCGCAGCAGCGCCCGCGGATTGGCTTCGCTGCCGATGGCGATATAGGCCGCGACGGTCTTGGCTGCCGAAAATAACGACCGGAGCGGGCTGGGCAGCGCCGAAAAGCTTATCGCGGCATCGGCATTTGGCAATTTAGCGACATAATCATCACGTTTCGCCTTAAACGCCCGGCGCATGGCGGATTTATCCGCAGGTAAATACATTCGCAATCGCCTTAAAAAAATAGCGGAACCACCATGGGTCGTTTCCCGGAATATCCTCTGACGCCAGTAACGCCAGGTGGGGGCCATATGCACCGGACCCCTATGGTTCCATAGTGATCCGGACAGGGACAGCTCCCTTAGATAGTGAATCGCCTCAGGGATGTTCGCATCAGTTCGTGCCGGGCAGCTCCGCCGATTGTAATATAGGGAGCCAGCGTTTAATTCTCAAGTCTATTAACAAACGCCTCGATCCGGCCTGCAAGTTGTTCGATTGCGGCTGCGGCCCGATCGGTCTGCAACAGATCAGGATCAGCTTGCACGGGGTCTGCATCCTGCAACGCGCGCGCGGGGGCACAAGATTGCATCTCATGAAGCCGGTCGGCAAGAAGCAAAGAAGCGAATAATAATTGCCGGCTTTCGTTCAAACCGCCCGCTGATTCGCCGGCTTCTTTTGCAAATTCATCGACAATGGCGCCAAGCGACATGAGGCGCTGTTCTTCGCCGTCGCGGCAGGTCACGATATATTCGCGGCGGGCAATGGTCAGGCGAACATCCGCCATTATCGTCCGCCTTCGGCAATCAAACGATCGATATCATCCAAGATCGCCGCCGTTTCCGCCTTCAGACGCGCGTGACGTTCGGCCAAATCCCTATCGCGCGGGTTGACACTGGGCGCTGCCATAGGTGCTTGCTCAATCTTTGACAAAGCGCGCTCAATACGCCCGATAGCAACGATTAAACGGTCATGCGACATAAGGTAACCCTTTCAACTCAAGTCATTTAGCAGAATCGAGCGTGGGTGCAATTGACCTTTTTGACGCCCTGCCGTCACTTTGTCAGATGCGCTCTTAAATCGCTGCTAAACCGTCTGTCTTCGCTTGACGCTGGCGGTGTTGGTAAGCAAAGCAATGCGCTGAAACGATGATTCGAACGAGTCACTCATCTCAAACGGCGGTTTGATAATAGCGCGGCGCAGATTGGCCGAAGGGAAGAAAATATGACGGTCAGTAAGCAGCAGATGGCCAGTGCAATCCGGGCGCTGGCGATGGATGCTGTTGAAGCCGCAAATAGCGGCCATCCCGGAATGCCGATGGGAATGGCCGATGTGGCGACGGTGCTTTATAAGGATTATTTGAAATTCGATCCCGCCGCGCCAAAATGGGCGGATCGGGATCGTTTTGTGCTATCGGCGGGTCATGGCTCGATGCTGGCATATGCGACCTTGCATTTGGCGGGATATGCCGAGCCGACCATGGATGATATTCGTAATTTTCGTCAGTTAACAAGTCCTTGCGCCGGTCACCCGGAAAATTTTGAACTGGCGGGTATTGAGGCGACCACCGGGCCGTTGGGGCAGGGCCTTGCGATGGCGGTCGGTATGGCGATTGCCGAACGGCATTTGAACGCGGTGTTTGGTGACGCGCTGGTCGATCATCACACTTGGGTGATTGCGGGCGATGGTTGTTTGATGGAAGGGATCAATCATGAGGCGATTGGCCTTGCCGGCACTCTGCGTCTTGGCAAGCTGATCGTGCTATGGGATGACAATAATATCACCATTGACGGCGCGGTTGCGCTATCTTCTTGTGAGGATATTCCGGCGCGCTACCGGGCGACGGGCTGGCATGTGACAAGTTGCAACGGCCATGATTTTGCCGATATCGCGCGCGCGCTGGACGCCGCGATTGCCGACGACCGGCCTTCGTTGATTGCTTGCAAAACCATCATCGGCAAAGGTGCGCCGAATAAGCAAGGCACCTCGGCGACCCACGGCGCGGCTTTGGGCGGCGATGAGGTGGCGGCGGCGCGTAGGGAACTGGATTGGCCGCATGCGCCTTTCGATATACCAGAGGATATCGTGCAGGCTTGGCGAGCGACTGGTGCGCGCGGCGCGGCGGCGCATGAAAAATGGAAAAATCATTTTAATACAGACGGTAATTCTGAAGAGTTCACGCGCCGTATGAACGGCATGTTACCCGCCGAAACGGGGATGCAAACTTATCTGGATCAATTGGTTATCGACGCCCCCAAAATTGCCACTCGCAAGGCCAGCGAGATGGCCCTTAACGTGCTAACCGCATCGATCCCGGAAATGATCGGTGGATCGGCGGATTTGACGGGTTCAAACAATACCAAAACATTGTCCACCAAAATATTGGATAAGAAGGATTATTCCGGCCGCTATCTAAATTATGGTATCCGCGAATTTGGCATGGGCGCGGCGATGAATGGCATGGCGCTGCATGGCGGTGTGATCCCCTATGGCGGCACATTTCTGGTCTTTGCCGATTATGCGCGTGCGGCCATTCGCTTGGCAGCAATTCAGCGGATACGGTGCATTTACGTGATGACACATGACAGCATCGGGCTTGGCGAAGATGGCCCGACGCATCAGCCGATCGAGCATCTACAAAGCCTGCGCGCGATGCCCAATCTGCTGGTATTTCGCCCTGCCGATGCGGTTGAGACGGCGGAATGCTGGGACATTGCGCTGCGCCATAATAGCGGCCCTTCGCTGCTCGCCCTCAGCCGGCAGAATTTGCCGGCGGTCCGCCGTGATGTGAGCGAGAATTTTTCTGCAAAGGGCGGGTATCGACTGAAAATAGCAGAAGAAAGACGAAAAATTGTGCTTGTGGCAACGGGATCGGAAGTGGCCTTGGCGCTGGATATTGCGGCGATGCTGGAGGCGGCAGGGCAGGGCACCGACGTGGTGTCGATGCCCTGCACCGCGCTATTCGACGCGCAGCCGAGCGCTTACCAGGCGGATATTTTGCCGCAAGATATGCTGATCATTTCGATCGAGGCGGGGACCACCTTTGGTTGGGAGCGTTATACCGGGCGCGGCGGCCTGCGCTTTGGCATCGACCGCTTTGGCGCGTCGGCCCCGATCGATGATCTTTACAATCACTTTGGCTTGACCTCCGAGAAAATTTTTCCGCAAATCATCGCCCGGCTGGGCTAACAGGAGAAGAAAATGTCTGTGAAAGTTGCCATTAATGGATTTGGCCGCATCGGCCGCCTGGTTGCCCGCGCTATTTTGGAGCGCGGTGACGACAATTTAGAATTGGTCGCTATCAATGACTTGGCCGATGTGCAGGCCAATGCGTTGCTGTTTAAATATGACAGCACGCATGGCCGCTTTCCCGGCGAAGTGACGGCCGGCGCGGATCACCTGGTCGTTAACGGTAAGAAAATCGCGGTCACATCGCAGCGTAATCCCGGCGATTTGCCGCATGCCGCGATGGGTATCGACCTGGTTTTGGAATGCACCGGATTTTTTCAGTCGAAGGAGGCATCCGCGCCGCATCTGGCCGCGGGGGCCAAGCGGGTGCTCATCTCCGCGCCCGCAGCAGGCGTTGATAAAACCGTGGTTTACGGGGTCAACCACGGCGTCTTGACGTCAGATGACATGATCGTGTCCAACGCGAGCTGTACCACCAACTGCCTCGCGCCGGTGGCAAAGGTTCTGCATGATCTGGTCGGGATCGAGCGCGGGTTTATGACCACGATCCACAGCTATACCAATGATCAACGGATGCTCGATCAGATGCATAGCGACCCGCGCCGCGCGCGGGCCGGGGCCGTGAATATGATCCCAACGACCACGGGCGCCGCGCGGGCGGTTGGCTTGGTGCTGCCCGAACTCAATGGCAAGCTGGATGGCAGTTCGGTGCGGGTGCCCACGCCCAATGTCAGCCTGATTGATTTTGTGTTCACACCCAGCCGGGAGACGACCAAAGAGGAGATTAACAATGGCCTGAAAGCCGCAGCAGACGGGGCGATGAAGGGCATAATGGTTTATGAAACGCTGCCTTTGGTATCGAGCGATTTCAACCATCAACCCGCCAGCTCGACCATCGATGCCGGCGAAACCGCCGTCATGGATGGTAAGCTGGTCCGCGTGGTCAGTTGGTATGACAATGAATGGGGCTTTTCCAACCGGATGATCGACACCGCAAAAGTCATGGCGTCATTCCTGTAAGGAATCCAAAGATATGGCATTCAAGACGCTAAATGATTTGGGCGATGTGGCCGGCAAAGTCGCGCTGATCCGCGTGGATTTGAATGTGCCTTATGCCGATGGCCGGGTGAGTGACGATATGCGGCTGCGCGCGATTATCCCGACCGTGCGTGAATTGGCGAACAGGCATGCGAAAATTTTGCTGCTGGCGCATTTTGGTAGGCCGAAGGGGGCCAAGCATAGCGAAATGTCGCTATCGATGATTGTAGACCCGTTACAGCGGCTTTTGGAGCAGGAAATTATGTTCGTGCCCGAAATATATGGACCGGTGGTGGCACAATCGATTGACATATTGGGCAATGGCGATGTGGCGGTGCTGGAAAATACCCGCTTTTACCCCGGCGAAGAAGAAAATGATCCCGAATTGGCGGCGGCGGTTGCGGCGCATGGTGACTTCTACGTCAATGATGCCTTTTCGGCGGCGCACCGCGCGCATATGTCGACCGAGGGTTTGGCGCATATCCTGCCCGCCTATGCCGGGCGGTCGATGGAGGCGGAGCTGAAGGCGCTCGAGGCCGCGCTGGGCAATCCTCGGCATCCGGTGGCGGCGGTGGTGGGCGGCGCAAAGGTTTCGACCAAGCTTGATGTGCTGACCAATCTGGTCACCAAGGTCGATCATCTGATTATTGGCGGCGGCATGGCGAACACATTTTTGGCGGCGCGCGGCATTGATGTCGGAAATTCGCTTTGCGAACATGATCTTGCCGATACAGCTTTGGCGATTTTGGATGCAGCGCATGCGGCCAATTGCACGGTCCATCTGCCCTATGACGCCGTGACGGCCCGCGAATTTCGCGCAAATCCCCCGGTTCGCACGGTAAATGTGCATGAAGTGGCGGCGGATGAAATGATTTTGGATGTCGGGCCGGCGGCGGTGGAAGCGCTCGCCGATGTGTTGAAAATCTGCCGCACTTTGGTGTGGAATGGGCCGTTGGGCGCGTTTGAAATTCCACCCTTTGACGCGGCCACTGTGGCGCTTGCCCGGACGGCGGCGGCGCTAACCAAAGAAGGCTCGCTGGTGTCGGTGGCGGGCGGCGGGGATACGGTTGCCGCGCTTGCCCATGCCGGGGTGGCGCAGGATTTCAGCTTCGTTTCCACCGCGGGCGGCGCATTCCTCGAATGGATGGAGGGCAAGCCATTGCCGGGCGTTTTGGCGCTTGGCTAACGGTAAAATTATTAGATAGCAATAGGTTGGGGGCCATGCAGAAATCTGAAATAATGTCAAAAATTGCGAACGGGCATGGCTTTATCGCCGCGCTCGATCAAAGCGGGGGTTCGACGCCCAAGGCGTTGGCGGCCTATGGAATATCCGCAGACGCATTTTCGAATGACGATGACATGTTCGCATTGATCCACCAAATGCGCGTGCGGATTATCACATCGCCCGTTTTCGATGGCGAACGGATATTGGGCGCGATCTTGTTTGAAAAAACGATGGACGGCCAAGCGGGCGGGCAAAGCGTCCCGGATTATCTGAAATCGCGCGGGATAGTTCCTTTTCTGAAGGTGGATAAAGGCCTGCAGGATGAGGCGGACGGCGTGCAATTGATGAAACCGATGCCGGATCTGAATGCCCTGCTCGAAAAAGGCGTCGCCAAGGGCATGTTTGGCACCAAGATGCGTTCGGTGATTAACGCGGCCAACCCCGCAGGCATCGCCGCCATCGTGGAGCAGCAATTTGCGGTGGCGGCGCGGATTATCGAACATGGGCTGATGCCCATCATCGAACCCGAGGTGAATATCAACAGCGCCGCGCGCGCCGCATGCGATGTGATCCTGCGCGATGAGTTGGTCAAAGCGCTCGATACGCTGCCCGAGGGCCGGCAAGTGATGCTGAAACTGTCTATTCCGGCGGAGTCCAATTTTTACGCCGATTTGATCGCCCATCCCCGGGTGCTGCGCGTCGTGGCGCTGTCGGGCGGTTTTTCGGCCGACGCGGCTTGCGCCGAGCTTGCAAAAAATGACGGCTTGATCGCCAGCTTCAGCCGGGCATTGCTTGAAAAATTGCAATATCCCATGACCGATGCCGAATTTAACGCCGCGCTGGGCGGTTCGATCGGGCAAATTTATGAAGCATCAAAAGCCTGATGCAAATTTGCAGCGGCCTGGTTAAGGCGCGGGCATGACGCCAATTCCTTGCCAATTATATTTGATCTCGCCGCTGGATGTGGGCGGAGATTTTTCTGCGCAATTGGCGGATGCCTTGGCTGCGGGGCCGGTTGCTGCCTTTCAATTTCGCGTCAAGGGGATGGATAATCACGATGCGGCAAGGCTTGCCGCGCCGCTCCAGGCAATATGCGCAGGCCATGAAGTTGCCTTTATCGTGAATGACAATGTCACGTTGGCAAAGCGGTTGAAAGCTGACGGTGTTCATTTGGGGCAGGGTGACGGCGATGTGCGCGAGGCTCGTTTGGAACTGGGGCCGGACGCGCAGATTGGCGTCACCTGCCATAATAGCCGCCATCTGGCGATGGAGGCGGGGGAGGCGGGAGCGGATTATGTCGCATTCGGTGCCTTTTATCCGACGATCACGAAGCAGGTGGAGCATTTTGCCGATCTGGAGACTTTGACCAATTGGTCAAAATTCATGGAGATACCCTGCGTTGCGATTGGCGGCATCACGCCCGCTAATGCCCCGCCGCTGGTGCGTGCGGGCGCGGATTTTATCGCCGTCAGCGGCGCGGTTTGGGGCCATCGGGATGGTCCGGCAGCCGCAATTCAGGCTTTTAACGCTTTGCTTGCCTAACCGGCGCGCCATCGCTAAAGGCCGCTGCCAACGGCGCGACATTATGCGTCCAGCTCTTTCCAATCTTGTATAGCGAGTGACTTCTGATGAAAATCAATGCCGTCGAAATTAAACCGGGCAATATCCTTGAATATGAAGGCGGGTTGTGGCGCGCCGTGAAAACCGCGCATACGCAGCCGGGCAAGGGCGGCGCCTATATGCAGGTGGAGCTCAAAAACCTGATCGACGGGCGCAAGAATAATATCCGTTTTCGGTCGGCGGAATCGGTGGAAAAGGTCCGGCTGGAGCAAGTTGATTTTCAGTTTCTATATGCCGATGGCGATGCGCTGACCTTTATGCATAAAGAGACCTTTGATCAGGTGACGCTGGATCGTGACGTGCTCGGTGATGCCGCTGCTTTCTTAACCGACGGCATGGATGTGGTGATGGAAACTTATGAGGAAAAGCCGCTGAGCGTGCAATTGCCAAGCCAGATCGACGCGATGGTTGTCGAGGCCGATGCAGTGGTGAAGGGGCAGACGGCCTCATCCAGTTACAAACCGGCGATCCTCGACAATGGCGTGCGCGTGATGGTGCCGCCCTTCATCGGCGCGGGCACGCGGATTATTGTTGATGTCTATGCCCGGGAATATGTGAAAAAGGCGGATTGACCCGATGACCGCCCATTCCGGGATAATGACGATGATGGACCGCGCTGCGCGCAAAGCCGGTGCCAAGCTGCGCCGTGATTTTTACGAGGTGCAGCAATTGCAGGTGAGCCGCAAAGGCCCCGCAGATTTCGTGTCCAAGGCGGATATGCGCGCCGAACGCACGCTGTATGATGAACTTCGCAAGGCGCGCCCCGACTGGGGTTTTTTGATGGAGGAGGCAGGCGAGATTCCCGGCGGCGACGGCAAGCCGCGTTTCATTATCGATCCGCTCGATGGCACCAGCAACTTTTTGCACGGTATTCCGCATTTTGCGATATCCATTGCGGTGGAAGAAACGCTGGCCGATGGCGCGCGGGAAATTACTTCGGCATTGGTCTATCAGCCGATGACCGATGAGAGCTTTTGGGCAGAGCGCGGGCGCGGGGCATGGCTCCAGACCGAACGGCTGCGCGTTTCGGCGCGGCGCGATCTGGCCGACGCTTTGATCGCGACGGGCATTCCATTTTTGGGCCATGGCAATTTTGCCGAATGGAGCCGGATATTCGGCGCGATAGCGCCCGAGGTCGCGGGTATCCGCCGGTTTGGCGCGGCCTCGCTCGATCTTGCCTGGGTTGCCGCGGGCCGCTTCGATGGCTATTGGGAGGCCGATTTGCAAGCCTGGGACACCGCCGCAGGATGCCTGCTGGTCCGCGAGGCGGGCGGGTTTGTCACCGATTTTCGCGGGCAGCGCCCGGCGATTGCGGACAGGCAAGTGCTCGCGGCCAATGACACGCTGCATAGCAAACTGCATAAATATCTGGCCGGCGCATTACGCTGATTTTTGCGCGGCATGGCGAAACCCCATTTGCGGCTTAAAAAAAGCATGTTGCAGCCCTTGCGGCTTGCGATACAAGCCCGTAAAAGCGCGGTAATCTTTGCCGGAAAGCGAGTTTGATTTTGACCGACTTGTCACAATATCTACCGATAATGATGTTCCTTATCATCGCGCTTGGCTTGTCGTCGCTATTCGTATTTCTGCCGATGGCGGTATCGCGGCTCACCGGTGCGCATCAACCGACCGAGGCAAAGCTTGCCGAATATGAATGCGGTTTTCCGGCATTCGAAGATTCGCGCAGCCAATTTGACGTGCGTTTTTATCTCGTCGCCATCCTGTTTATCATTTTCGATTTGGAAGCCGCCTTTCTCTTCCCTTGGGCGGTTAGCCTCGGCGAAACAGGCTGGGTGGGTTGGACGACGATGATGATATTTCTGGCCGAATTGGTGATTGGTTTCATCTATGCCTGGAAAATAGGAGCGTTGGAATGGGAATAATCACATCAAACCCTGCCCACCTGAACGAAAACTTGGCGGATACGCCGCCCGATCCGGCATTTTTCCGCGATCTGCAAGGCGAGATCGATGATAAGGGCTTTCTCGTCACATCGGCCGAGGATCTGTTCAATTGGGCGCGGACCGGCTCGCTTTGGTGGATGACATTTGGCCTTGCCTGTTGCGCGGTTGAGATGATCCATGTCAATATGCCGCGCTACGATATGGAGCGTTTTGGCGCCGCCCCGCGCGCCTCTCCGCGCCAATCGGATGTGATGATCGTCGCGGGCACGCTCTGCAACAAAATGGCACCGGCCCTGCGCAAGGTTTACGACCAAATGTCCGAGCCGAAATATGTGATTTCGATGGGCAGCTGCGCCAATGGCGGCGGCTATTATCATTATAGCTACAGCGTGGTGCGCGGATGCGACCGGATTGTGCCCGTCGATATCTATATCCCCGGCTGCCCGCCGACGGCCGAAGCCTTGCTCTACGGCATCATGCAATTGCAGCGGAAAATTCGCCGCGTTGGAACGATTGAACGGTAAGTTATGGCCCATTCCGCCCCCGCTATCGCGCATCCCAAAGGCGTAAAGACCGAGATTAAAAAGGCGCTCGGCAAAATGCTTGTGCGCCTGGATGAGGCCAATGGCGAAATTGGTCTGCATGTGAAATCCGGCGCGCTGGTCGACGCGATGACCGCGCTGCGCGATGTATGCGGCTATCAACAATTGATGGAAATTGCCGGGGTCGATTGGCCGAGTCGTGATCCGCGGTTTGAAGTGGTTTATTGCCTCCTCAGCCTGACCAAAAATCACCGTATCCGCGTGCATGTGGCGACCAATGAGGCCGATCCAGTGCCGTCGGTTACCGGTATCTGGCCGGTGGCGGGCTGGCTCGAGCGCGAAGTGTTTGATATGTATGGCGTGCTATTTTCGGGCAACGCCGACCTGCGCCGTATCCTCACCGATTATGGTTTCGAAGGCCATCCGCAGCGTAAGGATTTCCCGCTGACCGGCTATGTCGAACTGCGTTATTCGGAGGAAGAAAAGCGCGTGAAATATGAACCGGTGCAATTGGCGCAGGATTTTCGCAGCTTTGATTTCCTGTCGCCATGGGAGGGCACCGACTATGTGCTGCCTGGGGATGAGAAGGGAGCAAAAAAATGAGCGTAGCTCTTGTCAATTTTTCACGCGGAGACGCAGAGACGCGGAGGGTTTTGAGCGGTGAAATCGCGGCCCACGCTCTCCGCGTCTCTGCGTCTCCGCGTGAAAAACCTATAACGCCTATCGGCGCAAAATATGCCTTGGCGGGATTTGCCTTATGAGCCTGATTATCGAAAAAGCGCCCACCACCGGCGATCAAGCCATCGAAAATTATACGATCAATTTCGGCCCGCAACATCCCGCCGCACACGGCGTTTTGCGGTTGGTGATGGAGCTCGACGGAGAGATTATCGAACGGCTCGATCCGCATGTCGGCCTGCTGCATCGCGGCACCGAAAAGCTGATCGAGCATAAAACTTATTTGCAAGCTTTGCCCTATTTTGACCGGCTCGACTATTGCAGTCCGTTGGCGATGGAGCATAGCTATGTGCTCGCCATCGAAAAACTGCTCAATTTGGAGGTGCCGATCCGCGCGCAATATCTCCGGGTGTTTTTTGCCGAGCTGACGCGCATCTGCAACCATATGCTCAACCTTGGGGCGCATGTGATGGATGTGGGTGCGATGACGCCCAACCTGTGGCTGTTTGAAATACGCGAAGATTGCTTGAACTTTTTTGAGCGCGCAAGCGGGGCGCGGATGCATTGCGCTTATTTTCGGCCCGGCGGGGTGCATCAGGATGTGCCGTTGAAGCTCCTCACCGATATCGGCGATTGGCTCGATAAAAGGATGCCCAAGCTGTTCGGCGATGCGATCAGCCTGGTCGCCGACAACCGTATTTTCAAACAGCGCAATGTCGATATCGCCATAGTGAGCAAGGAAGACGCGATCAAATGGGGTTTTTCCGGCCCGATGATCCGGGGCAGCGGCATCCCATGGGACATCCGCAAGAGCCAGCCTTATGATGTCTATGCCCAAATGGATTTCGACGTGCCCGTGGGCACGGGCGGCGATTGTTATGACCGTTTCATGGTCCGCGTCGAAGAAGTGCGGCAATCGGTGCGCATCATGAAGCAATGTTTGCTCGAAATGCCGCAAGGCCCCGTGTGCAGCGATGACCGCAAAGTCAGCCCGCCCAAACGCGCCGAAATGAAGCAATCGATGGAAGCAATGATCCATCATTTCAAACTTTATACCGAAGGTTTCCACGTGCCCGAGGGCCAGGTCTATGTCGCCACCGAAAGCCCCAAGGGCGAATTTGGCGTATACCTGATCGCGGACGGCACCAACAAACCCTATCGCTGCAAAATCCGCCCCACAGCGTTCAGTCATCTGCAAGCGATGGAGATGATGAGCAAAGGCCATATGCTGGCGGATACGACCGCGATTATTGGCGCGATCGATGTGGTGTTTGGGGAGTGTGACCGGTGATGGCTGTTGCTGCCGAATTCATTGAGGCTTTTGTCTTTATCGGTCTGAATGCCGTAGTTCTGTCATTTTTGGCTGGGCGAGCTGGCTATTCGGGCGGCAAAATTGCGGGTTTTTGGTATGCGCTTGGTTTGCTTAGTGCTGGGATTAAAGCAGGCAGAGGTTCACTCGAAGACCTTCCTTTATTTGGATATGCCTTGGGCGGTGTTTGTGCCTTGTTGCTGTTGTGGTTTTTCTGGTTCAAGGATCGGAAAGAACAAGTTGATGGCTGATGCATCTACGACGCATCGATCATCTCCGGCGCGCTCCCAATCCGAACAAGGCGGGCTAGTATCGTGTTATTGACGTTGTTATTGACACAAAGAGCATTGATATGACTGAGAATGTAGAAAATCTGATTCTTGAACGCCTGCGGCGGATTGATGACCGTCTTTCCAATATCGAGGGAGGCGTAAAAGATGTGAAGCTGCGCATGACGGCGGTTGAGGAGCATCTTCTTAGTATCCAGACAAGTATTTTTGGCTTAAATCAGCGCATGGACCGTTTTGACGAACGCCTGTCGCGCGTCGAGAGCCGCCTTGATTTGAAAGATGCATCATAAGTGGCTGAAATCTCCATCATCCCCGGCGAAACCGAAACCCGCGTTCTTTCGCGTCATGCTGAACTTGTTTCAGCATCCATTTCGACACGCAAACCAATGGTCTCGGCTTATAGATGGACCCTGAAACAAGTTCAGGGTGACGGTGGTAGTTATGGCTAAATCAAAGCTTGCCGAAATGACCAAGAGTCAACTGATAGGTGCACTGTTCGACTCAATTGAATTCGAGCCAGAGGCCGAAAGGCCGTTGCTGCGTAAGATTGCTCTCGCGCTTAGAGACATTGACCGAAAACTGGCTTCGATTAGCCGGGACGTTAGGGATTGTAACGTGATTGCAGCAAGAACGCTTGGTCGTCTGGGACAATTCAAGATTGAATGTGAGCGCGCCAATGGCTGAAACCTCCATCATCCCCGACGAAACCGAAACCCGCGCAAAGTGGGGTGACTTCGCTTTTACGCCCGCGAACCTGAAGCAAGCGAAGATCATCATCGCGCGCTATCCCGCCGGGCGGCAGCGCTCTGCCGTAATGCCGCTGCTCGACCTGGCGCAGCGTCAGGTGGGGGCGGAGACGCAGACGCAAGGCTGGTTGCCCGTTCCGGTGATCGAATATGTCGCCGCCATGCTCGATATGCCGTATATGCGCGCTTATGAGGTGGCAACTTTCTACACCATGTATAATCTCGCGCCCGTGGGCCGGTTTCATGTGCAGGTTTGCGGCACGACGCCTTGCTTGCTGCGCGGCAGCGACGATGTGATGGCGGCATGCAAGAATAAGGGTATGAATAAGGGCAAGACCACGCCCGACGGCCTGTTTACGCTCACCGAGGTGGAATGCATGGGCAATTGCTCATCCGCGCCGATGGTGCAGATTAACGACGATAATTATGAAGATTTGGATTTTGACAGCATGACCAGCATATTGGAAACGCTGGCGGCAGGTGAGCAGCCCAAGCCGGGAACGCAATTGCCCGGCCGCCATACCGTCGAGCCGCAGGGCGGACCAACGACGCTGAAAGAAATGGTTGGCAAAAATCATGATTACCGGGGGGATTGGTGATGATTGTCTTCATTCCGCGTTTGAGCGGCTTTAATTTTGTTTCGCGCAGAGGCGCAGAGAAAGCAGAGGTCGCAGAGATTTTTGAACTCAAAGGCATGCCCCCCTCTGCGCGCTTTGCTTTCTCTGCGCCTCTGCGCGAAACCTTTTCTGCCCTTCGGGCGGGAGCAACGTTATGAGCCTCGCTGATAAAGACCGCATCTTCACCAACGTCTATGGCTATCAGCCATGGAACCTGAAGGCTGCGCAAAGGCGTGGTGATTGGGATAAGACCAAGGACCTCATGAAGGTCGGCCAAGACGCGATCATCGACGAAATTAAGGCATCTAACCTGCGCGGGCGGGGCGGGGCGGGTTTTCCCACCGGCCTGAAATGGAGCTTTATGCCCAAAGCGCCAACGGCGGAGCGTCCAAGCTTTTTGGTCATCAACGCCGACGAATCCGAACCCGGCAGCTGTAAAGACCGCGAAATTATCCGCCATGATCCGCATAAACTGATCGAAGGGGCGTTGATCGCCGGATATGCGATGCGCGCGCGCGCCGCCTATATCTATATTCGCGGCGAGTATATCCGCGAGGCCGAGACTTTGTTTGCCGCCGTGCAAGAGGCTTATGATGCCGGATTGATCGGAAAAAACGCGGCCAAATCGGGCTATGATTTCGATGTCTTCGTCCACCGGGGCGCGGGCGCCTATATTTGCGGTGAAGAAACCGCGATGCTCGAAAGCCTGGAGGGCAAAAAGGGTCAGCCGCGTTTGAAACCGCCCTTTCCGGCGGGCGCGGGGCTGTATGGTTGCCCCACCACCGTCAACAATGTCGAGAGCATCGCGGTGGTGCCCACCATCCTGCGGCGCGGCGCGGCATGGTTCAACGGTTTCGGGCGAGAGAATAATCGCGGCACAAAACTGTTCCAAATTAGCGGCCATGTCGAAAGACCCTGCGTCGTCGAAGAAGCAATGAGCATTCCGTTTAGCGAGTTGATCGAAAAACACTGCGGCGGCATTCGCGGCGGGCGGGATAATTTGCTGGCGGTGATCCCCGGTGGCTCTTCGGTGCCATTGGTTCCGGCGTCCGAAATTTGGGATGCGCCGATGGATTTTGACGGGCTGAAAGCGGTTGGATCGGGCCTTGGCACCGCCGCCGTCATCGTGATGGATAAGAGCACCGATATTGTGCAGGCGATTTCGCGGCTCTCTTATTTCTACAAGCATGAGTCATGCGGCCAATGCACGCCGTGCCGTGAAGGCACCGGATGGATGTGGCGCGTGATGGAAAAAATGCGCGTGGGCGATGCCGACATTGGGGATATCGACACGCTGTATGAAGTGACTAAGCAGGTCGAAGGCCACACGATCTGCGCGCTCGGCGATGCGGCGGCTTGGCCGATCCAAGGGCTGATCAAGCATTTCCGCCCAGAGATGGAGCGCCGGATTATTGAGCGTAAGGGATCGGACAAAATGATGGAGGCGGCGGAATGATAAGGAACCTATCCACCGCCGCATTTGGCAAAACTACGGTCACCCTGAACTTGTTTCACCTTGCGGTGACTGCGTTCCAGGGTCCATTTGTCCGCTCAAGCTCTGGGCGTGTTGAGCAATGGATGCTGAAACAAGTTCAGCATGACGGTGTTTTGATGGAGGCGGCTGAATCGTCGACATCATTCGATGGTGGTGGTGATTGTGGGGGCGGAGACTAATGCCTAAAGTCACCGTAGATGGCCTCGAAATCGAAGTGCCCGCAGGCGCGGGCGTCCTTTACACTTGCGAGCTTGTGGGCAAGGAGAAGATTGATGACTGAGGTGGATCGGACCGATTTGGTCATTGAAATTCTGAAAAGCATACAGATGGATATCGGCGAGATAAAGCACGATATTCGTTCTCTCGAAATGCGGGTATCTTCGCTTGAAGATCATTTTCGCGGAACGCTGACCACGCTATATGGAATCCAGGCCGACGTTGCTCATTTGAAAGTCCGCGTGGACCGGATTGAAACGCGCATGGGCTTGAAGGATACGGAGCATTAATGCCTAAAGTCACCGTAGACGGCCACGAAATCGAAGTCCCCGCTGGCGCCACCGTCTTGCAGGCTTGCGAGCTTGCGGGCAAGGAAATTCCGCGTTTCTGCTATCACGAACGGCTGTCCATTGCGGGCAATTGCCGCATGTGCTTGGTTGAAGTGGCCCCCGGCCCGCCCAAACCGCAGGCTTCCTGCGCGCTGCCCGCCACCGAAGGACAGATTATCCGCACCGACAGCGCGATGGTGAAAAAGGCGCGCGAGGGTGTGATGGAATTTCTGCTGATCAACCACCCGCTCGATTGCCCGATTTGCGATCAGGGCGGTGAATGCGATTTGCAGGATCAGAGCATTGCTTATGGACGCGGGCAATCGCGCTATGAAGAAAATAAGCGCGCGGTGACCGAGAAATATATGGGGCCGATTGTTAAGACGGTCATGACCCGTTGCATCCAGTGTACGCGCTGCATCCGCTTTGCCGAAGAGGTTGCGGGTGTGGAAGAAATTGGCGCGACGGGGCGCGGTGAGAATATGCAGATCACCAGCTATTTGGAACATGCGGTGACAAGCGAGCTTTCGGGCAATGTCGTCGATCTGTGCCCTGTTGGCGCGCTTACCGCCAAGCCCTACGCCTTTGAAGCGCGGCCATGGGAGCTGAAGAAAACAGCGAGCATCGACGTGATGGACGCCGTGGGCACCAATGTGCGGATCGACAGCCGGGGCCGGGCGGTGCTGCGCGCCGTGCCGATGATCAACGATGATGTGAATGAAGAATGGGCGAGCGACAAGACGCGCCATGCGGTCGATGGCCTCACCCATCGCCGCCTTGATCAGCCCTATCTGCGCGGCGCCGATGGCAAGCTGGCCCCGGCAAGCTGGGCTGAGGCTTTTGCGGCAATCGCGGCGGTGAATGCAGGATCGTCGGTCGCCGCGATTGCCGGTGATTTGGTGGATTGCGAAACGATGTATGCGGCGAAGGCGTTGCTTGCCAAGATGGGTTCGGCTATGCTCGAGGGGCGGCAAACCGGCCTGAAATATGACGTAACTTCGCTTTCTGCAGTGAATTTCAACACGACGATCGCTGGCATTGAAGAGGCCGACTGCATCCTGATCATCGGCAGCAACGTCCGCTGGGAAGCGCCGCTGGTGAATACGCGGATCCAAAAAGCGGTGCGTAAAGGCGGCGCGAAAGTGTTCGCCATCGGGCCAGAAACCGACCTTAGCTATAAGGTCGAATGGCTCAGCAATGACGCGGGCAAGATCGCGAGCCTGCCCAAGGCAGCAGTAGACGCGATGAAGGCGGCGAAACGCCCGGTGGTGATCGTTGGCGGCGGCGGCCTTGCGGTGGACGGCGTGCACGGTGCCGCGCTGGCGCTGGTGAAGAAATATAATCTGATCCGCACGCTCGACGATGGCCGAGCATGGAATGGCTTTAACGTGCTGCATATGGCGGCGAGCCGGATGGGCGGATTGATGCTGGGCTATGCGCAGCCGGGCGGGATAGCCGATATCGCCGCCGCAGAACCAAAGTTGGCCTTTTTTCTGGGCGCGGATGAGGTGGATTTCTCCAAATTTGCCAAGACATTCAAGGTCTATGTCGGCCATCATGGCGACAAAGGAGCGAGCGCGGCGGACGTGATCTTGCCGGGAAGCGCCTATACCGAAAAAGATGGCACATTCGTTAATCTGGAGGGCCGGATTCAGCATGCCAGCAAGGCGGTCTTTGCACCGGGCGATGCCCGCGAAGATTGGGCGATTTTCCGCGCGCTTTCCGATGTGCTAGGGTATAAATTGCCCTTTGACAATTTCGCTGCATGCCGCGCGGCGATGGTTGCGGATGTTCCCGGGCTGGCGGCAGAAGGTTTGGCCAATTATGGCTGGGCATTGCCCAAGCTGGATGCGAAGCCATCGGGGCCGTTGGCCTATCCGATTAAGGATTTTTACCTGACCAATGCCATCTGCCGCGCGAGCGAGACGATGAATCTATGCAGCCGGGAATTGGTGCATGGGGAAGCGATGCTGGAGGCGGCGGAATGATAAATGCGCCTTGCCCACGCACAAATACCGTCACCCTGAACTTGCTTCAGGGTCCAGTTTGCCGTTCGAGCTCCGGTCGTGCTTCACGATGGATGCTGAAACAAGTTCAGCATGACGAAAGAGTTTTAGCATGACCGCCTTCTTCCAATCACTCGGCATGTCCTATGAAGTGGCTTGGTTCACCGCCACGATTATCGGTATTCTGCTGATTGCACTGCCGCTCATGCTTGCCGTTGCGATGATCATTTATGCGGACCGCAAAATCTGGGCGGCGATGGCGTTGCGGCGCGGGCCGAATGTGGTCGGACCGTTTGGGCTGTTACAAAGCTTCGCCGATGGCTTAAAAGTATTCTTGCAAGAAACCATTATCCCGTCGGCATCCAACCGCGGGCTGTTTTTGATCGCGCCGATCATAACCTTTACCGTGGCCTTGCTCGCTTGGGCGGTGATCCCGTTCGATGCGGGCGTGGTGCTCAGCAACATCAATGTCGGCTTGCTGTATATATTGGCGATCAGCTCGCTGGGCGTTTACGGCGTGGTGCTGTCGGGATGGGCCTCCAATTCGAAATATCCGTTTTTCAGCGCGATGCGCGCCGCCGCGCAGATGATCAGTTATGAGGTTTCTATCGGTTTCATCATCATTTCCGTGGTGCTGTGGGCGGGCACCTTCAACATGGCCGGTATTGTCGAGGCGCAGCGCGGGCATGGGCTGGGCATTGTCAACGCTTTTGGTTTCAACCTTTTGCTTTTTCCGGTCGCTGTCATGTTTCTGATCAGCTCCTTGGCCGAAACCGCGCGCGCGCCGTTTGATTTGACCGAGGCGGAAAGCGAGCTGGTCGCGGGTTATCAAACCGAATATTCGTCGATGAGCTTCGCGTTATTCTGGCTCGGCGAATATGCCAATGTGCTGCTCATGTGTACGCTGAATGCGGTGCTGTTCTGGGGCGGATATCTGCCGCCGGTCGATTGGGCGCCGCTTTATTATGTGCCGGGCATCATCTGGTTATTCGCCAAAATCCTGCTCTTCTTCTTCATTTTCAGCTGGATTAAGGCCACCGTGCCGCGTTACCGCTATGATCAGCTGATGCGGCTGGGGTGGAAAGTGTTCCTGCCGATCAGTCTGTTCTGGGTGTTTTTGGTGAGTGGATATTTGATGTGGAAGGGGCATTGGGGATGAAATTTGTAGTGATGTTTCTCATTATGGTGGTGATCGGGGTTTCTATGGAAGCTCCAGCACATGCTACTGAAGAGTGGGGGGATGGCACCTTTACCACAATTAATAGAGGCGTTCCGGTGAAAGGGCTAAATCCCGTTGAATGGTCCTGCCAAATGAAATCTGATGATGATAATCCAAAAATTTTCAAAGGAAAATTTAGACATTTTTTGTTGAAAGGCTTTAAATTGGAAGAAGATAGTGGAGAGGGATTGGTTGCGATTGACAAAGAATTCGGAGAGTTCCTTAAAGAAAAATATAAAACTTATACCCAGATAAAAAATAAAGGCCGATTTCACGTTGTGCATACTTTCAAATCTGTTGGCGCAGATAAAGAATCTATAGTAGAAATGACCTATGCTCTGGGTTCAAATGATGGGCAGCCTAGTACATTATCTATTTTTAAAGATGGGAAATCTATAAATACTGGAATTTGTCGTATTAAATTCATTTCGTTGGAAGCAGAAAACCGATGACCACCATCGCCCACCTCATCAAATCCTTCACCTTGTGGGAATTTATCAAGGCGCACCTGCTGACCTTGCGATATTTCTTTAAGCCCAAGGCGACGATCAACTATCCGTTTGAGAAAAACCCGCTGTCCCCGCGTTTTCGCGGTGAGCATGCGCTGCGGCGTTATCCGGGCGGCGAGGAACGCTGTATCGCGTGCAAGCTGTGCGAGGCGGTGTGTCCGGCGCAGGCGATCACCATTGAGGCCGAACCAAGGGAAGACGGCTCCCGCCGCACCACGCGTTACGACATCGACATGACCAAATGCATCTATTGCGGATTCTGCCAAGAGGCTTGCCCGGTCGATGCCATCGTCGAAGGACCAAATTTCGAATATGCCACCGAAACCCGCGAAGAATTGCTGTATGACAAGGCAAAGCTTCTGGATAATGGCGACAAATGGGAGCGGGCAATCGCGGCAAACCTTGCCGCCGATGCGCCGTATCGTTAAGGGCTGCGAATAATGATGAGACAGCAGCTTCAGAAAGAATTTTGTTCACGCGGAGACGCAGAGGCGCGGAGATTTGTTTCACGGCGCACTTTGCGCGAACCAAATATTATTGTGCGCATTGGTCGCAAAGTTTTAAGGTTTAACTTTCTCCGCGCCTCTGCGTCTCCGCGTGAATCTTTTTTTGCCCTGCGGGCGGGGTTTGCCGTATGACCCAACTCATCGCCTTCTATCTGTTCGCCGCCATCGTCATTGCATCTGCCGCGATGGTGATCTTTGCCCGCAATCCGGTGCATAGCGTGATGTGGTTGATCCTTGCATTTTTTAATGCAGCGGGATTGATGATATTGGTGGGGGCAGAATTTATCGCAATGCTGTTGGTAATCGTCTATGTCGGCGCGGTCGCGGTGCTGTTTCTGTTTGTGGTGATGATGCTCGATATTGATTTTGCCGAATTGCGCGCGGGCTTTGTCAAGAATGTGCCGCTGGGGCTATTGCTCGCGTTTATATTGGTTTGCGAATTGGTGCTGGGCATTGGCGCGTATCGTGCCGGCACGGTGGAGCTGGGCGTAGCGGACGGCAAGGCCGCCATTTCCAACGTCACCCCCAATATCGAGGCAATCGGCAATTTGTTATATACCAAATATATCTTCCTTTTTGAAACGGCGGGCTTGATCCTACTCGTGGCAATGATCGGTGCGATCGTGCTCACCCATCGGCCCAGCCACGGCACGCGCGGTCAGAATATCAGCCGCCAAAACCAGCGCCGGCCGCAAGACGCGGTGCGCAAAATACAGCAGCCGGTTGGGCAGGGGGTCGAATTATGATCGGCATTGAACATTATCTGGTGGTCAGCGCGATATTATTTGTGATGGGCGTGCTCGGCATATTCCTGAACCGCAAGAATGTGATCATTATTTTGATGGCGATTGAACTGATTTTGCTCGCGGTGAATATCAACCTTGTTGCATTCAGCGCCTTTCTGGGTGATTTGACCGGGCAGATTTTTGCGATGCTGGTGCTGACCGTCGCGGCGGGGGAGGCCGCAATCGGCCTTGCTATCCTGGTGGTCTATTTCCGGGGTCGCGGCACGATTGCGGTTGACGATGTTAATCGAATGAAGGGGTAGGCGCCGTGGCAATCACACACACCGTCACCCTGAACTTGTTTCACCTTGCGGTGACTGCGTTCCAGGGTCCATTTCAACTTTCTAGCTCCGCCCGTGCGGCAGGATGGATGCTGAAACAAGTTCAGCATGACGAAGTGAGAGAAGCTGCGTGAGCTCTATCGCAATCATCGTTTTTGTGCCGTTGCTCGCCGCGCTGATCGCGGGGCTGGGGCAACGTTTCATCGGCGCGGCCGCGGCCAAGAGCACTACCACCGCTGGGCTATTTTTGAGCGCGGCGCTCAGTTGGCCGATTTTCCTAAGCTTCGTTGGCGGCAGCGCGGAGCCTTATGTGGTGCCCGTCCTCCAATGGGTGCAATCGGGCGATCTAACCTTTGATTGGGAATTGCGCGTCGATAGCCTGACTGCAGTGATGCTGGTCGTGATCACAACCGTTTCCGCGCTGGTTCATTTGTATAGCTGGGGCTATATGGAGGAAGACCCGGATCAACCGCGTTTCTTTGCTTATCTCTCGCTCTTTACTTTTGCGATGTTGATGCTGGTGACGGCCAATAACCTTGTCCAGATGTTTTTTGGCTGGGAGGGCGTGGGGCTTGCCTCTTATCTGCTGATTGGTTTTTGGTATAAAAAACCATCTGCCAATGCCGCCGCGATAAAGGCCTTTGTCGTCAACCGGGTCGGCGACCTGGGCTTTATGCTGGGGATTTTTGGCGTCTATCTGGCGTTTGGCACGGTGAATATTCCCGACATTTTGGCGATGGCGCCCGATAAGGTAGGGGCCAGCATTGGTTTCCTGGGGCTGCGCGTGGATATGATGAGCTTGCTTTGTCTGTTGCTGTTTATCGGGGCGATGGGCAAATCGGCGCAGCTTGGCCTGCACACCTGGCTGCCCGATGCGATGGAGGGGCCAACGCCGGTTTCCGCGCTGATCCATGCAGCGACCATGGTGACCGCGGGCGTATTCATGGTATGCCGCCTGTCGCCGTTGTTTGAGACATCGCAATTTGCGCTGAATGTCGTGACCATTGTCGGCGCGAGCACCGCGATATTCGCGGCCACGGTGGGCCTGGTGCAAACCGATATCAAGCGCGTGATCGCTTATTCGACCTGTTCGCAGCTTGGCTATATGTTTTTTGCCGCTGGCATGGGCGCGTATGGTGCGGCGATGTTCCATTTGTTCACGCATGCCTTTTTTAAAGCTTTGCTGTTTCTGGGCGCGGGCAGCGTGATCCATGCGATGCATCATGAACAGGATATGCGTTATTATGGCGCGTTGCGGAAACATATCCCGCTCACCTTCTGGGCGATGATGGCGGGGACATTGGCAATCACCGGTGTCGGCATTGTCGGGCTGGGCGGATTTGCGGGTTTCTATTCGAAAGATGCGATTATCGAGGTGGCTTTTGCCGGGAGCAACCCAGGTAATTTTGGCTTATATGCCTTTGCCATCGGTGTGCTTGCGGCGTTGCTAACCAGCTTTTACAGCTGGCGGCTGATGTTCCTAACCTTTTTTGGTAAGGCCCGCTGGATAGGGAGCGAACATATCCAGCATAGCCTGCATAAAACGCCGGAGCAGGCAGGCGATGATACCACTGGCGGATATCATCCGCATGAAAGCCCGCTGACGATGTTGATTCCGCTGGGCGTGCTGGCGTTTGGCGCGGTTTTTGCCGGATTTCTGTTTCACAATCCCTTTGTTGAGGGCGACGCGGGCGCGGCCGCATTTTGGGCAAAAAGCACCTTGGCCTTTAACGAACATCTGATGCATGCGATCCATGAGGTGCCATTATGGGTGAAGCTGTCGTCGACCACCGCGATGCTGACCGGTCTGTTTATCGCTTACATGATGTATATTCGCAGTGATGACGCGCCGGCAAAACTCGCGGCGACTTTCCGGCCGCTGTATAATTTCTTCCTCAATAAATGGTATTTTGACGAGCTGTATGATGTGCTGTTTGTGCGGCCCGCATTCTGGTTTGGGCGGTTATTTTGGCAGCAAGGCGATATTGGTGTGATCGACCGCTTTGGCCCCAATGGTGCCGCCGCGGCGGTGGCGCTCGGCAGCCGGGTGGCGGTGCGGCTGCAATCGGGATATATTTATAGCTATGCGCTGGTGATGCTGCTCGGCCTTGTCGCCTTGATCAGTTGGATGATGGTGGCGGCACGATGAGCGCGGCGGATATACCGATTTTATCGATCATGATCGCGCTGCCCGTGCTGGCGGCGATTGCCTGTCTCTATCTGCGCGGCGAAGGCGCGCGGATAGCCGCATTAACGGTGACTTTGGCCGAATTGCTGCTCGGTATCTGGTTGTGGATCAGTTATGATCCGGCGGGCAGCCAATGGCAATTTGTTGAAAATATAGATGTTTTTGGGGATCTGCTCGGTTGGAAACTGGGTATCGACGGCATTTCGCTAATGTTGATCATGCTGTCGGTTTTCCTGATGCCTATCTGTATCGGCGCAAGTTGGCGCGCGATCGGCAACCGCGTTGGTGAATATATGGCGGCCTTCCTGCTGATGGAGGCGCTAATGATCGGCGTTTTCGCGGCGCAGGATCTGATGCTCTTCTACATTTTCTTTGAAGCGGGACTGATCCCGATGTATCTGATTATCGGTATTTGGGGCGGCGATAACCGGATTTACGCAAGCTATAAATTCTTCCTCTACACGTTGCTGGGATCGGTGCTGATGCTGATCGCGATGCTGTGGATGATCCAGACGGCGGGCACCGGCTATATCCCAGACCTGCTCCAATATGATTTCGCCCCTGAGGCGCAAAGCTGGCTGTGGCTGGCCTTTTTCGCCAGCTTTGCGGTGAAGATGCCGATGTGGCCGGTGCATACATGGCTGCCCGATGCACATGTGCAGGCGCCAACGGCGGGTTCGGTGATTTTGGCGGGTGTGCTGCTTAAAATGGGCGGATATGGCTTCCTGCGGTTCAGCCTGCCGATGTTTCCCGAAGCGAGCGCGCAGTTCGTCTGGCTAATTTACGGCCTGTCGATGGTCGCCGTTGTCTATACCTCGCTGGTCGCGTTGGTGCAGCATGATATGAAAAAACTGATCGCATATTCTTCCGTGGCGCATATGGCCATCGTGACTGTTGGTCTATTTGCCTTTAACCAGCAAGGGATTGAGGGCGCGATTATCATCATGCTCAGCCACGGACTGGTGTCGGGTGCGCTGTTCCTATGTGTGGGGGTGATTTACGACCGGCTGCATACGCGCGAGATCGGCCGTTATGGCGGGCTTTCGGTTAATATGCCCAAATATGCGCTGTTGTTCATGCTATTTACCATGGCCAGCATCGGCTTGCCGGGAACGAGCGGTTTTGTCGGCGAATTTTTGGCATTGGCGGGGCTTTATAAGGTTTCGACCTGGGCAACTTTGATCGCGACCACGGGCATTATTTTGGGCGCGGGCTATATGCTCTATCTCTATCGCCGCGTTGCCTTTGGGGAGCAGGTGAATGCCGATGCGGCGGCGATGAACGACATTGACGGCCGCGAAATCTGGTTGCTCGCGCCGATTGCCGCGGTGGTGCTGTGGATGGGGGTCTATCCCGAAAGCTTCCTATCGCCCATTCGCCGCGACGTTGCGGTGATCGTCGCGCGGATCGAACGCGCCGCACCGGCAGGCGATAGCCGCATCCAAGCGCATGATAAGGCCACGGAAAAATATCGGGTGAAGGCGGATCACGGCGCAGCGCCGCAGCATGATGATAAGACCAAACCGGGGAGCGCGCATTGATGGATTTGGCCATTTCGCTTTATTTTACCCGCGCCGAGCTAATTTTGAGCCTGTCGGGGCTGGCGTTATTATTGCTCGCGGCATGGCGCAGCGACAGCGGCCGCCTGGTCAGCCTATTGTCGGTCGCCGCGCTGATCGGGGCGAGCGCCTGGACAGCCAATTTAATGGCCAACAGCGCATTTGAATTTGGCGGGGACGCCTTTGCCGGGCTTTACCGGATGGACGCGCTGGGCAATCTTGCCAAGATGTTGATTTATTTCGCGGCGATCATATCGATCATCATCGCGCCGCGTTATCTGGAAAAAATGGGTGGGATGCGCGCGGAATATCCGATTTTGATCCTGTTTGCGGTGATCGGCATGAGCATTATGGTTTCGGCCAATGATCTGATTACGCTGTATATCGGCCTCGAACTCAACAGTTTGGCCGCTTATGTGCTGGCAAGTTTCGTCCGCAGCGATGAACGATCCGCCGAAGCCGGGCTGAAATATTTCGTGCTCGGCGCGCTGGCCAGCGGTATTTTGCTCTATGGCATGTCGCTGCTTTATGGCTTTACCGGCAGCACCAATTTTGATCTGATTGGCAAGGCCTTGGCGGGCGATATTGGCTTGGGTAGCCTGTTCGGTATTGTTTTTGTGTTATCGGGCATGGCCTTCAAAATAAGCGCGGCACCGTTCCATATGTGGACGCCCGATGTCTATGAAGGCGCGCCGACCCCGGTGACAGCATTCTTCGCGAGCGCTCCAAAAGTGGCGGCAACCATATTGCTGGTGCGCTTGGCGATTACAGCCTTTGGTGAGCAGGCCGCCGCATGGCAGCAGATTATTATCGTCGTCGCGCTGATGTCGATCATCATCGGCGCGGTTGGCGCGATTGGGCAGCAGAATTTGAAGCGGCTGCTCGCCTATAGCTCGATCAACAATATCGGCTTCCTCCTGATTGGTCTTGCCGCGGGCAGCGCGCAAGGCGTGGCCGCAATGCTGGTATATCTGATCATCTATGTGGCGATGACATTGGGCGGATTTATCTGTTTGATGCAGCTACGCGGGCGCGGCGGCGAGTATCGCGAAGGTTTAAGCGACATAGCCGGCCTGTCAAAGACCAGACCCCTTTTGGCCTTGGCGATGGCGGTGTTTATGTTCTCGCTCGCCGGTATTCCGCCCTTATTCGGTTTTTGGGGCAAGCTGGTGGTGTTTCAGGCGGCGGTGGCCGCCGGGCTATTGCCGCTGGCGGTGATCGGTATCGCCGCTTCGGTGATTGGCGCATTTTACTATCTGAAAATCGTCAAGCTGATGTATTTTGACGAAGCGAGCGACGCATTGGTTGCCGATGACGACAAAACGCTGGCCATTACCGGCGGCGCGCTGGCGCTCGCAGTATCGCCGCTGGGCTATTTGGCGATACCGGCTTTAACCGCAATTACCACCCGTGCCGCCGGGGCGCTGGCTTTCTGACCCTGATTTTCGAACAGATAGGGGTTACCGGCTCAACCAATGCGGATTTGATCCAGCGCGCTCGGGAGGGCGCTCCCGAAGGGCTTTGGCTGCGCGCGGATCAGCAACATGCGGGGCGCGGGCGGATGGGCCGTGAATGGGAAAGCCCGCTGGGCAATGCTTATGCAAGCACGATTGTGCGGTTGAGGCCCACCGATCCGCCCGCGCCCACGTTGGCTTTCGTCGCGGCGCTCGCGGTGCAGCGGACGCTTGCCGCATGGGCACCGGGGCAAAATTTTCAGATTAAATGGCCCAATGATATATTGTCGGCGGACGGCGCAAAAATATCGGGAATGCTGCTGGAACGCAGCAATGATGCCGTTGTCGTCGGCATTGGTGTCAATTTGGCGAGCCATCCCAAAGGCCTTGCGCGTCCCGTTACCAGCTTGGCGGCGCTGGGCCTGCGCCCGCCCGCGCCGCAGAAGTTTGTGGAGCAGATGGCGGCGGAATTTGCCGCGCGGTTGGACCAATGGCGCTCGGTTGGGCTTGGCGGTATCCTGGCGGCATGGCAGGCTGCGGCACATCCCGCCGGAACCCCGTTGATTGTCCATTTGCCCGATGGCGGGGGGTTGCAAGGACACTATAGCGGCCTGGGCGATGACGGTTCGCTGAAGCTGCGCTTGGCGGATGGCTCCATTCGTGCCATTCATGCCGCCGATGTATTTTTAATTTGACGGGGCGGGGCATGTTGCTTGCGATTGAGGCCGGTAATACCAATATCAAATTTGCGTTGGTCGATGGCGATCAAGTTAAAACGCGCTGGCGTATCGCCACCGATGCGCGCAAAACGGCGGATGAATATGCCGTCTGGCTGCTGCAATTGCTGGAGCTTGAGGGGTATAACCGCAGCTCGGTTAGCGCCGTGATTATCTCCACTGTCGTGCCGCGCGCGTTGCATAATCTAAGCACCTTGTCGCGCAAATATTTCGGACTGGAACCCTTGGTCGCGGGCCGCGCGCCGGTGGAATGGGGCATAGCGCTGAAAGTGGATGAACCGCATGCGGTGGGGGCCGACCGCGCAGTCCATGCAATTGCGGCGCAGTCAGTGGCCATGGGCGAAAAAATCGTGATCAGTTTCGGAACCGCCACCACGCTCGACCATGTTGGTGCGGATGGCGCTTATTGCGGCGGGATTATCGCGCCGGGCATCAATCTGTCGCTGGAGGCATTGGTCGGCAATACCGCGCAATTGCCGCGGATCGCCATCGAAGCGCCCGATGATGATAGCGTGATCGGCCGCACGACGCAGCGGCAAATGCTGATTGGCATTTATTGGGGTTATGTGTCGTTGATAGAGGGGCTGCTGGCGCGGATGAAAAAAGAAATTGGCGCGCCAGTAACGGTCATTGCAACCGGCGGTCTGGCGGGTTTATTCGGACAGCATAACGATCTTTTTGATCGCATTGAACCCGATCTCGCTTTAACGGGATTGGCGCAATTATATAATAATCGAGATCTATAATAATGACTAATCCCGGCAAAGAATTGCTCTATCTCTCGCTTGGCGGGTCGGATGAAATTGGCATGAATGTCAATCTTTACGGCTGCGACGGCAAATGGGTGATGGTCGATTTGGGCATGACTTTTTCGGGCGCGCAATATCCCGGCGTGGAATTGGTCCTGCCCGATTTGGAGTTTATTGAGGCGCGGCGCGACGATTTGCTCGGAATTGTCCTAACGCATGGACATGAGGATCATATTGGCGCGGTGCGTTATTTTGCCGCCGACCTTGGCGTGCCGCTTTATGCGACGCCGTTCACCGCGACATTGATTCAGGGCAAGCTCGAAGAAGAAGGCATATTGGACGATATCATATTGAATATCATCCCGATGGGCGGCTCTTTTGATATTGGACCTTTTGGTTTCCGGTTGTTCCCGCTGGCTCACTCGATGCTGGAAATGAGCGCCTGTGTGATTGACACGCCTTATGGGCGAATTTTCCACACTGGCGATTGGAAGCTCGATGATGTGCCCGTGGTTGGCACGCCGGCAACCGAGGCCGAATTGCGCAAAATTGGCGATGCGGGTGTGCTGGCGATGGTTTGCGATAGCACCAATGTGTTCAACAAAAACGAAAGCGGCAGCGAGGGCAGCGTGAAGGCCGACCTGCTGGCATCGGTGAACGCGGCCAAGGGCAGGGTGCTGATCACCACATTTGCCTCCAATGCGGCGCGGCTACAAACTTTGGCTGATGTGGCGCGCGAAAGCGGGCGTAAGCTATGCTTTGCCGGGCGATCGCTGCACCGCATTATCGAGGCGGCGCAGGCCAATGGATATTTGAAAGACATTCCCGCGACGGTTGATATGAATGATGTCGACGCCCTGCCGCGCCAAAATGTCATGGTGGTGGCAACCGGCGGGCAGGGGGAGGCGCGTGCGGCGCTTGCCCGGATCGCCGAGGGTGATCATCCGGTAAAATTGGAGGCGGGCGATACCGTGATATTTTCGTCGAAACAAATCCCGGGCAATGAAATTGCCATCGGTGTGATCATGAACCAATTGGCCCGGCGGAATATCTTAACGGTGACGGAGAAACAGGCGCATGTGCATGTGTCGGGCCATCCGGGCCAGCCGGAACTGGCCAAGCTTTATGATTGGATCCGGCCGCAAATTTTGGTTCCGGTGCATGGCGAACGGCGCCATATGGCCGAACAGGCCCGTTTTGCCAAGGCGCACGGCGTGCCCCAAACGATCGTACAGTCCAATGGTGATGTTATTCGCTTGTCGGGCGATGGACCGAAATATATTGGCAAAGAGCGGACCGGGCGGTTGGTTTTGGACGGCGAGAATATCGTGGCCGCTGACGGCCAAACCATCACGCAGCGTCGGCGTTTGTCGTGGTATGGCATAATCAGTGTGGCTTTTGCCTTAGATGCTCATGACAAGCTTTTGGGCGAACCGGAATTTCGGCTGCACGGCGTTCCCATCGAGGAAAGCGTGGATGAATTTTTGGACGAAGCCACTGTAGCGGTGAAACAGGCAATTAGGGACAATAAAGGCGATTATGAAAAGCTGCGCGAATCGGTGCGGCTTGCGGTCCGGCGGCTTGCGACGAGCTGGACCGGTAAAAAGCCGATCGTCGATGTCATGATATTGGAAACCGCGTGAATATCATCTCGATTGTTGCGATCTACGCGCTATTCTGGGTTATGAGCGCTTTTGTGATATTGCCATTTGGCATACGAAACCCGAGTGAATTGGGTGAAAAGGTTAAGCCGGGGCACGATCCCGGCGCACCGGCCAATTTCAATCCAAAGGCGATATTGCTCCGAACGACCTTGCTATCGGCGGCGCTATTTGGGCTATATTATCTCAATCATATCTATGGCTGGATTGATCGAACCAGTTTTGAAGGTCTCTATCGCCGGTAAGGGATTTGCTCAGTTGTTTCGCAGCCGTTCAATCGCTTGCGCCAGCGCCACGTAAAGCTTGCCAACATCAGAAGACAGCAACGTTACGCCGATGGCATTACCGTCGCGCGTGCTGAGCAAGGCGCGCATCATCGATTCAAAATCATGAACATAGCGGTTCACATGAGCGCGAAATTCGGCGTCTTCATCATAATGGCTTGCGATCGTTTTTGCCTCCCCCGAATCGAGTAGACGGACAGCACGGCGGGTAAAGACGCCGCGGTCACCCTTAAGATAGGCCGCCCAAGAGGTATCGGTAACCTCATTGGACAATATCTTTGTAACATCAATCGCGGTCGAATTGAGCGATTCGGTCAGCAATGCCATTTGCCGGGCAAAGCTATCGTCGTCGATGCCGGCGAACTCACTGCGCGCGTCGTCTAAACGCCGCTCCAAATTGCTGGTCATGCTTTCAATGTGGGCAAGCTGTTCATTCAGCTTTTCGGCGGCCGAATTTGATAGAGTGATATTGGCTTGGATGGTTTCGTTCATAATCCGATCGACGCTATTCACTTGTTCTTCGACCGCAGATTTCAAGGAATTTTGGCTCTCTTCGGATAAGCGCGCCGTTAAACCCTCCATCTCGGCTTCCATCATCTTGCGGCTCTGCAATATCCCAATTCGGATATTTTCCTGAACCCGGTCCAGCGTTTCGATCAATCCTTCGTCCTTTATCTGCGCCAATTCGCCGATTAATGCCTGCGCGCGCAGTAACGATTCGGACAAGGCGTCGGCCTGTTGCTGGCTGCCCGATAGCGATCCGCCGCTGGCCGCGATGAAGCTTTCCAATTCACCCCGCCGTGCCGCAATAGCTCCTTCGATTTCGTTCAGTTTGG
This sequence comes from Sphingomonadaceae bacterium, assembly GCA_021732525.1. GTDB lineage: Bacteria > Pseudomonadota > Alphaproteobacteria > Sphingomonadales > Sphingomonadaceae > Sphingorhabdus_B. Next base: position 19,196 of record JAKFUU010000040.1, on the reverse strand, counting down.
ACAGCAGACCGCTGCCATATTCTTCCAATCCACTGGCTTGTTGCTTCGCTTGCTCGATATGCGTCAGGCTACCGGAAATATGTTGATCGGCCTGCGACAGGGCGGCTGGTAAAGTTTCGGCCAACCTTGTGTTCGCCGCATCCGCCAATGCCAAAATATGTTCGGACCGCTCCGTCAGCACCCTGGCCGTATCGCTATTTAAGGTCAAATTGCCCATTAGCCGAACGCTGGTTTCTACCAGAGCTTCCAGCGCAAAAGCGAGCTTTGCCGAACGCTGCGCTGCGTCTTCGTCAATCGCTATTACCTGCTGACTGCGTTCCGCCAAATGTTCGTTAATCCGGGTTATCATATCCCGGCTGCGCGCATCTTCGGTCGCGACTTTGCTCTCCATAATGGCGAGCGACTGGTTGAGTGCGGCGGCCTGCGTAGTTAATTTGGCGAGATTGCGTTCGACCATTTGATCTATGTCGCCATTGTTAATAGCGATCTTCGCCGCAAAATTGCTTGAGGATTGTTCAAGATATTCGCTGACCTTGGCCGCATTGTCGTTAAGCTTGCGGGTGAGATCGGTGGCGGCACCGCTAATCTTATCTACGGTATCGGTTGATCCTTTCTCCAGCCGGGAAGAAAGCTCCACCATCAAATTGTAGACGGCGGCGGTCAACGCTTTCATTTGTTCGGATGATTGTTCCATTGCTGTTTGCAAAAATGCGGCATTGTCGGTTATCCGCTGCGACATGCCTTCGCTGGACTGCGCCGCCTGTTGCTCCATCTGGGCAATGTTATCGCGCGCCTCCACCCCCGCCGCCGAAACCCGTTGCAGCGCGGCTATCAAGGATTTTACCTGCAATTGAGCGCTATTGCCCGCACCGCCAATTTGATTGGTCACATCTTTGGCTGCGCTGGTGACGACGGGCAGATGTTTGCGAAGCTGATCCAAATTTATGGTCGCTGCGTTCGATACTTGCTCAAGGATTTTCGCTTTGGCTTCGCTGTCATTCAATGCCACACCGATTTTTTCCGCTGCCTCGATCAAGCGCGCTGCGGATTGCCGCCCTACGCTTTCCAACTCGCGGCTGTTTTGCGCCAGAAATTCCCGCGCCACGGCAATTTCTTCGTTCACAGTCCGCATTTTGATTTCCAGCGCCTCGCTTTCATTGCGCAATTTTAGCGCCGCATCGGAAAATCTATTGGTTTCGGACCGGCTGGAGCGTAAAATAAGCAACCATGTCACCCCAATCAACGCTGCTGGTACCGCCCATTCGCTAATCAATCTTACGGCATCTACTGGCGTAATGGCCAAAAGTTCGGTTTGGTTTACCCAACCAAAAAAAACGGTCCAGCCGATCATCAATACGGTAAGGAAAATCGGTGCGATATATTGGGTCCATGAAGAAATGCTGGGATTATTCGTTACATATTCGTCATAATATTCGGTAGAATTTTCGTTTTGCGCACCGACATTTACCTGATGATTTTCGGCAAAATCGTCATCCAGATGGTCGTCGATGAAAGATGCGGGTGCATCCGAATCGACGGACCGTGAAGGTGCGTCAGACGGGTCTTGAGTAATCCCAACAATTTTTGATCGGTTCGTCATATCCGGCTGTTTACCATAAATTGATGATTATGAAACGCAAAGTTAACGGAACCGCGTGTAGCGTTCGCGCATGAATGTTGATTATGGTGCATTTGATACAGCTTTGAAAGCCGCGGCCGGCGATGACGCATTGTTGGCATTGGAGCTGCGCGCTTCTTTTATTGAGAGCGCCAAGCGTCAAATTAGCCTGCTTTCACGTTCGCGCTGCGATGCCAATTGGCTTCATAGTTGTTGGCGTTTAAAGGGATTGGCCGCGAGTTTTGGTGCCATTCGCTTGATGGAACTGGCCGAAGAAGCGGCCCTCGGTGCTCCTGGTGATCCCGTTATTGTACGACACCTAGCGCAAGCTTTCGGCCAAATTGAAAAATTTTCCGAGGATTGATATCGTTCGGTCTATTTTGCCAAAGCCGGTTACCAATTTGGCTTTGCAAATGATAATCAGGGCGCATATCCAAGATCATGCTCTCAAAAAACGCCGCGACCTTGACCGTTGATACCGCGCTACTGTCTGCGATAAATACAGGCCGTGAACAAGGGCACGGCGGTTCGGCTTTGTTACAGGTTGTGGGTGCGCCGCTGCTAACTTTTCAAATACAGCAACTGGTTGCGGCAGGAATTCGTAAATTTTTGGTTGAGGTGGATGTTGTTTCGGGCGCCATTGCCGCGGTTGCAGATCAAATGAAACAACGTGGTATTTCGGTCCAATTTGTCCGCTTCCCTAGGGATTTGCAGGATTGCCTCGGCGCTGGCGAACTGCTGTTTGTTATGTCTGAGGGGGTCATTGCGAATGACGATCTGCTCGCGGAAATGATTGCGCAGCCGTTGGTTTACATTGTGACGGTGGATGGCCGTAAAGAGAATGAAATTTTTGAGCGCATAGACTTGAATAGCTTTTGGGCCGGTCTGGCGCTGTTTGATCACCGATCAATAGCGGCGATTGCATCGCTTCCTGAAGGATGGAACATTGGATCGTCGTTGCTGCGGCAAGCTTTACAAGATTCGATTGTGCATCGCCCGCTCAGCCAGGATCTGATTACGAGCAAGCTGTTCCGCCGGGTTCTTCATCAGGACGATGCGAATGATTTGACCAAAAAAATGTTAACGCACCGGGCGCATGATGCCGACGGATTTATGGAAGCGAAGCTTTTCGGGCCGGTGGCGGCCAAGCTTGCCCCGCTTTTCTGGAATGCGCCCACGCCGCGTCAAATGCTTGGCATCGGCTCAATGCTCACTGCGGCCGCGGCGGCGGGGTTTGCAACGATAGGTGCCGCCGCGCTTGCCATGGCCGCGTTATTGGCGGCGTTATTTTTGATAAAACTGCAAGATATGATCGGTGATCGTGATCGGCGCGGCGCGTTGACGCGGTTGTTCGGCGGCGTTATCTGGGCCGCCTTCGCAGCGACGATATTTTTGATCAGTTGGGGCGCAGGGCGCGGCAGTTTCAGCGCTCTTTTTGCGCCGATGGTCATGCTGGCGCTCATGCTTTACGCGGTAAAATCTCGGCTGACGCCAAGGCAAAAAGCTTTGATCGCATCACCGGCTTTGGCCACAATATTGCTGTTGTTCGCTGCATTTTTTAATGTTTGGATGATGGGTCTTTGCTTGGTCGCCATCGCGCAATTGTTTGTCTTACTCTGGCCGCTTTATGCCCCCGATTTGGAAACAGTTAAACTTAAACTGAAATTAACCGAAAAGAGCTAACATTCTCCCGGATATTAATATGGATCGCGATTTGGAAAAGCTGCCCGCAAACAATGATGATTTGTTGATCGTCGCAGCGCATTTCGCCCGTGATATATCGGCGCAGTGCCGCGATGTATCGACCATGATATTCCCGTTGGGACACCGGATGCCTTCCGAACAGATGATCTTTGCCGCTGCCGCAAAATTACGCCTGATCGTGAAAGGTATCGAGGCTGCGTTAACTGGCCGCGATGATACTGTTTCTGACAAGCGAGATTCTGACCCCGAAAGTTGGAACTTGTTGGTTCAATCGGGGTTTCTGAAAGAGTCGGCGCTGATCGACTTTGTATTGGCGCGCCATGCTGAGGGCCGCCTGAACGTCGCGCTCGCCAGTAGAGCCCAAATATCGGTTGCCGAACAATTGCCCGCAATTTTGCTGTCGGAAGGTGACGCAGTGATTGCCGATACCGCTCAAGCGTTACTTGCGAGCGAGAGTCTGCTGCGTTATTCTCCTCAACTGCTTTACCGGGAATTGCCACCGGAATATCTTCACTTGTTGGTGTGGCGGATTGTTGCCGTCCTGCAGGTTATATGGGGTGATCGGAACGCCGATCATATCGCGCGGGCAAAATCATTGCTCGCTGCGCATGACGAAAGCCAGTCGGGCCGGGTGGCCGCACGCAAGCTGGTTCATTTTCTGCCGACGCGATTTGCGGGTGACGCGCTTGATCCGGAAAAGGCCGGACTGGCGGTTTTTGTCGCGGCGCTATCGGTGGAAACAACATTGGAACATGATCATATTTTGCGGTTGATTGATGGATATAGCATTGCGCCTTTGGCCGCACTTTTGCGTTATAGCCGTCTTGATCGGCAGCAGGCCATGGCTGTGATTTGTCTATTTAAAGGTTTTGATTTGACCCCGCATGACATCACGGTTTTTGATGAAAATTATGAACGGCTTGATCGCGACATGGTCAGGGCGGCGATGGCCGATTGGGCAGCCGAGCGTCTTAAATTTTTGACAATTCCCGCTGATGATCTGAGCAATGCGCGATGAGGGATCCCGTCAATCTGCTTGCCCCGTTAACGGCCCAAGTTGCAATCGATGGCCGGTTATTGCAGGCAGACGCCCCGATATTGCGCCTCCATTATAGGGCGGGCGGAATTGATGGTGGCGTTATTGCGGTGCCAGGCCTTGCCGCAATTGCTGCTGTGACACATAAAATAAAGATGCGGCTTGCCCGCTCGGTTTATGTGGCCGATGGTGAAGACGATGTAGAATTGTGGGTGGAATCGCGCTTGGCCGGCGATAGGGCAATGTTGTCGATCTCCGGCTGGTGGGTTGTCGATCGGGAAATAGAGTGGCGAACAAACCCGTCCGATGGAACAATGCCCCCATCGTTGCATGCCGCTGAGCTATTATTTGACCGCAACCTGCGGTTGGTTCGGCTATTTGGCAGCGATCAAATAGATATAGGCCCGGATCATATTGGAAAAATTGCTGCCGATATTTTTAAGCCGGAAAACAAGGATTGCGGAAAATTGCTCGCGGCGATGGAAAGATGCGAAGCCATTCGTGCCGACGGCCAATTTTTGGCCAGTGAAGGGCCGCTTATTGAAGCAAGTTTAGAGCCTCAGTTTAATCAGCAGAATGAATTCTCAGGATATCTCTGTATTTTATCGGCGCGTGTCGATCCAGGTTCAGGCGGGGGTAGTTTAGTTGCGGCGCATGACCGGAAAGACCAAGCTGCTGCGTCCCCCGAACCCTTGTTTGGGCGGCGGCTTGCCCCAGTGCTGCGTCAACCTTTAGGCCGGATCATTGCCAAAGCCGAAACAATAGGCAGCAAGCTGCAAGGCCCTATCCGTGAAAATTATGCCGGTTATGCCAAAGATATTGCCAATGCTGCCCGGCACTTAATGGCATTGGTTGACGATTTGGGCGATTTGGAGGCTATCGAACGGCCCGATTTTGTAACCGCACCCGATGATATAGAATTGGGCGATATTGCAAGACGGGTGGCTGGACTACTGGCGTTGAAAGCGGCTGATCATCGCATTGATGTTACGACCCCGCCGGTCACCGAAAGGGCTATCGCAAAAGGAGAGTTTCGGAGAGTATTACAAATTTTGATCAACCTTGTTAGTAACGCCATCCATTATTCTCCCGCAGGCAGCCGGGTATCAATCGATATCGAGGAAAAAGACGCGGAAGCGGCCATTCACGTCAGCGATCAGGGTGCTGGTATTGCCGTTGAAGACCGAGAAAAAATTTTTGAAAAATTCGAACGATTGGGCCGGTCTGGTGATGGTGGCAGCGGCCTAGGCTTATATATTTCGCGGCGGTTGGCGCGCGCAATGGGCGGTGACCTAACGGTTTCAAAAAATCAGCAGGGCGGCGCGAAATTCACGCTAACCCTGCCGACTCTGCCGGTATCTTAGAGCGGGCAGCGTGAAATAGGAATCACACCGCCCGCTCTATCACTTTGTTGTCGCACCGCTTGATGCGAAAAACCGGTGCCTATTTTTTCGCGCGATGCTCTAATCCGCTTATATTTGAACCCCATAGCCATGAAATTCAGTAATATCGGTTGGTTTTTAACCTAGTGCCCGGTCAATAACGGACCGCGATTTGGACACCGTAAAAACGGGGTTCGGCGGGGATGAAGGTTGCAACGCCAAACGCGCCGCCGGTGTTGCCGGCGTCTAGCAAATAATCCTCGTTCGAAGCGTTGCGAACAAAGCCCGATATTTCATATTTATCATCGGCAAAGGAAAATCCGGCCCGTGCGTTGAACAAAGTAACTGCATCTTGGCTGATACGGATATTGTTTGGCACCTCAAAGAATATCTGGCTGCGATACGTTACCGTTGGTGTCAAAAAGACGCGCACGCCGCTGCCCAATGGCGCATCGACGGTAAAGCCCGCTGCACCTTGAAATTCGGGTTGTAACCGAAACCGCGCGCCCGAAAATTGCGGTGCGAAGCTGTTATTTTCGTCAATACCGCCATCGATATAGCCAATATTGCCGAAGAGCTGCAGCCAATCTGTGGGGCGGATCGTTAGCTCGGCTTCGATGCCAAAATTGCTCGCCTGACCCGCGCTTTGGGTTACCGCTATGCCGTTTGCTTGCGTGACGCTGACCTGAAATCCGTCATATTGTTGATAATAAACACCCAGCGATCCCGAAACCGGCCCCGCCGATCCTTTCAAGCCCACTTCATAGTTCCACACCGTCTCTTCGGGGACCGACTGCAAATTGGGCGCAGGCAATCCGCCAACGCGGGTCGCGCCCAATTGCACCACCGCTGAACGGCGGCCCTTGGACACTGTCGCAAAAATATTTGCTTCGTCGTTGAGCCGTAACAAGGCGTTGAATCGCGGCAGGACATCGAAAAAATTATCATTGGCGCGAAAGGTTTGGCCGCCGGTATCAACCTGACCGGGGATCAAGGAAAAGGCGGTAGGATTCAACACAGGGCGCGGCACGCGGGCAAAGAAAGTGGATTCGCGGTCTTCATAAATGATCCGGGCACCTGCCGTTAGCTCCAATGTTTCGAAGGGTAACCAGGTGACATCGGCAAAACCCGAATAGCTGGTGTTGATGCCGCCGTTAATAAATTCGGAGCTGTAAAAAACCTCGCTGATCGCACCGCGGCTGAGCAAGCTTGTTGCCTGCGCCGCGGTTACAACACCGGCGGAATTAACGCAGCCAAGGCCAGGGATGACATTGGCGAGACATTGCAGGAAGGTGCCTTCTTCAGATGAAAAGGGCACGGCTTGAGTGCCGTCTTCGTGGAAGATGTTCCATCCGATCGATCCGCGCAGCGCCGGCGATTGATAGGCGAAACGGCCTTCATGGCTGACTTGCCATCCTTCGGCGCGTTCGGCAAATTCCAGATAGGGCGCGGCGCTGCCATCGGCGTCAAAAATTTCCAAACTGTCAAATTCGCGGTAACCGTTAACGGTGGTAAAGGTGAACTGGTCGCTCAAAGATGCGGTAACGGTCAGGTTGGCGTCATATACATCGCGGGTTAGGCTCAATTGATCATTGCCGAGCGCGGTTTGCGACAATGGCGAACCGCCCAAATTGGCATTGCCAAACGGATTGGCCGGGCCGCTGCTGGTTGCAAAAGTTCCCGAAATAAATGGTGTGCCGCCGTTGCGTTGTTGATCAACGGTACCGATAAAATCCACGGTGACGTCGTCGCTTGGTTTGAATTGCAGCGATAAACGCGCACCAAATTGATCTTGTGCGTAAAGCTCATCTTCTTGGCGCAGGCTTAAATTTTCCACATATCCATCGCGCGTGCGCCATTCAAACGCAACGCGAGCCGCAAAATTTTCGGTTCCCGAATTGATATATCCGCCGAGCAATGTTTGATCAAAATTACCATATCCACCGGTCAATTCGGCCGAGATGCCTTCGCGCGGCCGGGCGGAGATTAAGCTGATCGCGCCCACGGCCGATGCCGTGCCGAATAGCGTCGCTTGCGGCCCCTTGATCACCTCAACCCGCTCCAGATCATATATCGCTTGGTAAGATCCGCGCGACCGCGAAATATCGACGCCGTTATAATAAAGCGTTACCCGCGGCCCTTGCTGCGATGACCCGGAGTCTGATGTGATACCGCGAATCACGATGCCGGGATTGTTGGCGCTTTGCTCCTGAATATTGAGACCGGGAATATAGGCGGACAACTCGTCAAGATCGGTAACGCCCAATTCCCGGATCCGGCGGCCCGTTGCAGCGGAAATTGTGATCGGAACATCAACGAGCTTTTGTTCAATTTTTTGCGCCGTAACGATAATCTCGTCTTCGCCATCACCGGATTCGGCGGCGGTGTCTTCTTCCTCGGCGGGTGCTTGCTGGGCGGCTGCGGGCGCGGTGAATAGCAACAGACCGCAAATGATGGCGGCAAGAGTGGTCGTTGGGGAGAGTGTAATTTTCATGTTATCATCCTCTTAATTGTCCGGACCAATTAGGATGATTCTGTGGCTTGCTGGTTACATGTTATGCCCAAAAACTGTCATTTACCGCGTTCGACGGCCCGCAATATGTAGCGACAATTACGATTGTAAATCCGTCAGTTATCGGGCCTTTGTGCTAAAAAAAACGAAATTTAGCGCGCCGCTATATCGACATAGGGGCGATGGCCAGGTCCGGTATAAAGTTGCCTGGGGCGACCGATTTTCTGGCCAGGGTCCGAAATCATCTCATTCCACTGCGCCACCCAGCCCACCGTGCGGGACAAAGCAAATAACACGGTAAACATCTCGGTTGGAAAGCCGATGGCGGATAGAATGATGCCCGAATAAAAATCCACATTCGGGAACAGCTTCTTTTCGATGAAATAAGGATCGTTCAGCGCCATTTCTTCCAATTGTAAAGCGACCTCGAACACCGGATCATTGATTTTCAACTCCGCCATAATTTCGCGCACGGTTTGCCGCATCACACTCGCACGCGGATCATAATTTTTATAAACCCGGTGGCCAAATCCCATCAGGCGGAAAGGATCATTCTTATCCTTTGCCCGCGCAATATAATGCGGGATCCGGTCCGGCGTTCCAATCTCGCGAAGCATATTTAACGCTGCCTCATTCGCGCCGCCATGGGCCGGGCCCCAAAGGCAGGCAATTCCGGCGGCAATACATGCAAAAGGATTCGCGCCCGATGAACCGGCAAGCCGCACCGTCGATGTCGATGCGTTTTGTTCGTGGTCGGCATGCAGGATGAAAATACGGTCCATCGCGCGTTCAACAATGGGGTTAACCACATAGGGTTCAGCGGGAACACCAAAGGTCATCCGCAGGAAATTGCCAGTATAGCTTAGATGATTATCGGGATACAGAAACGGCTGACCCATCGCATATTTATAAGCCATCGCGGCAATCGTCGGCATTTTTGCGATTAATCGGTGGCTGGAAATCTTGCGGTGGTCGGGGTCAGCGATATCGGTTGAATCATGGTAGAAAGCGCTGAGCGCCCCGACCACGCCGCACATAATGGCCATCGGGTGGGCATCACGGCGGAAACCGCGGTAAAATGTCGCCAGCTGCTCATGCAGCATTGTGTGCCGCGAGATGGTATAGCTGAAATCATGAAGCTGTTGCTTGCCGGGTAGCTCGCCGTTGAGCAGCAGGTAACATACCTCCATAAAGCTAGATTTTTCGGACAATTCCTCAATATCATAGCCGCGGTGCCGCAATATGCCTTCATCCCCATCGATGAATGTCAGCGCGGATTCGCAGCTTGCGGTTGAGGTAAATCCGGGATCAAAGGTGAATTTACCCGTCTGTGCGTATAATTTGCGGATATCGATAACATCGGGCCCGTCAGAACCCTGAATAACAGGATATTCGATGGCATTTCCGTCAATGTTTAGCGTTGCTTTTAAATCGCTCATCGTTCGCTACTCCTGTTTGCGGACCAGCATGACTGAGCATCATACCGGGGTGCCTGATTATCCACTCGTCCAATTTTGATGTAAACGATGATATTGTCGTCTTTGTTTTTCGGATAGTGGTGATTCTTGGTTACAATTTTAAGACCATATCATCATCAGCTGCGATACCAAAATGTCGCTCGCTTATATATTGGCGGTAGAATTGAATATGGCGCTTATTGCGGCGAAATGGCAGCGACGTCAAGAGTTTGAGCCATAAACTGCCGCTGTATTTTGTGTTTTTTCTTGCCAAGCGGCGGCCGGGTGGCAGGATCAATATAAAGTATCATCTGTTTGGCCAAACGGATGTCATTTTCCGGGAGCAAAATCTTGCAGCTATTGGCAAAATTGCAAAGGCCGCACCGGTTGATATTTTGGCCAGCCATAATGCCCAAGATAGAGGCATGGTTGGATGCCGAACGAAACCAATTACCGCTTTGGATACCGGTGGGAATTGGTGCGGGAATAACAATATGGGAATATTGGGGTGATGGCACGCTTTGGAGCGTCCTATATTTTTGCGCGGGATTGTTTCTCGCGGCCTATGCTGCTGGCGGGAACGGCCTTTTTGGTTCGGTTGTAAGATGGGCGGCGCTTTGTATCCTTGCCGGTTTTTTCGCTATTTTTCTGCGCTCGGCCATGGTCGCCGAACCGCCGCTCAAACAGATGAAAATTAGCGAATTTTATGCAGAGATCGTCAAAATCGAACATCTGCCAGCGCGTGATATTGTGCGGATGGAAATCAAAACCGGCGGTCATGACGATTTGCCGCAACAGGTGCGGGTTAATTTGAAACCGGAAAGATACCGCGATGCTTTTGTTCCGAGGGCGGTGATCCGATTGCGCGCGCGGTTGGTGCCGCCTGCTGGCCCGTCGGTGCCGGGCGCGTATGATTTTTCCAGGCGGGCCTGGTTTTCCAAAATTGGTGCGACGGGGACGGTCCTTGGTGAAATTACTTTGCACAAACCATCGAAAAACCCGCCTTTGCTGGCCGCGATCCGCCGCGATCTTGCTGGCCATATCTCTCGGCAATTGCCCACCGATAGCGGTGCCATCGCGGCGGCCTTGGTGACGGGGGATCGCGGCGCCATAACCGAAGCAGATGAGGAAGCGATGCGCAACAGCGGCCTTGCTCATTTATTGTCGATCAGCGGCCTGCATGTCACCGCTGTGGTTGGCGCGATATTCCTGATGGTTAGCCGGTTGATGTCGTTGATACCCTATATCGCGCTGCGTATTCCTATTCCAATTGCAGCAGCGGGTCTCGCGGCTTTGGGAGCGATCGCTTATACAATGTTGACGGGTGCGCAGGTTCCGACGGTGCGGTCCTGCATTGCCGCCTTGTTGATTTTGGCGGCGCTGGTTTTTGGCCGGGAAGCATTGAGCCTGCGGCTGGTTGCCTTTGGCGCTGCTACCGTGCTGCTGCTATGGCCGGAATCGCTGGCCGGGCCGAGCTTTCAACTTAGTTTTGCTGCGGTTTCCACAATCATTATTTTGCATGATAGCAAATGGGTGCAACGATTTGCGCAGCCGCGCGATGAGCATTTTGCGGCGCGATTTGGCCGGGGAATCGTGATCCTGCTGCTCGCCGGGTTGGCGATCGAACTGGTTTTGGCCCCTATCACCTTGTTTCATTTTCACAAAACTGGTCTTTACGGCGCGCTTGCCAATGTCATAGCCATTCCGCTCACGACATTTGTGATTATGCCCTTTGAAGCGTTGGCGCTTATTTTTGATATTGCCGGGTTGGGCTGGCCCTTTTGGTGGGTAGTGGGACAGGGGCTTGATATTATCCTGGGAATAGCGCGCGCGGTTAATGCAGCGCCCGGTGCGGTTACCATGTTACCCGCAATACCCGGCTGGGCGTTTGGCTGCTGTGTGCTTGGCGCGTTATGGTTTGGCATTTTTCGCACCCGCATGCGGTATGTTGGGCTTCCATTGTTTTTATGCGGGTTGGCCGGGATGATAACCGCGCCTTATCCTGATATTTTGGTGACGGGTGATGGCAAGCATCTGGCGATCATTGATGATAGCGGACGAATCGCGTTGCTGCGCGGGCGGGCGGGCGATTATGTCCGCGACACACTGCGCGAAAATGCGGGTATAAAGGCGGATCCGGTTGCGATTGAAGATTGGCCGGGCGCGCGTTGTTCCGCAGATGCCTGCTCGATCGCGCTAAGCCGAGGCGGGCGGCAATGGAATATCATGGCCATCCGCAGTCGATATTTGATATCGCTGCCCCAATTGGCCGCGGCTTGTGAAAGGGCGGATATAGTGGTTAGCGAGCGCTGGTTACCGAAAAGCTGCCGTCCCAAATGGATTAAGGCCGATGGACGAACTTTGGTGCAAACCGGAGGATTGGCTTTTTACCTACGATATTTCAGGGCAGAAAGTGTCGCCGAAAGCCGTATTCACATGCCCTGGGCACAAACCGTAAGCCCAAAGCGCGGACGGTAAACCCCAGATCACAGCCTTCGGTGTGGGAGGCTATCGGCGAAAACAGGCGGTTCGCAATGCGATTTCATCCGCCCAATATCGGCCGTCCACCCAACATCAGCTGCCCAAAGGTTCAATGATAACGGCGCAATAGCCCCGCCAGCTTCCCTTGAATAACGACTTCATTGGGGCGGTAAATTTGCGGTTCATAAGCCGAATTGGCCGGATCAAGCCGGACCCGTCCATTTTCGCGCCGCAGATATTTCAGCGTTGCTTCTTCGCCGCGAACCAATGCAACAACAATCTCACCGTCACGGGCCACGTTGGTTTTTTTAATCAAAGCGTAATCGCCGTCAAAAATGCCTGCTTCAATCATCGAATCGCCCGATATTTCGAGCGCATAATGTTCGCCCGTTCCCAATAATGCCATCGGAACCGCCAAAGATTCCTGCCCCTCCATTGCTTCGATCGGAACACCTGCGGCGATCCGCCCATGCAAGGGAATTTCCATAACATCATTGGCCGCGACCGGAATAGATTGGGCCGGTTTGCGGCCCGTTTCTGCATTTGGCGAAATTTTGTGCGTCCCCGATTTGGATGATAAGGTAACGATATTATTGACCGTTCCGTGCACGGCCTTTGCGCCGCCACCTTCGGGCATCTGCAATATCTCCAGCGCCCGGGCGCGGTTGGCGAGCCGGCGGATAAAGCCGCGTTCTTCCAATGCGCCAATTAATCGGTGCACGCCCGATTTGCTTTTCAAATTTAGCGCCTCCTTCATTTCTTCAAAGGATGGGGATACGCCGCTATTTTCAAGACGTTCATGGATGAAACGAAGCAGTTCATTTTGTTTGGCGGTCAACATAAAATGTCCTTAACCCAGTTAAACATATTAAGAACAATTAAAGAACAAATAGGGTTATGTCAAGCGCGATGTTTAATTGCTGTTTTTATATGTCAATCGGTAGGTAAGGCACGGAAGAACCAGCCGAAATTTTGGCGGCATAGGGAGGGCGAAGGATTAACGCGTTGGCCGCGGCGAGCGGGAGCGTCATCCCGCTGTCCTGGCGATTAAAGGCAAACAGGATACCATTCCTTACCCGCGCACGCAGATATTCGGCGCGCGATCCACCCGCCGGAAGATCATGACCGCATGGCATTTCCCTTAACATTGGCCAGCAATCGGCCGCGCCCGCCAAATGGCGCACCAGTGGCAGCAGGAATAAAAAAGCGGTGACAAAAGCAGAACCAGGGTTGCCCGGTAAGCCGAGGACGATGCTGTGCCCTAATGTTCCTGCCATCATCGGCTTGCCAGGGCGGATAGCGATGCGCCAGAAATCAATTTGTGCCCCGGCCTGCGTTAGTGCCGCCTGCACCAGATCATGATCACCAACCGATGCGCCGCCGATGGTGACAATGATGTCCGATGCCTTCGCCTCGCTTATTTTGGCCGTTAGCGCCGCAATATCGTCTCGCGCGATGCCTAGATCGCGCGCATCGGCGGGCAAGCTGGACAGCATTGCGCAAAGCATAATGCTATTGGATGCAGGAATTTGCTCGTCGGTTAACGCTTCACCGGGCGGTGCCAGCTCATTGCCCGAAGAGATAATGCTGATCGTTGGCCTGCCGCCGACGCGCAGTTTAGCATGTCCAGCCATGGCAGCGGCGGCGATCGCACCCGCTGTCAATTTTGTGCCTTTGGTGATCAAAATATCGCCCGTGACGAAATCGGAACCGGCCTTGCGGATATTTTTAAGCGGTTCCATGGGATCTTGGCGCGATAACGCAATATCATCGCCGGTGATGGCAATATTCTCTTGAATAATGACCGTGTCGGCCTCGGATGGGACATGCGCGCCGGTAAATATGCGAACCGCCGTTTGCGGTGCCAGCATGCCCCGAAATGCCGCGCCTGCCGCGCTTTCGCCGATGACGCGCCAAGGGCCCGCGCCATCGGCATAGCGCACGGCATAGCCATCCATCGCGGATAAATCCGCCGCAGGCTGTGTTCGTGATGCGATTAAATCTTCGGCAAGATAATGGTCCGAACAATCGGTCAGTGGTTTGTTAACTGTTGAAAGCGGGCGGCACAGCTTCAACAGCCGTTGTTGCGCTTCTTCGGCGCTAATCAAGGCGCGGCCCGCCAATCACCCGATTTTCCGCCGGTCTTTTCAAGGAGCCGGATGCCGCCGATAACCATGGCTTTATCAAGCGATTTTGCCATATCGTAAATGGTCAGCAAGGCGACTGAAACGGCGGTCAACGCCTCCATTTCCACCCCGGTTTGGCCGGTCAACCGAACCTGCGACGTGACGCGAATACCGCCTGTTTCAAAAGCAAAATCCACTGAAATTTTGGATAGCATTAACGGATGACATAGCGGGATCAACTCGCTGGTCCGCTTTGCCGCCATAATTCCGGCAATGCGCGCGGCGGCCAGAACATCCCCTTTTTTTGCGGAACCGGCGCGGATTGCGGATAGCGCCTCGGCGCACATGCTAATCCGGCCCTCGGCAACCGCTTGCCGCGCGGTATCGGCCTTATGCGACACATCGACCATATGCGCCTGCCCGGTGTCATCCAGATGGGTAAGCTTGGTCATTCCTCGGTCATCGCTCATTGTCCCGTCAACAGCATTCGCGTTGCCTTTTCAACATCATCCTGTCGCATCAGGCTTTCGCCGACAAGGAATGTTTTAACCCCCGATGCTGCCATGGCCACGCAATCGGCATGATTGGTAATCCCGCTTTCGCAAATAATTATCGCGTCTTGGGGCACCATCGTCGCCAGCCGCCGGGTATTTTCAAGGTCAACTTCAAATGTTTTGAGATTGCGGTTATTCACCCCGATAAGCTTGGATTTAAGATGGGTGAGGGCGCGTTCCATTTCCGCCGCATCATGCACCTCGATCAACACATCCAGGCCTTGTTCGCCTGCTGCCTGCTCCATTTCAATCATCGCGGTATCTTGCAGCGCAGCGACGATGACGAGAATTGCGTCGGCGCCCATGGCGCGCGCTTCAGCGCATTGCCACGGATCGACCATGAAGTCCTTGCGGATAACGGGCAAATCACAAGCGCCGCGCGCGGCGATCAGATAATCTGCATGTCCTTGAAAATAAGGCGCATCGGTCAACACCGATAGGCAGGCCGCTCCGCCGGCTTGATAAGAAATGGCATGCGCAGTGGGATCAAAATTGGCGCGGATCAAGCCTTTGGATGGGCTGGCTTTTTTAATCTCGGCGATCAGGGCGAAGCCGCTTTCTGCTTTTGCGCGTAATGCCGATTCAAAAGCGCGCGGCGGTGACGGCGCGGGCCAATGCGAAAGGCCAAGCGGCTTGCGCGCGGCGACCTCCGCGCGCTTTGCGGTGCAGATTTCGGTGAGCTTGTCGCTCATGGGCTACAGTCACTTTGCAAAATATACATTCCCCCGGATAACCTTCGAGCAGCCGATGTCAGAACAGCCTGTGATATCCGCCGCTAATATATGTGCTGCTGGGTTACAATCGGCAATATTGCTGCGCAAATTGCTAATCGGAGCGCTTGCGCGGTTGAAGCGCAGCCGCAAGCGATACCGATCCGCTGCCGCGGGCTGCGGGTTTGGGCTGCGTGGGGGAGGGGCCCCAGCCGCTCAATTGCAAAAAACGGAAAGTTTCGGTTACCTTTCCGTCGGGCCCCGCTTTTGCGTCCCAAGCGGCCGATAGGCGCGCAGGATAATCTTTGCCAAGATAATGCCGCGCGCCGGATAATCCGTTGCCAAGCCCCATATCCCGCAGGTCTCCTACCAAACTGCGCCAATCGCGATAGCGAATATCGATCCGGTCGATATCCGCCACGGGCAGGGCGAATCCGGCACGAACCAAAAGATCGGCCATATTGCGAAGCTCAATCTGCGGATGAATATGCGGGCTGATGCGGTTTTCATCGGCTTTGATCATCGCGGCCCTCAGCGCAGAAAGGCTACCACCGCCGAATAGGCTTGCCAAAAGCAGGCCGTCGGGCCGCAGCAACCGGCGATATTGGATGAGCGCGCCGGGCAAGTCATTGACGCTGTCCAAAGTCCCGGCGGAAACAATCAGATCATAAGCTTTGCTGTCCGTTTGGCCAGGAACGCTCGCGATCAATCGGTCCTCCGCAATGATGTTATCTGCGCCTTCTGAGACTGTTTGTGCCGATAAATGCAGATGGGTGACATTCGCCCGCCGGTTTGCCAAAATCAATTGTGCAAAATTGCCGATCGGGCCGACCACCAGTATATCGTCAAAATTACGGCTGACATCGGCCAACCGTTCGGACAATTCATCCGCCATATGCCGCCACAAAAATCGGTCGCTTGCGGCGCGTGACGCCGCTCTGGCGCGCAAGGCCGAAAGGCGGCGATAATCAAATATATCAGGGGGAGGGACGCTGTTCATTTCTGCTCTTGTGCCGATGCTTCTTCTGATGAACAAGGGATGGCGTGACAAATCCTGCAAATTTCTTGCGGCCATTGGTCGATCTGGTGCTGCCCGAACGCTGCCCCTCTTGCGGCGTTATTACGCCAATGGGCGGAGATTTTTGTGCCGCTTGCTGGGCGCAGCTTTATTTTCCCACCGAGCCATGGTGTGCCACCTGCGCCGCACCATTGCCGTTTTTGGAAGCGGAAGGACAGCAATGCTTGACTTGTATGGCCCGCGCGCCGGTGCATGATGGGATAAGAACAGTAACCGCCTATGATAATATTTCCCGGCAAGTTGCGCTGAAATTGAAATATGGCGGCAAAATCGGATTGGCGAAATTGATTGCCCGCCATATGATCCGGCATTTGCCCGCCAATCGGAAAGGATTGATCATTACCCCCGTTCCGCTGCATTGGACACGGTTATGGGCGCGCAGTTTCAATCAATCGGCTTTGATCGGATCGGCATTGGCCGGGCAAAGCGGCCTGCGCCATATTCCCGATATGCTGGTGCGCCGCCGCCGGACACCGCTGCTGAAGGAAATGTCGGCGGCAAATCGCCGGAAAATTGTCGGCAATGCTTTCGCGCTAAACCCGCGATATTCCTCACAAATCAAGGGCGCGCGCTTATTGCTCATCGACGATGTATATACCAGCGGCGCAACCAGCGATGCGTGCATCCGCGCGTTGAAAAAAGCGGGAGCGGATTGGGTTCAGCTATTTTGCTGGGCGCGCGTGCTGCCCAACCATGAAAGGGATGCGGCACAAATATCGGCCGGGCCTGCTTGACACAGCGCTTTTCAAAGACCATTTTGTCTGAATGACAAAAACTATCGAAATTTATAGCAAATTTACTTGCCCCTTTTGCGCTCGAGCCAAGAAATTGCTATCCTCCAAAAACGTCAAATATATTGAATATGACGTGACCATGGATCAGGCAAAGCGCGCGGAAATGGTGGCGCGAGCCCCCGGTGCCCGCACCGTGCCGCAAATTTTCATTGGCGGACTTGCCATTGGCGGTTTCGATGATTTGAACGCATTGGAACGGAGCGGGAAATTAGACCCTATGCTTAAGGCTATTGCCCGGTCGTGATCAGTTTTGACTTATGCTGCTTGGCTGTGCATCGCTTCGAAGGTTGGTTCGCCAGTGCCAAAAATTATGAGGAGCAGTTGGCGCGCGGCTTGATCATATGCCCTTATTGCGGTGATCGAAACATTAAAAAAATGCTTTCCGCACCGAATGTTGGACGAAAAGCTAATCAGGTTGTTTCGGCTAACGCTATGCGGCGGCATGATTTTGATTCTGCGCCGGATGGCGATCAGTCCGACGTTGGCGCGGTAATAAACGCGCCGGACGCACCCGGCTTAATGGCAAAAATGGCGGAAAAAATTGCCGATGTGCAAAAACAATTATTAAAAGATTCGGCCTGGGTTGGCGGGCATTTTGCCGAAGAGGCGCGGGCGATCCATTATGGCGAAACCGAATCTAGACTGATCCACGGCGAGACCAGCGCCGGTGAAGCACAAGATTTGCACGAAGAGGGAATATCGGTCGCGCCGTTGCTGTTTCCTTACATTCCGCCAGCCACAAGAAATTGACCCAGCGAGCGTTGGCGATTAAAGCAGCAATCGGCGCACCCATAGCTCAGCAGGATAGAGCATCAGATTCCTAATCAGTATATATCACTTTTCTATCGAACGCCAGACTTCTCCACACTGACAACTTTCCATCAAAAAACAACGTATTTCAGGGGTTTTTGGAACTGTGGCGTAAAGTCGGCGATTGACGCCGATTGACTTTCGTGGTTGAGTTTACCGTTCTAATACCGTTCTAGAAATGAAATTATGATGTCAAAAGTGTCGCTGTCTGATCGTGTCATTTCGGCTTTGCCAATGGCAAAGGGAACGCAGAAAATCGTTCGTGATGTCGATCTTCCTGGTTTCTTTGTAATGGTCGGTGCGCGTTCGAAAACCTTCATGGTGCAGGGCGACTTACGCCAGGGAGAGTTGCGACAGTCGCTTCGGATGAAAGTGGGTGACGTTGGCAGGCTGACAACGCGAGAAGCGCGCGCCAAGGCGAAGGCGTTGCTTGGTCAGATCACGGAGGGCATCGATCCTCGGCCGAAAGTCGAAGTGCCAGAGGCTCCCGTTTCAAACGGAAGCGACCCAACGCTCCGCATGGCGTGGACGGCCTATCGCGATAGTCATATGCGCCGGAAGGGGCGAAGCGCCAAGACCGAGGAAGGCTATGCCGACCATGTTGAGCGCCTAATGAAATCGTGGTTGGATCAGCCGTTGTCAGTGTTGGGGCATGACCCATCTTTGGTCCGCGCGCGGCACGACGCGCTCACCAAAGAGAGCGGCCCTTATATGGCCAATGGTTGTATGCGCACCTTGCGCGCCGTTTATAATCATGCCCGCAAATCCGCACGCGCTATGCCTGCGGAGAACCCGGTTTTCGCGGTCGATTGGAATCCGGAAGGTCGCCGTGACAGCGGGTTGGGGCTTGAGGACATGCCAGCATGGTTTGATCAACTGCGCGCTTTGGACAATCCGTTGCGGCGCGAGTTGCATTTATTCCTGCTTCTCTCTG
>JAKFUU010000006.1 GCA_021732525.1 Sphingomonadaceae bacterium | reverse complement strand
GCGGCACACCGCGTGGCTTATTCGGTAGCAGCGGCTGTATAACCGCCCACTCAAAATCGCTCAAATCAAAACGTGCCATGGCGTGTCTCCGGTTGTGGAAACACTGAATCACACTTCAGTCCAAAAGGGAATCCCCTTTATGAGTATGTGGCCTAAAGCTTGCACCGTGACGGCCGCTGATCCCATCATCTCGAAAACCGCGAACTGTCGAGCTGCCGCCTAAGCTAAAACGCTGACCCGAGAAAACCGGATCCAAAGCCGATTGGCCTCGTAGCAGTGCGGAATAGCGAAGGTTAGCTTTGCTCAGCTTAACCTGCTGCCTATATCCAACGCTGGCGTCGACCACCCAAAATGTAAGACCTGGTCCTCCAGGCCCAGTGTCGGCAGAATTGGCACCCAAAATATCAACGCCTCTAGTCAAGCCCAAGGCGGCATTGATCAATCCTCTTTTTACAAGTCGTTGCAACCTTCCATCAATCGCCACAGTTACAAGGCGATAGCTACTTGTTGAAAGTCGAATACCCTGAATTCTATTTTCAATATCGCTTATAGCAAGTGTACCAGATGCAGAAATTTTAACCTTGGAATCGCGGAAAAGCACACGGTCAATAATTCCAGAGGCATTCCAACTTTTGCCGTCATTTGAAAATTGCTGACCATTTGCGTCCAGCACACTTTCATAAGAAAAATACCCACCATTGGCGGAAAGCGTCCAATAGCCATAAGGCGCCGATACAAAACCGCCGAATCCTTCCGAACCGCGAACGCTTTCGTCTTCAACCGAGCGCGAATAATATAGTGACCAAAAATCAGCCAAACCAAAGACATTATCGGCATCCAAACCTAAATTGGATTGGATTCGGCCCGTTGACAAGCTTCCATCATTGTTAAGCGATAGACTGGGCCGAAAGGGCCAAAGCTGCGCCTGTCTGTTAACGACAACATTGCTACTTCCCGGAAGGCTGCCGGGTTCAATATCAATAGTGGCATTATAGGAAGGAAGCCTAGAAAGCTGATCAACGCCCTGCTCAATATCGCGCAGGTTAAGAAATTTACCGCTCCGTTTTGGGAAAGCCAAAGATAGCGCTGTTGATCCATAACCTCCTTCGAGGCTTTTCACATTTTCCAATGACCCTTCGATAACCGTGATGTCAAGTATACCATCATTTAAATCCTGCGGACCAATGAGCGCGCGTGATGTTACATAGCCATCCGCAATATAACGGTTTGTAATTACACGCAAAGCATCATTAATTTTGCCAATGCTAGTGCAATCGTTGATCAAAGCTTGAATGGCGCTGTCAAACTTATCGGCAGGATATCGAGTCATCCCGTTTATTTTGATGCTCTTTACAGCAACGCATTGGCCTGTATCGGCAACCGTTTCCGGTTGTGCCGTTTGCAGTTCAGCGCCGCTAGGCGCTGCGTTCTGGCTGTCCCGAAATTGCTGTTCGCGCTCACGTTGCCGTTCGACTTCGCGTTCTTGCAAACGCTCCGCCTCTCTAACAGTTGGATCGGTCAGCTGCTGCGCATAGACCGTCTCTTGACATAAAATTAACCCAAAATAAAGCGCTGCGACCCGCATTATAACCACATTTGCCTCCGGAATTCTTTGGCACCACCGCTCTTTTTTGATGCCAATTAGTAAAGATAATATTTATTATTGGATTTTTTTCGGCTGTAGCAAAATGTCTAACCATGTCAAATAATCATCAAAATAATGGTTTTGATACCATTTATCAATTTGGGAAAGACCATGGTATCATACAATATGCGGTATCAATTTACCTCACGAACCGTATAAAGCTGTCTCAAAATATGGTGGTCGGCTGAAAAAGCCGCTGCAGAGCCGATGTAGTGTCGCCCCATCGCAACGGTTGCCGAAACAGTTGTGTATTTGGCAATAGGGTGCTCAGCAGTAAGTGCCGTTAGACAATATCTGGTCGGCAGGATCCCACTCATCGCTCGGGTTATAACACCCTTGCACGATTTTCTATCAGGCTGCCAACGACCAACGGATCCGCGAGGGTTGATGTATCACCCAGATTGGACACGTCGCCCTCGGCGATTTTGCGCAAGATCCGGCGCATGATCTTGCCTGACCGGGTTTTGGGTAGGGCGGGGGCGAAATGGATCACATCGGGCGTTGCGATCGGCCCGATTTCACGCCGGACCCATTGAATCAATTCTTTGCGAACATCTGCCGATTCATTCTCATTGGCATTCAGCGTTACATAAGCATAAATGCCCTGCCCCTTGATATCGTGCGGGTAGCCGACGACCGCGGCTTCGGCCACCTTGGCATGCGCGACGAGCGCGCTTTCGACTTCGGCTGTGCCCATACGGTGGCCCGAGACATTGATGACATCGTCAACGCGGCCGGTGATCCAATAATAACCATCTTCATCGCGCCGAGCGCCATCGCCAGTGAAATATTTGCCCGGATAGGTCGTGAAATATGTCTGGAAAAAGCGTTCATGATCACCCCATATGCTGCGCATTTGCCCCGGCCAGCTATCGGTAATGCACAGATTACCCTCGGCGGCCCCTTCTAGCGCATTGCCATCGCCATCGACCAATATCGGTTTGACGCCGAACATCGGGCGAGTGGCCGATCCTGGTTTTAACGCAGTTGCACCCGGCAAAGGCGTAATCATCGCGCCGCCGGTTTCGGTCTGCCACCAGGTGTCGACAATCGGGCAGCGGCCGGCACCCACGACATGATAATACCATTCCCACGCTTCGGGATTGATCGGTTCGCCGACGCTGCCGAGCAAACGCAGCGATGCGCGCGATGTCGATTTTACCCAATCGTCGCCCTCACGCATCAACGCCCGCAAAGCGGTTGGTGCGCCGTAAAAAATATTAACCTGATGCCGATCAACAATTTCCCAAAAACGGCTGTGCGTCGGATAATTCGGCACCCCTTCGAACATTAAACTTGTCGCGCCATTGGCCAGCGGGCCGTAAACGACATAGCTATGCCCGGTTACCCAGCCGACATCGGCGGCGCACCAATAAATCTCACCCGGCGCATAGTTGAAAACATAATGATGCGTCATCGCCGCCCAAACAAGATAACCACCCGTGGTGTGCAGCACGCCCTTTGGCTTTCCCGTCGAGCCCGAGGTATAGAGAATGAACAACGGGTCTTCGGCATTTATGGGCTCCGGCATACAATCGGCCGTCACGCCTTCGCGGGCTTTATGATACCAGACATCGCGCTCGCTATTCATTGCGATATCATTGCGTGCATGCCGGATAACCAGAACGGCCTTGACCGAGGGGCAATCGGCCAAAGCCGCATCGACATTGATTTTTAGCGGCACCAGCTTGCCGCCCCGCATTCCCCCGTCGGCCGTAATGACAATGTTTGAATCGCAATCTTGAATCCGCCCCGCCAGCGCTTCGGGCGAAAATCCGCCAAACACAACCGAATGGATCGCGCCGATCCGGGCGCAGGCGAGCATCGCCATTGCCGCCTCAGGAATCATCGGCATATAGATGGTGATGCGATCCCCCTTTTTCGCGCCCAATCCCTTTAACACATTGGCAAATCGGCAAACCTCGGCATGAAGTTCGCCGTAAGTGATGCGGCGCTGTTGCGATGGATCATCCCCTTCCCAGATGATCGCGATATCATCCTTGCGCGCGGGCAAATGACGATCAAGACAATTAGCCGAGACGTTCAATTCGCCATCTTCGAACCATTTGACGCCAAAATCGGCTTCATTAAAGCTGGTGTTCTTCACCCGCGTAAAAGGTTTAACCCAATCGATGCGGTTTGCTTCGCTGCGCCAAAATGCCTCAGGATCGCTTAGCGAAAGCGCATAGCTGTCCCAATAGCCTTGCTCATTGATAAAGGCATTTTCGGCCCAAGATTCTGGAATGGGATAAATATTGGCCATGTCAAACACCCTATTAATGATCATGATCTGCTTTTCTGGGTTTAGGTCATATATTCGTAAATATCGCAAGCGACGTTTGTGATAAATTTGGTCATGGATTGGTAAAGCGGCTGCGATGATATTGGATTTCTTGTGGTTTTGGATAAGCAGAGGAAACGGATTGATCCGCCGCCGCTGGCCAATGGCCACCGCTTCCGCACCGTTCCCGATCAGGAAACCGGTAATTACACTCTCTGCTATTCAACATTGCTATCTAAAATTTGCACAGTATAAGACCGCCATCGCGGCGCGATTCCTCCGCGATGTTAATCGAAACCATCGATTGTGATGGGGCGTCGCCAAGTGGTAAGGCACCGGCTTTTGATGCCGGCATTCGCAGGTTCGATCCCTGCCGCCCCAGCCACATTGGTAGAGCTACCAGGCAAAAAATCCCATTTGAGCGTTCAGCTTTGTAAATGCTTGTAACTATTTATGTTAGAGTCTAGCTTCTGTCCGTATGTCGACGTAAGCCCCATGCCGTATAGTTATTATCGCTGTATAACAATTATTTGAATGATATGGGTTGAAGAGATGCGGATCGCGGTCGCCGACGATGAGAGAGATGTTACTGATTATTTAAAAGCGATCATTGAAGAGCTTGGTCATCTTCCGGTTAGCTTTTCCGATGGCAACGCTTTATCTCAAGCGTTGGCACGGGATACTTTTGACTTAGTCATCCTTGACTGGGGGATGCCGGGCAAGGATGGCTTGCAAATCATCAAATGGATGGAAAGCGCCCTGAATGATCCTCCACCGGTCATAATGATGACCAACCGGACAGCGAAATCCGATATTACCGAAGCATTAAATGCTGGTGCCGCCGATTATATCACCAAACCCGAAGATCGCGATGTCATTGCCGCGCGAATTAACGCAGTTCTGCGTCGTAACGGACAGGGATCGGGCGCTTTTGAAACTATGGTAACTTACGGCAATTACCTTTTAAACCGTATTGAGCAGACGGTTACATTCAACGAACAAACGATTAGTTTAACCGCCAAAGAATTTGAATTGGCGGATTTGTTTTTCCGCAATGCGGATCGAACATTGTCGCGCAATTACATCATGGAGACCATTTGGCGCACGACGGCGGCGCTCGCCACACGCACACTCGATATGCATATTTCCCGGGTCCGTTCGAAGCTCCATCTTAACCCGGAAAACGGATTTCGGATTTTTACCGTTTTCGGCTATGGCTACCGACTGGAGTCGATCTCCAAGTCATAATTGAATGGTTTATCCTGATTGGTGGTTTTTTTTCATTGAATTCGGTCCACGTGATTGACGCAGGCCTTTCGATCAAAATTTGTCAGACAGGCCGCTATTGGATAATGGAGTGGGCCGTCCGATCGTTGGAGCCCATGCCAGGGAGAGGCGGCAAATGCTGAATATTGTCACACGCGGTGCAATCACGCTTTTGATGCTCCTATCTGGTGCGGGCGCCCCGTTAACTATCGCATCAGAAAATCGGACCGGCAGCAACCCAAGCGCCGACGATACACCGATCGTTTACGTCGTTCAACGCGGCGACACATTGCTCGACATCGCGAAAAAATATTTGATCGAAATTCCAGCATACCGGATCGTGCAACGCGAAAATCGGGTCGGCAGTCCCGCTCTTTTGCTTACCGGAAAGAAGCTGCTGATCCGGCGCAGTTTACTCAAACACACGGCCGCAGAAGCGCGCATTTTGTCAGTTCGCGGTAATGTGCAAATCGCCGACAACGGCGGATCAGTGCGCGCCAGAAACGGACAAATCGTATCTGAAGGCAGTAGGTTATCGACCAGCGATTCCTCCTTTGTTACTCTATCTTTATCGAATGGTTCCCAGATTTCTTTACCCTCGAACAGCAATGTGCGAATCCGGTTACTACGCCGTTATACGCTGGGCGGCAGTCTCGATTATGATTTCGATGTAATAAAAGGTGGCAGCCGGTCAATGGTCACCCCGCTCAAATCTAGTGACGATCGTTACCGCGTGCGCACACCAAAGGCGGTTTCGGCAGTGCGCGGAACAGATTTCCAATCGCGCCATGATGCCGCGCTGAAGCAGGATTTTGCCGAAGTCATTGACGGACAACTGAGCGTTGACGATGGCGTAAGAGCGGTTACCGACCTGCCTGCCGGCGAAGGTTTGGCGCTCACTGACGATGGTAACGCGATCCGCGAGACTTTGCTGCCCGAACCCAAATTGATCGAACCGGGCAAGCTGCAGGTCGATCCAGATGTAATATTTGCGGCCTCGCCATCGGCCGGTGAAAATGGGTATCGTTTTCTGTTGGCCGCAGACGCTGGATTTGTCGATCAAGTGGCGGACATTGTCACCAAAGAAAATAACGCGCGATTTCCTGATATCGGAAACGGTAATTATTTTGTTCGAGCTCGCAGCATTTCGGCGAACGGCTTGCAGGGCAAACCGGTTACCTTTGGCTTCAAACGCCGATTGAACGGGGTAAAAGGCAGCAGCAACGCGCAAGCCAACGGATATGGGTTCAAGTGGCTGAGCGAAGGTGACGGTGTGCGCCAGTTCCACTTCCAGATGTTTCGCGGGACACCAAATGGCCTTGCGATGGTGGATGAAACCGCGCTTGATAAAGCGGAAATTACGATTTCGGACCTTCCCGCCGGCGATTATTTTTGGCGGGTGGGTGCGGTGCAATTTCTTGATAATGAGGTAACCACGAACTGGACCGATTTCGAAAAGCTTAATGTTGCCCCTTAAAGCGATAAAATTGACACTGGCCATTTTATGAAGCTTCGCTTGCGCCTTGGCATCGAATGGTTGGTAATTGGTCTTGTAGCGTCTTTGCTAATCCTATTCAGCAATCGTTGGGAAGGAACACGAGCTTTCGATCATTTGTTATATGATCAACTGAGCGGTCTTTCGCGGCCCGACGCCGACCGTAATATTTTACTGGTCAATATTGATGACCATAGCCTTGGCCAATTGGGAAAATGGCCATGGCCGCGGCGCATTCACGGTCAGATGATCGAAAAGCTGCAAACATTGCAGCCCAAATCGATCACCTTGGATATCATCCTTAGTGAAGATGGAGATCCGGCGGATGATACCAAATTGGCCCGCGCGATGGCCATTGGCCCGGCGCCCGTCATGATACCGCTGCATTTTGTCGCCCCTGGCAGCGCCGGCCGCAATTATAATATCGTTCCGCCCGCACCGATTTTTGCCAAAGCGGCGGCCAGCATCGGCCATGTCAATGTGAATATCAATGGCGACGGCGTGGTCCGGCGGGCCGAATTATGTTTTGATCCGGAAAGTAACGGTAATCGCTGGCCGCATCTGATGGAACAAATTTACAGGAGCGGCAAAGGTCACCCGTCCCCGGCTTACCGAAAAGTAGATTGCGCAGAACCAATGCTGGTTCCTTATGCACCACGCGGCAGCCATAACGAAATTTCCTATGCTGATTTGCTTGTTGGCGAAGTTCCAAAAGCCCTGATTGCGGGGCGCGATGTTATCATTGGCGCAACTGCTGCGGGATTGGGTGATCGCTATTCGGTGCCGTTTGGCGATGGCGGCACGCTGGCCGGCTCCGAGGTTATGGCAAATATTTTGCGGGGTTTAAGACAGGACGCGTTCATTGCTGCTGTACCAAGAAGCTTATCTGATATGCTGTCATTGATGCCGCTGTGGCTATTGATGGTTGGGTTCCTCCGCTGGTCCCCGCGCACCGCATTGACCGCATCGTTATTCCTTATCGGTGCCATATTGATCGGCACTGCCGCAACATTCAAATGGCAATATTGGTTCGCGCCAAGCGGCGCGCTGCTAGGCATCTTAATCGTTTATCCCTTATGGGGTTGGCGGCGGTTGCAAGCGATGAGTGATTTTATGGCAAGCGAATTGCTACGTTTGGAGCGTGGGGGAGAAACCGTTCCTGTCCCGGTAAGAAAGGCCAATGCGACAGATTTGGTCGGGCGGCAATCGGCGGCGTTGGCCAGCGCAATTGATCATATGAAAGATTTGCGGCGATTTGTATCGGACACGCTGTCGGATTTGCCCGATCCCATGCTGGTCACCGATGGTACCGGGATAATTTTGCTCGATAATGATCGCGCACGCGGCCGCCTACCTGCCCCCCTTATCGGCCATTCGATACATGAGTTAATGGCCCGCGTGGCCGATGCCGATCATCGCATCGCTGTTGACCTTTTTTTGCGATCCGACACGGTGCTAGTGGGTGATAAAGTTTCGAATGAAATTAAATTTAATCGCCAGAACAGCGACGGCAAACGGCCCCATTCGATCCGTTTCGATACGGTAGATGGCGATACTTATGTGATACGCAGATCGATGTTGAAAAACAGCACAGGTGCATTGCAAGGCCATATTTATTATTTCGCAGATATTACCTTACTTGCCGCTGCGGAGGCTGAACGCGAACGTATCTTGCAGCTTTTATCGCACGATATGCGCGCGCCGCAGGCCGCAATTATTTCCTCATTGGGTGGACCAATCGACCAAGAGGCTCGGCAAAGGATTGAACGCAACGCCCGCCGGACCATCCAGCTTGCGCAAGATTTTGTTGATATTGCGCGAATGGCCGAAAGCAAATTTGATGGCGGCGATATCCTGCTTGCTGATTTAATCCATGAGGTTGCTGACAGCTTTTGGCCGCTGGCCAAGGAGCGCAATTTGACCATTATCGTCAATGATAACAGCGACGCTGGCTTTGTCACCGGGGAAGCGGATAGCTTATCGCGCGCGGTTGCCAATCTTATCGACAATGCCATCAAATTCAGCCCTGATCACGGCCATATAAAAATCGATATAGACCGGATAGAAGGAAGCGGCATTCCTTGGTTATCGGTCAGCATTACCGATCAAGGCGAAGGAATCGGCCCCGATATATTGCCCAACTTGTTCGGCCGATTTGTAACCGGCGGCAAACAGCATGGGCGAATTAAGGGAGCTGGCCTTGGTTTAACCTATGTAGCGGCGGTGATCAAACGTCATGGCGGGTCAATTTCCGGTGAAAATGGGGTGGATGGCGGCGCTTGTTTTAAACTGTCGTTAGCCGAAGCCACCGAATAGCCCGCCAAAGCCCGCAACCAGGTTCCGGGGCATAGAGCTGCGGCGGGCGCAGATCATCCAAGCGGCGGTTTCAAATTCGGTCACGGTTGCGCGGTGGGTGAGTTCGCCCAACGAATAAGCGATACTACTCCAGACGCCGTTTTCCGCGATTTCCGAGCCGTTCGGTGTTTCCACATCACTCGAAATCGCTCTAATGCCCCGATTCACAAATCCCGTTTCAGTCGATCACTCGGCCGGAACGAGCGTGCTATTCTCCTGCGCCCACTTGGCCTTGATCGAGCGCGAGGTTTGCCGCGACCCGTCGGGGCTCCATCCGGGCGGGCCGAGGACAAACCCGATCACTTCGCGCACCGAACGGGCACCCGCCACATCCTTGGCGATCGCCGCCCATTCATGCAGCGCGACGCGGAACAAGTTGAACGTGCCGACATTGGAGACGATGCCATATTCGCACGGCTCGTCATCGCGCTCGGCGGCAAAAGTGCCAAACATTCGGTCCCAGATGATCAGGAAACCGCCGTGATTGCTATCCAGATAGCAGGGATTGCTGGCATGGTGGACGCGGTGGTGCGACGCGGTGTTTAATATCCATTCGAACGGGCCGATCCGCCTTACCATCTCTGTATGCACCCATAGCTGATAAGCCGCGGTAATCACGATGAAAAATATCACCATCGCGGGCGGGAAGCCGATGAAAAACAGCGGCAAGCGTAAGAAAAAGCCGACACCCAACAGGCCGGTCCACGATTGGCGCAGTGCGGTCGAGCCATTGAAATGCTGCGACGAATGGTGGATCACATGGCTGGCCCACCATATCCGGTGCTCATGACTCAGCCGGTGTCCCCAATAATAGACGAAATCCTCCGCAAAAAAGCAAAGGATGAGCGCCCACCATGTCCAGCCGATATCAAACAAGCGCGCCTCGTAAACGAGCAAAATGATCGCCAGATGGATGCCAGCATAGGCCGCATCGGTGGCCAAGCTGATCGCCCCCATCAGCAACGATGTCCCGGTATCCCTGACTTCATAGACACCATTCTTGCGGCGGCGCGCCCAAAACATCTCGGCAATAATGACGAAGAAAAACACAGCAATCGAGATGCCCAGAATATTGACCGTTGCCCATGCCGGGGTTTCTGGCATCACACAATCCTCCCTTTTGTTGGGAGCCGATCAAGCCAAGCCGGAAGCGTGCCCATCTTCATTTCTAACGTCATCGCCGAAAATCCCAAATCGTTGAACTGCAAAGTGATCGACAAATGCTGCCCATCTTTTGCTGGCGAAGTCACGAGCCTGTCAAGCGCCGAAAGCGGAAAAACCCGTGTGGCAACTTTGTCACCAACTATTTTGGCAACCAGCAGCTGACCGTCACCCAGCAAGGCAATGCCGCCCGCCCCGCCCGCGTCCATCAGATGCTGCGTTGCCCCGCCATAGGGAGCGCTCAACGCCAGAAACGCGGCCTCGCTCTCAAAACGCCGCCCACCGCGAAACCCCATAAAATAGGCGAGCCAAATCAGAAAGCCAGTCGCCAACAATGATATTAGAGGGCCGAGGAGTGCAGCCGTCATGATGATGACCCTTGCCTGCGCGAGGGCAGCGTCCCCGTCACAAAGGTCGCAACCAACCCATACCAAACCGCCACCAATGTGTGAAAAATGTGCCAGCTAAGCGCAGGATGCTCAGCACGAAACGGCATGCTGGCAAGTCCCGCGAGCAACAGGAAAGCGAAACTGCCCGCAGCCAGAAATTTCCGGTCAACTGTGCGGCGATACGCCAGGGCTGCGCCGCTGAGAATCAGCCCTGCCAACAGAAGAGCGCTGGCCGCGGGCAATGTCATCCCCAGCCCCGCCGCAACCACACCGAGCAGCGGGGGTAGCCACGCTTTCTGCCCCAACATCGCCCCACCCATGCAGCCAAGCCCAAAGAGTGCGCCATAGCGCGACAGAAATTCGTGGAGGATGATGATGTCGCCGGTCATATCGCCAACAATCCGAACGATGGCGGCAAGAGCCGCCACGCCCATCGCCGCGAGACCAACGGCAAACCAGTGATCCACACGCCACGCCCGCACAACCGCAAAAACCGCCGCGATCACAATCAACGCTTCGCTCAGCGCATAATGCAAGGGCAGATGGTCAGTCATGTGTCGAATTGAAAAGCAAAATGGTGTATTATGCAACGCTAAATGGTGATGAAATTTGCCATGAAGCACAAAAATTCACTGTCCCTCAATCATGCTCCCGGTCCCCCGCACCCATATATAGCTCGCGCCCGGTTTCATCAAAGACCTTGCTCATCTCCGCCATGCCAGCCTCAGCTTCCTCGGTGGCAATGAAGCTTTCACTATCCTGATTCTGCAACCGCGCGAATTCCCGTACTTCCTGGCTGATCTTCATCGAGCAGAATTTCGGGCCGCACATGCTGCAGAAATGCGCGGTCTTGGCGCCTTCGGCCGGCAGCGTCTGGTCGTGATATTGCTCCGCGGTGTCGGGGTCGAGGCTTAGGTTGAACTGGTCGCGCCAGCGGAACTCGAAGCGCGCCTTGCTCAGCGCATCGTCGCGGACTTGAGCCGCCGGGTGGCCCTTGGCCAGATCCGCCGCGTGCGCCGCCAGTTTATATGTCACCACGCCAACCTTCACATCATCCCGATCAGGGAGACCCAGATGCTCCTTGGGCGTGACGTAGCAGAGCATTGCCGTGCCGTACCAGCCGATCATCGCCGCACCAATGCCGCTGGTGATATGGTCGTACCCCGGCGCGATATCGGTGGTGAGCGGGCCGAGCGTGTAGAAGGGCGCTTCGCCGCATACTTCCAATTGCTTGGTCATATTCTCCTTAATCTTGTGCATCGGCACATGGCCTGGCCCTTCAATCATCACCTGCACATCGCTCGCCCAGGCACGGTGGGTGAGTTCGCCCAGCGTATAAAGCTCGGCAAATTGCGCTTCGTCATTGGCGTCGGCGATTGAGCCGGGGCGCAGGCCGTCGCCAAGCGAATAGGCAATGTCATAGGCCTTCATGATTTCGGTAATGTCGTCGAAATGGTCGTAAAGGAACGATTCCTTGTGATGATAAAGGCACCATTTCGCCATGATGCTGCCGCCCCGCGACACAATGCCCGTCACACGTTTTGCGGCGAGCGGCACATAGGGCAGGCGCACGCCCGCATGGATGGTGAAATAATCGACGCCCTGTTCGGCCTGCTCGATGAGCGTATCGCGGAAGATTTCCCATGTGAGCGCTTCGGCCACGCCGCCGACTTTTTCCAGTGCTTGATAGATGGGCACAGTGCCGATCGGAACGGGCGCGTTGCGAATGATCCATTCGCGCGTGTCATGAATGTTGCGGCCGGTGGAGAGGTCCATCACCGTGTCTGCGCCCCAGCGGATGGACCAGACCATCTTGTCAACTTCGGCGGCAACGTCGGATGCGACCGCGCTGTTGCCGATATTGGCATTGATCTTGACGAGGAAATTGCGGCTAATCGCCATCGGTTCGCTTTCGGGATGGTTGATGTTGCTCGGGATGATCGCCCGGCCCCGCGCCACTTCATCGCGGACGAATTCGGGGGTGACATAATCGGGGATGTCCGCGCCGAAACTTTCGCCGTCGCGGATATATTGCGCAAGCCGTTCGCGGCCTAGGTTCTCGCGCTCCGCCACATATTCCATTTCGGGCGTGATGATGCCGCGCCGCGCATAATGCATTTGCGACACATTCATGCCCGCCCGCGCGCGCAGCACCTTCTTCTTCACATTAGGGAAAGGCGCGACACCGCCGCTGCGGTCCGGGCCAAGCTGACCATTGTCTTCGGGCCGCACTTCGCGTTGGGCCACTTCCTCGACATCGCCGCGCGCGCGGATCCATTCGCGCCGCAATTCGGGCAGGCCGGCATTGATATCGATCAGCGCCTCTGGATCGGTATAAGGCCCGGAGGTATCATAAACGCGCACCGGCGGCTCGCCGCTGGATGGTTCCAGATGAATCTCGCGCATAGCCACGCGGATGCCGCTGCCCGAATGCGCCGCGACATGGACTTTTTTGCTGCCACGAATGGGGCCAGTGGTGACGCCAATTTCAGTGCGCGCGTTGATATCAGCCATGCTCTTCACTCCATAAGTTTCGAAGCAAGAGCGCGGGGGTTGCGTAGCCCGCTCCCTCCCTCCGCCCGCATCAACGGGATCAGGTTCAGCGGGTCGGATGGGTGCCACCCATCCCTCTCAGTCTTTGTTGGGCCCCATCAAAATATCACTTTGATGGGCGGCCGACTCCCCGGGGATGAAAAGCGTTTACGCGGAAAAATCGTCGCTGTCATGCCCCGAGTTGGAAATGCGGCAAATAACTATCGCGCTCTGAGTGCCATGACTTTAGGTTAAACGCCTCGTCATTGCGAGCCCAGCGAAGCAATCTAGGGTTGGCCGCGTCGCGCTGGATTGCTTCGCTGCGCTCGCAATGACGGGGCGGCGCGTTTCGTTTATGCACCGAACCTCAGGGAAACCGGCCCCCCCGCTTCAAAAACTAAAGGCCACGCCGCCGCCGACAAAAAATTGATCAGCGCTGCCGCGGATGGATGTGACCGGGGATCGTTTCGCATCGCCCAGCAATCGGTTATAGCTGCTCAGGCCAAATAAGCTGAAACCGCCATCGAGCGCGTTGCCCGACAGATCAAAGGCGGTCACCAAAAACGCGCCGGCGCTTTTCCAGCCGCCATTGGCGTTAAACTGCGGCAGGCCGCTCGCCGCGCTGCCCGCGGCATCGATGCTAAAATAAGTTTGCGCATAATTATCATCCACCCGGTCCGCCGATAGCGACAGGTTGACAAAGATGGCGCGCGACAGCGGCGTGGAATAGCTGACCGACGGGGTGATGACGCTGCCGTTATGCGCGCCCGCCACATCCCAACCGGCGTTTAGCGACAGCGTTAAACTGTCAAACGGACTGAGCAGCTGTTTGAAAGCCACGCCCGAGGTAAAGCCCAGCTCAATCCCGGTATCACGCTCACCCAGCGCTTCAACGGCGATGTCGTTGATCCGGCCTGTCCGGTCCAGCCGCAGCAATATTTGCGGCCCTAAGATAAATTGCACCTTGTTGGCACGTTTGCTGTCACGGACCAGATCGACGAAAAGACCGGGGCCGCGCGCGCCAAAATCAAAACCTTCAACGCTGCCTTGGATCAAAGGAGCGGGGCCGATATTGTAACTATCTGAACCCTCATAACTGGGGCGATATCCCGCGCCTGCACCGATTGCCACCCAATTTCTGTCAAAGATAGTCTTTGGCGGGGTGGGAGCGACCGGGGTTGCGGCATCGGACGTTGGAGCTGCGGGGCCAGATGCCGATGCATCGCGGTTGTCCGGCGATGGCTGCGCCTGCGCGAAAGCCGCCGGCGAGGATAATGCCCCCGCGGCCAATATTGCCAATCGAAAGCTAAACCAGATATTGCAATAAGGCATAATTATTCTACCATTCCAATAAACATCCTAGATGCCGTGATTATTGCTAGCAATCTAAAATAAATATTTCATCTTCACCGATTGCGTGACATTGCTTTGGCCAACTTCGAATGCGGCGCTTTTAAATTTTGGCGGGCCAAAACCGATTTTTGGGTTGCGGGAAAAGGCAAATCCTTCGCGCGGAACGAAGATGCGCAAGTCCATTTTTGCGTTGCTATTTTCATCATGAACAATGGCAATGGCATATAGGCCCGGCGCGACATTGGTGAAGATAATATCATTCGCCTGCCCCGCGGGCACCGTTTTTTTCTGCGCCTTGCTGTCTTTCGCGCAATCGGGAAAGCCCTTTGGATTTTGCGTCAGGCACACCAACAACTGCCCTTTGCCGCTGCGCAAATTTGAGATGTTTAAACTAACATCCGCCAAAGTTGCGCCATTTTGTGCCGCCCCTTGCGCCGACGCTCTTGCTACCGTCGGGTTAATCCCGATCATGGCGAAAATCACCAAGGCCCAGGTCCGTACCGCAAATCTTGTCCCAGAAACGGAAATATAGCCCATAATTGCCCCTGTAGCTGTCGTGATGTTTTTGGTGATGCGTTGCTGTTATCAGCATGCGCCCTAACCGTCCATGAACAAGGAATCGCGGAAACAGCTCCCATCCCATATGGTTGGTGATGCCCATAATGGTCATAATCGCCAGCACCGCGCCGAGCGCGCCGATATGAATGGGGATGAGGAATACCAACAGCGGGATCACGATAGCGCCGGTTAACGCCTCCCACGGGTGAAAGCTCATTGCTGCCCATGCGGTGGGCGGGCGGCTTTCATGGTGGACCGCATGGGCATGTTGGAACCACCGGGGCCGGTGCATCAACCGGTGGGTCCAATAAAACCAAGTGTCATGCGCAAGAAGATACAGAAAAATGGACAAGGGCAGATACCATAGCGGATAAGCAGCCAGATCGGTGTAGATCATCGTCCATCCCCGATTATCCCAGCCCCAAGCGACAATGCCCGCCGGTATCCCGTAAATCGCCGCGCTCGCGAGGCTCCAAAATATCTCCCGCCGGATTTGCGGGGTTAACCCGTCATATAATCCCGGATGGCGGATGCGCGTTGCCCAGGCGAAAGCGCCGCTGGTCAACAGATAACGCACCGCGACGATCACGGTCATCGCCAACGCAGAAAGGAGGATTGTGAGCATCACGCAATCGTTATAACGCAGCGAAAATTTATTGCAGCAATTTCATCGCCGCGCGCGGTGAGGTTGGCGGTGAGATTTGGGTGCGGGCTGGATTGGTGTGCGCAAGCCAATAGCAGATTAGGTTGTGTTGACATTCAAATGCCAAATTCTTCGTAAAACAATATTGTCATTCCCGCCTGCGCGGGAATGACAAAGCCTTCTATATCAGAGATATAATACTTGAATGTCAACAAGCTCTAGCTGCTAACCCGGCGTTCTTTGCCCTTTTTATGGTCCACGCTGTGCCACAGGCTGGCCACCGCTTTTCCAGCGACCGAGCTGGGCGCAAATAAGCGAACGGGCTGGCGAAGTTCGGCCATGCGTTCAAACGCGCTGGCCATCGGAACCATCGGCCAAGCAGGCTCCGTTGCCAGCGCCGCGGCATGCAAATTGCGGCGGCGATCGACCATCGAAAATACCGGCAGCAACGCGACATCGCCTTTATGCGCATGCTTGATATGGCGGACCACCTCGTCCAGCGCGCGGCGCGATAAGGTCGACGGGATCACGGGCACCAATATCAAATCGGCGGCGCGCATCACTTGTTCGCTGGTCTCGGTCAATCCCGGCGGGCAATCGAGAATGATCCGGTCATAATCCTCGGTTAGCTCGCTCACTAATTTTTGCAGCCGCCGTTTCTTACCGATGGAAAATAATGTCCGGTCCAATTCGCGCAGGCTATGGTCGGCGGGTAACAGATCCAGCCCGGTAACGGGGGTGGGAACGAGCAGCTTTTCGGCGCCGCTGCCTTTTTCCAATACCGCATGCGCGCGCGCCTTTTCGCTATGGAGATGCTTATCATCACGCCCCAGCATATATGTCGCCGCCGCCTGGGGGTCGAGATCCCACAGCAATGTCTTAAACCCCGATTGCAGCGCCGCCTCCGCCGCCATATTGACCGCGAGCGTGGTTTTGCCAACCCCGCCTTTAAGCGAATAGATCGCGATGACTTTTGCCTTCTTTGCCATAACCATCTGGTCGCGCCAAAATGGCAAAAAGTCAATCGCTCCCATGCAAGCGGCCGCGAAGGAAGAAACTGGCGCTGCGCCCTTCCCGCAAGCCTATTTTGCCGCTAGAGCCGCAGACCATGGATCAGATCAAATGCGATGTTGCGATTGTTGGCGGCGGCCTTGCGGGCGGCTTGATCGCGCTGGCGCTGGCCAGGAAACGGCCCGAACTTAAAGTCGTATTGATCGAAGGCAATGATCATTTTGGCGGCAACCATATTTGGAGCTTTTTTGCCACCGATATCGATCCGGCGAGCCGCTGGCTCACCGCGCCGCTGGTAACCTATGGCTGGTCGGGCAATGAGGTGCGCTTTCCGGCCTATAGCCGCAAATTGGATAGCATCTATTATTCGATCGAGTCCGAACGGCTGGACGAGGTAATCCGAACGACGCTGCCACGCGAAAATCTTTTGACCGGCAAAATGGTGAAGGCAGTCAGCCCGCGTTTGGTGGTGTTAGAGGGCGGTCAGCGGATCAACGCCGGCGGAGTAATCGACGCGCGCGGCCCCGGTGATTTGCATCATCTCGATTGCGGCTGGCAAAAATTTACCGGCCAATTGATGCAGCTATCGCATCCGCATAATGTGACCCGGCCGATCATCATGGACGCCACCGTGGCACAGCATGACGGCTACCGCTTTGTTTACGTTTTGCCCTTTGGTATGGATAAGCTGTTCATCGAAGACACATATTATTCCGACAGGCCCGATCATGATTCCCGCCGCCATCGCCAGCGCCTGGCCGAATATGCCGACAATAATGGCTGGAAAGTCGAGCGAATTTTGCGCGAGGAAACCGGCGTGTTGCCAGTGGTGATGGGCGGGGATCTCGACAGCTATTGGGCCAGCGGATCGGGCCGCGTGGCGAAAGCGGGCGCGCGCGGCGGTTTCTTCCAACCGGTGACAAGCTACTCGCTGCCCGATGCGGTGCGGGGCGCGATTTTCATTGCGGAGCAAGGCGATCTTGATGGCGACCGGCTGCATATGGTGATGAAGGAGCGCGCGGATCAGCATTGGGATAGCGGCAAATATTACCGGATGCTCAACCGGATGCTATTTCGCGCGAGCCCGCCCGCGCAGCGCTATAAGATATTAGAGCATTTTTACCGGATGGACCCCGGCCTAATTTCCCGATTCTACGCCGGGCGCAGCAGCAGGGCAGACAAGCTGCGCATCCTGTCAGGCAAGCCGCCGGTGCCAATCCGTAAGGCCGTTCGCGCGATCAGGGGCAAAAAATAATGAAATCAGCCGTCATTATCGGCGCAGGTTTTGGCGGATTAGCATTGGCGATCCGCTTGCAATCGGCTGGGATTGGCACAACCATCGTTGAGGCCCGCGATAAGCCGGGCGGGCGCGGCTATTTCTGGGATCGTCAGGGTTTTATCTTTGACGCCGGGCCAACGGTGATTACCGATCCGCCCTGTCTTGAGGAATTATGGCAGCTTTCGGGATCAAGGCTTTGTGATGATGTCGATTTAATGCCGGTCAAGCCCTTTTACCGGCTCAACTGGCCCGATGGCACGACATATGATTATTCGAACGATGAAGCGCAACTGCGCGCCGAAATCGAGAAAATAGCGCCGGATGATCTAGCGGGATATGAGAAATTTCAGGAATATTCCAAAGGCGTCGAGCGCGAGGGATATCAGAAACTCGGCTCGGTCGCCTTCCTCGATTTTGCCAGCATGATTAAGGCCGCGCCAGCCTTGGCGCGCTATCAGGCTTGGCGCAGCGTCTATTCGATTGCCTCCAAATATGTGAAGAGCGAAAAATTGCGCGAGGCACTGTCATTCCAGACCCTGCTGGTTGGCGGCAATCCGATGACGACGAGCAGCATCTATGCGTTGATCCACACCATAGAGAAACGCGGCGGCGTATGGTTTGCGCGCGGCGGCACCAACCGGCTGGTCGCGGGTATGGCGGCGCTGTTCGAGCGGCTCGGCGGCAAGCTGATCCTCAATGACGCAGCCGAAGAGATTGAGACGGATGGCAACCATACCGTTGCGGTGCGGACAAAAGCGGGTCTGCGCCTGCCC
The DNA here is from genome assembly GCA_021732525.1 of Sphingomonadaceae bacterium. Lineage (GTDB taxonomy): Bacteria > Pseudomonadota > Alphaproteobacteria > Sphingomonadales > Sphingomonadaceae > Sphingorhabdus_B. The sequence continues at coordinate 145,816 of JAKFUU010000006.1, read as the reverse complement.
GCCGATGCGGTGGCCACCAATGGCGATTTGATCCACACTTATGAAAAACTGCTGCCCGGCCATCCGCGCGGGGCAAAGCAGACCAAGGCGTTGAAACGCAAACGCTGGAGCCCGTCCTTGTTCGTGGTGCATTTCGGGCTCAAGGGCCACTATCCCGATGTCGCGCATCATTCGATCTTATTCGGGCCGCGTTACAAAGGCTTACTCGACGATATCTACAAAAATGGTACGGTGCCGGAAGATTTCAGCCTCTATCTGCACCATCCCAGCATCACCGATCCGACAATGGCACCGGCGGGTCATTCAACCTTTTACGTGCTCGCCCCGGTGGCACATTTGGGCAAAGCGAATGTCGATTGGGGCAATGTTGATTGGGACGGCGAATTTGGTGAGAAATTCAAAGACGCGATTTTAGACGAGCTGGAACGGCGGGTGTTGCCAGGGCTGAAAGAAAATCTCACCGTTAGCTTCTGTTATGCGCCGACCGATTTCGGCCGCGATTTGGGCGCACATCATGGCAGCGCCTTCAGCCTGGAGCCAGTGCTGTGGCAAAGCGCTTTCTTCCGCGCGCATAACCGCGATGACGTAATCAGCAACCTGTATTTTGTCGGCGCAGGCACGCATCCAGGCGCGGGCATCCCCGGCGTGGTCGGCAGCGCGAAAGCAACCGCAGCATTGATGTTAGAGGATATGAAATGATGCAATCGCTCGCCGTCTATTGCGGGTCGGCAACCCCCGCCGATCCGGTTTACATCGATGCTGCTCGCGCGGTGGGCCATGGTTTAGCAGAACGCGGGATCACCACCGTCTATGGCGGCGGCAGGCTCGGCCTGATGGGCGCGGTTGCGGACGCGGCGCTGGCGGCGGGCGGCAAGGTCATTGGCATCATCCCCGAGGCTTTGGTCGGCGCGGAAGTCGCGCATAAAGGCTGCACCGAGTTGCATGTGGTCAAAAATATGCATGAGCGCAAACAAGCCTTCACCGACCTATCCGACGGTTTCATCAACCTGCCCGGCGGGGTTGGCACGATGGATGAAATGTGGGAGGCGATCAGCTGGGCGCAATTGGGCTATCATAGCAAGCCTGTTGGCATCCTCAATATCGCGGGATATTACGATCATCTGATCGCCTTTAACGCGCATATGGCCGATGTCGGTTTTATTCGTGCGGCGCATAAGAACATCTTGATCGTGGCCGAACAGCTGCCGGACTTGCTGGCCAAAATGGAAGCCTATGTGCCGCACAAAACCATTTTTCAGATGAAGGCGGATGATTTGTGAGCGCCGGCCCCCCGATCTCTTTTTTTTGTCACGCCCGCGAAGGCGGGAATTTTTTAAATTATCATCGTCATTCCGGCGAAAGCCGGAATCCCATGAAGGAATATGCTGACACTGAAAAAGATCCCGGCTTTCGCCGGGATGACGTATGAAAGATGCCGCATGCCGCCGACCGCACCGCCCTTATCGCCTTCGCCCAAAAAAGCATCGCGCGCGGCTCCAAAAGCTTTGCCTTTGCCAGCAAGTTATTTGACCGTAAAACCCGCGAGCGTGTCTGGTTGCTCTATGCCTGGTGCCGGGCATGCGATGATATGGCCGATGGGCAGGATCATGGCGGCGCGATGGCGGCGGTGGACGATCCGAAGGCGCGGCTAACCGCCATCCGCGCGCTCACCGCAAAAGCTATGCGCGGGGACATCACCAGCGAGCCTGCCTTTGATTGTTTGGGCATAGTCGCCGCCGAATGCGGCCTGACGCAAAAGATGGCGGATGATGTGATCGAAGGCTTCGCGCTCGATGCCGCCGGCTGGCGGCCGCAGACAGATGAGGATTTGCAGCAATATTGTTTCCACGTGGCTGGCGCCGTCGGCGTGATGATGGCGGCGGTGATGGGGGTGCCGGCGGATGATGAGGCAACGCTGAGCCGCGCCTGTCACCTTGGCCTGGCTTTTCAATATGCCAACATCGCCCGCGATATTGCCGAGGATGACGCGGCGGGGCGCTGCTATCTGCCCGCCGCATGGATCGCCGCGCAAGCTATTCCCGCCGGCGCGCTGATGCAGCCGCTATATCTCACGCAGCTCACCCAAATGGCGGCGCGGCTGTGCGATGCCAGCGCGCGTTATGAGGCATCGGCGCGGGTTGGCGCAGCGCGGCTGCCGTTTCGTTCGCGCTGGGCGGTGCTGTCCGCGGCCGGAATTTACGGCGATATCGCCCGCAAAGTCCGCGCAGCGGGCAGCGATGCCTGGGACCAGCGAATTTCCGTAAGCAAATGGGAAAAGCTGATGCAGGTTATGGCTGCATGGTGGCTGGCGGTTGGGTTCAGAAAAACCGAAGAAAATCCGCTTTGAAGTGGCATTTATACACCAGCCTGTCTTTTCGCTAGCCCATTTCAATAATCGGAAAAGTCTGACCTGAATTTGATTGACCAGACTTGCCTATTCTCGCATTATCTTTTGGAAATTATCGGGTAAGAGGTTCTTGCATGTTTGATTTTTGGTTGGCCGATGAAAATATCATTTTCGCTGCTGGCCTTTTGGTGCTCATTGGTCTTTTCATCATACAAATTTCTGGTTTTGGTGATTTTGAACCCGATTTAGATAGCGACACGGCTTCCGCCGATTTGGGTGAGGGAATTCTCGCTTTTCTTGGCATTGGCCGTTTGCCTCTCATCCTTTGGCTCGCATTATTTGTAATGCTATTCACGCTGATCGGTTTTGCAGGGCAGCAATTGGTGCAATCGCTGACGGGCGGCTTATGGCCGTCCCTGCTCGCCGCTCCGGCCGCGGCGCTGCTCGCGCTGCCCGCCACTTCACTATTGGCGCGGCCCTTGGCCTATATCATGCCGAAAGATGAAACAACCGTGGTGGGGCTTGATAGCCTGATCGGGCGATTTGCCTTTATCGAAATCGGCACCGCGCGCCATGCTTCTCCTGCGCGCGCAAAAGTGACCGATATGCATGGCCTGGCGCATTTTGTTATGGTTGAACCAGACAATGAGGATCAGACGCTGCAAAGCGGAGAGAAATTGCTACTCGTCCGGCGCGAAGGCCAATTATTTCGGGCGATATCGCATGGCGATCATCACCTGCCGCGCTTGGAAGGATAGAGCAATGTAGCATAGCGGCGGGATGACCCCCATTCAGCCCCCAAAAAACGCCCATAACATCATGAAAGCCGCAACGACCATCGGCGCTTTTACTGGAGATTAAAATATGAGTAACCTTATCACCATCGCCATTTATGCTGGCATTATCCTGTTTACTTTGGTGATATTTGGCGTGGTTATCACGCGGCTTTATAAGCGGGCGACAAAGGAAATTGCCTTTATCCGCACCGGCCTTGGCGGCGAAAAAGTAGTTATGAATGGCGGCGCGCTCGTGCTGCCGGTGTTGCATGAGACTATGCCGGTCAATATGAATACCGTGCGGCTGGCGGTGGAGCGCAACAACGTCGATGCGCTGATTACGCTGGACCGGTTGCGGATCGATGTGAAAGCCGAATTTTACGTGCGCGTCGCGCCCGATGCGCAGTCGCTCGCGATGGCCGCGCAAACGCTGGGGATGCGCACCATGCAGCCGGAGCTTTTGAAGGATCTGGTGGAGGGCAAATTTGTCGATGCGCTGCGCTCCGTTGCCGCCGGTATGACCATGAATGAACTGCATGAACAGCGCGCCGATTTTGTGCAGAAGGTTCAGCAGGCGTCGTCAAATGATTTGGCAATGAACGGGCTGGAGCTGGAATCTGTATCGCTAACCGGGCTCGATCAAACCAGCATTGAACATTTCAACGCCAACAATGCTTTTGATGCCGAAGGCCTGACCAAGTTGACCGAGCAAATTGAGCTGCGCAAAAAAGCACGCAATGATATCGAACAAGACACCCGCGTTCAGATTGAAACCAAGAATTTGGAAGCCGATAAACGGTCATTTGAAATTAGCCGTGACCAAGAATTTGCCCGGTTGGAGCAAGAACGCGAAGTGGAAGTGCGCCGCGCGGGACAAGGCGCCGAAGTAGCCCGCGAAAAGGCCCAGCGCGATCAAGAAGCGCAAGACGCGCAGATTAAGGCAAAACAAGCGGTGGATGCAGCACAAATTGAAGCGGATAGGGCGATTCAACAAGCCCGGATCGCGCAGGAACAATCGATCGAGATCGCGCGTCAAGAGCAGCAAATTGCCGTCCAAAATAAATCCCGCGAAGAAAGCCAGGCCAAAGCCGAAGCGGATGAGGCCCGCGCCAAGGCCGTCGCCGCCGAAGAGCAGGTCATCACGGCGCGCGAGACCGAAATTGCCGATCGCGAAAAGCTGATTGAACTGATCGAGGCGGCAAAAGAGGCCGAGCGGCAAGCGATTGCCGTGAAGGTGCAGGCGGAAGCGGAAAAGGAAGCGGCGGCGAACCGAGCAACCGCCGTGCGGATGGCGGCAGAAGGCGATGCAGAGGCCGAAAAGCTGCGCGCCGAGGCCTCACGTATCCGCTTTGAAGTGGAAGCGGCTGGTCAGCGGGCAATTAACGAAGCGGCCAACCTATTGTCATCCGATCAAATTTCGCTGCAAACCAAAATGGCTTTGTTAAAAATACTTCCCGAAATTGTTCGCGAATCGGTTAAACCAATGGAAGCGATTGACTCGATCAAAATCGTTCAAGTCGACGGCCTAACGCAAAATAGCGGGAATCGGTCCGGTGGTGGATACGGCGGGGCAGCCACCAATGGGACAAGCGGAAATCTGGCAACGGACGCGGTGTCAGCCGCCTTGGCTTATCGTGCACAAGCTCCAATTATCGACGGCTTGATGAAGGAACTCGGATTAGATGGCTCGTCGCTTGAATCCTTGATATCGGGCGCCGCCAAAGCGGTCGATCCGGCCATTGCGGATAATCTCGCGCTGGAACATGCTGAGGACGCCGTGATACCAAAACGCCTGCCAAAAAGCCCTAAGGGCAAGCAAGGCGCAGATGACGGTAACGCCGAATAAGGCGGCAAGAAATTACCGCGCCTGCTTGCGTTTCGTTACATAGCCGCCCTTTGGTTTGCCCAAATCGGCAAGCGCCGCGTCCACGAGGCGGGGCAAAACCGCGCCGATATTAAGCTTGCAATGATATTCGCTGGCGGCGGCACGATACATCTCGGCGCCGTCCGCAATTTTTGTGAGTGCTACCGTCAAGCGGTATTCGCTTATCGCACAGCGGCGCGAGCCGCGCTTTGCGCTCGCCGGACTCAATATGGTTCCTCCCTGCGTCAATGACAACGACGCAGGGCGCTGCGCGACCCCAACCTGCAAAAACAGCGTTGCATCCGCTGCCGAGACATAACCCCGATCAGCCAATTTCGTGGCAACCAGATTGTGCGCTATATCATATTCCTGTGACGAAATTTTATTGGGCAAGGCCGCTATATAGCGGGTAGGCGCGGCCCCGGCCACACCCGCGCTGACAACCCGGGTTTCAACCGTCTGCGCGCAGGCCGACAGCAACGTGCAGACGGTGAGCATGATGACGCGCGCCGGGAACATGGCACCTGTCCGCGGCATAATGGCAGTACACCGCGGCTGAGAATCATGCATTTTATGCGGCTTTTTTGGCGCGCTGATGCAATTCATCATTCAGCATCTCGGCCAGCAAAAATGCCATTTCAAGCGATTGGGCGGCGTTTAGCCGCGGGTCGCAATGGGTATGATAACGGTCGGCAAGGCCTTCGTCGGTCACCGCAATCGCGCCGCCGGTGCATTCGGTAACATTCTGACCAGTCATTTCGATATGGATCCCCCCGGCGAAGCTGCCTTCGGCGCGGTGCACGGCAAAAAATCCGCGCACTTCGGCCAAAATCCGTTCAAACGGGCGGGTTTTATAGCCGCTTTCGGATTTGATGACATTGCCATGCATCGGATCGCAAGACCAGATCACCGGATGACCGGAGGCCTGCACCGCACGGATCAACGGCGGCAATCCCGCCACCACCTTGTCATGGCCAAAGCGGGAGATCAGCGTGATCCGGCCCGCTTCATGCCCCGGATTGAGGATATCTAAAATCTTGATCAAGACGTCCGGCTGTAAGCTAGGCCCGCATTTCACGCCGATGGGGTTACCAATCCCGCGCAAAAATTCGACATGCGCGCTGCCTTCAAACCGGGTCCGATCGCCAATCCAAAGAAAATGCGCTGAGGTGTCATACCAGCCGCCGGTGAGCGAATCCTGCCGCGTGAGCGCCTGTTCATAGGGCAGCAACAATGCCTCATGACTGGTGTAAAATTTCGTGCCCTTAATCTGCGGCACAGTTTCAGGGGTAATGCCGCAAGCCTCCATAAAATCGAGCGCTTCGCCAATCCGGTCGGCGGTTTCGCTGTATTTTTTGGCCCATTCACTGCGCCCCATATAATCATGCGTCCATGCGTGCACTTGTTTTAAGTTGGCATAGCCGCCGCTGCTGAATGCGCGCAGCAAATTTAACGTCGCCGCCGCCTGACTATAGGCCCGCACCATCCGCGCCGGATCGGGCTCGCGCGCGGCGGCGTCAAAGGCTATGTCGTTGATAATATCGCCGCGATAGCTCGGCAGCTCAATCCCGCCGATCACTTCGGTATCGGTCGAACGCGGTTTGGCAAATTGCCCGGCCATCCGGCCCAGCTTCACCACCGGAACTTTGCCAGCAAAGGTCAGGACGACCGCCATTTGTAAAATGACGCGAAATGTATCGCGAATATTGTTGGGGTGAAATTCGGCAAAACTTTCGGCGCAATCGCCGCCTTGCAGCAGGAAAGCATTGCCGCTGGCGACCGCGGCCAGATCCGCCTTTAATTCACGCGCTTCGCCGGCGAAAACAAGCGGCGGATAATTGCGCAACGTTTCCTCGGTCGCGGACAGCGCCGCCCGATCATTATAGTGAGGCATTTGGATGCCCTTATGCTGTTTCCAACTGTCCGGCGTCCATTGTGCCGCCATGATATTCACTCCAGTAGATTCGCGAAAAGACTGCGTTCTAGAACCTGCCCCCTAGGGGAGCAAGCAAAAGGGTGGTTCGAAGGAGGTGGCCCATGTTAAGCATCTAAAAAATTACAGATTTGTGATATAATTAACATTCAAATCCTACAGCGTCCCAGCTTGGCACAGGGGAAATTTCGCCCCCACAAGCCTTTAAAATTTATTGTAAGGATGCTGCCAAATCATGTCCTCAATCACATTTTGCAAAGATTCCAATGCTGCAAGAGCCATTCCCTACGCAAAATAAGATCCGGCGCAGAAAGGCCGCTTTACGGCCCCGGCGCCGTTTGATTGGCGGCCGCGAAATATTGCTCGTGCTCGTCGCGCTCAGCCTTTTGGCGCTGGCGCCATCGATTGCACAAGTTACCGGATTTGGCCAAGATCGAGGAAAATTCATGCCAGTCGCTCCCTTGGGCGAGGCAGAAAGATCGGAAAGTAATTTTGCCGGATCTGCATTTTATTTCTTGGAACCCGAATATACGATCCCGCCGAACCACAACACGCTGGAGGTAGGCAATGGCAACAACGCTGGGTTGATTGAACCTGCCGCGCTTAACGACATCAGCGAAACGCCCGAATCGAAGGCAGCCAGTTTTGCGGCTCAACCTTTCATCATTCGTCCCGGTAACCCTGATTATGCGCGCGCGGTCAAATGCCTGACCGATGCGATTTATTACGAGGCTGCAAATGAACCCGACTCGGGTCAACGCGCCGTTGCTCAGGTAATAATCAACCGCATGCGTCATCCCACCTATCCCAACAATATCTGCGGTGTGATCTATCAAGGTTCGGAGCGCCAAACCGGATGTCAATTTAGCTATAGCTGCGACGGATCAATGGTGCGGGTTCCATCGCGCGCGTCGTGGAACCGGGCTTACCGCGTTGCCGCGGCGGCGCTGACGGGTTATGTTCACACTATCGTGGGCACCGCAACGCATTATCACACCGTGAATATCTATCCTTATTGGGCGCCCAGTCTTGATTTTCTTGGCGTAATCGGCGCGCATCGTTTTTACAAATGGAAGGGCAGTGCGGGCCGGCCATCTGCATTTTTCAGCCGCTATACCGGCAACGAACCCTTTCCGGGGCCAAAACCACGTGCTTGGAATGCACCGCTTACGCCCTTGCTCGACCCGATACAGCTACAGAAGCAATATGAGCGCGAATATGCCGCCATCCGGTTGAAGGCGGAGCAAGAGGCCCGTGCAGCCGCGGCCAATCCAATTGGTCCCGAACAAGCCTATTCTGCAATTACACCGGCGCGCCTGCGCCGACCGCCAATTTACGCAGCCCCCGATTATTCGAAGCAAGCGAAAAACAAGGGCGGCGATGATAATTACGCGGGTAGCAAACTTCCCGGAAACACAAACATTAAGCCGGAATATCAAAATAGCGGCAGTTGGAAAGCGCAGCCAACCGGTTAAGGTCGCCCCGCTCTCTGCTCCATCATGCCCATTGAGCGGCCGGCTGCGCTCGGCTATGGCGCTGGTATGACGAGCCACTCGATTTATCCCGCCCAATATCCCGCCAGCCGCCTGCGCCGCAGCCGCGCCGCGCCGTGGAGCCGCAATATGGTGCGCGAAACGATGCTGTCGCCCGCCGACCTCATCTGGCCCTTATTCGTTACGGAGGGCGTTAATCTGGAAGAGCCGGTCGCCAGCCTGCCCGGCGTATCGCGCTGGTCGGTGGACGGCATTGTCGCATGCGCGGATGAGGCGATAAAGCTCGGCATCCCGTGCCTGGCGCTATTCCCCAATACGCCGGCGGATCGGCGCAGCGAGGACGGCGAAGAAGCGCTCAACCCCGATAATTTAATGTGCCGGGCCATCCGCGCGATCAAGGCTGCGCATGGCGATGCGATTGGCCTGCTCACCGATGTCGCGCTTGATCCCTATACGTCGAATGGGCAGGATGGGTTGGTCGATGCCAGCGGCTATGTGATGAATGACGAAACGGTTGCAATGCTGGTCGATCAGGCGATCAACCAAGCCGAGGCCGGGGCCGATATTATCGCACCCAGCGATATGATGGACGGGCGCATCGGCGCGATCCGCCGCGCACTGGAAATGCGCGGCCATCACAATGTTCAAATCATGAGCTATGCCGCCAAATATGCCAGCGCCTTTTATGGCCCATTTCGCGATGCGGTGGGTTCGGGCGGCCTCCTGAAAGGCGACAAGCAAAGCTACCAAATGGACCCGGCCAACAGCGATGAGGCGTTGCGCGAGGTTGCCATGGATATTGCCGAGGGCGCCGATAGCGTGATGGTAAAACCCGGAATGCCCTATCTCGACATCGTCCGGCGGGTGCGCGATCATTTCAACATCCCGGTCTTTGCTTATCAGGTTTCGGGTGAATATGCGATGATCGAGGCGGCCGCAGCGGCGGGAGCGGGCGAGCGCGATGCGATGATCCTCGAAAGCCTAACCGCCTTCAAACGCGCGGGCGCATCGGGCATGCTTACCTATCACGCGGCGCATGCGGCACGGTTGCTGAATGCCCGAAATCATCCTTGAAACCGGCCGGTTGATCCTGCGCACCGAAGCGCCGGGGGATCTTGCTTTTTGGCTGGAGCATATGAATAGTCCGCTGGTTCTGCGCCATTTGGGCGGGCCACGCGAACCGCATGCGATGGAGGCGGCGCGCGCGATATTTGAACATGGCTTTACCCGCCTTGGCATGGATAAAATTTATGGCCAGACCAGCGATAGCAATATCGCCAGCTGGCGCATGATGGAAAGATTGGGGATGCGGCGCAGGCATGATCTGGACTATGTTGACCCCGATTATCCGCCGCAAGATAACCCCACCATCATCTTTGAAATAGCGAAAGCAATCCTATGAACCGCCAAGATGTCACCATCCTTTCAATCAACGGCAAAAGCCCGCAAATTGACGAAAGCGCCTTCATCGCGCCGGGTTGCCGGATTATCGGCGATGTGCGGATCGGGCCGGAGGCGAGTGTCTGGTATAATTGCGTCATCCGCGCCGAGGTTAATTATGTCGAAATCGGCGCGCGCAGCAATATTCAGGATGGCAGCGTGGTGCATTGCGATGGCCCGATGCCCGGCGTGCCCGAGGGATATCCCACGATCATCGGCGAGAACGCGCTGATCGGGCATAATTGCATGATCCACGGTTGCATTATCCAAGACCGCGGCTTTGTTGGCCTATCGGCAACGGTAATGAATGGCGCCGTGATTGAGAGCGACGCTATGCTGGCGGCAGGCGCAATGTTGACGCAGGGCAAGACCGCCGCAGCCGGGCAATTATGGGCTGGTTCCCCGGCGCGCTATATCCGCGATTTAACGCCGGAGCAAATCGCCGGAATGCAAGCGGGGGTTCGGCATTATACCGAAAATGCGAAGGCGCACCGGGCCGCGTTAGAATTTTAGCTGCACCCCCAGCCGGACGTTAATCGGCGCGCCGGTTGAGATATTATTATTATTATGCGCATCGGGAAAATATTCTTCATCCAACAGATTTTCGGCATTCAATTGCAATGCAATCCGCTCGCTCACATCCCAGAATAATGCCGCATCGACGCGGGTAAAGCTTGGCAAGCGCACCGTGTTGCTAATCGCGGCAAATTGCGATGATTGATGGATCACGCCCACACCGGCACCGAAGGCATCGGTGAAATTATAACGGTTCCACAGCGAAAATTGATGCTGCGGCGTTTGATCAAGCCGGATCGCATCATTGCCGCGGATGACGGCATCGATATAGCTATAGCCGCCCGCAATCTGCCAACGATCGGTGATCTTGCCCGTTATGGATAGCTCCACCCCTTCGGTTCGGGTGCCGCCGATATTGGTGGTCAGCGCGGGGTTGGCGGGGTTAACCGTGGTTGCATTGGTGCGGTCCAACCGGAACAGCGCCAGCGTAAGCGCCAGGCCGGGCTTTACATCCCATTTGGCGCCCCATTCATAATTGGTAAAACGTTCAGGCTCAAGATTTTGCTGCGTGATCGATAGCGTTAAAAATTGGTCACCCGATCGCGGCTGAAAAGAACGGCTAAAACTGGCATAGAGCGAGATATTTTCTTGCGGCTTATAAATTAAGCCCAATCGCGGGCTTACCTTATCATCCTTGCGAGCGAAAGCGCGGTTGCCATCGGTAATATCCACACCGTCAATATCGAAGCTGTCATAACGCAGCCCTGCGATAACGTCGAAATGATCGCCCAAGTGGATTTGATCCTGCGCATAAACCGACACAAATTCGACAACCGACACGCTATTCCGGTTGAACACAGGAAAAGTGACGCTGGGCAAAATGCCGGTGTTCAAATTGAATATTCGGTTTGAAAAAACCGCATTACGCCGCTGATTTAATGAATCTTGATGTCCATATTCAACGCCAATCAGGATTCGATGCGCCAACGGTCCGGTTTCCACATCCCAAATGGCATTGGCCTGCGCGATGATATTTTCGCGCTTTGTTGGATCCAAATAACCATCAAGCAGCACGGTGTTCGCGGCGGTCAACGGGCCATTGGGGAAAATATTGCCGTAAAATTTATCATAATTCCCGTAAAGCACCGTCGAAGTCACGCGGAGATTATCGGTCAGCTTGCCGTCAATCCGCAGCTTTGCGATATGCGCTTGCAAGCTCGTTCGGTTAATGCCGGGGATACCAAAAAACCGGTCACGCAGCCCGGCTGCCGGGCCATTCGCGCCATCGGACGGGATGCCGCGATCCACCACCCGGTCATCATCAACATATTCGTAAGATAGCCCCAGCTTCCAATCCGGCCCCAGATTAAAAGCCGCATGGGGATTAACCGCAAAGCGGCGGCCACCGAATGAATCGCGGTGATTATTCAGCTCTTCGTAAAAACCATTCAAGCGAAACGCGCCCGCATCGCCGATCGGCGTGTTAACATCGCCGCTGACCTCCCACGCGCCAAAGCTGTTGATGCTGCCCGCCGCGGCGATCGACGTTTCCTCCGCAAAGGGCGCTTTTTGCACCCGGTTGATAATCCCGCCGCCGCCGCCGCGACCGAAAATCAACGCATAGGGGCCTTTCAATATTTCGACGCGCTCGATATTATAGAGATTGCGAAAATATTGGACATCGTCGCGCACCCCGTCGAGGAAGAAATCCGATGTCGTCTCCTGCCCGCGAATGGTGATTTGATCGCGGTTGCCCTCCCCCTGCTGCACCGCCGTTCCGGGCACATAGCGCAGGACATCGGCAATGCTGCGCTGCGCCTGATCAGCGATCTGTTCGCGGGTGATGACATTGATGGTCTGCGGAATGTCGATCAGCGGCGTGTCGGTTTTGGTCGCGGTGTTAATTTGGCTGGCGGCATAGCCATCGGCGCGCCCGATCACCAAAATCGTTTGCTGATCATCGTCGGCGGCATTATCGGCGTTGGCGGCGAAATCCTCTGCTCGCGCCGATGTTGCGGCCATTGAGGCTGCTCCAGAAGCGCATAGCAGAGCAAAAAACGAAACAGCATGAAAACGCACGGAAAAGCCTTTCGATCCATTATTGCGAGTGTTTCGCAAAATCACTTTCAACGCTCTATTGCGAATCATTCTCATATTCAATAGCAAAAATGATGGCGGCTTGAATAATTTTGGCCATTGGATAAAGTGGCTCTATCGGCATCATGACACCCGTGAGGAATGACAATGAAAGCAACCATCTGGCATAATCCAGCCTGCGGCACTTCATCCAAGACGTTGGCGATATTGCAGGAAACGCCGGGCGTCGCGCTCACCGTGATCGAATATAAAAAGACACCTTTTAGCCGCGCCAAGCTTATCCAGCTCTTTGCCGATGCCGGGCTATCCCCGCGTCAAGCTTTGCGTCGGCGCGGCAGCGATGCCGAGGCATTGGGCTTAACCAGCGATGATACGTCCGATGACGCGATATTGGCCGCAATGGTTAAAGATCCGATGCTGGTCGAACGGCCCTTTGTGGAAACCGATAAAGGCGTGGCGCTGTGCCGGCCTCAGGATAAGGTGCACGAAATTTTATGATCGGCAAGATATTCAAATGGGCCGCGGCGCTGATCCTGATCGGCTTTATCGGCCTGTTTATCTGGGGCTATGCGCCCGATATTCCGCTGGCGGACCTTAAGAAGGATTATGCCAATAAGGAATCCGAATTTGTGAAGCTTGCCAATGGCATGACCGTCCATCTGCGCGATGAAGGCCCGGCGGATGCGCCCGCCATCATCCTGCTACATGGTTCCAACGCATCGCTGCATACATGGGACAAATGGACGGCGCAGTTACAGGGTCAATATCGCATCATCCGCTTTGATCAGGCGGGCCACGGCCTAACCGGGCCGCATCCCAAAGATTGCTACACCACCGATTGCTATGTCGAAGCCGTCGACCAGATTGCTGCCAACCGCGGGCTTAACCAATTTACGCTGGGCGGCAATAGCATGGGCGGCGGCATATCTTATGCCTATGCCCGCGCCCATCCCGAAAAGCTAACGGGCCTGATCCTGGTCGATCCATCGGGCGCACCGCAAAAGAAAAAGGCCAACCTGCCCATCGGTTTCCGCATTGCACAGATGCCGGGGATCAGTTGGCTGACGCGAATAATCACCCCGCGTTCGATCATCGAAACCAGCCTGAAACAATCGGTGAGCAATCAGGCCATTGTCACCCCCGCCAATGTCGACCTTTATTGGAAAATGCTGCGCCGCACGGGCAATCGCCGCGCGACGGCCTTGCGCTTTGCCGAATATCGCGGCCGCAAACAGGATGCGCCGCTAAAAGCCTCACCGATCCCCACTTTGGTGATGTGGGGCAAGGAAGACAAGCTGATCGATGTGAGCGCCGCGCCCTGGTTTACGCAGCAATTTGGCAAGAGCCAGACCAAAATCTACAAAGGCATCGGCCATTTGCCCATGGAAGAAATTGCCGAGGTTAGCGCAACCGATGTGCGCAATTGGATGGCGGCGCGGTGATGATGATTGGTCATTAGCCTCATGCCGATGAGAGACTAGACCCTGTTTTCCGCGATTTCCGAGCCGTTCGGTGTTTCCACCTCACTCGAAATCGCTCTAATGGCGGCTTGCGGGTGTCAGGATACGGTCAACGCCGCGACCAGCTTGCGTATTTTTTGTTGTCGCCATTGCGGCAATGGTGCAACCAGCCAATAGGCCAAATCGCTATCGATCGCCTCACCAATGCTGCGCACACGCGCCGCTGCCAAATCCGCCTTGGCCAGCAGCATTGGCACGCAGGCCTGCCCCAGCCCGATTGCGGCGGCATCGATCGCCAGGCCAGCATCGCCGACCCGCAGCGCCGCTTGTCCTTCCGCCACCGGGCATTGCGGCCAAGCAATTTGCGTGGCCGCACCGCCGCCCGGCGCAGCGACCATCACAAACGCACCCGGAGCGAGCCGCACGCCCTCATGTTCCCCCGGTCCTTTTGTCAGGCGTATCGCAAGATCCAAATTGGCCTCGGTAAAGTCAATATCCTCATCGGCGGCAACCAGGGTAAAGCGCGTATCGGGATGTTCTTTGCCAAATTCCGCCAGCCGCTGCGCCAGCCATTTGGCGGTAAAATCGCGCGGCGCGGCAATGGTGAGCGAGTTGGAGGATTGCCCCGCCTGCATCGCGCGCACCGCCTCTTCAAATTGCAAAAAGCCGCTGCGCAGCGCGTCAAGCCCCGCTGCACCCTCTCCGGTCAGATCCAACCCCTTGGATGTGCGGCGAAACAGGATCACGCCAAGCATATCTTCAAGCGCGCGAATTTGCTGCCCCACCGCCGCCGGGGTAACGGCCAGTTCGTCGGCGGCTTTGGTAAAGCTCAAATGCCGCGCCGCCGCATCAAGCACGCGCAGACCGTTTAGCGGAAGATGGGTACGTTTCATTTCGCGGTCGCTGGCGCCACCAGATCAAAACAAGGAATATCGGCCAAAAAGCTGCCGCCATCGGCGCGGATGAAGCGGAAATGCCCCTCCATGCTGCCGGTGGGTGTGGGCAAAGGGCAACCCGAGACATAATCATGCGATCCGCCGGGGGCCAGCACCGGCTGTTCCCCCACCACACCGTCGCCATCGACATGATTCACCGCGCGGCGCCCATCGGTAATCTTCCAATGGCGGGTCAATAATTGCACGGGTTCCTCGCCGTTATTTTCGATACGGATATGGTAAGACCAAAACCAGCGGTCCCGCGCGGGTTCCGATTGGGCGGCAAGAAAGCTGGGCGCAACGCGGATCGTTATGCCGCAGGTGGTTGCGTTCTTGGCAAAGAAGGAATCGAGGATCATAGACCGATAGTCTTGAGCGCCAAATCAAGATCGTCAATCAAATCTTGTGGATCTTCAAGTCCGATATTGATCCGCAACATGCCTTCAGCAACAC
Source organism: Sphingomonadaceae bacterium (assembly GCA_021732525.1). GTDB lineage: Bacteria > Pseudomonadota > Alphaproteobacteria > Sphingomonadales > Sphingomonadaceae > Sphingorhabdus_B. The sequence continues at coordinate 130,502 of JAKFUU010000006.1, read as the reverse complement.
CCATTTCGGCGCGCGCTTCCTCCCCCATCGCGGCATGTGTGGTCGATGCGGGGTGACACATCAGGCTACGGCTATCACCAATATTGTTAGAAATATCGATGAGTTCCAGCGCGTTGAGCAGGCCGTAAGCTTGGGTGCGGCTTTCCAAGACAAAACTAAATATCGGGCCGCAAGCGCTCATCTGGCGCATGGCAAGATTATGCTGCGGATGGCTCGCCAGCCCCGGATGCAGCATGACGGGCACGCGGGCTTGGAGAAATTTGCCCACGGCAAGCGCATTTTCCGATTGCCGGCGCGCGCGCAGATCGAGCGTTTCGAGGCCTCGGTGCACCACCCATGCGTTAAACGGCGACAGATTGGGCCCCGTATTGCGCTGAAACGGCATCAGCTTGTCATTGATAAATTCGGACGTGCCGCAAACGGCTCCCGCCAGCACGCGGCCCTGTCCCTCCATCAGCTTGGTCGCGCTATAGGCAACCACATCCGCGCCAAAATCGAGCGGGCGTTGCAGCGCGGCGGTGGCAAAGGCGTTGTCAACGACGCTGGTAATGCCAGCGCCGCGGGCCAGGCCGCAGACATATTCCATATCGACAATATCCATCGTTGGGTTGGCCGGCGTTTCAAAGAAGAACAGCTTGGTATTGGGCCGGATCGCGGCGGCCCATGCCTCATTATCGCGGCTGTCGATTGTCGTTGTTTGTATGCCAAATTTGGGCAGCAGATGATCGGTGAGCCAGCGGCAAGAACCAAAGGCCGCGCGCGCCGCAACCACATGATCGCCTTGCTCCAATTGGCACAGCAGGGCCGTGGTCATCGCCGCCATGCCCGTCGCTTGCGTGCGGCATGCCTCGGCCCCCTCCATCAGCGCAATCCGCTCCTCCAGCATTGCCACCGTGGGATTTTGCAGGCGGCTGTATGTCATGCCTTCTTCATCCCCGGCGAAGCGCGCGGCGACCTGTTCGGCATTGTCGTAAGTATAGCCCGAGGTCAGGAACAAGGCCTCGCTGGTTTCGCCATGCTCGCTGCGCCATGTGCCGCCGCGCACCGCCTGGGTCGCGGGGCGCCATTTCGATGTGATATCGCGGTTAAAGCCGGTGGTCTTTTTCATGAGCTTCTTTTCGGGGATGATTGGGATTAGGTCAATGCGGCTTTATAGTGCCGCCAGCACCGCGTTGCCCATTTCGCTCGTGCTCATGCTACCGCCCAAATCGCCCGAGCGCGCACCGCCGGCCAGCGCGCCGGCCACCGCCGCCTCAACCCGGTCCGCCGCCGCCGGATGCCCCAGCGAATAACGCAGCATCATCGCCGCCGACAATATCATCGCCAGCGGGTTGGCCTTGCCCTGCCCGGCAATATCGGGCGCGCTGCCATGGATCGGTTCATACAGGCCCTTGCCCGCCTTATCGAGCGAAGCGGACGGCAACATACCGATGGACCCTGCACACATGCTCGCTTGATCAGACAAGATATCACCAAACAGGTTGCCAGTCACGATCACGTCAAACTGCCCCGGAGCCCGCACCAGCTGCATCGCGCAATTATCGACATACATATGGCTAAGTTGGACGCTGGGATATTCGGCCGCCGTCTCGGTCACGACATCGCGCCATAATTGCGATGTTTCGAGCACATTGGCCTTATCCACCGAACAAAGCCGCCCATTTCGCGCCATCGCAGTTTTGAACCCGACATGCGCGATGCGGCGGACTTCATCTTCATTATAAGACATGATGTCATAGCCTTCGCGCTTACCATCCGCCGTTTTGCGCATGCCCTTTTCGCCAAAGTAAACATCGCCGTTCAACTCGCGCACAATCATCATATCGATCTGCGCCGCAATTTCAGGGCGCAGCGCCGATTCGCTCGCCAATTCGGGGAACAGCTTGGCGGGGCGCAGATTGGCGAAGAGCGCGAGTTCCTTGCGCAACCCCAAAATGGCCTGTTCAGGGCGCAAATGCCGCTCCAGCATATCGCAAGCGGGGTCGCCCACCGCGCCGAACAGGATCGCATCGGCCCGCCGCGCCAAATCAAGCGTTTCGGGCGGCAACGGATGACCGCTGGCTTTATAGGCCGCACCGCCAACCGCGGCTTCCTGGTAGGTCACCCCATCCAGGCCGAGCGCATCCAAAACGCGCCTGGCCTGCGCGATAACTTCGGGTCCGATCCCGTCTCCGGGTAACAAGGCGATAAGCATGGATAGTCTCTTCAATAGAAACGTCACCCTGAACTTGTTTCAGGGTCCATTCCGCCAAAAAAATCGCCGGTTAAGACGGATAAATGGATGCTGAAACAAGTTCAGCATGACGACACGGCTAAACTACGTTTCCCCTGCCAATAAAGCGTGATTCATGCAACCGCCCATTACACGGTTGCCCTTTTTAACCGTTCAACCAATCGCTCCCGCGCCGCCATAACATCACCCTTGTGCTCGCCCAGCACATGTTCGACCAGCCGCGCGCGGTTTTTTGCCATCATCGCCACCGGCGCCGCTCCATCTTTTGGCAAGTCATCGCTATAGCCCAATTCGGTCAGCAGCAGCTCCTCATAACGCGCCACCGCCCCGGCCCAGCGCCGCGCCGCCGGGGCCAGCTCCACCGCCGACAAAACGCCGTCCAGCGCGCTAAAAAGACGGGGGTAGGCCAACCCCTCGGCCAGCGTCGCGGCGGTCAACGCGGTGACCCAATCGATCGCGGATATCGCCAGCGGTTCGCCCAGCAAATGCGCTCTGCTATGTTCGGGTTCGGCGGTTAAGGATGGCAATTGCCCCGTGATCCGCGCGCGCCATTCGCCCTTAATCCCATTTCCAGGGATCAAAATCGGGCGCAGAACCCGCCCCCGCGCGCCCTGCACATATCCCGCCAATAGGCCATATTCGGCGGTCAAACCCCGCACAATCGCGCCCGCCTCACCATGTGGCCGAACGGCGCAGATGATCGCGGAGGCCGTTATATGCATCCTGCTGCTATGGCGGATCGCCAATTGCATGGAAAGAGCTAATGCCTATTGCGCTCGCCGCTTTGCCCGATAGGAATGAATCGCGCGCGGCCTGTCGCTTTGTTATCGCATCGCCTTATGCGAAAAACCGGTGCCCACTTTTTCGCGCGATGCTCATCTATTTGTTGTCGCATCGCTTTAGGCGAAAAACCGGTGCCCACTTTTTCGCGCGATGCTCATCTATTTGTTGTCGCATCGCTTTATGCGAAAAACCGGTGCCCACTTTTTCGCGCGATGCTCTCATTTTCAGACCGCGATATTCGCATCACCCTTCTTCGGGTGGATCACATTGCAACTGGATGTAATTTTGCAGGCCCATTTTACCGATCAGCGCAATTTGCGTTTCCAATATATCGACATGCTCCTCCTCATTTTCGAGGATATGGGCAAACAGATCGCGGCTGACAAAATCGCGGATTTTTTCGCAATGAACAATCGCATCGCGCAGCGGCGGCAAGGCTTCTTCTTCTAACTCCAAATCACATTTCAGCAATTCTTCGACATTTTCACCAATACGCAGCATACCCAGCGTTTGAAAATTGGGCAGGCCTTCCAAAAACAAGATACGCGCGGTCAACTTATCAGCATGTTTCATCTCATCGATGGACTCGCCATATTCAAATTTTGCCAGCTTCGTCATACCCCAATCATCGAGCATCCGGTAATGCAGGAAATATTGATTGATCGCGGTCAGCTCATTTTTAAGCGCGATATTGAGATATTCGATGACTTTTTTGTCGCCCTTCATGGCCGCGCTCCTGTGTTTGAGACATGCTGTAACCGGCGATAGGATAAGCCCCGACGCAGCATAGTGTAAAGCGAAAAATCGGCGGATTTCCGAGGTTTTCAGCTATTGCGACTAGCAAGCAATAGCATGCTCATTATTGATAATGCGCTTCGCCAGCGGCAGGCATTGGCCGCATTGAAACTTGCAACCCAGCTTGCGGTAAACCTTCGTCGGGCTGCGCGCACCCGCTCGCGCGGCACTGCGCACTTCGCCTTCTTTCAGGGCATTGCAATGACAAATGATCACAGCGAATCAAACTCCTATTGCGATGCACTCTCATTAGCTGAAATGCGACTGGTTCGCAATAGCGAAGTTATCCGCCGCCGGAAAATGCCCAATCAACCGCTATGGAAAAAATCATACACCGTCTGCGCGACGGCGGCGCTCACCCCCGGCGCGCGGGCCAAATCTTCCAAGCTGGCATCGCGCACCGCCTTTGCTGTGCCAAAATGCAGCAGCAGCGCCTTTTTGCGCGCCGGGCCAACGCCGGGCACCTCATCCAACGGACTGGCGGTGATCGCCTTGCTGCGTTTGGCGCGGTGCGCGCCGATGGCAAAACGGTGCACTTCATCGCGCAGCCGCTGCAAATAAAACATCACTGGCGCATTCACCGGCAAAGTAAATTCGCGGCCATCGGGGAAGTGAAAAACCTCCCGCCCATCGCGGCCATGATGCGGCCCTTTCGAAATACCGATGAAGGGCACATCATCGATACCAAGCGCATCCAGCACCGCCTTCACCGCGCTCACCTGCCCCTTGCCGCCGTCGATCAAAAGTAGGTCGGGATATTCGGGTTCGATCTCCTGATCTCCCCTCCCCTTTAGGGGAGGGGCTGGGGGTGGGGCCGCTCCTCTGGGCGCACCTTCACCGCCCCGCCCCAACCCCTCCCCTAAAGGGGAGGGGCTTTGCTGCAGCAAGCGCCCAAACCTCCGCTGCATCACCTCGCGCATCATTGCGAAATCATCGCCCGGCGCGATTTCCTTGTCCTTGATATTCCATTTACGATATTGCCCTTTGATAAAGCCTTCCGGCCCCGCAACGATCATCGCGCCCAATGCATTGCTGCCCTGAATATGGCTGTTATCATACACCTCGATACGTTGCGGCGGCTGCGATAGCTCGAACAGATCGGCAACCTCGCGCAGCAGCTTGCTTTGCGTCGCCCCTTCCGCCTGCCGCCGGTCCAGCGCCTCGGCCGCGTTGCGCACCGCTTGCTGGATCAGGCGCACGCGGTTACCCCTTTGCGGCACGCCGATATACACCTTGCCGCCCGCTTTTTCGGCCAGAGCACGCGCGAGCAGCGCATCTTCGGCGGGGGGCCGATCCACCAATATCATGCGCGGCGGCGGCACATCCTCGTAAAATTGCACCATGAAGCTTGCCAGCACCTCATCCTCCGGCACCTCCGCCGTATGCACCGGGAAAAAGCTGCGGTGCCCCCAATTTTGTCCGCCGCGAATGAAGAAAGCCTGAATGCACATCACGCCATTTTTGGCGGCCAGCGCGAAGATATCGGCATCACCCAAGCCCTCCGCATTGATCGCCTGCGACCCTTGAATGAAGGTCAGCGCTTTCAACCGGTCGCGCATAATCGCCGCACTTTCATAATCGAGCGCAGCGGCAGCGGCCTCCATCTGCCCCGCCAATTTGGATTGCACTGCGGTCGATTTTCCCGACAGGAACGCCTTGGCATCACACACCAGATCATCATAAGCATCCTTGCTGATCCGGTCGACGCAAGGGCCGGAGCAGCGCTTAATTTGATAAAGCAAACACGGCCGGTCACGATTGTTGAAAAAACTATCCGAACAGTTACGAAGGAGGAACAGTTTTTGCAGCGCGTTGATCGTTTGGTTGACCGAACCCGCCGACGCGAACGGCCCATAATAATTGCCCTTCACCCGGCGCGCACCGCGATGTTTTTGAATCCGCGGAAAATCATGATCGGCGCGCAGCAGGATGAAGGGAAAGCTTTTATCATCGCGCAGCAACACATTATAGGCAGGGCGATAACGCTTGATCAATTGCGCCTCGAGCAACAACGCCTCCGCCTCGCTGCCCGTGGTCACGATCGTCATGCTACGTGTTTGTGCGACCATCCGGCGCAGGCGGCCCGGCAGCCGCTCCACCTGGGTATAATTGCTTACCCGGTTTTTGAGCGCCCGTGCCTTCCCCACATAAAGCACATCGCCGCGCGCATCCTGCATCCGGTATACGCCGGGCTTGGTGGGCAGTGTTTTCCAAACATTGCGGATTGCGGCGATGCCCGCCTCCAAATCCGGCAAGCCCGCCCCGCGCACCGCATAAGTCGCGGTTTCCTCATTGAAACGCGATGCCGCATTGGGGACATCAGGACGGTCGGCCTTAGACATGAAATATGCCTAACCAAAAACGTGAGCTTAGTCAGTAGTGCTTTTACGCAATTTTCAGCCGGCTGAAATTCGAAGCGCAACCTTGAAAACAAACAATTCCGTCACCCCAGCGCAGGCTGGGGTCTAGGGCAGCTAAGCGCGGCAGCGGCGGGGAAAGCGCTGTGCACTATCGGCGATCTCAGCTTAAACCGCCCTAGATGCCAGCCTGCGCTGGCATGACGGCAGTGTTGAAGATGCGGTGGGTGCTTAGGAGGTGGAAAATGAGTCTTAGTTCCCGCTAATCCAGCGTCTTCACCATTGTGGCAAGCGGCACGGGCACCGCGCCGCCATGGTCGAACCATTCGGATTCGATGCTATAGCCGCATTTAAGGTAAAATGGCTTGCCCGCCATCGTCGCCGCCATCTCCAGCGCGGTAAAACCTTCGGCGCGCGCGGCGGCCTCTGCGGCTTCGATCACCAGGCGGCCAACGCCTTTGCCGACATGGCCGGGATGCGTATACATCGCACGAATGCGGGCGCGGTCCTGTGCGGGATCAAGCAGGCTGATGTCGCGGCCCGCGCTGTGATTGCCGCCATAGAGCGTTGCGCGGCGCGACCATCCGCCGCATCCCACAAGTATATCACCCGGCCCGAAGTTGCCCGACCAAACCGTGAAATAAGTGCCGTCCTCGATCAACTGCGTATCCAGCCCCATCGACGCCGCCGACGCCGCAACTTGTTCCGGCGTTAGATAGGCCGCTTGCAGTTCGTTGATCGCAAGCGCCATCAGCGCGCGGATCGCGTCGCAATCGTGCATGATCGCGAGGCGGAGATGATATGGAACATGCTGTTGGGTCATCTATTGAGACTAGAGCGATTTCGAGTGAGATGGAACCACCGTCCCAACCTAAGCTGACATCAAATTCAATTCAGTGCGGAAATTGCCTGATCGATCAACGCCGCGTCGCTCTTCTCATCAGCCGAGCTGGCGATAATTTGCTGCGCGGCGGCGGCGGAAACGGCGGCCACTTTAGCCCGCACATCGGCAATCGCGGCGGTTTCGGCAGCAGCGATTTTTTCTTCGGCCATCTTACCCCGGCGCACGACCATATCAGCGGCGTCGGTTTTTGCCTTGGCGATAATTTGCTTGGCCTCCACTTCGGCGGCCAGCTTCATTTGTTCGGCATCCTTGGCGGCTTGTTGTGACTTGGCGGTATATTCTGCCTTGATCGCTTCGGCCTCCGAACGCAGCCGAGTTGCCGCGTCAAGCTGGTCTTGAATCGCAGCAATCTGCTTATCCAGCGCTGCGCCGATCATGCCGGGCACTTTCTTCCAAATGGCCAGCGCGATCACCACGATCATCGCTAAGGCAACCAGCATCGACGCGTCAAAGCCGAGTGCCGATGGCGTCACGTGATGCGCATCGCCCTGCCCGCTGGCTCCGACGCTGCCATGCGTTTCCGCCCCCGGTGCCCCTATTTTCGTCGATTCTTCAGCCATTTGCCATCACCATTTTTACCGCCATTGCCGCCGCAGCCGGGGTTACCGCTATGCCCGATACCTTCGCCACAATGTCGGCGGTTGCCCCCGTCGCGACGCTTTCAACGCTTGCCATTGCCGACGCGGTTGCCGCCGAAAGCGACATTTCCGCCGCCGCCAATTTGGTAGCAATCTGCGCATCGGCATCGGCCAAGCTTTTTTCCGTCGCCTTGGCCGCTGTGGCCTTGGCCGCATTCGACTTGGCTTGAGCTTCGGCGCGCGCCGCGTTCAACGCACTATCGCCGCCGGTTTCGAGCATTTCCGCCGCCGCGCGCGCGGCCTCTGCCGCCGCCAGATCTTCCGCAATCTTCTTGTTCCGCGCGTCCACGGCGGCTTCCACCTTCGGCAACATCATCCGGGCAATCCCGAAATAGATGATCCCAAATGTGATCAGCAGCCAGAAAATCTGCGACGCATAGGTTTCAAGAAGTTGAGCGATTTGCGGCATAACGGCTTTCTACAAATTAATCTTAAAAACCGGCCCGAACGCTGGTCCAAACATAGGCCCAGGCCGGTTTGAAATTAAGCAACGAAGATTAGGATCATCGCAACAACGAAGGCCAACAGACCCAAAAGTTCCGCCGCCGCGAAGCCGATGAACAGACGGCCTTGCTGGCTGTCGGCTGCCGCAGGATTGCGCAATGCACCTTGAAGGAAGGAACCGAATACATTGCCCACACCGCCGGCGGCGAGGCCTGCACCGATTGCTGCGAGGCCGGCACCGATCAATTTTGCTGCTTCTGCGTCCATGATAAAAACTCCTGTTTAAGATAAGTGATAAGAGGGTTGAAAATTCAGTGCAAATTGACCGCATCGTTGATGTAGAGCGAAGTCAAAAGCGCAAAAACATAGGCCTGAATCGCGCAAACCAGCAATTCGAGCATGGTGATGCCGATCATCAGGATAAAGCTGGGCAGCGCCACAACGGGCGTCACCCAAAGCGCTTCGGCATTCAGGCCGTTGATTACAAATCCGGCCAGAACCTTCATCAACACATGGCCCGCCATCATCGCCACGAACAACCGCAACGCCAAGCTGAACGGGCGAACGAGGAAAGAAAAAAGCTCAATCGCTGGGATCAACCACAATAGCCACCAAGGCGTGCCATGCGGCACAAACAGCGAGAAAAAATGCAGGCCATGTTTCCAAAAACCAACGACCAACACGATTCCAAAGCTCATGATCGCGAGGATACCAGTGACGGTAAAATGGCTGGTCACGGTAAATCCATGCAGACCAGGAACGATGCCAAAGGGCATCATACCCATGAAATTGGCGACCAGAATGAACATGAAAAGCGAGAAGACGAAGGGCACATATTTCTTACCCTCAGGGCCGATGCTCGACGACATCATATTATTGATGAAGCCCGAAACGCCCTCAACCGCCATTTGCCAGCGGCCGGGGACAATCGCCTGTTTCATGCCGCCTGCCATAAACAGCCAAATCGCGCCCAGCACGATCATCATGAAAAGCGAGCTGTTGGTGAAGCTGATATCGTAACCGGCCAAATTGAGTTCAAACAAAGGTTTGATCTCGAATTGATACATCGGATCGATTTTGCCGCTTTCAGATGCCACGTTTCGCTACCCTGTTTTATGCGCATAAAGCGCCAAGATAATTCGGGCGAATTATTCCGGGCGCTCTGCAGAAATCTTTATGATATTTCTGAACGCCACGCCAATTCCAAGGAACAGGCAGGTGAGCAGAAGCCACGGAGCGGTTTCAAGCCAGCGGTCCAAAAGCCCGCCGACAATCGCACCACCCGCAGGGCCAGCGATCAATTCCGTCAAAACCCGGTTGCCCTGCCGCATTCCTTTTGAAACGGGCGGGTTGGCTTTGCCGGAACGGATATCCTCCGCCTCTCGGACCTTTTTCAGCTGCATGTCTAACGAATCGAGCCGAGGGTCTTTGTTGCGGTTGCCGTCCTGCACGGGATCTTCTGAAGCCATGATTTACCGTCCTTAAGGCTAAGAAATCGGCGGCCATGAATTCGGGAAACCCCGCCTAGGCACGCGCGCTTTAGGAGAGCCTTTCCTACAAGTCAACCGCCGCCCGACAGATTCCTATTACTGCGGACACCGGCCGTTCAACTGCGGTGCACCGCCGTCGCGCTGCGTCCAGTTCCCGCCCGGCGTTTGGTAATATTCGCCCGGCTTGGTATTGTTAATATTGGTGCAACCGCCGGTGAAAGCCGCTTCATCGGGGCGCGATCCGGTTTGCTGCGCCACTTTGAAATAGACGTCTTTGCGTTTGATGTTGATCGCCGACACCAACGCGGCGATCGAAGCCGACGGGGCCGAAACCGCCTCAATATAACCGTCCATTTTCTCTCCGACCAGTCCGCTCGTCTTCGCGCTGCGATATTCATCCGCCAAAGATGATTGCGCCGAAACAACCGCTGCCGTCGCCGTCGCCGCGCCAAAGAGGATCGCGGCACCCGCCATTTCAATCCATTTTTTACCCATCAGAATATCTCCGAATTTTCTTCGATTGCATCTTTTACCGCACCTTCGATCCGAAGCACAACCTCTTGTTCAATCTTGATATTTAGATTGATCACAATCGGTTTGTCCGGTGCGGCAATCTGTACGCAGCCTGCCAAAGCCAAAACAGTCGCCGCCGTAAGCGTATAAAAGCGCATCTCCTTCATATTGCGGCGAATCGCAGTTTTTGCGGCTCGCGTCAATCTGATATCATTCATATTCATACCCTGCTTTCTGAACGCTGAACCGGTTGTTCAGCAACGATGTATATCATGACCCGTCATTCGCTGGGGATGGCCGGTGTTGCCTCGATCTGTATTTTCAAACCATCGCCGCCGCGTTGTCGCCGCAATATTTCGGGTTTATTTTTTTCGACCAGAAACCCCGGATCATAAAAGGATCGCGCCGAATCAAATAATTTGAAAAACGGGCCTTCAACACGAATGTTAAATTTGATTGGTAATTTCGCCAATTGCCGGGTGATGAAATTCTGCTTTGCACCCTTGCCCTGCTTGATACCGTCAAAGCTAATGTCGGTGATGATTTCCCCCGCCAAATTACCGCGCATGCCCACGCGCAGGCCCTGATAATCAATCGATCGCAGCGCACCAAAGGCATAATTGGCGTAAGCGGACAGGTCTTTATAGGAGAGCTCGCCAATATAAGAAATATCGCCGCTGCCGGGCCGGGTGATCAATTCACCGCCGACAATCTGCCCCCCGCTGGCATCAAATTCCATCGGCAATGTGCCATCGACAATGCCCGTCGCCGACAGATTGCTTAAATCCAGCGTTTCGATGAATTTCGCAATTTCAACGCCCTTCACCTCCAATATCAACGCGCGCTTGGTATCGACGCCAAGATCCCAAATGGTGGGCTGGATGCTCAATTCGCCGCCAGCAAAGGGCCAGCTACCGCCTTCAATCTGCACTTTTTGATCCGCCAAAAAGCGATAACGAACGATGCCATCGAGCGCCGCGATACCGGGGTTGATGGTATCGATCCTGGCGATTTGTGTTGGCGCGGTTTCCAACGCCAACAGATCGGTAAATTTCATTTCGGTCTTCAGGCCGCGGACCGGGCCAAATCCAGCTGCCAAATCAAGGCCGGCCGTGCCGAATATCCCGCTGCTAACTACACCATCACGCGCCGTGTCCCAGCTTATCATGCCATCGCCGTAAACCGCACCGGCGACATTCTGGATTACGCCCAGCGTCAACGGCGTGAGCATTTCGGGTTGCAGTTGATTGTCAAACATCAGATCATCGACCGCGACCAATGCCCGTCCTTTCCCGCTCGCAAAAATATGGCTGATATCAAGCCCTGCGACCTGCCTGCCGGTTATCGGCTCATGCAAATTGCCGAGCATATTGATCGTGCCACCCTCGAAAGTCAGCAATATATCGGGAACATCCATCGGCTTAAAACGATCCACCTGCGCCGTGTCGCTCACCCGCATGGCGCCTTGCAACGCCAGATTGCCTTTGATCAGGCTCCAATCGCCGCTCGCATTGCTCATGTTGAATGGGACATTGGCGATCTGCCCGCTTGCGCCCAAACCATTTGCGCCGCCAAGCTTTCCGCGCAAACCATCGGCGGCAAAACGCCAATCAATTTGCGGGATATCAAAGAAAGTCAGCGCATCGGCAGACCCCGTTTCCACGCGGATATTATGGGCGGCAAACCCGTCCTTAAAGCTGAAACGCACCATCGGCGTTTCGATACGGATCGGCGTATCGCCCCATGCGGCAGTAACATTATCGGCGACAAAGCCCGTATCCAAATTAAACCTTACCTTGCCGCCTCGCGCGCTGATCCGCGACCCGGCATAGCGCCCGTCGGCGGCAAAGGATGGCAAACTCGCGCTGAATTTTGTCGCCCCGCCAATTTCCAAGATACTGCCTTGATCGGGGCAGAGCCGGATATTCTGACGCGATAACGACAGACTGTCATAGCGCAGCGCGTCAAAGGCGATATTCTGACAGCTTTGATAGAAGGCAAAATTTCGGCCATCATAGCCTCCGTCAATTGGCAATTTCAAACCCGTTACGAAACCGCCGGGAAACGGCCCCGTCACCGATGCATTGCCATCAAAGCGCCACGCACCGCCCGGCCGCCCGGCAAAAGTCAGTTTGGGTACCGCAAGGCTGGCCTGGTTTGCGCTATAACGATCAACCGCTAAACTACCGCTCCACTGCCCGCCTGACCCTTGCGCAACCGCCAACCGCAAGGCCGGCAAATCGCCGCCCGCCGCCGCGATGCGCAAGGGCGAAACCAGCGCCCAGCGCCCGGCATTTTGCTCAACACGTCCGGCGCTCAACTGCCGGATATGCAAGCCAGACCCGGTGCGCAAATCGGCAGCATCAAACAGCACGGTCGCCTGCCCACCCCCCACACTCGCATCATAACGCAGCCGCCCATTAAAGTCGCTGACCGCGCGGCGGAGTGCGGGCGCTATCCTTTTCAGCAAAGGCGCAGCCGGAGTTTGCGCCGCGTTTCTGGCGATAGCGTCGATGCCGCCCACGTAAGAATTTGCCAAGATGCCGCCGCCGATATCGGCATCACCGCGCGAAGATATCTTCACGCCGCCTTCGCCAAAATTTGCGTAGCCCTGCGCCGACGCCCTCAGATTGCCGATCCTTAAACCGCCATCGTCATAACCAGAACCGGCCAGCCGCGCGTCAAAATTGGTGCGCTCCGCTTTGCCATCGAAGGACACGAACCCGCGCGGCGCCGACAGGGCGATATCACCGCCGCGCACCGACTGCGCGGTAAATTTAATGTCGCCAAACCAATTGTTATATTCTTCCGACAGACGCATTTCACCATCGATTTTCGGGCTTATCGCCGCATATCCCGCCGAAGCGCAGCGAAGGGCATCGGCGGTCCACGGCCCGATCAGACCCGGCCGCCGAAAATCAAATAGAAAACGCCCATCAAATGTAACCGCTCGGGCGGCACAATCCTGATAATGCAGATTTGGTGCCCTTAACGCCAAACGCCCCTCAAACCGCTGACGCAGCAGACCCTCGCCGCTCATCCCCGCACCAATCCGCCCCCACGGCGTATCGAGCCGAATGCGGGCATTGGAGAGCGACAGGCCGATGTCGGGAATGTTAATCGGTTCTTTGCTCCCTGGATCCGCAAATTTATCAAGCTCGCCAAAGCTCAATTTGCCATCGTGATATCGACCTTTCAACCGGACGCCCGCGGCGCGAACGTCGCGCAAGGTAACGCCGCCAAAATTAAGCGCCAAATCCAGTTCAATCGACTTTGCAAAAAAATCAGGATCACCGGGATCACCAAGGCTGACATTTTCCAGCCGCTGCGTGCGCAAACCAATATTTTTAATCTGATAACTGGCGCGCACGCCGTATTTTTCTAACTGATCGCGCGCCAGATTGTCGGCAATTATCGTCCGCTGTGAATAAGCAGCGACAAGCAGTATCACCGGCGTTATCAGCCCTCCGGCAAAAACCCAGCGCAGCCAATGGCGGCTTTTTGTTGGCGCTTGCGGTTCATCAAAATCGGGTTGCGCGATCATTTCCAACGAATGCGGCAATAGGGCCAAGGTTGCAACTTAGATTATAGCAATTTGCTTGATTACCGCGGATAAATCCCCAACATAAGCTGGCGATAAGGAGCGATTTACATGTCTGAAAAGACCGAGCATCTGGGTGCAGGTCACCGCGCCCGGCTGCGCGAACGGTTGCTACGCCAAGGCGGTGACAGTCTGCTTGATCACGAATTGGTCGAATATCTGCTCGCGCTCGCCATTCCGCGCCGGGACACCAAGCCCATCGCCAAGCAATTGATCGGCAATTATGGCAGCCTTGCTGCCTTATTCGTCGCCGACGCCGAAAGTATCGCGAGCCAACCCGGCATGGGCGACACCAGCGCCGCCGCGATCAAAATTGTCCACGCCGCCGCACTGCGGATGATTAGCGAACCGGTGCGCGAAATGCCGATATTGGCCAGTTGGCAATCGCTGCTGGATTATCTGCGCGCCGATATGGCCCATCTCACCACGGAGCGGATTCGTGTGCTTTATTTGAACAGCAAGAATATGCTAATCCGCGATGAATTAACCAGCGAAGGTTCGATCGATCAAGCCGCGATTTATATTCGCGAAGTTATCCGCCGTTCGATCGACCTGGGTGCTGCAGCGATTATACTGGTTCACAATCACCCCAGCGGCGACAGCGCGCCAAGTCGGCAGGATATTTCCCTGACCCGCGAAATTATCGAGGCGGGCAAACGGTTGGGCATCGCGGTCCATGATCACATTATCATTGGCAAGGATGGATTTTCCAGCATGCGATCGGCCGGTTTAATTTAGGGTCCGATAGGTCTTTATGGCATGGTGTTAAATCACTGCAGCGAACATCACGCGGCGATGATGGTGCGGATCACGCAAACGGCATCGCGCGCTATTCAACGCTTATTTCTTGATAATTTCGATAATTTTCTTGCCCGCACCCAGCGGATTTTTGCGAAGTTTGGTTTCTTCGCTGGCAATATAGGAAAAAATGCCCTTCATCGCTTGATCGGTCACGCTGTCGGTCAAGCCATCGCTGCTTAACCCAACGGCACCGAGCAGGCTGCTTTTTGATCCGCTAAGTTTGCTCAATTGATCCAAGGCTCCGGTCTTGCCGAGCGCAGATTGCACCAGCGGCCGAATTTTAACGCGCAAATCACCCCCGGCGCTGTCCTGTAAATAGCGGGTAGCACCATCATTTTTGCCAATGATCCCTGGAACATCGTTAAAGCGCAGGTTACCGATTGCACTGCGAAAAATCGGTTTGGCTTCTTGGGCGGCAAGCCCCGCAGCATCATTCATGCTTTTGGTCAATTTATCGGTCAAACCCAATTTATCACCAATTTTCAAGCCTCTTGAAAGCAGCTTTCCCTTGCCGCCCGGCAAAATAATACGAACCGCTTGATCGGCATAAAAAGCGCCCGGTTGCGACAATTTATTCAGCGCATTGTCAGAGGCGGTCGCCATCACTCCAGTAAGCGAGGACCCCAAATTTGCTGGCTGTGCCATAACGGGCTGCGCCGCCGGCATAAAAACCGATGCCCCTATCACAACCGCTGCCATCAATAATGGCGGCGCAGCCAATTTTACCCATGCCGGAAAATCGCCCGGAAAACCACTTTGTGCATTTTGGTCCATGATCGTCTCTCCTCAATCGGCGGCAACTTACCATCTTTGACGATGGCCGTATAGCCGGAAGAAGACCCCGAATAAACCAGCAACTGTATGCTGACTATGATGCTCGGCTTGGAATATTAACGCTAAATATCCAATCGAATCGGGATCAATCGCCCTCGCCCGGCTCCGGTGAGAAATGCTCTTCAAACTTACCTTCAAGTCCTTTGAAATCATCGGCATCTTTGGGCGGTTCGCGGCTTGTCGTTATATTCGGCCATTCGGCGCTATATTTTGCATTCAGCTCCAACCATTGTTCCAACCCCGATTCGGTATCGGGCAAAATCGCTTCGGCGGGGCATTCGGGTTCGCAAACGCCGCAATCGATGCACTCGCTGGGGTTGATGACCAGCATATTGTCGCCTTCGTAAAAACAATCGACCGGGCAAACTTCCACACAGTCCATATATTTGCAGCGGATGCAGGCATCGGTAACCACATAGGTCATTGGTAATCTTCTCCAAATTTTCGCGCGACGTCAAAATGCCGCTGCTTCGCTGACATGCCTATTGTGGATCGAAGTGTTAAGTCAACAATCTGTTGGGATTCGGCAAATATTTTTCTTGGTCGGAATGTCTTTTGGCGCTTTTTATAGGCTCACAAAATGGCTTCTGGCTTCTTCGGCTGCCCCGCGGCGCTTGGGAATGGCAGTTACGCGGATAACGACCACGCCGTCGCCATGCGGCAAGCTGATGACATCGCCGACATGCACCGGCACGCTGCTGCGCAAGGCGCGATTGCCATTGACCCGGACATGGCCTTGTTCGACCAAGCTTTGCGCCAAACTGCGGCTTTTGCTCAAGCGCAGGTGCCAAAGCAGCTTATCGATGCGTAGCGAATCCGCCGCCAAGCCCGTTTACTTTCGCGTTTTTGGCGGATGCAGTTCCTGCAACGCGGCAAGCTGCAGCGCCAACGAGGATGGGGGCGATACTGGCTTAGACGGCGCAGGAGTTTCCGGCTTTGACCGTTGAGGCGCATCACCGCGCCGATTTGGGCCGTGATGATTCGTCTTGCCCCGCGGTTTCCCGTCATTGTTTTTGCGCGCAGAATGTCTGGCTCCCTCGCCATGCGGTTTGGTCGGATCTCCTTTATCATGACCCATCCCCGCTTGATGCTTGCGGAATTTAGGAGCGCGAACTTGCCGCAAGCCCACCCAGCGCCAATAAGTGAGTATGACTGGCTGAACAGATGGACCCGGCGCGGTTGTATCATTTGCCATATCGGCAGGTTCGGCAGAGCCGGCAATCTGGTCAGCGGACGTTTCATCCGCCGACGCAGCATCCTCTGGTTGAGATCGCGCCTCGTTCGTTGGTGTTGACGCCTCGTCCGTTGGCGTTGACGCCTCTTCGATTGGCATCGCTATCGCCATCTCCGACGGCAGCGGCGCGTCGGCCGTAGCGGTGACAGCAGCTACTTCTGCCGCTGCTTCCAACACCATATTCGCCGCAGTAACGGCGGACATCTCCCCGCAGGCGGCAAGCGCGGATTCGGACGAATCGAGATCGCCGACAGTTTGCCCGTTATGAATTTCGGGCGTTTCAGACATATCCTCCAATTCGGGCCGCTCGGCGGGCGTAAACCCGGCATCGCGCATCAATGCATGAAGGCCATTTTCGCTTAGTCCTATCGACGTTGCCAAGGCCATATCCATGCCGAAAACCGCTCGGTTGGCCCGCGCCTCATGTGCCTTTTTAACAATCCGTTCGGCCATATCAACGCGCAGAAATTCATCCCCCACCCGCCGATAACCGGCATTGCGGCAATCGGCGTTGCTGGCGAATTTCCAATCTTTTAGCAAAACCGCGCTTTCAAGAGGCATTTCGGGCATGGGCGTCTCGCTGCGCACCGCAAACAACGCCGCACGCCACCGCGCCGAAGCGGGTTTCAACGTCGCATGGTGAAATATATCTAGCGCGCCAAAAATAATGCCTGTCTTGCGCGCCGCACCCCGCGCCTCTTTCGGGAGCGCTCGCAGCGCATTGTCCAAAAAGCTGCGCGCGGCGATCCCGCCCTCTTCGGCCAATTGCACGGCCAGCGCCCGCACATTACCATCGGCATCCGGGTCTTGTGCCAAACTATTAAGCGCGATGATACCGCCCAGATGCTTTTCCAATTGCGCCGTAATCCATTCTTCCGCTCGGCTGACAATATCGCGCAGCGCCTCCCCCTCCAACGCGCCCACCGCACGGACAGGCTTAAACAGCGGTGTCATCAAACTGCGCCCGGCGGCCAGATGACCAAGTAAATCGCCGTTGAAATAGATCGCGGGATGAGCGTTCCCATCGGCCTTCATCTCAAAATCGCTATCGCCTGCCATCTTCACTTCCTTCGCCTTCTGCCGCAACAAAACTGCCAAATGCCGCTGCGCCGCCGCCATGAATAATTTGTGATCGGCCGCATTGGCACCGGCATCAACGCTAAAGGCAAATCCGTCAAGCCTGCCAATATCCTCCCCATCCACCCGCACGCGGTTAGCCGCATCAATCTCAACGGGCAAGAGCGCGGTATCTTGCGCCGCGCTACGCATCAATTTGGCCGTGCGCCGGTCAACGAAACGCTGACGCAGCGCGGCGTGCAAAGCATCGGAAAGCTTATCCTCCAAATCCTTGGCGCGCCGGGCCATCATTGCCGGATCGGCCAGCCAATCGGCCCGGTGGCAAATATATGTCCAGGTCCGCACCGCCGCAACCCGTTGCGACAGCGTGGCAACATCGCCTTGTACATTATCCAGCCGGGCCAGCTCCTGCGCGACATAAGAATAGGGCAAATGCCCCTGCCCCGCCGCCAGATGCGGCCACAATGCGGCGACAAAGCGGCTGTGCGGCTCCGCCCCCACTTGCCGAAAATCGGGCAGGCAAGCCGCTTGCCACAAACGCTCGGTCAAACGCGGTGATCGCGCCAGCGCCATCGCACCGGGCATATCCGACAATCGTTTCAATATAGCAAGATCAAGCGCTTCGGGTGCGGGAAGCAATTCGGGTCTTTCGGGGCGCATTTCCAAATCCGCGATCAGCATTTGCACATTGTCAAAACGCGGTTCAGCCTCGCGCCAATAAAGCATATCGAGCGCGGGAAAATGATGGTCCTCAATCGCCAATATCTCTTCGGGCGTCATTTCGGGACTTTCGCCCACCAATGTGCCAAAGCTGCCATCTTGCTGATGCCGCCCGGCGCGTCCCGCAATTTGCGCCATTTCCGCGATGGTCAGCCGGCGGCGGCGCGCCCCGTCAAATTTGCTGAGCGCGGCAAAGGCCACATGGCGCACATCGAGGTTAAGCCCCATCCCGATCGCGTCGGTGGCAACGATGTAATCGACCTCACCCGATTGGAACATTTCAACCTGCGCGTTGCGGGTGCGCGGGCTGAGCGCGCCCATAACAACGGCGCAGCCCCCGCGCAAACGGCGCAATGTTTCGGCGATTCCATAGACTTGTTCGAGCGAAAAGCCGACGATGGCCGAGCGTTTGGGCAAGCGCGACAGTTTTCTCGCGCCCGCATAGCTGAGCGTTGAAAAGCGCGGACGGGTGACAATCTCGGCATCGGGCAACAGCTTGCGGACCAGCGGCGCCAGGCTTTCGGAGCCCAATATCATCGTTTCGGCAAAACCGCGCGCATGCAGCATCCGGTCGGTAAAAATATGGCCTCGTTCTGGATCAGCGGCCAATTGCGCCTCGTCAATCGCGACAAAGGCATAGGGTCGTTCCATTGGCATCGATTCGGCGGTGCAGCAATAATAACGCGCGCCGGGCGGTTCGATCTTTTCCTCACCGGTGATCAGCGCGACTTTATTCGCGCCCTTGATACGGACAACACGGTCGTAAACCTCGCGCGCGAGCAACCGCAAGGGAAAGCCCATCATGCCGCTGGAATGACCGCACATCCGCTCCACCGCAAGATGCGTCTTGCCGGTGTTGGTCGGGCCAAGGACGGCCATCAGCGAAGCGCGTGCTTGCGGCATAATCATCGAAGCAGCGGCGATTAACCCGCCGCGATCATCTCTTTCAACGGCCGAGCGGTATCGGCCAGCAATTGGGGCGCAATGATCGATCCTGCCTCAACCAATTTGCGCCCCTGCGCATAATCCCGGACATTGTTGACACAGTCGAGCGCGATCACCTTGCCGCCGCGCAAATAAACCACCGAAAAGCTCCGCGCCGCCGGGTCACCGCGCAAAACCGTCGAATCATACCCCGCCGACAGGCCCACGGTTTGCAGCTTGAGATCATATTGGTTGGACCAGAACCAGGGAACGGCATGATAGGCGGTTTCCTGTCCGCAAATCGTCCGGGCCACCGCATTCGCCATATCATTGGCATTTTGCACCGATTCGACCCGCATCACCGCGCCGCCGGCAAAGCCATTGGCATGCGCGGCGCAGTCCCCAATGGCAAAAATATCGGGCAGCGACGTGCGGCAATGACCGTCCACATCCACGCCATTTTCGCCCGCTGCACCGGCATCCAGCAACGGGCCGGTCGCAGGGATAATCCCGATGCCAACGATAATCATTTGCGCCGGAACAACCTCGCCATCCGAAAGCTGAACGCCCGACATCCAGCCCGATTTCTCGGTCAACGCCGCCACCGACGCACCCATACGCAGGTCCACACCGCGCGCGCGATGCTCCGCCGCATAAAAATGCGATAATTCCGGCCCCGCCACCCGCGCCAGCACCCGGTCCTGCGCCTCCAGCAAGGTGACATTTTTGCCCAATTTGCGCAGCACCGCTGCGGCCTCCAACCCGATATAGCCGCCGCCGATGATCGCCACGTCGGCAACCTGATCAAGGGCGGCGATCATACCGTCAACATCGGATTTGTTGCGCACCACATGCACACCGGCAAGATCGCTACCGGGGCAGGACAGGCGGCGCGGACGGCCGCCCGCTGCCCAGATCAGGTGATGATATTCCATCGATCCCTGCCCCAAAATTTGTACTTTTTTTGCCGGAACATCAATATTCTCGGCCGCGTGATTCACAAGGATATCGATACCGCGTTCGGCCCAAAAAGCAGCCGGCCGGATCATGATCCGTTCAAACGGCTTTTCCCCGGCAAAATATTCCTTGGACAAGGGCGGGCGTTCGTAGGGCAGCTCCGGTTCATCGGTAACAATGGCGATAGAGCCTGCAAATTTATGTTGCCGCAAGGCCAACGCCGCCTGCGCCCCGCCATGCCCGCCGCCGACGATCAGAACGTCATATCGCGCCATTTACCTGCTCCGTTCATCCGATCGCTTGGGCGGACATCGTTAAGCGGGTGGCGGATATCTTTCCAGCGTTATTTTAACCGCAGGCCGCTTGCTCCAGAACCCATTTGCTGGCACACACGCGCCTATGACCGCGACGATGAATTTGAATTTTGCTCTGGGTGAAAATGCGGATTTAATCCGCGAGAGTACGCATCGCTTTGCCGTTGACAAGATACAACCGCTGGCCGCGCGCATCGACGCCGACGACTGGTTCCCGCGCGATGAATTATGGCCCGCCATGGGCGCGCTCGGCCTGCATGGCATAACGGTGGATGAGGCCGATGGCGGGCTTGGCCTTGGGTATCTCGAACATGTTGTCGCGGTGGAAGAAATTGCCCGCGCTTCGGCCTCGATCGGCCTGTCCTACGGCGCGCATAGCAACCTGTGCGTCAACCAAATTCGCCGCTGGGGCAATGCAGAACAAAAGGCGCGCTATCTTCCCGGATTGATTGCGGGAACGCAGGTCGGCAGCCTTGCCATGTCCGAATCTGGCGCGGGTAGCGATGTGGTTTCGATGAAGCTGCGGGCCGATGCGGTGCCGGGCGGATACCGGCTGAATGGCACGAAATTCTGGATCACCAACGCCGCCTATGCCGATACTTTGGTGGTTTACGCCAAAAGCAATCCCGAGGCAGGATCGCGCGGGATTAGCGCATTTTTGATCGAAAAGGACGATCCGGGGTTTTCGGTTGGTCAAAAGATCGACAAGATGGGAATGCGCGGTTCGCCCACCGCCGAGCTGGTGTTTGATGATTGTTTCGTTGGCGAAGAACGCATTATGGGGCCGCTGCATGGCGGTGTCGGCGTGTTGATGAGCGGGCTGGATTATGAGCGCGTTGTGCTCGCCGGTATTCAGCATGGCATTATGCAGGCCTGCCTGGATGTCGTGCTGCCCTATATTCGCGAGCGCAAACAATTTGGCAAGCCGATCGGCGCGTTTCAATTGATGCAAGCGAAAATCGCCGACATGTATGTCGCGCTGAACAGCTCACGGGCCTATACTTATGCGGTGGCGCGCGCGTGCGATGCGGGTCAGACCACGCGGTTTGACGCCGCCGGAGCCATTTTGCTCGCTTCTGAAAATGCCGTGAAGGTGGCGATGGAGGCGATTCAGGCGCTCGGCGGTGCAGGCTATACCAAAGATTGGCCGGTCGAGCGTTTCGCCCGCGATGCCAAATTGCTCGACATTGGCGCGGGCACCAACGAAATTCGCAGGATGCTGATCGGCCGCGAGCTGATCGGCGCGGCCTGATCGCAAGCTCATAGGAAGCAGGAAAAACCATGCCATCGGGATTATTTGCATTATTGGACGATGTAGCAACAATCACCAAACTGGCCGCCGCCTCGATTGATGATATTGGCGTTGCGGCGGCCAAGGCGGGCACCAAGGCGGCGGGCGTTGTCGTTGACGATGCCGCGGTAACACCCCGCTATCTGACCGGGTTTGATCCGGCCCGCGAATTGCCGGTCATTTGGCGGATAGCGAAAGGGTCGCTGCGCAACAAGCTGCTGTTTATCTTGCCCATCGCATTGCTGCTCAGCGCTTTTCTGCCCTGGCTGATCACCCCGATCTTGATGGTCGGCGGCGCTTATCTCTGCTATGAAGGCGCGGAAAAAGCGCTGCATGCGCTGCGCCCGCACGATGAAACGCTGCAAGAAGAAATGGAAGAATTGACCAGCGAAGAACATGAAGCGCAAATGGCATCGGGCGCCATCCGAACCGATTTTATCCTTTCGGCGGAAATTATGGCCATTTCGCTGGGCGAGGTGAAGGAACAGTCCATATACTTGCAAGCAATCTCGTTAATCGTCGTCGCGATCGCCATTACGGTTCTGGTTTATGGCGTGGTTGCGGTGATCGTAAAAATGGACGATGTCGGGCTGGATCTGGCAAAACGCGGCAATGGTATGGTCCGGGCGCTGGGCCGGGGCTTGGTGCTGGCGATGCCAAAAATATTGACCGCGCTGTCGGTGATCGGCACCGCGGCCATGCTTTGGGTCGGCGGACAGATTGTGATGCATGGCGCGGAGAGTTTCGGTTTCGAAACGTTGCCGCATGCGTTGCATGATTTGGCGCATGATATTGGCGGGGCGATCCCGATTGCCAGCGGATTTTTCGAATGGGCGGTCAATGCCGCTGGCGCCGGGATATTTGGTCTGATCCTGGGCGGAATCATTATCGCAATTCAGCAACCATTCACGCGCAAATCACAACATTAACACCTTCTTTTAACGGACAGATTTTCCATGAAAATAGCATTATCAACGGCCGCCGCCGCGCTGTGTTTTTCCGCCATCCTGCCCGCCGCGCAGCCAGCGGCCAAACCTGCGGATAAAGCCGACAATCCGCTATTATGCAATCAGCAGACCGCATCTGGCCTGGGCTATACAATATTGACACCGGGCAGCGGCGAAACACCCGCCGCCGACGACGCGGTATCGGTGAATTATACCGGACGGCTGGCAACCAATGGCACGGAATTTGATGCGGGCAAGGATGCAAAATTCGCCGTGGGCGGTGTGATCCCTGGCTTTGCCGAAGGGCTGTTGCTAATGCGTCCCGGCGCGAAATATCGCCTGTGTATTCCCGCGCCGCTCGGCTATGCCGAACGCGCCACCGGCTCCATTCCAGCCAATTCCGATCTGGTATTTGAAGTCGATCTGCTATCGGTCATTAAAAAACCGGCACCCGTAGTGCAGATTATCCCCGAGGGCGAGCGGATGTGCGATGCAAAGACCGCATCCGGCCTCGGCTTCAAGCTATTGAAGGAGGGTGCGGGTAGTTCACCCAGTCCAGAGGACGTCGTTTTGGTCAATATCACCGTATATGAGGCCGTTAGCGGCAAAATTCTCGACGGACGAGACTGGCAACAAATCCCGGTTCAAAGCGCCCTGCCTGCGATCGGTGAAGGATTGCGGCTCATGAATGTCGGCGCATCCTATCGTTTTTGTGTGCCGGCGGCGCTGCTGGGTCAAACCGCCACCGAAGGCCAAACGCCGCCCGCCGATATCAATTTCCATATCGATCTGATCGACAAAAAGAAAATCGCTGATATCCGGTAAGCGGCCACGATTTTGCTTAACATAGGATCACGGGGCGCTCGGCAGACTGTTTAACCGGCAGGGCCTTATTCGATGTCAAGGCTCTCGATTTTCTCATCCAAATCGATGGCAATATGGGCCAGGACATCATTGCCTTTTTCAAAAAGCGCCAAATTGTCGGCTCCCGCACCAATTTCCGCCAGCTTGGCGTCGCGTTCGGTCAATAGCGCGGCAATTTCATCGCGGTAAAGCGCAACCATCGCGGTCACGAAACGATTGACGGTCTTATCCTCGGCCGTGTCATCGACATTATACCTGTTCATATGCGCGATCATCGTTTCGGCGGAGAACATAAATTCATCGGTAACCCAGCGGTTTGTCGCAAACCATTGGCAGGGGATGCCCGAATGGTCGATCGCCAACCCGATCAGATGAGTAACGGGCACCGGTTCATCATCATCCTTCTTTTGCGGCTCTGCAATCGGCCGAACGCCGTCATCCATTTGAGTCAAATGCAAAAATAAGTGAAAATGACCATGTTCGCCGGGATCGCGATCACCGGGTGCATGCACATGATAATACCAGCGCGATTTGGTCTTATCATCTCTTGCATCGCGGTCGGGATAATGCTCCCAAAAATGAATATCCTCATCGGGCAGCACCCGCTTCATCAAGGGGCGGCCTTCGCTGGCCATTGTGGTTATGGTCTCAATCACCACATGCGCGGCTTCAACGGCATTCATCAATCTATCTCATTCGACTTGAAAATTATTCAACCAAATCTTGCGACCCAAAGATCAGCAAAGTCGGACAAAACAAAGGCCCGAATCAATCGATCCGAGCCTTTGATTATATCAGAAAAACTATCTATCAAGCCAATTTTTCGCTCCGGCATCAAAGCCGAAAAGCTAAACGGCTTGCCGGATATTATTTCTTTGCAGCACAGCCAGCAGCAGCACAGCCAGCGGCTGCACATTTCGCAGCGCCACAAGCAGCGGCGGCACAGCCAGCAGCGGCACATTTGGCAGCGCCACAAGCAGCAGCAGCACAGCCAGCGGCTGCACAGCCCGCAGCAGCACAACCAGCGGCTGCACAACCAGCAGCGGCACAGCCCGCAGCAGCACAGCCCGCAGCAGCACAGCCTTCAGCTGCAGCTTCTTCAGCTGGAGCTTCTGCACCGCCGCAAGCGGTGGTTGCCAATGCAAGACCGCCTGCAACCGCAAGCATCGAAGCAAATTTCATTTTCTTCACAGGATTTCCTCTCAAACTGTCTAACTACATGGGGTAATTTCGACCACCGTACCCCCATAATACGGCGACATATGAACCGACCTTCGCAGCCAGTTGTGGCAAGCGATAAATTATCCTGCAACATTTCGCAACGATTATTGAAACAAACTGCGAGAATCCGCCAGAATCACATCTTTTCTAGTCACTAAATCTTTTAGTATCATATATTTATGCCATGATCCGAAAGTGATCCAAACAGTCTTTTCTTGCCCTGAAATGCGGTCAAGCGCCTTGTTTATCAAGCGAATATGCGCCGCATTTATGGTTTTCCAGCCGCCCTGCCCCAAATCTTCTTCAAAATATGTCTCATAGGGATTCTGCGCTGCTTTGACCAAAGCATCATATTGTGCGGTGTGAATATACAATGGATCGTCGTCGCGCGCGCCGACCGCACGCGAATATGCGGCCTGAGCAGTTTGATGCGCGCGCCATTGGGCGGCGCGGGCCGGATCCTTGGATATTCGGTTCAAAGCCTTGTCACGATAATCAGAAAGCTGCTGTGTCCAGCCAGCAGCAGGGACAATTTCAAACTTCATTGATTTTGACAGCGGAAAAATAACATCACGATATTCGGGGAAAATTCGCACCCGTGGCTCCGACACAACGCCATTTTTGCGAAAACCCCGCCAAGCCTCGGCAAGCCGGTCGGGCGGGATTTCCGCTATTATCTGATCCGGATTGGCCTTGCGAATCGCGCGTTCCAATATAGCCAGGCTGTAATCCGTGCTATCCAAATGGCCGGAATGTATCGTGCCAACCACATAAACGATTGTTTTTCCTTCTTTGTTGATCGCTTTAGTGGTTTCTGACGCCGCATAGGAACAGCCGTTAACACCCAAAGTCAGCAGCATGGCAGCGCTGGCAAACAGATAACGGCGGCGCGATAACGCCATAGGGATCAACCCCCAACCATACCGCGTTGCAGGCCGCTTAAGCGCTGCATTATTTTCCTCCCAACGATTTATAAACGGTTTCTATGAATCCATCGGGTTTAATAAAACCGTTCACATTGATATCATAGCCATCAAGCGGTTTTGCCGCCTTGATTTGATCGAGCGTTTTGCCGGCTTTTATCCCTGCTTCGACCTTGCCGATAACCTCCGACACCATTTTGCGATAGGCTTGCAGATCCGCTTTTGTGGCGATGGGGCCGTGCCCTGGAATGATCTTCGTCTGATCGTTGGCCAAGGCCAGCGCCCGGTCTGCGGCGGCCACAATGCCGCGAATATTGCCGCCGCTCGACAGGTCAACAAAGGGCAAAGTGACCTTGTTAAAATAAGTATCGCCCATGTGAATGACGTTGGATTTGGTCCAGTGAATAATCGAATCACCGTCGGTATGCGCCGGGGCCAGCGCGATTGCCCGCACCTCTTCACCATTCAAATGCAGCTTGACACCTTCGGCATAAGTTACCACAGGCAAGGCCACTTTCGGGCTGGCGGGGTTTGTGCGGTCGCCGCGCTTTTGTTCGCTGGCCATGCGGACCCGAACATTATCATGCGCCATAATCACCGCGCCGGCCTTACCCAGATTTTCATTGCCGCCGGTATGGTCAAAATGCCAATGGGTGTTGATCAAAAATTTGACCGGCGATGCGCCCAGCGCGGCAACCGACTTTTGAATTTTTTCGGTAAGCGGCGCAAATTGATCATCGATCAGCACAGTCCCATCCTCGCCATAGGACACCGCGATATTCCCGCCCGCGCCAAACAGGGCCGCAACACCGGGCGCAAGCTGTTCGGGCTTTATTTCAACATTCGCAAAATCATTTTGCGCCTGCGTGGCGGGCGCGCAAGCGGTTAATAGAATGGCGGTGCCAGCGGCGAGCATAAAACGGGATAGAATCATGATGAGCGAGTCCTTTCATTGACGCGCTCAGCTTGCTACAGAATGCGGCGAACCGCAAGGCGACTGCTTTCAAACTTTGAATATTTCTCACCGATATTGCTAATCGGTAAGTTCGTCCCAGATATTCTTGACCTTGTCAAAAAAGCCGCGCGATTGCGGGCATTCCTCGCCGGTTTCGGTTGCGCGAAATTCGCATAATATCTCCCGCTGCCGCGCGGTCAGCTTGGTGGGGGTTTCGACATCAATCTCGATCACCATATCGCCGTGCCCGCGCCCCTGCAAAACCGGCATGCCCGCGCCGCGTTGACGCAATTGTTTGCCCGATTGGATTCCGGCCGGAACCGCGATGACATGCCTTTCGCCGTCCAGCCCCGGAATATCAATCTCCCCGCCCAGCGCCGCTTTGGTGAAGCTGATCGGGACGCGGCAAAACAGCGCGGTGCCATCGCGCTCGAACATCTTATGCCGTGCGACATGGACGAAAATGTATAAATCGCCCGCCGCTGCGCCCCTTGGCCCGGCCTCGCCTTTGCCGGCAACGCGGATCCGCGTGCCTTCATCAACACCGGGCGGCACATTGACATTGATCGTCTTACGTTCGTCGACGCGGCCCTCACCGCGACATTTTCGGCATGGATTTTCGATCACCTCGCCGCGGCCATGGCAAGTAGGACAGGTGCGTTCGACAACGAAAAAGCCCTGTTGCACGCGCACTTTGCCGTGGCCCGAACACATGTTACAACCGCGCGAGGCCGATCCGGGCGCTGCACCATTGCCGTTGCAATCGCCGCAGGAGGAAGCAACGTCGATGGTGACATCCGCCGATTTGCCGTGAAAAGCATCATCGAGCGTAATTTCAAGGTCATAGCGCAAATCCGCGCCGCGCGCTGGCCCGCGCGAACGGGCACCGCCCGCTCCGCCGCCGAAAAAACTTTCGAAAATATCGGCAAAATCGCCAAAGCCCTGCGCCCCGCTGCCAAAACCGCCGCCGCCAGCGCCGCCATTTTCAAAAGCCGCCTTGCCAAATTGATCATAGGCCGCCCGTTTTTGCGGGTCTTTCAGGCAGTCATAAGCCTGACTGATCGCTTTGAATTTGGCCTCCGCCTGTTCATCACCGGGGTTCCGGTCGGGATGACATTCCATCGCGATCCGGCGGTATGCGGATTTTAGCGTTTGTTCATCCGCCGTGCGCTCCACCTCAAGCAGCTCATAATAGTCGATATCAAGACTCAAAACACAGCACTCCCTCCCCTATCTCGTCACCCCCGCGAAGGCGGGGGGCCATCACCGGCGGTCAAAATTTGGATGGCTGGTGATGGATTCCCGCCTCCGCAGGAATGACGAATATTAGGTCTAAGTTTTAATCTTTTTTATCTTCATCAACTTCCGAAAATTCGGCGTCTACGACATTTTCGTCCGCGCTGTCATCCGGTGCTGCGGCGCTATCGGCCGGAGCGGCATTGGCCTGTTCTTCTTTATAAATGGCCTCACCCAATTTCATGGCAACCTGCGCCAGCGCACCGGCCTTTTCATTCATCGCTTCGGGATCGCCGCCCTCAATCGCACTTTTGGTTTCGGTAATCGCGGCCTCAATTTCGCCTTTCAACCCATCGTCAATTTTATCGCCATGTTCGGCAAGCTGCTTTTCGGTGGTATGGACCAGGCTTTCGGCGTTATTCTTTGCCTCAGCCTCGGCGCGGCGTTTCTTGTCCTCTTCGGCAAATTTTTCGGCATCCTGCACCATCTGTTCGATATCGGCATCGGAAAGCCCGCCCGATGCCTGTATCTTGATCTGCTGTTCCTTGCCGGTGCCTTTGTCTTTGGCCGTCACGCTAACCAAGCCGTTGGCGTCAATGTCAAATGTCACCTCAATTTGCGGCACGCCGCGCGGTGCAGGCGGGATACCGATCAGATCAAAATTACCCAGCAGTTTATTGTCCGCCGCCATTTCGCGCTCACCTTGAAAAACACGGATAGTCACCGCATTTTGATTGTCATCGGCGGTCGAATAGGTTTGCGATTTTTTGGTCGGGATCGTCGTGTTGCGGTCGATCATCCGGGTGAAAACGCCGCCCAGCGTCTCGATGCCCAGCGACAAGGGCGTTACATCGAGCAACAGCACATCTTTGACATCGCCTTGCAATACGCCGGCCTGGATCGCCGCGCCCATGGCCACCACTTCGTCGGGATTAACGCCGGTATGCGGTTCCTTGCCAAAGAAATTTTTCACCACTTCGCGCACTTTGGGCATCCGGGTCATACCGCCGACCATCACGACTTCATCAATATCCGCCGCCTTGACCCCCGCATCGGCGATGGCTTTTTTACAAGGCTCCAGCGTGCGTTTGATCAAATCATCGACCAATTTTTCCAAATCGGCGCGGGTGATATTTTTCACCAGATGCTTGGGGCCATTTTGATCGGCAGTGATAAAGGGCAGATTGATTTCGGTCGATTGCGCCGATGACAATTCGATCTTCGCCTTTTCCGCCGCCTCTTTCAACCGCTGCAAAGCCAATTTGTCTTTGGTCAGATCGATGCTTTCCGCCTTTTGGAAATCGGATGCCAAAAATTCGACCAGCTTGCTGTCAAAATCTTCGCCGCCCAGGAATGTGTCGCCATTGGTCGATTTAACCTCAAAAACCCCGTCGCCCACCTCCAGGATCGAAATATCGAATGTGCCGCCGCCCAAATCATAGACCGCGATGGTTTTATTCTCATCCTTGTCCAGACCATAAGCCAGCGCCGCTGCGGTTGGCTCGTTAATGATGCGCAGCACTTCAAGCCCCGCGATTTGGCCTGCATCCTTCGTGGCTTGGCGCTGTGCATCGTTGAAATAAGCCGGAACGGTGATTACCGCTTGCGTCACGGTTTCGCCCAAATAAGCTTCGGCGGTTTCTTTCATTTTTTGCAGTGTGAAGGCGGAAATTTGCGACGGCGAATATTTCTCCCCGCCCGCCTCAACCCAGGCGTCGCCATTCTTGCCCTTAACGATGCTATAGGGGACCAGTTCCATGTCTTTTTTGGTCATTGGGTCGTCAAACCGCCGGCCGATCAGGCGCTTAACCGCATAAATCGTGCTTTCGGGGTTGGTCACCGCTTGGCGCTTTGCCGGCTGCCCGATTAGGCGCTCGCCATCTTTTGCAAAAGCGACGATCGACGGCGTGGTGCGCGCGCCTTCCGCATTTTCTATAACTTTTGGCTTGCCGCCGTCCATCACTGCAACGCAGCTGTTGGTTGTGCCCAAATCAATACCAATAACTTTAGCCATCTGTTTCTTACCCCAATTTTGTCTTTGTTGCGTATAATTTCGGTGGCTCCGGCCCATCAGGCACCCTTGCCACATACCGACATGACCAGATTTGTCATGTTTCCCCGGCGATATAGGTGTCAAATCGCTTGGCACAAGAGATCAGCATAACTAGATAAGACAAAATTACGAAATCCATGCATTTTTGCGCATGAAACGAAGCAATGACGAACAATGGGTGACAATTTGGGACAATATCGGAAATTATTGGGCATCATCGCGGCTGCCGCATTCTTGGCGCTTGGCGCTTGCGGCGATCCGCCCAAATTGCGGGTGGACCGGGCGGTGTTGGTGCTGTCCCCGGTCGATAGCAATCCGTCGGCGCTTTATTTCAACGTGCATGGCGGACCGCGCGATGTTCGGCTGCTGCGCGTTGTCTCCCCCTCGATCATTCGGTCTGAAATGCACGAAAGCAGCAAAGATACAAAAAGCGGCGTTATGACCATGACGCCGCTGGGCCAAATCACCATCCCAGCACGACGCAAGGTCGAATTCAAACGCGGCGGCAAACATGTGATGATGTGGGGTGTCAACCTGCGTGCGCGGCGGCTGGGCGAAATAGAAACCGAATATATCTTTTCCAACGGCGACCGCGTTCTGGTCAACGCGGTGGTGCAAGAAGCGGACGGCACCGTGCCCGACGAGCGCAAGGCGCTTTAGCCCATGTTCGGCGCGCATCCATCGGGCCGGACGTTGACCGGTAAGGAACGCGCGCTGGTGCGGTCTGTGTTCAGCGATGCGATTAATCTCGACATTGTGCGCGTCCACAATCGCCGCTGGTGGTGGTTTCAGCCGAAAAAAATCACCATGGCACCCGATGGCCATTTGTGGTTTCATCCCAAAAGTGATATTTTCTGCGACGATTTTTGCGACCGCAATTTGGCGCTGCAGGGCCATTTTATCCATGAGATGACGCATGTGTGGCAACATCAGCAAGGCATATTCCTGCCGCTGAAACGGCACCCATTTTGCCGCTATGATTATAGCTTGAAACCGGGATGGAAATTGACCCGATATGGGTTGGAACAACAAGCCGAAATCATCCGGCATATCTTTCTGCTGCGCAATGGCGTTTCGGTGATCGGCGCGCCGCCACTGGTGCAATATGAGGGGATATTACCCTTTTGAGGGCAGCAACCCCAATGCATCGCGCCGCATCCAGCGGATAAGAACCAGCAGCGCGACCAGCGCCAATCCAGCCGCCAATCCGATCCAAATACCCGCCCCATCCCATCCGGCCCAAAATGCCAATCCCGCGCCAACGCCGATGCCGATGACCCAGTAGCCAAAAGCGGCAAACAGCATCGGCCATTTGGTGTCCTGCAAACCGCGCAGCATGCCCGTGCCCACCACCTGCGCGCCATCGACAATCTGAAACACCGCCGCCACCAGCAGGAACGATACCGCAAGCCGCAACACCTCCGCATTGGCGGCCGATTCGGATTCGAGGAATATCTGAGCCAGCGGCCCAGGGATCAACCATATCACCAGTGCCATCGCGGTCATAAAACCCACGCCAAGCGCATAAGCGGTCCATCCGGCGCGGCGGATCGCCTCGGCATCACGCGCGCCATAACCAAGGCCCACGCGCACCGTTGCCGCTTGTCCCATACCCATCGGCACCATGAAGGTCATCGACGCAATCTGTATGGCAATCGCATGCGCAGCGACCGAGGCGGTGTTGATATATCCCATCAAGAAAACGGCGGCGGCAAATACCATCGCCTCAAAACCCATATGCAAACCAATCGGCAGACCTAATTTACAGATCGTCATAAAGCGCGGCCAATCGGATCGCCACCAACGGCCAAACAGATGATAGCGACGGAAACGAGGATGGCGCGACACGATCAGAGCGAGGAACAGAAACTGGAACAGACTAACCAAAGAACTACCCACACCCGCGCCAAACAAGCCCCATGCCGGAAGGCCAAACTGGCCGAAGATCAGCCCGTAATTCACGATGGCATTAACGACAACGGCGGCGAGCCCCGCAATCATTGTCCAACGCGGCATTTCCATCGCCGCCATAAAGCCGCGGATCGCAACAACGCCCAACGTCGGCAAAATCTGCCACATTAACGCACGAATGAATATCCCGGTATCGGCTGCCAACCGGTCCGGTTGCCCCGCCCATTTCAGTAAATCTCCCATTGGCCACAAGATTGCCCAAATCGGGATGGAGACCGCGGTTGCGGCCCACAGCGTTTGCCGGAATGTCCGCCGCACATCGCGCACCGAATGCGCCTTGCGGCCCAGCTCAGCCGCCATCAACGGCGAACCGGCAACGACGATGCCAATGCCAATCAGCATCATCGCAATGACAATCCCCGAACCCAGCGCCGACGCCGCCAAAGCATCCGGCCCCAATCGCGCGAGCAAAAACACGTCGGTCGCGTTGATTAAAACCATCGTGATATTGGTCAGGATCAACGGCCAGGCAAGCGACAGCATCGCGCGAAATTCGTCGCGCCATGGCTGGTCTGAAGATAGCATCGCCGGGTTGTTCATTGCCGCCAGGTAGATTATTTTGCGGCGGCTGTCGCCTGCTATTCCGCCTTTTTCGCCACACCAACCATGGCCGGGCGCAGCAACCGGTCTTTGATCATATAGCCTGCCTGCATTTCGGCAATGATCGTGCCGGGCGCGGCATCATCGTTGGGGATTTCGACCATCGCCTGATGCAGATTGGGATCAAGCGGCATGCCCATCGCGGCGATGCGCGTAATGCCGTTTTTGGCAAATACGCTATCCAGCTCGCGGCCGGTGGCTTCAAGGCCAATGACCAGACCTTTCATCTTTTCATCGTCGCGAAGTTCCGCCGGAATCGCATCCAACGCGCGGGTTAGATTATCTGATACTGACAAGATATCGCGCGCAAAATGGGTCGCGGCATAGGCGCGGGCATCGGATATTTCTTTTTCCATGCGGCGGCGCAGATTTTGCGTGTCGGCCTTGGCATAAAGAACCTCCTGCTGCGCTTCGGCCAATTGATCGCGCAACAAGGCCATTGCTTCGTCTGTCGGTCCGCCGCTGTTATCGGCCCCGCTGCCTTCTTTCAAATGCTCCGGCACGCCGTCCAATTCTTGCGCGGCGGCGGCATCGGCAACTTCGGTTTGTTGTCTGTCTTTCATAACCCAGCTCTAATTTTCCATGATAATTTTCCACGATGCGCTTGATACGCTATCAGTTTGGTGAAGCGCATATAGGCATTGTTGCTATTTCATCAAGCGGCTTAGCGCCTTTGCGGTGAAATCAACCATCGGCACAATCCGCGCATAATTGAGCCGGGTCGGCCCGATTACCCCCACCACCCCCACCACCTGGCCGCCTTCATCGCGGTAAGGCGCGGCGATTACCGACGAACCGGAGAGGGAAAATAACTTATTTTCAGCGCCAATGAAGATCCGCGTCGATTGCGCATCGCGCGCGCTGTCGAGCAGGCGGGCGATTTCCTCCTTGCTTTCCAGTTGATCGAGCAATTGCCGAACCCGGTCAAGATCATGGGCCGCGTCTTCGTCGATCAGGTTGGATTGCCCCTTTACAATCATCACTGGGCGCGCGCCGGCATCGATCGTCCACAGCATCAGCCCCTTGCGCACCAGATCGGCGCTGGCGGCGTCCAGCGCAGCTTTTTCGGCGCGGATCTCGTGATCCAGTTTGGCCAGCGCCTGCACCAGCGTTAGGCCGGATAAACGCGCGGTCATATAATTTGCCGCCTCGGTCAACATCGCGTCGCTGACGTCATCACCAATAGGAATCAGGCGATTTTCAACGCTGCCGTCCGCGCCAACCAATATCGCCAGAATCTGCCGCGCCGAAATGCGCAGAAAATTAAATTGCTTGAGCACCGCCTCCCGGTTGGGCACAACCACCAATCCGGCGCAGGCCGATAGCCCCGCCAAAACCAACGTCGCCGCCGCCAACGCCGCTTCGATCGGTCCGTCGCCCGCAATTTGCGATTCGATCGCGCGTTGTTCATCCATGGACGGTTCGGCCGCCTGCATCATGCCATCAACGAAAAGCCGAAGCCCGCTGTTGGTCGGCACCCGCCCCGCGCTGATATGCGGCGCGGCGAGCAGGCCCAGCTCCTCCAAATCCTGCATGACATTGCGGATCGAGGCGGGCGACAGGTTCAACCCGGAAAATTTGGATATGGTGCGCGAACCCACCGGCGCGCCGCTATCCAGATAGCTTTCCACCACGCTGCGAAAAATTACGCGGGTGCGATCGTTCAATTCGGTGATCGGGTTGCTTGCCATGATACTATTGATTAGCGCAGCATGCTTGCAAAGCAAGCCCGTCTCTTTAAGGGAAGGTCATCAAATCTACAGGAGTTTTCATTATGCGACCATCCGGACGTGCGCCCGACGAAATGCGAGCTATTTCCATCGAAACCGGCTTTACCAAACATGCCGAAGGTTCCTGCTTGATCAGCTTTGGCGATACCAAAGTACTCGTTACCGCCAGCGTCGAAGACCGCCTGCCCCCGTGGATGCGCGGCAAGGGCGAAGGGTGGGTCACCGCGGAATATTCGATGCTGCCCCGCGCCACCCATACGCGCAGCCAGCGCGAAGCCGCCAAGGGCAAGCAATCGGGCCGGACGCAGGAAATTCAGCGGCTGATCGGCCGGTCCTTGCGCGCCGTTGTCGATATGAAAAAACTCGGCGAACATCAAATTACGCTCGATTGCGATGTGATTCAGGCCGACGGCGGCACGCGCACCGCGTCGATCTCGGGCGCATGGGTCGCGATGCGCCTTGCCGTCAACGGCCTGCTCGCATCGGGTGCGATTAAGCAAGACCCGATCACCGCGCATGTCGCCGCGATCAGCTGCGGCATTTACCAAGGCACGCCCGTGCTCGATCTGGATTATGATGAAGACAGCAGCGCCGATGCCGATGCCAATTTCGTGCTGATCGAAGGCGGCAAAATCGCCGAGGTGCAAGCCACCGCCGAGGGTGCAGCTTACGACGAAGAAGCGCTGCTCCGCTTGCTGCGTCTGGGCCGAATGGGGTGCGAGAAGATTTTTGTGGCGCAGGTCGCTGCGGTCAAATCCTAACGCAAAGTCGAGACGATGACCACCCGCAAACTAACCGCCGGCCGATTGATTATCGCCACGCATAATCGGGGCAAGCTTGCGGAAATCAGCGCTCTGCTCACGCCCTATGACATGACGGCGCAGGCGGTAGGTGATTTAGGCTTACCCGAACCCGAAGAAACCGGCAGCAGCTTTGCCGAAAATGCGCTAATCAAGGCGCGGGCGGCGTGCGATGCCACCGGAGCGCCCGCGCTTGCCGACGACAGCGGGCTTTGCGTCCGGGCGCTGAACGGCGCGCCCGGCGTGTGGACCGCCGATTGGGCCGAGCGCAATGTGATCGAGGCCGATGCGCTTGGCGGGCCGGGCCGCGACTGGTATCTCGCCATGGGCAAAGTGGAGGGCAAGTTGGCCGAACAAGGCCCGGGTGCGGACCGCAGCGCCTATTTCATCTCAACACTCGCGCTGGTTTGGCCCGATGGGCATCACGAGCTTTTCGAAGGCCGCGCACCGGGCACGCTCACCTGGCCGCCGCGCGGGGCCATGGGCTTTGGCTATGATCCGGTATTTGTGCCCAATGGCGAAACGCAAACCTACGCCGAGCTCGGTCCTGATTACAAGATGCAGCATGATCACCGCGCCAACGCCTTTCAGAAATTGGTCGCGGCGGTTTTTTAAGCCGCAGCACTATCTCGAGTGCGCTGCGTGAAATTTGAATCACACCGTCCACTCTATCACTTTGTTGTCGCATCGCTTTATGCGAAAAACCGGTGCCCATATTTTCGCGCGATGCTCTAAAAAACCCGCTGGCCCGTAAAATTGCCGGGCGAACTATAGCGGCAAACCAGAATATCGCGGTGGCGGTTGCTGGCAATACCGCAGCCAATGCGCGTTGTGTTTCGCCAAATAATTTGCGAATAATGGCCAACATCCTGCCAATTTCCGGTCGTGCTGACATGGGGGAAAACAGCGGCTATAAAATAACGTCGCTCATCGATCCAACCGCCCGCCATTTGCTCGAAAGAATAAGCGCGCGTGGTTCCCGCCCATAAATTTTCCCCTTGGTCGGGGCGCGACGCGCTGCTGCTATGCTCAAACCTGCCATTGGCGGCCAGTTCGCGCGCATAAGCGGCGGCGGCGGCGCTCAATTTCGTATCCCAAGCGACCGGCCCCACGCCAACGGCGGCGCGGGCATCATTATGCGCGGAAAGCATCGCGCGCTGCAAATCATTCGCGATTGGCACAGAGGATAATGATGTTGGGGAAGGAGCCGGCGGGGTGGGCTGTTCAGCAGCGGAACGGCTAACACCGCAACCAATCAACACGGCCATCATTGTTCCTTGCATGATCAACTGCGTAAATTTACGGGTGCCGCAATGCGCCATCAATCATCTCCCATCACGCCCGCCAAACCCAATGAATCGGGCGAAGTTGCGCTTTATATTCATTGGCCATTTTGCGTTTCAAAATGCCCTTATTGCGATTTTAACAGCCATGTTCGCAGCAATATCGACCACGATATTTGGCTTAAGGCGCTTAATGTTGATTTGCGGTATGAATATACGGTTAACCCGGCACCGCGTATCGGCTCGATATTTTTCGGCGGGGGTACACCCTCGCTTATGGAACCGCGGTTGGTCGCAAGCTTGATTGACCGGGCGAATCATTTATGGGGCCTGACCAGCGCCTGCGAAATCACGCTGGAGGCCAATCCGTCCTCGGTGGAAGCGGCGCGCTTTGCCGATTTGGCGGCGGCGGGCGTGAACCGCGTATCATTGGGCCTGCAAGCGCTCGATGATGCCGCGCTGCATTTTCTGGGCCGCGCGCATAATGTCGCGGAGAGCCTTGCTGCATTGGATATCGCGCAGCGCGCATTTGGCCGGGTTAGCATCGATCTTATCTATGCCCGGCCAAGGCAGAATGAGGCGCATTGGCACCGCGAATTGGACCGCGCAATCGGCCTAGGCACGGCGCATATGTCGCTTTACCAATTGACGATTGAGGAGGGCACCCGCTTTGCCAGCGACGTGCGCAAAGGTATTTTTGACCCCATTGGCGATGATGCGGGCGCAGATCTTTTCGCCATTACCCAGACGATAATGGATGCCGCCGGAATGCCCGCCTATGAAATTAGCAACCACGCAAAGGCGGGCCAGAAAAGCCGCCATAACCTGACCTATTGGCGCTACCAGGATTATGTTGGCATCGGCCCTGGCGCGCATGGCCGCCGGTTGAACCATGCGACGCAGCGGCATAAAAAGCCGGAGAATTTCCTGTCCGCAATCGCGCGCAACGGGCATGGTATAGCCGAAGAAACCGCGCTCGACGCGCCCACCCGCGCGGTGGAGGCGTTGCTGATGGGCCTGCGGCTAGGCGAAGGTGTTGATTTGGCCGACATTGCCGCGCGCACCGGGTTTCCGCAAGACCGGTTGATCGACCCCGCCGCCGCCGCAAAAATTGCTGCGCTCGGCATGTTGACCCGCGACGGTCAATATTTGACCATCACCCCGAAAGGCATGCCGCTACTCGATGCCATCTTGCCGCAGATTGTGGCGGCACAGGTAAACTGCTAACGTCGCTGCATGCCGCCTGCACCCAACCTGCGCGAAGATTACCGCGCCTATCTCGCCGATAACCGGCGGCAATCGAAAGCGACCGTGCTGGCCTATGTCGCCACGGCGCAGCGGCTGGCGGAATTTCTGGCCGAACATTGGGGGCATGTGGCGGACCGGCGCGCATTGGCGGCGATTACTTCGGCGGATCTGCGCGCCTATCTCGCTCACCGCCGCGCCGATGGCCTGACGAACCGCAGCACCGCGCGCGAGCTTTCGGCGATCCGCAATTTTCTGCATTTTGCGCTGGGCGAGAAAGCCGCGATCCCCGCGCTCAAAGGCCCGCGAAGCCAGCGCAGCCTGCCCCGTCCGGTCAATCCCGATGATGTCATCGCGCTGGCGCAAAGCGTGGCGGAAAATGCGGGCGAGGGCTGGATCGGCGCGCGCGATTGGGCGCTATTGCTGCTGCTTTATGGCAGCGGCCTGCGGATCAGCGAGGCGACCGGCCTGATGGGCGACGTCTTACCGCTCAGCGATATTTTGCGCGTTACCGGCAAGCGCGGCAAGACAAGGATAGTACCGTTATTACCGCAAGTTAAAACCGCTATCGAAGATTATCTCGCGATTTGTCCATATGCGCCAAGCAAAGACCATCCGCTGTTTCGCGGCGCGCGCGGCGGCCCGCTTTCCCCTGCCCTCATCCGCCGCGCGGTGCAGGCGGCGCGCCGCGGCCTTGGCCTATCCGACAAAGTCACGCCCCACGCCCTGCGCCACAGCTTCGCCACGCATCTGCTGGCGGGCGGCGCAGATTTGCGCAGTTTGCAAGAATTGCTCGGCCATGCCAGCCTAAGCTCGACGCAAGTCTACACCGGCGTCGACACCGCCATGTTAATGGATGAATATCTGAACGCCCATCCGCGGGCTTGATTTCAAAAATTTCAGGTCGTGTTTTTATTCAGCCCTTTGCCGGATAATTTCTAAAATATTCATCTGGATGTCTCCGAATAAATATTCCCCCCACCATCCAACATAAAACGGCAAAGCGGTGCGCATACGATATCGTGTAACAAGCCGAAGGCGGGTTTTCCCATTACCTTGATGAAAAATTTGATATCCCCCAGAAATGACTTTTAATAATTCGCCATCCGGAGAGATATGTTGATCGGTATGATTTTGAACTGAATTGTTGAGAAAATAAAAATCCCATGCTATTTCTTTGTTCACAATAAAATTCGTTATTTTTTCGTCAAAGGAAACATCATCTCCCCATCTTGCCTTGCGAACCATCTT
Organism: Sphingomonadaceae bacterium; assembly: GCA_021732525.1. Taxonomy (GTDB): domain Bacteria; phylum Pseudomonadota; class Alphaproteobacteria; order Sphingomonadales; family Sphingomonadaceae; genus Sphingorhabdus_B. Next base: position 91,513 of record JAKFUU010000006.1, on the reverse strand, counting down.
TTGATCAATAATTTCGATTTTCGCTGAATTCGGCCGAGGCACACCCAAAATATCCTGCGTGAAATTTGGTTTTCCTTCAAAAGATTGAATGGAGTCAATGCTGTTTAATAACGGCCAAATTTTCTCTGGAGTGGCATTAATAGTCACTTCTCGCACAATTTCCCGATACTGCCAATCATGGCTATTTTCCGATTCGATGACGAAAATCATCATTGGAAAAACAAACCAGACAACACTTCTAATTTTTACGTTGTTTTGATCATCCACATTTTCGAATTTCGCTAGGGATTTATTTACAATCGCCCCGGAAATCGCCGCCGCAATCCAAATCGGTAAAACCATAGCGACACAGATAACACCCTCATTTTTAAAAATTACGCCCGCTGCTATCAAAATGCAAATCGCTAGAGTCGGCAAGACGAAGCAACCTATATAAGGAGCATCGCCTTTTGGATAAGCGTATTGCGTAACCAAGCCTCCTAACGCTGCGGGAATTAAAATTAAAATAGATATTGAAGCTAAACCGTCCTGCGAAACAACGCCATAAAATAATAAAAACATCGCTGCTATCAACATTGATATTAATATCGCAGTAATCTTACGGCTGGAACCAATTCGATTATGGTCGTCGGTCAAATTTATATCCTCTCAATATTAGAAATTTGAGATTTTCAAATTAATCGCCGCGCGCAAACGTCCCAAATCTTCGCCGCCGTATCGGTGCCATTAAACGCATCAATCGCGACAATTCCCGTGGGTGATGTCACGTTAATCTCGGTGAGCCACTGCCCGCCGATCACGTCAATGCCGACGAAAATCAGGCCCAGCTCCTTCAAACGCGGCGCAAGCGCGGCACAAATTTCTTGCTCGCGCGCCGTCAATTCGGTGGCCTCGGCGCTGCCGCCCACCGCAAGGTTGCTGCGAAATTCGCCTTCGCCCGGTTTGCGGTTGATCGCGCCTGCCACTTCGCCGTCCACGAGCACGATGCGCTTATCGCCCTTGGCCACATCGGGCAGGAAGGGCTGCACCATATGCGGTTCGGGCCAGGTATTGTTGAAGACTTCGATCAACGCGCCGAGATTATCGCCGTCGGCGGGCACGCGGAAAATCGCCTTGCCGCCGTTGCCATGTAGGGGCTTGATCACCACCGCGCCGTGGATATGCTGGAAATCGCGAATTTCATCTTGGCTGCGCGTGATCAGCGTCGGCGGCATAAATTGCCGGTAATCGAGCACCATCACTTTTTCGGGCGCGTTGCGCACGCTAACCGGATTATTGACCACCAATGTTTCACCCGCGATCCGCTCCAGCAAATGCGTCGCGGTGATATAGCCCACATGAAAAGGCGGATCTTGCCGCATCATCACCACATCGATATCGCGCCCCAAATCGATACGTTTCGCCTCGCCAAAGCGGAAATGGTTGCCGGGCACGCGCTGCAAATCATGCACCCGCCGGGCAGATGCGGTGAGCCGGCCACTGGCATCAAGGCTAAGCGAGCCAACATCATAATGCCAAATATCATAGCCGCGCGCCTGCGCCGAAAGCATCAACGCAAAGCTGCTATCCCCCTTGATCCCGATATTTTCCATCGGATCCATTTGAAAGGCGGTTCGAAGGGTCATGCTCGGCTCCTTTTCATAATCCATCCCAGACATTGATCAAATGACGCGGCAAGCGCCAAGGCGCAATCCAAATCACGTCGATCCGAATATTCTGCGCCCCGTCGCCATATTTACCAATCAAAGATTCGGCGGCGGCGGCCACGCGTTTCAAGCGGCGTGCATCGATGGCAGCGGCCAAATCGGCCTGCGACGCGCGCGCCTTGACCTCGACAAAGGCCAGCGTCTTGCCGCGCCGCGCGACCAGATCAACCTCGCCGCGCGGATTGCGCGCCCGCTGCGCCAATATCCGCCAGCCATGCAAGCGCAGCCACCATGCTGCGATGGATTCGGCGCGGCGACCTCGTTTTTCCCTTGCTTGGCGGCCATTCGCCCGCGTCATTTGGACGCCGATTTGAGCGCGGCGGCGCAGGCATAAACATCGCCGCGATCCAGCCCAAAACGTTTGGCAATTTCGGCGGCGGCCTTGGCGGCGGGCAAACGCTGCAAGGCTTCGGTAAGCGCAGCACCCACGTCGCCTTGTTCTGCATTGCCCGTTTCGGCGGGCGGGCCGACGATCACCACAATCTCGCCCTTGGGCTCTTCGCTTGCATAACGCTCCGCCAGATCGGCGAGCGACCCCGTCACCACTTCTTCAAATTTCTTGGTCAGCTCGCGCGCGACGGCGGCCTCGCGGTTTCCCAATCCCCCAGTCAAGGCGGCGAGCGTTGCGCCCAATCGCGGCCCGCTTTCGTAAAAAACCAAAGTGGCATCAACGCCGCCAAGACCCGCGATCGCCTCCGCTTTGGCCTTCGCTTTGCTGGGCAGAAATCCCGCAAACAAAAATCGGTCGGTGGGCAAGCCGCAGATTGAAAGCGCGGCAATCGCGGCGCTCGGCCCCGGCGCAGTGCTAACCGAAACGCCCGCTTCCCGCGCCGCGCGCACCAGCTTGTAACCCGGATCGGAGATTAACGGCGTACCTGCATCGGAAACCAGCACGACGATATTATCCCGCGCCGCCGCGATCAATGCCTCCCGGTCGGCGGCGCTGCTATGATCATTATAGCGGCGCATTTTTTTCTTCAGGCCTAAGTGATGCAGCAGCTTGCCCGTCACCCGGCTGTCCTCCACCGCGACGATATCCGCCGCCGCCAGCAAATTTCGCGCGCGCTGTGACATATCTGCAAGGTTGCCGATGGGGGTGGCTACGATGTAGAGTCCCGAATCATATATCCTTGTTGAAACAGGATTTTCGGGTGAGGGATCGGCCATGACCATAGTCTTTGCAACAATGATGAGTGCACCGCAAGAGCGCGGCAGGATATTCAGCGGCGGGCCCAAAAAGATAGCGAGCGGGGTGCTGTTGCTTCTGCTCGCCGCCTGCCAATCGCTGGTGCCCAAGGGCGGTCAAATTCCCGCCGGGCCGCCGTCCGAACAGATCATCGTTCCTGCCGATGGCCGGCATCAGGTTGCCTTGCTGCTGCCCATCACCGGCCCGGACGGCGATGTGGGTCAATCGATTGCCAACGCGGCCAAACTGGCAATGGAGGCAACCAACAGCGAAGTTAAAATTAACCTGAAAATATATGATACGGCACCGGGCGCCGCCGCCGCCGCCAATCAGGCTATTGGCGAAGGCAATAAGCTTGTTCTTGGCCCCTTGCGCAGCGATGACGTGATTAGCGTCGCCGATATCGCCCGCACCAAAAATGTCCCGATCATCAGTTTTTCCAACGATGTGGGCGTTGCGGGGCGCAATGCTTATCTGCTCGGTCATCTGCCCAGCCAGTCGGTCGACCGGATCGTTCGTTATAGCAAAAATGCAGGTTCCACTCGCTTTGCCGCAATTGTTGGCAACAATGTCTATGGCCAACGCGCCAGTGCAAATTTTACCAAATCGGTTCTGAATGCTGGCGGCATATTGGTTAGCATTCAATCCGCCGATGCTTCGCAAGCGTCGGTTGATGCCGCCATCCGCAAGTTGAAAGCGGCCGGACCGATTGACGCCATTCTTATTGGCAGCACCGGCAACGCTGCACGGATCATCGCGCCGCTTATCCGCCGCAACGGAATTAAGGCGCGTATTTTGGGAACCGAATTGTGGAATATTGACGGAGAGATGGCCAATGATACTAATCTGCGTGGTGCCTGGTTTGCCAGCGTTTCGGACAATTATTACCGGCAATATGCCGCGCAATATCGCACTAAATTTGGTAAAGCGCCGCTGCGGCTTTCCAGTCTGGGCTATGACGCGATCTTGCTGACCAGCCGGGTCACGCAAAATTGGCGATTGGGCACAACATTTCCAATCACCAATCTGATTGATCCGGGCGGCTTCATCGGTATCGACGGGGCGTTTCGTTTCAGCGGTAATGGCCAATCGGACCGAATGCTTGAGATACGCGAAATTCAAAAAGGCAGCGTTGCGGTTATCGAAACCGCACCCACCGTCTTTGCCAAATAAACGGTTCGACCGGCGGAATAACAACTGGGATTCTTATCCAATCGAGTAAATCTGTGAACTGTCCTCCGGCGGCAAAAATCAATACCGCCAGAGGGCAAGAATTTCGCGTCAGAATTTAACCCGCGCTGTTGCCGAAACCGTGCGGCCCACAATCGACCGGGCCCGGACAATATTGTTGGCCGGAATGGAGCCTTCCTCCGCCTCGGTAAAGCCCGATATATTAAACAGGTTATTGGCGCTGACCGATAGTTCCAGCCGCTCCAAAGGCCGAAGCGCAACGAAGGCATTAACCTGCGTATAGCCCGGCAATTCCAGCTGATTATTATCCTGAGTAAAACTGTCCGTGGTGCCAACGATGTTACCGCCAATGGTGAATAAATCGGTGCTATATTGCGCCGTTCCCTGATAAATAAAGTCGGCTTGCCGCCGCGGTGTATTGCCAACGATTGATGCATCCAACGCGCCGACAATCTCCGAATCGGTCCAGGTCACACCGCCCGACAAGGAAAAATTGCCGATGCTATACGAACCTTCCAATTCAATGCCGTAAGCCTCAAATTCATTATCGGTCAACCGAAGCGGTGCAATCTCAACGTTGGTTTCGGATGTTTCGGCATAAAATCCCGTTGCATAAAGCCGCAAGCCAGACGCCTGATATTTCAATCCGCCTTCCAGCTGATTAACATCGGCGATAACCGCACGATCGCCGCCGACGACATCGCCGGTCACCGCGCTCACCGCTGGTGAGAACAGGCTGCGGTCCGCCGTGTGCCGCCCACCTTGACTATAGCGGATGAAAGCCGCCAAATCTTCCCTGAGCCGATAATTGGCACCGATGGACCATGAAAAATAGTCATAATTATAATTGACCGGGCGCGTTGCTTCGAAAGGCAACCGGCTGGTCTGCGCCTCGGCGGCATCTATCCGGCCATTATTGTCAAAATCAAAGCTCTGTATACCAACACCAAATCCGCTGTCCGATCCGGTGATGGTGCCATCGACATTGCCATAATCATACCGAATGCTGCCATCGAGCGTCAGCCGGTCGAAATCGAAATTAAGCGACGCGAAAGGCGCGTAAGTATCATAGCGCACATTATAATTGCGGCGGCAGCAATTGCCAAAAAAGCTAGCACCAAAGCCGACAATGCCATTTTGGGTTACCGTGGTTCCTGCCGCATTGACAACATCGACCAAGACCGAATTGCCATCACCTTCCACGGTTTGGACGAAGGATGTCCAGAGCCAATCGGTGTCAATATCTTGGCGTGAGGCATAAAAGCCGCCTGCAAAGCTGGCTGTGCCGCCGCCAATATTAAAATCTTTGTTAATACGCAGATCATTGACGATATTATCGAGACTGTTGAGCCGGACATTGAACAATACCACATTGGTCAGCAAGCCATTGCCGCCAAGCGCGGCCGGATTTGTTATTGCTTGGCCGGCATTTGGCCCGCTCGCAAAACGCAGTGTTGATCCTGCACCGCCGATGCCATTGGCAACCATCTGAGCGCCGCCCGCGCTGGCGGGGAAAGGCGAAACAAAGCTGCCCGAATTATCGGCAAAGCGGAAACGATTGGTCAGCGTCCAGCCTTCGGCAAATTCCACTTCGGTTTCGAAACCAAAGCTTTTTGTTTCAACCGACAGCCCGTCGTGAATATCAAAGCTGGCCCGGTTATTGTCTCCGTCAAGCGTAACCGCGGTGCTGATAAAACGGCTCAGCAAAGAATCACGGCGCGGATCGAAATTGGCGATTGCGTTATAATCCGGGTTGCCATTGGTGCCGCCGACGAAAACCGGCTGAGGCAAGATTGTGGGCGTGCTGTCATCCAGATATTTGCCGAAAAAGCGAACATAACCGCTGCCGAATTTCTTGGTAATGTTGAGTTTTAACTGACCGCCATTATTGCCATTAAAGCCAATATCCCGCGCGCCCTCCCCCGTGCGATAAAATCCACCAATGTGGAATGTCAAATCTTCGCCAAGGCTGGCACCATAGTCGAAATCCAGCCGGTAATTTTCAAAATCAATTCCCACCGTGCCAGCCAATGTGCCGCCTTCATCCGAACCATTTTTCGAAATAAAATTCACAATACCGCCCGGCGCATTCGATGCGAAGGTGGATGCAGAACCACCGCGCACCGCCTCAACCCGGCCAACATTGCTGTCGGCACGCAGGAAATTATCAGCATTGCCAAAAACAATGTCACCAAATTCAAGGACCGGCAGACCGTCTTCTTGTAGTTGAATATAGCGCGCACCGCCCGTGGACACCGGTATCCCGCGCACCGCGATATTTGCATTGCCTTCACCGCCCGACGCTTCCGACCGAATGCCGGGAACTTGCCGGATCAAATCCGCGGATGATTGCGGCCCCAAATTAGCGATCGCTTCGGCATCGATACTACTAACCGAAATGGAGGTCTCCAGCCGGTTTTGACCCCGCGCCACGGCGGTTACAATAATATCCGTGTTTTCTGCCGCATCATCCGCCGTATCGGTTGCCGTATCTTGCGGTTGTTCTTGAGCGATGGCGGGGGTGGAAAGCGCCGACAGAGCGCAGCCTGCGGCCAATAGAAAACGAAACTTCATAGCAAAACTCTCCCTTTGAACAACATTTACCTGTTTGATTCGTTCTCCTTCATAAGCAAAATGCAAACGTTTGCAAAGATGAAATGCAAACGTTTGCATTTTGACATACCCTTTGCCACCCAGGGCAAAAGCCGGTCACAAAATTGGCCATGTTATTCATCGCTATCGCCGGATTATATGCCCGGTTGTTGCAAGTTAGCGGAGATGGAATACGCCCTCTACAACCGTTACGCATTTACCGTTGAGCCATGCCTTGCCGCCATCCAAACGGCATCCCAGATATCCGCCGCGCGCGCTGGCTTGATAGGCGGTGAAGCTGTTACGGCCTAACTGCTCGGCCCAATAGGGTGTTATCGTCGCATGGGCAGCCCCAGTCAAAGGGTCTTCATTGATCCCGCCGCCGGGTACGAAAACACGGCTAATAACGTCGGTGTCTTTGCCCGGGGCCGTGCAAACAAACAAGTCACTGCCCAATTTTGCCAGCGCCGGAAAATCGGGCGTTAACGCAAGAATCTCTTCGGCGCTGTTATAGCGCAAAAGATAATATTCGTCGGCATTTCCGCGAATTTCGGTTGGCGCGCCGCCGATTGCAGCCGCGGCTTCGGGAAAATCGATTTTATCGGTTGCAACCGCTGGCAGGCCGAGCAGATAGCCGTCATTATCCCGTTCCACCGATAATATTCCGGCTTTTCGCGTTCGGAATGTCACCAGATCCATTTCGGCATCTTGCGACAACACAATATGCCCGCTGGCCAATGTGGCGTGGCCGCACATCCGAACTTCACAGGTCGGCGTGAACCAGCGCAGTTCAAAATCGGTCTCTCCGGTTGGATCAGCGACAATGAAGGCGGTTTCGGCAAAGTTATTTTCCTCGGCAATCGCCTGCAGCACAGCATCACCGAGCCATTCATTGAGCGGCATAACCGCCGCTTGATTGCCGGTGAAGGGCCGGTCCGCAAAGGCATCGACATGGAAATAGGGCAAGGTGGTCATTGGATCTCTTTCGGAAATATTAGCGGTTTATCCATGGACTGAATGGTCATGGGGTTGATGTTCGATCGTTTCACTGGGGATATAGCCGGTTTCATCGCTATGTCCCGCTGGATCGGGATGGATCAACACCTCAACACCCGGAAATTCGGCCATCAACTTTGCTTCAATCTCATCCATCACCTGATGTGCTTGCAGCACCGTCATGTCCGGGTTGACCCAGACATGAAACTGACAAAATTCATGCGCACCCGATGATCGGGTTCGCAAATCATGAATGCCCTTCAATTCGGGATGCGTCATGGCCAACGCGATAAATTTATCGCGCTTTTCCTTTGGCCATTCACGGTCCATCAGCTGATCGATGGCGATGCTAGCGGCGCGCCAAGCACCCCACAAAAGCCAAAGGGCAATAGCAACGCCGAACAAGGCATCGGCGCCCTTCAACCCAGCAATCGTATCAAGGATAATGGCCAAAATAACCGCCAAATTAAGCAGCAGGTCGCTTTGATAATGCACATGGTCGGCATGGATTGCCACAGACCCCGTGCGCTGTATCACCCGGCGTTGATAGGCGAGCAAACCCAGCGTGACGGCAATAGCAATCAACGAAACGCCAATGCCATATTCAGCGCGGCTGGTTTCCGCGCCGCCGCTCAGCCGGTCTATCGCGCGCCAGCCGATCGCCAATGCCGACGCGGTGATGAGCATAACCTGAAACAAGGCCGACAAAGCCTCCGCCTTGCCATGGCCAAACCGGTGGTCGTTATCGGCGGGCTGCATCGCATAGCGCACCGCGAATAAGGTGACCAGCGAGGCGATCAGATCAAGCCCGGTATCGGCAAGCGACCCCAGCATCGCCACCGATCCGGTTTGCGCCGCTGCAAAGATTTTGAGGATAAGCAGGAACAAGGCAACGCTGACACTTGCCAAGGCAGCATTTGTGGTCATCTCGCCGTGTTTATGCCCGCCATGATTATGGATATGGTCGCTATGCGCATTCTGGCCATGCCGGTGGGAAGGAGAATGCACGCCGCTCATGGATATAACATTCCCGATATCCAACCATCGGCGCTGCGTTCAAATCGCCAACGTTCATGCAGGCGATATTCGCGGTCCTGCCAAAATTCGATTCTATGGGGCATCACGATAAAGCCCAACCAATGCGGCGGGCGGGTAACATCCCGCCCGGCAAAACGCCGTTCGGTTTCGGCATAGCGCGCCTCAAAGATCGCGCGGCTATCCAAGGGGCGCGATTGGTCGGATGCCCATGCGCCGATCTGCGATTCCCGTGCGCGGCTGGCAAAATAGGCATCGGCGGCGGTATCGCTAACCCGCGCGACCGGTCCTTCGATGCGGACTTGCCGCGCCAAGCTTTTCCAGTGAAACAGCAGGGCAACATTGGGGTTTGCGGCCAATTCGCCGCCCTTGCGGCTTTCCAGATTGGTGTAGAAAATAAACCCGCCGCCATCGCGGCCATCGGCGTCTGGCCCATGACCCTTGAGCAAGACCATGCGCACCGATGGTTTTCCCTCCGCATCCGCGCTCGCCAAAGCCATGGCGTTGCTGTCATTGGGTTCGGCGGCGCACGCTTTGGCCAACCATTCATCAAACAGCGCGTAAGGGTCTTTGTCTTTCATAATCACGGCGATAGGCTAGTCTTGCGTTTGACAAAAGAGGGAAGAGGAAAAATCGGGGTCGACGCGTAAAATTTGCATGCGCAGTATCACCGCGTTGACAGTTTGCCTTTCAATACCGATCTATGTAACTAATACAGGCAGCACGGCACGATTATCACAGGGCAACAATGACCGATCCATATTCCATTTTGGGCGTTTCCAAAAGCGCAGATGAAAAAGCGATCAAAAGCGCTTACCGCAAGCTTGCCAAAGAATTGCATCCCGATAAGAATAAGGACAATCCCAAGGCCACCGAGCGTTTCAGTCAAGCGACGCAGGCTTATGATCTGCTATCCGATAAAGACAAGCGCGGTCAGTATGATCGCGGCGAAATAGATGGGGATGGTAATCCAAAAAACCCCTTCGGTGCCGGGTTTGGCGGCGGCGGACCGCAAGGCGGCTTTGGCGGGCAGGCCGGCGGCGTAGATCTGGGCGATATTTTCGAAGGGCTATTTGGCGGCGGCGGATCGCGGCAGAGCGCGGGCGGTTTCGGCGGCGACGCAGGCCCGCAAGGCAGCTTTGGCGCGCGAACGGCTCCGCCGCCCGCCAAAGGCGCGAATATCGCCTATGAACATTTGGTCGCCTTCACCGATGCCGCAACGCTAAACTCGCAGCGTATTACCCTGCGCGATGGCAAGACGGTGGAATTTAAATTGCCCGCCGGTTTGGTCACTGGGCAGCAAATCCGTATTCCAGGCAAAGGTCAACCAGGGCCCGGCGGCAATGGCGATGCGATGGTCACGCTGAAAATCGGCAAACATCCGCATTTCATTCGCGATGGCGACAATATCCGCATGGACCTGCCCGTCGGCTTAAAAGAAGCCATCATGGGTGCCAAAATTAAAGTGCCGACGGTAGACGGCGCAGTGATGCTGACGATACCATCTGGTTCCAATTCGGGCACAACCATGCGGATACCGGCGCGCGGTTTCACCGGCAAAAATGGCGCGCGCGGCCATCAACTGGTCAGCCTGATGATCCATTTGCCGAATGACACCGAAGCGCAAAAGAAATTGGCCGAAATATTGCCCGACGATGCCGATGTGCGATCGGACCTGGATGTTTAGCGGTCCGTTTCATTGTTTAGAGAGTGTCGGCATTCAGCATTCCGTTTTACAAAAACACCCGTCTTTCCCGCGAAGGCGGAAATCCATCACCTGCCGCCGAAACTTAACCCTCAGTTGATGGACCCCCGCCTGCGCGGGGGTGACGAAGCAGTTGATTTTGTCTCATTTACAAAATGAATATCAACACAGCCTAAGACATGGTCCATTGCTAGGAAATGGTTCATTGTATAGAATCGCGTGATAATGTCCGAACCATCGCCTCTCTCACCCGAAGCGCGTGCGCGGGATAATATTCAGGGGAAAAGCAGCGAGGCCGAATGGTTCGGACGTCTGGCAAGGCGCCGGAGGGCCTTCGAGGTGGCTCGCCGGGTCTTTGTTGGGGTGTATAATGAAGGTTTTGTCCATGCGGGCAATTTTGCCTATCTGGCGATGGTCGCGCTATTTGCTTTTTGCATCGTGGCCGCCGCAATCGCGGGCGCATTGGGGCAAGCGCAAGGCGGGCCTGAATTGATCGAAGCTTTTTTCCGCACCGTTCCGCCCAGCGCCGCCGAAGCGCTGCGCGGCCCCGTTGAAAGCGCGATGCGGGCGCGTTCAGGGCCAATATTGTGGCTCAGCGCCGCCGTCGGCCTATGGACCACCGCCAGCCTGATGGAAGCCTTTCGGGACGTGCTCAACCGCGCTTATGGCACGCAGGCGCAGCGACATTTTTGGCAATATCGGCTGGGCTCGTTGCTAGCGATCATCATCGCGGTGGTGCTGGCGATGCTGGCCTTCAGCGCGCAGGTGATGGCGGTGGCGGCCGAAGATATTGTCTACCGCTTGTTTCCCGCTGCATTATGGGTGGCGGATTATTTTGCCTGGGGCCGGATCATCCCGTTCCTGATATTATTTGCGGCCATATATGTCGTTTTCCGCGGCCTTACTCCGCGCGAATATCGCGGACGGAAATTTCCGCAATGGCCGGGTGCTGCATTGGTCAGCCTATGGTGGCTCGGCTGCACCATGACCTTGCCGATATTCGTATCGCGCATGGCCCGTTATGACCTGACCTATGGCAGCTTGGCGGGGGTGATGATCGCGTTGATTTTTTTCTATTTAATTGGGCTTGGCATGGTAACGGGGGCGCAGCTAAATGCAGCGCTGGCAAATGCGCAGCCAAATGGTCTAAAGACGGCAGGCGAATAGCATAATTGCATCAGGAGCAAAAGATGGCCAAATTGATGGAAGGCAAACGCGGGCTGATTATGGGCCTTGCCAACGATAAATCGCTCGCCTGGGGCATAGCGAAAAAGCTGCATGAACAGGGCGCGGAGCTGGCCATCAGCTATCAGGGCGACGTGATGCTGAAACGGGTGAAGCCGCTCGCCGAGACATTGGGTTGCGACTTTTTGCTCGATTGCGATGTTTCGGATATGACCAATCTGGATAAAAGCTTTGCCGATTTAGCGGCACGCTGGCCCATGATTGATTTTGTTGTCCATGCGATCGGCTTCACCAATAAAGAGGCGCTACGCGGCAAATATTTCGATGTCGGCCTCGACGATTTCCTGATGACGATGAATATAAGCGTCTATAGCTTCACCGCGGTTGCCAAGCGCGCCGCCGCGATGATGCGGCCTTATGACCGTGAAACCGGAACCGGCGGCGGGGCGTTGTTAACACTGACTTATTATGGCGCGGAGAAGGTGATGCCACATTATAATGTGATGGGCGTGGCCAAGGCGGCGCTGGAAACCTCGGTCAAATATCTCGCCAATGATGTTGGCCCCGATGGCATCCGGGTGAACGCCATTTCGGCGGGGCCGATCAAGACGCTGGCGGCATCGGGCATCGGCGATTTCCGCTATATCCTGAAATGGAACGAATATAACGCGCCGCTGCGCCGCAATGTTAGCATCGATGATGTCGGCGGCGCTGCGCTTTATCTGCTGTCCGATCTGTCGGCGGGGGTAACCGGCGAGACGCATCATGTCGATGCGGGCTATCACACGGTGGGGATGAAACAGGAAGACGCGCCGGATATTGCGTTGGCATAATGTTTCCATGCGGCGTTAGGTGGTTAGGTTCCGGCCGGATCGCTGCGGTTGCGCTTGGCAGGTTACTCTGATATGGCGTCCACGGTCATTATGCCATAAATGAGTATCGTGCCATGGAACCAGCAACGCATAAAATTCGGGTTACCGGATCGGGCCGAATGAGCATCCCCGCGGATGTGCGCCGTGCCATGGGCTTGGAAAAAGGCGGTTTTGTTCAATTGAAATTGGATGATGAAGGGCATTTAGAAATCACAACCATGGCCCGCGCCATCCAAAATATTCAGAAAATGGCCCGCGAAGATGGCTTGCACGGCAACATCAGTGTCGACGAATTTCTGGAATTGCGGCGCACCGCGGCAAAGCATGAAGACGCAGAAATGGACCGTAAACATTGGTAGTGCTGGATAGCTCGGCAATAATTGCGATGATATTGGATGAGCCCGGCGCCGAAATGGTCACGCAGGAGTTGGATAATGCCATCGTTAGCATGCCCAATGTCGCCGAGGTTTATTCGGTGATTTCGCGAAAAATGCAACGCAGCCGATCCGTCGATGCGTTTTTCGCGTTGCCAGGCGTCAAGCCGGTGCCGCTATCATTTGAGCAGGCAAGAATGGCAGGTCAATATGAAACCATCGGCAGAATAGCTGGCTTGTCGCTTGGCGACCGGTGTTGTCTGGCGCTGGCCTTTGAAACAAAAACCGCCGCGTTAACGGCAGATAAAGCATGGGCAAAAATTGGGCATGCCATATCTGTTGAGATCAGGATGATACGATGAGCTACAACACATTCGGCCGTATATTTCGTTTCACCACATGGGGGGAAAGCCACGGGCCTGCATTGGGCGCGGTGGTCGATGGCTGCCCGCCGGGCATCGCGCTATCCGAGGCGGATATTCAGCCTTTTCTGGATCAGCGCCGTCCGGGCACCAGCAAATATACGACGCAGCGGCAAGAGCCCGATATGGTGCGGGTCTTATCGGGCGTATTTGAAGGCCGCACCACGGGCACGCCAATATCGCTATTGATCGAAAATATCGATCAACGCAGCAAGGATTATAGCGAGATTGCCAAATCCTATCGCCCCGGCCATGCCGATTATGCCTATGATGCCAAATATGGCTTTCGCGATTATCGCGGCGGCGGGCGATCGAGCGCGCGCGAGACCGCGGCGCGGGTGGCGGCGGGCGCGGTGGCGCGCGCGATCATTCCCGAGGTGCAGATTACCGCCTATGTCGCCGAAATTGGCGGAGATAGGATAAATCCCGATAATTTCGAATTTGCACAGATCGATCAAAATCCCTTCTTCTGCCCCGATGAAACCGCGGCAAAACGTTGGGCGCAACGGGTCGATGACGCGCGGCGGGCCGGGTCATCGCTGGGCGCGGTGGTCGAATGCGTCGCCACCGGTGTTCCGGCGGGATGGGGCGCGCCCATCTATGCCAAGCTCGACAGCGAATTGGCCGCCGCAATGATGAGCATCAATGCGGTCAAGGGCGTGGAAATTGGCGCCGGCTTCGATGCCGCCCGGCTGTCGGGCGCAGAAAATGCCGATCCGATGCGGCCCGCGCCCGCCGGTTCCAATCATCCCGAATTTCTGGCGAATAATGCGGGCGGAATAGCGGGCGGTATTTCGACGGGGCAACCGGTCATCTGCCGCGTTGCCTTCAAACCAACCAGCTCGATTTTAACCCCGGTGGAAACGATCACCCGCGATGGCACGGCGGCGGAAATCGTTACCAAAGGCCGCCATGATCCGTGTGTCGGCATAAGGGGTACGCCGATCGTCGCCGCGATGATGGCGTTGGTGCTGGCCGATCAAAAATTACTACACCGCGCACAATGTGGGTGATTGGCGGATAGCTAAACCGGTGAGCGGCGCAGGCAAAAAAATACCGGGCATTTCTGCCCGGCATTCTTGTTAACTTTTGAACCCCATTAAGGGCAGCAAGGCATTCCGCAGCAAATGCCAATGGCACAGCAAGCCGCAGCAAGGCCAGTGGCAACCGCACCGGGCGCAGCAGCATAAGCCGTCACCGCGCTGGCCGATAATGTGATTGCGACCAATTTTAATATACGTATCATATGTTTATTCCTTATGTTCCAAAATACAGAGATGTGTAAAATATACTAATATGTCTCCATGCGGGGCGGCGGGGGATCCAGCGCATGTGAATATTGGCGCGCCCAAGCGGGCAAGTCCGCCCCATAATTTGGGCCCTTCTCATCCAAACCAATCGAGGGCAAATCAGATTTCGTCAGAAATAAGCAGCAATTTTGGCAGGTTACCGCATCGTCACAATAATCGGCAATGCAACAAGCCATGTCGCAGCAGGCCATTTCGCAATTTTGCATCGTAGCGAGGTTAGCGCGACCCTCTCCATCGCCCGCAATTGCCACCGCAGGCCCAGCAAAGCCAGCAAATGCAATCGACAGGGCGAGAATAAATAATTTCAATCTAATCACAATTGGCACGATATCCGAATATTCAAATATAACAATTGATATTCGATGACACCATATGATCGGTTACAGCCCGTCTTTTAGGGCGCCGCTGGAATCACGCAGCAGCAGCCAAAATCCTGTCGGTTAATGCGCGGTCCGCATCGGCGGCGGCAACGACAACAACCCGGCCATCGGCTTCGCGGCGACCAACCAATACGATAAACTCGTCTCCTTCGCCGGAAAATTCCGTCAAATCGCGTGCCGGAGCAAAACGCAATTTGTCCCGCGGATCACTTTTCACCTGAACATGCCCACCGCTGGCGACTTTGCGAGCCTGCCGTTCAGCCGTAACTATGCCCTTCAAGCCGCCATCATGTTTTGAAATGAGAGTAGCCAAATCACCCAGGGGCACTGCATTGCGATGACCATAGTTCAATGCAGCGGCAAATTCGGTCAAGCGCGTTTTATCGTAATTGGCACCAAAGACCAATTTCACAATCGGTGTCATCGGCGCGCGGTCCTGAACCTTAAGACCTGAGTCGGCCAACAATTCAATAAAATCTTCAGGACTTTTCTCAACCATCAGGGAAAAATCATAAGCGCGGCCAATCGCCTTATATAATGTTTCGCGGCTGCGCGCGTCTTCTTGCCTCGCCGCTTCCGCTATGTCACGCGCAGCGACCAACCAGTCCGCCAGCGATGAATTCTCATCCGGTTGCCTATCATCCATAAATTCTGGTCCAAGCTCCAAAGCATCATCGGAATCGCCCGCAACTGGACCGAGGTAGGCGCTATCGCTCGCGGGGCCGTCTGCCCATACTGGCACATGCGTTTGGCGCGGCGGTACCGCCGACAACGCTTCGGTCATTTCTTGTTCAATCGCTTCGCTCTCCTGCATTGTAGCGATTTCCTTCCAATTGATCACGCCATAGATGAAATCGATGGTGTCATCGTCGGACGAATATGGTAGCAAGATGCCGCGATACATAATATTACGGCCCAAATCGTTGACAAATTCTGCCTCGAACCCAATCGGCGCCCGGTTGGCAATTATCTGCAAATAGTGATCGGTAATGCGCGACAATAAGGACCGAGCGGGAACTTGATCCAGATAGCTAATTCCTTCATCAAGCCCGCATTCACGGCGCAAAGTTTCGCCCAAATAAGGGATCGATGGATTTTCAATTCCTGATGTAAAGTCAAGTAACACGCTATATTGCCGAAAGTCTTCGACATTTTCGGGATCAAGCTCTTCAATACCCGGATAATTTTTACCATTTAGCTGTGCCGTCCAAAAATTATAGGCGCGCACTTGCATCCGGCGTTCATCAGAACCGATCATCGGCGGCGCTTCAATCGCAGCGTCTTCGGTATCTTCGGGCGAATATTCTATATAGCCTCTATCATTTGAAGCCTTTTCCCGGTCTACCGCGTCAAATCCACGTAAATTGTCCATAAAACGGTCCTGTTACCCATCCGCAATAAATTCCTGTCTTACAATGACAGTGGATGGTTAAAATGCAGTTAAGTGGGGCTCCGTCATGTCAACGGCTGTAAAATCCAGCCAACTCAAGCGATATGATACATCCTATGCGGTAAAGCAGTCCCACATATGCGGCCTCATAACTGCCTGACCTATACAGGAACAGGCCGCGGTGGATGGGGCACTTATCAATTGCTAAATTGGAACACCGTTCGATATTTGGCTTGCACGAAACACCGCCTACGGGCAGTGAGATGCCCTGACTTGCGGAGGATATCATGCGCCAGATTGATCATTTTATTGTCGGCGGCTCGCCCGCTCCAACCCGTTTTGCCGATGTCATGGACCCCAATAATGGCGGGGTGCAGGCGCGGGTAACGCTGGGCGACGCCGCCGTGCTGGAACGCGCGGTGCAAGCGGCGCAGGCGGCGCAGCCAGCATGGGCGGCAATGAACCCGCAGCGGCGGGCGCGGGTGATGTTCGATTTCAAATCGCTGATTGAAAAAAATATGGATACGCTGGCGCATATGCTTTCGGCCGAACATGGCAAGGTGATTGCCGACAGCAAGGGGGATATTCAGCGCGGGCTGGAAGTGGTCGAATTTTGCTGCGGCCTGCCGCATGTTTTGAAGGGCGAATATACCCAGGGCGCCGGCCCCGGCATCGATGTTTATTCGATGCGCCAGCCGCTGGGCATTGGTGCGGGTATCACCCCGTTTAACTTTCCCGCGATGATCCCTTTGTGGATGGGCGCGGTGGCAACCAGCGTTGGTAACGCCTTCATCCTGAAACCGTCCGAACGCGACCCGTCGGTGCCCAACCGTCTTGCTGAATTGTTGCTCGAAGCCGGAATGCCCGAGGGTATTTTCCAAGTCGTGCATGGCGACAAGATAATGGTCGATGCAATCCTCGACCACCCGGCGATCAGCGCGGTCAGCTTTGTGGGAAGTTCGGACATCGCCCATTATGTCTATAACCGGGGTGTGGCCGCCGGAAAGCGCGTTCAGGCGATGGGCGGGGCCAAGAACCACGGCATCATTATGCCCGATGCCGATCTCGATCAAGTGGTGAACGATCTTTGCGGTGCCGCCTATGGTTCGGCGGGCGAGCGCTGCATGGCGTTGCCCGTGGTCGTGCCGGTTGGCGGCGATACCGCCGAACGCCTGAAGGAAAAGTTGATCCCGGCGATCCATGCGCTGCGTGTCGGTGTCTCCACCGATGCGGAGGCGCATTATGGGCCTGTGGTGACCGCACAGCATAAGGCCAAGGTCGAAGGCTGGATCCAGACGGCGGTTGACGAAGGTTCCGAATTGGTGGTCGATGGCCGCGGTTTCAAGCTGCAAGGCCATGAGGAAGGTTATTTTCTCGGCCCCACGCTGCTCGATCATGTGACCGCCGATATGGCAAGTTATAAAGAGGAGATTTTTGGCCCCGTCCTGCAAATCGTCCGGGCAGCGAATTTTGAGGAAGCCTTGGCCCTACCCAGCCGGCATCAATATGGCAACGGCGTTGCCATCTTCACCCGCAACGGCCATGCCGCACGCGAATTTGCCGCCCGCGTCAATGTCGGCATGGTGGGGATCAACGTGCCCATTCCGGTGCCCGTTGCTTATCACAGCTTTGGCGGCTGGAAACGTTCGGGCTTTGGCGATACCGACCAATATGGCATGGAAGGCATCCGATTTTGGACCAAGGTTAAAAAAATCACCGCCCGCTGGCCCGACGGCGGGATGGGCGATGCCGGCAACAGTTTTATCATCCCGACCATGGGGTAGCGTGGGCGCGCAATGAACACGGCGGGACGGATCAGAAATATCGGACAACTGGCCAAGCTGGCGGGGGTATCCACATCCACCGTATCGCGCGCGTTGGATGATTCGCAGCTGATTGCCAAGAAAACCCGCGAACGCATCCAATCCTTGGCCCGCGAGCATGATTTTCGGCCCAATATCATGGCGCGCAATTTGCGTATTCAGCGCACCGGGGCGATTGGCGTGGTCATTCCGCTGGGCCATGAAACCGGGCAGCATGTGTCCGACCCCTTTTTCATCACCATGCTCGGCTTGCTGGCCGACGCGCTCACCGAACGCGGGTATGATCTGGTGCTGTCCAGGGTGATCCCCTCGGATGATGAATGGCTTGACAAGATGGTCGATTCGGGCCGGATTGATGGCTTGATCGTCATCGGCCAATCGGATCAATCGGCGGCGCTGGACCGCGTGGCCGCGCGTTATCGTCCGCTGGTCGTTTGGGGCGGCTACACCGAAGGTCAGGTCCATTGTTCGGTCGGATCGGATAATTTTAAGGGCGGCGCGATGGCGGCGGCGCATTTGCTCGAGCGCGGGTGCCGGCGCATCGCCTTTCTGGGTGACCCGCGCATTCTTGAAATATCGCAGCGCTACGAAGGCTGCAAATCGGAAATGGCCAAAGCGGGATTGGAGGCAAATTTAACCATTGTCCCCGCGCATTTGGTGCCGGAAATCGCCGACCCGGACATTGCCCGTTTTTTGAGCACCGCGCATGAAAAGCCGCAAGGGATATTCGCCGCATCCGACGTGATCGCGATGAGCAGCCTGCGCGCGCTGTCCGACTATGGCTTGTCGGTCCCCGCGGACGTTAAAGTGGTGGGATTTGACGGCCTGGCCATGTCGGAACATACCGTTCCGCGGCTGTCAACCGTGCGCCAGCCCTTTACCGAAGGTGCAGAATATATGGTCGATCTCCTCCTGCGCCGGATATCAGGGGAAGATACCAAAAGCGTTATCCTCCCCCCTCAATTGTTAATTCGCGCTTCGAGTTAACCGCTCGGCCAGCGCCAATGCGCCCAGCAACCCGGCTTTGGACTCCAGCATCGGCGGCTGGATGATCGCGGCTGCGTCGGACACAAAATAGCCGCCGCCCATTTTCACCGCTTGCTCCCGCAATATTTCGATCAGGCCGTCGCTCTCCATAACACCGCCGCCCATAATGATTCGGTCGGGTTCCAAAATCGATTGCAGGTTGCAAACCGCCTGCGCCAGATAATAAGCGATAATCTGCCTGCCGCCATGATCCGGCGGCGATTCGGACAGCGACATGCCCCAACGCTTGATGATCGCCGGGCCGCTTGCCAACCCTTCCAGACATGTGCCATGCGCCGGGCAGATGCCGCTAAAATCAGTATCCTGCGGGTGCGGCGCAACAAACATATGCCCCATTTCGGGGTGGCTGCGGCCATGCAGGATTTCTCCGTTCACAATTGCGCCGCCGCCGATCCCGGTGCCGACGGTCAAATAAACCACATTGCGCCCGCCCGCACCCGCCCCCCAATGATATTCAGCCAAAGCGGCCCCGTTCACGTCGGTGTCAACCGCAACGTCGCAGCCAAAAGCGCGGATCAGAGGCCCCGCAAGATCGGTGTTGGCCCAACCCGGCTTGGGCGTGTTGGTAATATACCCCCAATCGGATGCCGTCCGATCCAGCTGAAGCGGGCCAAAGCTGGCCACGCCGATGGCAGTGAAGGCTCCAAATTCCGCCGATCTCATTCCAAACCAATCGATCATTGCGGCAATCGTTTCGGGCGGCGTTGTCGTGGGTATCCGGGTGACATCCATCACCTCATCCTTCGACCGCGCAACTCCCAAGTTAAACTTGGTCCCGCCCGCCTCAACCAGACCGTAAAGTTTCTGCATCGTCACAATCCGCCCAGCATCTCGGTTCTGTCACCATCCAGCTTTATTTGAAACAGCGGCGCGGGAACACCGCCAAAATGGCTGCGCACCCGCTGCGGATGTTGATCTAGCCTACCGCCCTTCATCCCCCAATAATCGACGAAGCTTGCAACGGTTAAATCGGCCATGACTAACCAGCTATAGCATTGATAGGGCTCCGCCGCCGGATTGGCCGCCACCAAGCCCGTACCGTTCAACGGGCGATAAGGGCCTAAAATGGACGGCGCAACCATGCCATAAAGACCATTCGGCCCGTTGGGTCCCCTAGAGGAAAAGACAAATGTCTGGGTGGACCAGAACACATAATATGAATCATTATGATATAAAGCGTGAGGCCTTTCCAATTCATTATTCAAACCTACGGCGGAAATAATTGGCGGTAACAACATCCATTCTTCATCCAAACCGCCGGGCGAGCGGGCAATACCAATCACCGCATTATGGCTATGCTCGGTCTTTTTCAACGAACCGGTGAACAGCAGGTAACTTCGTCCATCGGCGGGATCCTGAAAATAAGCGGGATCGCGAAATCCCTTAATCTGGCCGGGCGCACCCGCTTGCTGATTGGCAACGACATAATAATCATCATCGCTGGTGAAGGATTCCACCGGCGCCGACCAGCCGGTGATAGAAATATGATCATCACCAAATTGAACCCGGCCGCTGCTTTGAAACATCCGCTGTTCAAAGCTGATATGATCATCGCCGCGCCGCCCGGCTGCGGTCCAAAAGACCGTCACCTGCCCTGCCCTCGGATCATACATCGCCGATCCCGCCCATTCGCGTTTTCCGGGGCAAAAACCATCGGGGAATAGATTGCCGCAATCGCGCCATTCATCGCCGCGCTGCATCACCAGCCTAATCCGCGCGACACCATGCCGATCTATAGGATCGGGCAAAGACGGTGCCGACAAGATCATCCACAAGATCCAGCCGTCAAAATCCGCTGTTTCGCCGCCGCGCAATTGCACCGGCCACATATCCCACAGGTCCAGCCCGGCAAATTGCGGGAAAGCGGGCCTGCCCCGCAACACCGGAATTTCAGGGAGCGGATTATCGGCAATCGCCTCAACATCGCTGGGCAGCCAAAAAGTTGGCGTTGAAACCGATGTCGCGATGTTCAATTGCCCTACCCCTCTGCCCCAGCCAGTGATCCGTTATCGACATTCGGTCGGCAATTTAACAATCGATTGCAAAATGTCCAGCGGAGAATTATCCTTGCGATTTACGCCAACCTTCCTTCACCTGCAGAACCGATATTGCCGCCAAAATCAGCAATATACCCGCCATGGTCAGCACATTGCGCGGATCCCCGCCCAGCAGATTGACGCTCGGCAGCGCAAACAGGCCAAAGAAGGTCGCGGGCGCATCCCCGCCGTAAATCACGGGCAAGGTAAAGGCGAACAGGATCATCGGAATCACGATCATCATGTTGAAAATCCCCATATAAACCCCGGTACGTTCGGGCGGGATCGCGCCGGCTAGAATAATGTAAGGATTGCCCATGATACTGCCCCAGGCAAGGCCCACGCCCACCGCCGGAATGAATAGCATCCACTTATCCGCAATATGCGGCAGCGCGATCATCGCCAGGCCGCCGCATGTCAAACAAATGGCATGCATCACCCCTGCGCCATATCGTTTGGACAATGGCATCATGGCCAGCGCCGAAACAAAGGCCACCGCATTGTAAAATGCCGCCATTTCACCATTGGTCAATACAGCCGTGCGAAATTCCGATGATCCGGCATCGCCGGTGCCGTAAACCGAACGGCCAATCGAATAGATCACATAGCTCCAATAAGCCGCCATGCCATACCATTGAAACAAGCTCATCCAGCCCAGCCGCCGCATCGCGGCCGGCATTTCGATTATCGCGCTGCCGATTTCCCGAAACACCGCTGCAACCCCCTTTGGCTGCGCCGCAATATGGGCGCGCTGCGCCGGCGTGATCGGCAGCTCGGGAACGCGCAAAATTGAATATAATATTGTCGAAAGCGACAGCACCGCGCCGAAAATAAACACGATCCGAACGGTATAGGGGATGTTGTTGGCATCCACCCAATCCTGATTCATGCCAAACCACACCAACAGCGAAGGCGTTAAAAAAGCAAGCATCTGCGCAAGGCCGGTAAAGGCGCTTTGCGTCAGGTAACCGGCCTGATGCTGGTCCGCATTCAGCCGGTCGGACACAAAGGCGCGGTAAGGCTCCATCGTCGTATTATTGCCAATATCGATCAACCACAGCAGCGAAACCGCCATCACCAGCGATTGTGAAAAAGGCATGAATAGCAAACCCAGCGCGCATAAAATCGCTCCAGCGACAAAATAAGGCGTGCGCCGCCCCCATTTGGACGCGGTGCGGTCGCTCATCGCGCCAACGATTGGCTGCACAATCAATCCGGTCAGCGGCCCCGCCAGCAGCAGCAAAGGCAACTCGGCTTCCTTTGCGCCAAGGTAGGAATAGATCGGCCCCATATTGCCTTGTTGCAACCCGAAGCTAAATTGCAGACCCAGAAAGCCCAAATTCATCTGAATGATACGCGATAACGACAAATGCGGTTTGCCTTGCGCCGAATGGCTTGCGGCGGCGGTATTTCCGGCGACCTTATTTCCGGTGGTGGCGCTCATAATCTCTCCCCGCGGTCCTCTATCCCTGCAGAATCCGTCTCTCTAAAAGGCATCATCGCGGCTTTTGTTACCGATTGCAACAATCGATTGCAAAATATGACCCTTGTGTATGACAAGACGCAAGCCGTCATCCTATAAGCTTAATTACGATTGTCTTTTCACCGGCATCAAAGGCAGGAAAATGGTGCCGGAAGAGGCATCCAATAATTTTATTATCTTTTTGATATAATTAGTGAATTCACATTTGATTTTCGCGTTGCCCCGACGACTTGCCCCCGGACTATTTCAACTAAGTGGCTCGAGTGTCATTGCATCAGAATCTAGCGACAATCGGATTTTGATACGTCACTGCAACCGCTTCATATTGCCCAGCGTGACCGAGCGCCAAACACAATCAACCAAGGCAGAGACTCATCTTGTCAAAGATAACTGTAAGCTCAAGCAAACGCCAAAGAAGCTTAAAGGCGCGTTTACCATAATCAAACACGGAGCCTTCTTACTCTTGCTTTAATCATCGTGGGCAAGGAGAATGCTCATGAAGAAATTCAAAACTAAAATTCTTGGAACTTTCGCTTTGATCCTCAGCGGTGCGGCGGTGCCAGCGGCTCACGCTGAAGAGTATAAAATTAGTATCGGGGCATATGTACCTGTCGAATGCGAATTTTCCGTATCGAACAGCTTCGTAAGACTATCAGCGGGGCAATTCCGTATCGCTACAATCAATCAGTTTTGTAACACCGGCTATGAAATGAGCATTTCGCATGCCGCCTTGAACGGCTCGGCCAGCGCGCGTTTTCGCAATGATGTTGCAAGGGTTGGTGCGGGATCGACTTTACTTCAAAACAACGGTCGTCCGGTCAATTCTGCTGCGGACCTTTTTCTGGAAGCCAACAGTGATGAAGACGCAGTAATGTTTGCCCAGACCCTGGCAGTGCAGGTGACGCCGACAGGCCTTTAAACTGCCCCGTCAACGCGCCGTGATGCGAAAGGTTATGACATCGCCATAGTCGCCAGCAGGTGCGTTAACGAAATTGCTGATTTGGATGCTCAACGGATTCGTGCGGCCACCCGGCGTGATTGCCGTGGGCAGTTCAAGATCACCAGCGGTCGCTAGATCAAGGCTGTTGCCGTTTAAAAGTACCAGATAGCCAATGCCTTGGTCGGTTTCGCTGCGTTTAAGCCGTCCGTTATACGCCGAGCTGACGGTTACATCGACCGGAGCGTTCGAACGAAGCTGCATACCAAGATCGCGCCGCATTCCCGGCAATATCTCGCCCAAATTTATCCCGCCATTCCGGCCATTGCCTGACAAAGTATCGGTACCTACGAAGTTTGCCTGTAAAACTGCCAGAACCGACGCGGCCAGCGCGACGGAAACGGGTGGCGATGATTCGCCCGGCGGACCATTTGGCCGTCCGACGAACTGGGCGGTAATGCTGTTGGTATACGAACCCGATGCCGCCGACTGCCCGCCAATCACATACAGCTTTGCTTTAACGCTACGGCTCTTACCAGGCGGGATATTTATAGAAATTCCAGATTGCACGGGATTCAAGGGATTAAATAAGACGTTCGAAACATTATCTGCATCGACAATGAGAAAATTCAAACGATCGCCAGTGGGGCCGGTCAGCTGCGTATTGGATCCGTTATTCGAAAACTGGATGCGGCCAACACAGGCGCTACCTTCGCTTGGCTCATTATTATTGGTTACCTCGATTTCCAAAGGCTCCGTGTAAAAGCCGCCGGTCAGCGAGTTATAATTGTCGATCCTAGTTTCGGCTGGAACGACTACCACAGGATCACACGCGACGGCAGGGCTGGCAACCGCCACACATGCTAAGGCCAGTATAATTCGAAGCTTCGTCATGGCGCATCTACCTCAATAATTCCGATATCTATCAGAGTTTGCTTACCTTCTATAATCGTGACTTCCTTTGAGAATGATGGCACACCATCGATTGTCAAAATATATTTTCCGGGTCTTAGCGACGTTGCCGCCAAACGCCCGGTCCGGTTCGTAAAGGTTAGCAACGGCGTGTCGTCGATCTGGCCTACCGGCGTGAATTTACCCGAAGCAAATGCAATCGGTTTTCCTTCACGGTCATTCAGCCTGCCGAGTATGGAATAGGACGTATCGGACCCTACGACAAAGCTGTAACCACCGAAATAAGGCGGTCGAATGGTAAATTCGCCTGTGCCCAAATCATATCCCGGGGTGAGGTCGTCGACTGAAAAGTTGATAGACCGGCGCGCATAGGACGAAATATCCACATTCACCGCTGGGCCCAAACCGTCGCTTTTGGCAACGTAACCACGTTCCGTGGGATCGACCTTGATAGTTTTACCCTTGAGCGTCGGGTGCGCCTTGATAATGGCAAATGCTTCGCGGACGGGGCGGCCGATGGCAAGGTCGCCGTCGGCAAAGACGATGCTGGTGCCGACATTGGCCCGCGTGATTTGCCTACGATCAGCCGAGGAAAAGGATGCGTCCGAGTTGAGCTCATGCCGTACATTGGCTTCGAACCTGTTACCGGTGTAAAACGCATCGCCGCTAAGCGCCAAGAGATCAATATCGTCATTACGGATTGCATCGATCGAGTAAGACAGACCGCCTACGGTGCGGGGCGCTGTCTTGCGGTAGGTCAGCTGCGCCTCTCGCGTCGATGTATCATAACGGGCACGAACATCGCGGTCGCGCCCCGGACGCCAAAACACCTGAAACACAAAACCGGTATCCTTGCGCAAGCCATCGTCGATATGGCGTGCAAATCCGCCAACCGTCAGGCGCGGCGAAATACTGTAATTTGCGCCGAACAATGCCGATTTGGTATCTTCGCGAAGCCCGCGGCCCTTTGAATAGCTGGCAGAGCCATTCATGGAAAACTTCCCAAAAAATGCCTGCGCCCTGGCATTCAGAAAAATGGAAGTTGGCTGGTTGAGCACAGGTCCCAACAGTGGTGCTTCGTCATTTGCGGTGGCAAAATTCGCTGATCGATATTCGCCGCGTAAATCGACCGAGTAGCGCGCACCAGTCGAACCCAATGTTCCCGCAAGCTTGTAATTCAACGCTGATGCAATGCCGGAACCATAGCGTTTGTACTGGCTTGCCGCCGCATCCAGCTGGAAAACGCCAATTGGGGAAGACCATAAAGCAGCCAACCCTCCGTTTGCGCCATCCTCGCTAGCTTGGACGTCGAAACCGGCAGTCACCGACTGTGACAGTCCGCGTCGTGCAAAAGCGGTTAGGATCGGATCGGACGAATAATTCGGCGCTCGTGTGCCAAAGCTCGAGCGTACGCCGACCGATGCGGAAAAGTCGATGATGCCGGGTGCCAGCAAGTCGAAATCGAAGAAATTCTGTTCGGATATAATCCGTTCCTGCCCGGTATCGTCGCGAATAACCAAGTCGACCAGGTTAGAACCTTGCACCAATGGCAAGTCGCGCAAATTGTACCGGCCCGGCTGCAGAAAAATGTCGCGCTGCGTCACGCCATTGATCCGGATTTCGACGGTCGATGGTCGTTCAAGCTGAAAGGTGCTGTTGCCTACAGGGCGGAACAGCCGGTCTGGTTCCAGCCCGAAAAAGCGTTCGACGGTAAGTCCGGCCATGATCGGTACCGATTGGAACCCGGTCCCACGCGGCACGATGTCACCGGCGGTGAGGCGAATTAACCGTTTAAGATCATCGTAGATGAGGAAGGTTTCGTCGCGAGTGAACCCCGGACCGTTACGAAAAGCAAAGCTGTGTCGGGATTGAATGGCAATCCCGCGTTCACCACCAACACGCCCCCCGGCCAGCAACGATCCGCCGAAAGTCTCAAAGCCAGTGGGTCGAGCTATGCTGTCTTCCCAAACATAGCTGCCAGCGAAGGTCGGCGATACAAAGGCAGAGAAGCGGGACGGAGCGCTGACTTTGGTGTTATCGAGAGCTGTCGTGTCGTAACCATAACGGATTTCGCGCAGCTGCCGTGCGCTGCCTGGCGTCGATACTTCTATCTGGAGCAATTGCTGATTGAACTTGATTGTCAGCTGCGGTGAGCTGGCGCTTCTTGGATCTATCCTGCCATTGGCAGCCTTGGCGCGCAGGCCATCAATAACATCGGCTGTGAGTTCCGGAGCCAGAACTGCAATCAGCCGTTCGGCATCAATACTCGCTTCTTCACCGACCAGCCGGACACCGACGTCACCGAGATTACGGTCATCGATTAAAACAGGCAGGTTGATTTGTGGTGCGGACGCAAATTGTGCATCACTGACCGATTGCTGTGCAGCGACAAGCGACACTTGCGCCTTTGAATACGGCAGATCGGTTGAATTGTCCGAATTGAGTGTCGCAGTCGCCAGTGCATTGTGATTGACGGAAAGTAACGCGCTCGTTTGGCGCGAGCAGACCGAGAGCGCAGGCGGAATTTCGCCGTTTGGCATCGCGCACAAACTGGCCCAGCCGAGCAGTCCCAATTGTTCAAACAATATCGGCATCAGCCTAGCGTTCGCTGACCAGCTTTGCTGTGGCGGTTATCGCAGTCGGCATATCCCCTTCGGCAAGCGGAAGCTTGAATTTGCGGGTTGAGCCGGGCGTGACCAGGCTGACCCGGATCGCCTTCAATATATCGTCCTGCGTCCAATCGGGCAGTTTGACTTGCCCTTTTTGTTCGTCGGTAAAGCTTCCGCTGAACTGCAAATATTGCAGGTAATAATATTTGTTGCCGTCGTTTCGCATTGTGAATTCTGCTGCAGGTACTTCGACCTTCTTCATGATGCGCGTTTGCGAACCATTTTCCTCGGTTTTAAATTCTTCGGTGGGAATTTCGATTTCCATGCGAGATGGCGCTGCGGAAACCAAAACAGGTTCGGGCTTCGCCCCTTTTGGTACGACATGCACCGCTGAATCAAATGCAAAGACCACGCGAAGCCGGGCGCCGCCGCCTTCTACATCGGGAAGCTTCACCGGAACCTGGCGAACGGTGACGAAATAGGATTTGGATTGTGTAGGGTCTGCGCCAATCGGCTGCATCCGGAAGACTTGAAGGCTCGACGGTGCAACAATGGCCTGCGGTGGGAACAGCAGAAAATCGTCGTCAGCAGGCTTACGCGTCTGGACACCATTCTCATCGACCATCCGTTCGGCAACTTCGATCTCCACCGTCACTGTATTGGCGGACGAATTGCGAACGCGCAAAGCGGAGCTTTCGGTTGGCGCGACTTCAAGAAACAGCGGTTCGACGCCGATCGATTGCGCATTGGCAGGGCCGACAAAAAGCGCCATCGCACCCAATGCACCAGCAGGAATACTCGATACTATGCGCATTTGCACGCGTCCCCCGACTCACAATTTACCTGCCGCGATTGCTGCGGTCAGGTTGATAATTCCCTGAAAAAATGCTGCGCCGGAAAACCGTAGTGGCATTCCGGCGCAGATGATCGATTATCAGACGCCGTTTGGAGTCAGAGTGATCGAGAGCGTATCTTCGTAAAAGCCACCGAGAAGTGGCTGGCTTTCAGCAATCGTATCGTAGTTGATGCGAATGTTGTTCAGGTTCAGCGCAGGAACTGGCGAAAAAGTAAGCGGGCTACCAGCGCTGATGGCCGTGGTGTTGCTTGTTACGTTAAACGCAGGAATGGTTGCGACATAGTCGAGACCAGCCGAGAAGCCTGGGTTCGCACCCGATGTGAAATTACCACCGTCCGGGTTGACGGAATCATTGGCATTGTTGATCGTCTGCAGAGCAAGATAACCATTTTCCGATTCAAAGGTAACGGTCGAAGGCTGGTTGCAGAACACGTCGATACCGGTATCGGACTGCTGGGTAGCCTGACCACGACGGCCAAGTGCACCAAAAAGGATGGTGTCCTGGAAGCCGCTGATTTCGCATTCAACAGCGCGCTGGCCGGTGAAATCGACCGACTCATCGATGGCTGGGCCAGCTTGTGCAAAAGCCGAAGTCGCCATTGTGCCTGCAAGCACAGCAAACATGATTTTCTTCATAACATACTCCTCTAGTGTTATTGATTGGCCCAAAAGAGCCGCTTTGGCGCATACACGCCGTTTCACCCCGTTATGTTGCCATCACGGATTACCCGATTCTCCTTCTCCGGAGACCCGAATTTCGATAATATCGCTGTAATTGCCGCCGATTAGCGGCAGGCTCGTTTGCCATGACAAAGCAAGATTGCCCTGCGCGGCAAAAGGGATCACGCCGAAGCTGCCACTGCCGGGGACTGACTTGATCGCCTCACTGTTGAAAGACAGTGGATTGGCGCCAGATGTTCCGATGGAAAAATCAAGCTTATAGGGCTGGAAAGACGCAAAGCCGGGGCTGTCGACGAACCCTGGGCTTGCCAGCAAAGCCAATCCACCATTGCGTGTAGAAACCGATAAAGCCAGCCGCTGGTTGCAATCCACCGAAAAGCCCACGGATGCGTTCCCGGCGCGGTCGTCAAGAATGACACCAACCTGATTGTCGTTTAGCGACATTGAACATCGGGGCGTAATTTTCCCGCCCACAGCCAATTTCAGTTCTGCCGAACTGCTGCCTTGATTATTGCCCTGCCCGCCACCGCTGGCGGTCGCCTGCGTAGCGCAAGCAACCACCAACAGCGCGCATAACGTAATGCCGCGCATGTTACACCCCTATTGCTGCCAAGCCTGTCGGCTGACCTGCAAAGCTAAATTTCTGGCGACCCCAATTTAACCTTTAGGCATATATCTTTGCCAATAGATCGTGTAACTTTTGTTACCTTATTAACATCATCTAAACCAAGCTTATGCAGGAGTCGATAGGTATAATATGTTAACCATAAGAAATTACGATGTTTGATATCCGCGCATTCCTATGCGTGAAAGCCTCGGTTTTCTAAGGGAATTGCAGCCTGTTGTCAGAATGCAAACGAATGCTGGCGAACGATATTCTACATTATCAAAAGATATATATCGTTCAATTTCGGGACAGTGATTAATCTGCGCCGCGCAAATTTGAGGGCACGAATCGAGCATGAGCTGACTGTCAGGTGCCAAGCGATGAAATTTTGCCAGTGGTCGGACAATTGAAAATGAAATTTAGGCTCTGCCATTCGATACGATTCGTACAACCGGATCGAACTTCACCAGCAGGAAACTTTAAGGTACACCGTACACGACAAATCGCAGGGTAATAGACGTTATATTTCAATAAGTTTGGAGCTCCGATATTGGCTTTAACTGCGCCAACAGCCAGACAGCTTTTGTGACCGTCACCTCTGCCCTTTGTTCAGCAATCATCTTTCGCTGGATGTATTCTCGGGCAACGTCTCCAAAAACATTTGCAGCGCTAATCGACGCAATCAGCTGCTGGCGTTGACGCTCGGCAGAAGGATCAATCCCTTCACCAAGCAGCCGTCTCGCGTCCTCTTGCTTTGGCGGGCTGCTGCGAGTGAGCCGCCGGGATAACGGCCAAGCGAGAAGCGCTTTTCTTTGCCTCTAAAGATGTATTTATAGCGCCATAGTTTTGAGCGGTTAGGCTCGACTTCAATGTATAACCCCCGCTGATCGACTTTCATATACCTTTTGTCTTTGGGTTTTAACAAACGCAAAGCGGCATCGGTAAGTGGCATGCCCTCACTCCTTCCACGGACCGGAGACGTTCGCATTGCAGATGCTTCAGAATCAACGAATGGGGCAAGCAATTCGAGGCACGGATAATTGCCTCAATTATTTGCCCCAAAATCGAATTGGAAACATGAGAACAAATGGTGCCCGGAAGAGGACTCGAACCTCCACGCCGTTGCCAGCGCCAGCACCTGAAGCTGGTGCGTCTACCAATTCCGCCATCCGGGCACGGGGTAGAATGTTGCGAGCGCGGCGATTAGCGGTTCCCGCGCGCATTTGTCAACCGCCATTGATCATGAATGCCCGATCGGGCGTTATCTCAAATTCCGCTCTTGCCTATCAACCCACGGCGCGGCATGACCATTGCCGGTTCAGGCGCGACAGTTGGATGCTATCATGACGCAGGCATTGCAGAATAAATTAATCACCGTTTTTGGCGGCAGCGGTTTTTTGGGCCGTTATGTCTGCGCAGAATTATTGGCCAGCGGCGCGCGGCTTCGGGTGGCGGGAAAAAGCGCAGCCAGCGGCTTGCATATCAAACCTTTGGGCAATTTGGGCCAAGTGCAATTGATCGCCGCCGATGTGCGCAGGCCAGCCGATGTTATCCGCGCGGCGCACGGCGCGGATATGCTCGTCAATCTGGTCGGCAGCTTTGCCAATATGGACGCGGTGCAACATATCGGCGCGGGCAATGTGGCGGCCGCCGCGCGGATGGCGGGTTGCGGCGCGATGGTGCATATCTCCGCAATCGGCGCAGATGACAAAAGCGCGGCGGCATATGGCCGCAGCAAGGCGGCGGGGGAAGCCGCGGTGATGGCCGCATTTCCAAATGCGACCATATTGCGACCCTCAATTGTCTTTGGCCGCGAAGATGCCTTTATCAATCGTTTTGCGAGCCTGATTCAAATGCTACCCATCGTGCCGGTGATTGGCGGTGACACAAAATTTCAACCGGTTTATGTGGGCGATGTCGCACAGGCGGTGCGCGGCGCGCTGAGTAATCCATCGGCATATGCCGGCGGGATTTATGAGCTAGGCGGGCCGCAGATATTCACGATGCGCGCGCTGAATGAGTGGATCGCAAAGGCCATTGGCCGAGAACCGGGCTTTGTCGATATACCCGATTTTGCCGCCAAGGCGTTGGCAATCGGCGCCGGCTGGCTGCCCGGTGCACCGATAACATATGATCAGTATAAAATGCTCGGATCGGATAATATCATTGGCGGCGCGGATGACGGCCTTCGGCTGATGGGGATAACGCCGACATCGCTCGATGCGGCGGTGCATGATTGGCTCAATATGTACCGCAAACATGGCCGGTTTGGCGATGCCAGCCGGCAGAATTTGGCGGCATGAGCGAATTTTGGATTGCGGTTATCCTGGGCATTGTCGAAGGGATCACCGAATATCTGCCGGTATCGTCAACGGGGCATTTGATTCTGGCCACCGAGCTCATGGGTTTTGATCAGAAGGCATGGGAGGTGTTTAACATCGCGATCCAGCCCGGCGCGATATTGGCGGTTATCGTGCTTTATTGGCGGACATTTTGGGATGTTGCCAAAGGGCTGTTCACCCTTGAGCGCGGCGCATGGGCCTTCGCCCGCAACCTGCTGATTGCATTTTTGCCGGCGGTGTTGCTGGGCCTTGCTTTTGGCGGTGCCATCGAATTGATGCTGGGCAACGCGGTTTTGGTGGCATGGTCGCTGATTATCGGCGGCGTCGCGATTTTGCTGGTCGAACGCTTGGCCAAACCGGTCGAGGCGGGCGGTGTGGCCGCGGTTCCGTTAAAGACGGCGGCATGGATCGGCATGGTCCAATGTTTGGCTATGATCCCTGGGGTTAGCCGGTCGGGCGCGACGATCCTGGGCGCGATGGCATTTGGTGTGGACCGCAAAACGGCCGCCGAATTTAGCTTTTTTCTCGCCGTTCCTACTTTATCCGGGGCGACCGCCTATAAATTATACGGTGCGCGCCATGAACTGACCATCGACGATATGTGGCTGATCGCAACGGGATCGCTGGTGTCTTTTGTCGTGGCGCTGATCGTGGTGAAAACTTTCGTGTCGGTGGTGACGCGCTATGGATTTGGGCCATTTGCTTGGTACCGGATTGGCGCGGGGGTGGCGGCTTTGATCTGGCTGGCCCAAAAATAGGTCCGATATATTACTTTTTTTTGTAATTTCATTGCGCGGCGCCGAAGGGTCTTTAGAAATATTCAAAGATAAGTCAGTATAACTTACCTTTATGCAGCTTTTTGCGTGACAATGCGGCGGCGGACCCATAAGGCGCTCGGGTAATCGGAGATTCGCCTGATGGCCAATGACCCAATGTTGAAATTCGTTGCCACCGCGCAAGCCTTCCCGGACAAGCGGGCGGCCAAATTGCGCGCGGAGGATTTTGCGGAGATAGCAAACCGTTATGCACCCAAAGCGGCCACCGAGCAAAGCGCGCGCTGTTCGCAATGCGGTGTGCCTTATTGTTCGGTGCATTGTCCCTTGGGCAACCATATCCCCGATTGGTTGCGGCTGACGGCGCAGGGGCGGCTGCGCGAAGCCTATGAAATGTCCAGCCTGACATCGACCATGCCCGAAATATGCGGGCGGATTTGCCCGCAAGACCGTTTGTGCGAAGGCAATTGCGTGATCGAATTTGCCGGCCACGGCGCGGTGACCATTGGCAGCGTCGAAAAATACATCACCGATACCGCCTGGGCCGAAGGCTGGGTCGAACCGGTTCAGCCCGGCGCAGCGCGCGGCCAATCGGTGGGCGTCATCGGGGCGGGTCCGGGCGGGTTGACGGCGGCGGAATATCTGCGCGTGGCGGGTTACGAAGTGCATATTTACGACCGCTATGACCGGGCAGGTGGTTTGCTTACCTATGGCATCCCTGGTTTTAAGCTGGAAAAAGATATTGTGATGCGCCGCGCCGAACGGCTGCGCGCAGGCGGCATCCGCTTTCACCAAAATTTCGAAGTGGGGCGCGACGCCAGCCTGAATGATTTGCGCGCGCGGCATGACGCGGTGCTGATCGCCACCGGTGTTTATAAGCCGCGTGATATCAAACTACCCGGCGTCGGCCTTGCCGGCATTGTCCCCGCGCTCGGTTATCTCACCGCATCCAACCGCAAGGGTTTTGGTGACGCCGTGCCGGCGTTTGATGACGGCCAGATGAATGCTGCGGGCAAAAATGTCGTTGTGATTGGCGGCGGCGATACCGCGATGGATTGTGTGCGCACCGCCGTCCGCCAAGGGGCAAAATCAGTCAAATGTCTTTACCGGCGGGATCGCGAAAATATGCCCGGATCGCAGCGCGAAGTGGCCCATGCGCAGGAAGAGGGCGTGGAGTTTGTCTGGCTATCGGGGCCGAAAAATTTCGGCGGTCAAGACGCCGTAACAACCGTCCACGGTTCCAAAATGCGCCTGGGCGCGCCCGATGCCAGCGGCCGCCGCGCGCCCGAAACCGACCCCAAGGGCGATTTCACACTTGATGCCGATATGGTGATAACCGCGCTGGGTTTTGAGGCGGAAGATCTGCCCCGGCTATTTGGCGCCGATGAACTTGCCGTCACGCGCTGGGGCACCATCCGTGTCGATCATAAAAGCATGATGACCAACCTGCCCGGTGTTTTTGCCATTGGCGACATTGTCCGCGGCGCGAGCCTGGTGGTATGGGCGATCAAGGATGGCCGCGATGTGGCCGAACCTATGCACCGTTGGATGAGCGGCATCGCCAAATCCGTGAATGCGGCGGCTTGATTAAGCAAAGGGACATGAGCCGCATGACCAACAGATCGAAATTATCCCGGCGCAACGAAGCCTATTCAAAGAACCAATCCGATAAAGCGAAATCGCCATGACCTATCCCTTCCCCACTCCCGAACATGAACGGCTTGCGCGCGAAGGCATGTATCATCCGCAATTTGAAGGCGATGCCTGCGGCGTCGGTTTGGTGGCGGCCACCGATGGCAAGCCGACGCGGCGGGTGGTGGCTTTGGCGATTGAGGCGCTGCAAGCCGTTTGGCACCGCGGCGCGGTGGATGCCGATGGCAAAACCGGTGACGGTGCAGGGGTTCATATCGACCTGCCCGTGCGATTTTTCGATGATGCCATTGCGCATAGCGGGCACCGTCCGCTCCCCAACCAACTGGCCGTGGGCATGGTCTTCCTGCCGCGCGCCGATCTTTCGGCGCAGGAAAATTGCCGCACCATTGTTGAGGCCGAAATAATCGACGCGGGCTACACCATCTATGGTTGGCGTCAGGTGCCGGTGGATGTGTCGGTGATTGGCGACAAGGCCAAATCGACCCGCCCCGAAATCGAACAGATTATGATCGCGGGGCCGCTACCGGGCGCGCAAAGCGCGACCGAGTTTGAAAAAAACCTCTATCTGGTGCGCCGCCGGATTGAGAAGAAAATCGTTGCGGCGCAGCTGCGCGATTTTTACATCTGCTCGCTATCCTGCCGCTCGATCGTCTATAAGGGCCTGTTTCTGGCCGAAAGCCTGTCGGTATTTTACCCCGATCTGCAAGATGAACGCTTCGAAAGCCGTGTGGCGATTTTTCATCAGCGATATTCCACCAACACTTTCCCGCAATGGTGGCTGGCGCAGCCCTTCCGCGCGCTGGCGCATAATGGCGAAATCAACACCATTCGCGGCAATAAAAATTGGATGAAAAGCCATGAGATTAAAATGGCCAGCATCGCCTTTGGCGAACGGTCCGATGATATTAAACCGGTCATTGCCGCTGGATCATCGGATACCGCCGCGCTCGATGCGGTGTTTGAAACATTGGTGCGTTCGGGCAAGGAAGGGCCAACCGCCAAATTGA
Source organism: Sphingomonadaceae bacterium (assembly GCA_021732525.1). Taxonomy (GTDB): domain Bacteria; phylum Pseudomonadota; class Alphaproteobacteria; order Sphingomonadales; family Sphingomonadaceae; genus Sphingorhabdus_B. The sequence continues at coordinate 56,403 of JAKFUU010000006.1, read as the reverse complement.
TGCTGATCCCCGAAGCATGGGCATCCGACCCGCATATGAGCCCTGCGCATAAATCCATGTATGAATATATGGCCAGCGTGATGGAACCTTGGGATGGCCCCGCGGCGCTCGCCATGACCGATGGCCGCTGGGCGGTGGCCGGGGTGGACCGCAATGCGCTGCGCCCGCTGCGTTACAGCCTGACGTCCGATAATCTGCTGATCATCGGCAGCGAGACCGGCATGGTCGTCGTGCCCGAAACCACCATCATCGAAAAAGGCCGATTGGGGCCGGGTCAGATGATCGCGGTCAACCTAGATGAAGGCCGGCTCTATCGCGACCGCGACCTGAAGGACCGGATTGCGGCGGAACAGGATTATGCGGCTTTGGTCGGCGGCTTTCGCATAATCGGCGATCTGCCCAGCGCGGTGTCAAGCGACCCCGAATGGGAACGCGCCGAATTAATCCGGCGGCAGGTGGCAGCGGGCATGACACTCGAAGATATCGAGATGATCCTTGCCCCGATGGTGGAGGATGGCAAGGAAGCGATCGGCTCGATGGGCGATGATACGCCGCTGGCCGTAATCAGCGACAAACCGCGTTTGATCAGCCAGTTTTTCCGTCAGAATTTCAGCCAAGTTACGAATCCCCCGATTGACGCATTGCGCGAACGGCATGTGATGAGCCTGAAAACGCGTTTCTCCAATTTGGCCAATATCTTGGATGAAAGGAGCCAGAATGGTGATGTCCTGGTGCTCGACAGTCCGGTGGTTACCAACGCCGAATATCACCGGTTGAAAAATGCATTTGGCGAGAATGCCGCCGAAATTGATTGCACATATGAAGTGGCGGCGGGGCAGGATGGCCTGCGCAGCGCGATCACCCGCATCCGCGCCGAAGCGGTCGCCGCCGTCCGATCGGGCAAGAGCGAACTGTTTTTGACCGATATCAACATTAACGAAGACCGCGTTGCCATCGCGATGATTTTGGCCGCCGCCGCGGTGCATACCGAATTGGTTCGCGCCGGCCTTCGCAGCTATAGCTCGATCAACGTGCGCGCTGCGGAATGCCTTGACACGCATTATTTCGCGGTTCTGATCGGGGTCGGCGCGACCACTGTGAATGCCTATTTGGCCGAAGCCGCCGTCAAAGACCGTCATGCGCGCGGGTTGCTCGGCGAAATGACGCTGGACCGCGCGATCGCCAATTTCCGCAATGCCATCAATGAAGGCCTGCTGAAAATCATGTCGAAGATGGGGATTGCGGTTATCTCCAGCTATCGCGGCGGCTATAACTTTGAAGCGGTTGGGCTTAGCCGTGCGTTGGTCAATGATTTCTTCCCAGGCATGCCGAATAAAATATCGGGCGAAGGCTATCATTCGCTGTATCTGAACGCGCGCGACCGGCATAATGCGGCCTATGATTGCACCGTCGTGCGCCTGCCGGTGGGGGGTTTTTACAAACAGCGCACCGGCGGCGAAGAACATGCTTATTCGGCCGGCCTCATGCATTTGCTGCAAAGCGCGGTCGCGAATGACAGCTACACCGCCTATCTGCAATTTGTCGCCGGTGTGCGCGATTTGGCGCCCATTTACTTGCGCGATTTGATGGAGTTTAACTTTGCCAAACAAGCCGTGCCGCTCGACGAGGTGGAGGCGATCACCGAAATTCGCAAACGGTTCATAACGCCCGGCATGTCGCTCGGCGCGCTGTCCCCCGAAGCGCATGAAACGCTGGCGATTGCGATGAACCGGATCGGCGCAAAGGCGGTGTCGGGCGAAGGCGGCGAGGATAGCAAGCGATTTACGCCTTACGAAAATGGCGACAATGCCAACAGCGTAATCAAACAGGTCGCCTCAGGCCGTTTTGGTGTCACGGCGGAATATCTGGGCTCTTGCGAAGAAATCGAAATTAAAGTCGCGCAGGGCGCCAAACCCGGCGAAGGGGGTCAGCTTCCCGGTTTCAAAGTGACCGAGATGATCGCCAAGCTGCGGCATTCGACGCCTGGCGTGACGCTGATCTCGCCGCCGCCGCATCACGACATCTATTCGATCGAAGATCTGGCGCAGCTGATCTATGATTTGAAGCAGATTAATCCGCGCGCGCGGGTCTGTGTAAAGCTGGTCAGCGCGGCCGGTATCGGCACGATTGCTGCGGGCGTTGCCAAGGCCCATGCTGACGTTATTCTGGTTTCGGGCAATGTCGGCGGCACCGGCGCAAGCCCGCAAACCAGCATCAAATATGCCGGAACGCCGTGGGAGATGGGCCTGTCCGAAGCCAATCAGGTGCTGACCCTCAACGGCCTGCGGCACCGCGTCAAATTACGCACCGACGGCGGCCTGAAAACCGGGCGCGATATTGTTATCGCCGCGATCCTTGGTGCCGAAGAATATGGCATCGGCACGCTCAGCCTTGTGGCCATGGGCTGTATCATGGTGCGGCAATGCCATTCGAACACCTGCCCCGTTGGCATATGTGTGCAGGATGAGAAACTGCGCGCAAAATTCACCGGCACCCCGGAAAAGGTCATCAACTTGATGACTTTCATCGCCGAGGAAGTGCGCGAGATTTTGGCAAAGCTGGGCTATCGCTCGCTCGATGAGATTATCGGCCGCACCGAATTGCTGCGCCAGGTAAGCCGGGGGGCCGAACATCTCGACGACCTTGATCTCAACCCGATTTTGGCCAAAGTGGACGCGCCCGAAAGCGGCCGGCGGTTTAACATCGCGGGCCGCCGCAACGAAGTGCCCGACAGCCTTGATGCGCAGATGATCGCGGATGCGGTGCCGGTGTTTGAACGGCGGGAAAAAATGCAGCTGACCTATAATGTCCGCAACACCCACCGCGCCGTCGGCACACGGTTGTCGGCGGAAATTACGCGGCTATACGGCATGAAAGCGCTTGCGGATGGTCATGTCCACGTCCGCCTGCGTGGCTCGGCGGGGCAATCGTTGGGGGCGTTTCTTTGCCAAGGGATCACTTTGGAAGTCTTTGGTGATGCCAACGATTACGTCGGCAAAGGCTTATGCGGCGGCACAATTATCGTGCGGCCTCCGGTCAGCTCGCCTTTGCAAAGCCAGCATAACAGCATCATCGGCAACACGGTGCTCTATGGCGCGACATCGGGCAAGCTATTTGCGGCGGGCCAAGCGGGCGAACGTTTTGCGGTGCGCAATTCGGGCGCACAGGTGGTGGTCGAGGGATGCGGCGCGAATGCACTGGAATATATGACCGGCGGCATTGCGGTTATCCTGGGCGTCACCGGCGGCAATTTTGGCGCGGGCATGACCGGCGGCATGGGTTTTGTGCTGGATGTCGATGACCAATTTGAAAAGCGCGCCAATCCCGACAGCATCATTTGGCAACGTTTGGACAGCGCTTATTGGCAAGGCGCGCTCAAATCGCTGATCGAGGAACATACAGACAAGACCGGCAGCAAATGGTCGCAATCGATCCTGGATGATTGGGACCGGTGGCGTGGTAAGTTTTGGCAGATTTGTCCAAAGGAAATGCTGGAACGATTGACGGTTCCGCTATCGGATAAAGAAACCGCGGTTGCCGCCGAATCATGAGGGATTTGATATGACAGATGCCGCAATCCGTATCACAGCAACCCCCGATATTTCGAGCATGATGACATGAGGGGCGGCGTGCGATAAATGTGGATCGTCATTATGAGGAGCGCGGTGACAAAGCAATCTAGCGCAATCAGTGCACTCTGAATTGTCCTGCTTCGCTCACCATGGCGTTTCCAGATAATGCCATCATCCGCGGCAAGCGTCTTCGTCAACCCCCTTTCCTTTCCGAACATTCGCTCGTAACAGCAACGTCATGTGGCATCTTTATCAGTTTCCTCTCTGTCCTTTCTCTCGCAAGGCTCGTTTGTTGCTTGGCGAAAAAGCTATTGCTTACAGCCTTACGCGCGAAAATCCATGGGATCACCGCGACGAATTTCTGCAAATGAACCCCGCAGGGCGCACCCCCGTGGTTAAGGATGATAATGGGATCGTGCTGTCCGATAGCGTTGCCATTTGCGAATATTTTGACGAAACCGTCGATAAAAATCCGATGATTAATGGCACTGCGATATACCGCGCCGAAATTCGCCGCTGTGTTGCCTTGTTTGACCAGCAATTTTTCGGCGATGTTACCGCACCCCTGCTGCATGAACGAATGACGAAGCGACTGGTTTACCGGCAACCGCCCGATGCCAAAATGCTGCGTGAGGCGATGAAGCTGGCCAATAGCCACCTTGATTATATCGATTATCTGATCGACCATCGCGCCTGGATTGCCGGCTCCACGATGAGCATGGCCGATCTTGCGGCGGCGGCGCAGATTTCGGTGGCCGATTATCTCCACGGGATTGATTGGGCTGGACATAAACAAACCAAGGCATGGTATGCGATGTTCAAATCTCGCCCCAGTTTCCGGCCATTATTGTCCGAACGGATGGAGGGGATAACCCCGCCGGCGCATTATGAGCTTGTTGATTTTTAAAAGGGTTCGATGCGGATCAGGCCGCAGATAATCCTTTCTCTACCAATGCCTTAATATCCGCCTCGGGCCGCGCGCCATAATGCGAGATAATCTCCGCCGCGCATATTGCGCCCATCTTTAGGCAATCGGCAATCGGGCGGCCCTGACTAAGCCCAGATAGCACGCCCGCCGCAAATAAATCTCCCGCGCCCGTGGTATCGATCAGCCGTTCGGCATGCTCGGCGGGAACCGCAAAGCGCTGTTCATTTTGAACCGCGATTGCGCCATGTTCGCCGCGCGTTACGATCAGCAAAGGAACCTTTGCCGCGCTGGCGGTCACCGCGCTTTCAAAATCCTCATCCTGTTGGAGCGAGCAAATCTCCACCTCATTGGCGAATAAAATATCAATCAAGCCATCATCCATCAGGCTCAAGAAATCGGCGCGGTGCCGATCGATCACAAAGGCATCGGACAGCGTGAAAGCCACCTTGCGGCCCGCCGCTTTGGCATGTTCGATCGCCGCACGCATGGCCGCACGCGGTTCTTCGGGGTCCCACAAATAACCTTCAAGATAGAGGATCGCGGCGCTGGCGATCAAATCCTTATCGATCAACCCAGCGGCCAAATATTGCGATGCACCCAAGAAAGTATTCATCGTGCGCTGCGCATCGAGGGTCACCAGAATCAAACAGCGTGCGGTTGGCGGCTCTTTGCCCAATGGCGGCACATCGAAATCGATCCCGGTCGCGCGAATATCATGCGCGAAAACCTCCCCAAGCTGATCATCCGCAATCTGGCCAATGAAGGCGCATTTCTGGCCCAGCGTGGCGAGCCCGGCGAGCGTGTTCGCGCCCGAACCGCCGCTTATTTCCCGCGCGGGTCCCATCGCATCATAAAGCGCGCGCGCGCGCGCCGCATCAATCAACTGCATCCCGCCCTTGGTCAATGCTTCGCTGGCGATAAAATCATCGGTGGTTTCGGAAATCACATCAACAATCGCGTTGCCAATGGCGAGCACATCATAGCGGGTTTGCGGCATTATCATTCCTTGATTTGAAAGCTTTGCCGCGCCCTAATGTCTCGCGCTCCTTGCGGCAAGCGCTTATACCGATTGACGCAGCCATAAGGGCCGATAAAAGGAGACATGCGGTTTGTTTTCATCGCCTTGCTGAGCTATTTCATTCTGGCCGGATGCGTTGGCGCAAATGCCGGTGCGTCCACCGCCACCGCCACGGCAAACCAGCCGAATATTCCTGCGCCCGTTGGTGTCAAACGCGATTTGCCCGCCGCAGCGGCCCGCGCGCCGGTATCGGAGCGCGGGCTGGAGGCCGTTATCGGCAAAGACAGCGCGGCGTTAATCCGGCTGTTTGGCGAACCGCGGTTGAATGTGCAGGAAGCCAATGGCCGCAAGCTGCAATTTGTCGGCGCGGCCTGCGTCTTGGATATCTATCTCTACCCGGAAGGAGCAGGTGGCACCGAAATTGCCACCCATATCGACGGCCGCCGCCGCGACGGTGCCGAAGTGGACCGCGCCGCCTGTGTCAATGCGTTGATCAAGCGTTAGCGTCCCATTCCATCTGAACATCGCGGTCGCTTTCGCGGGGCAAGCGAACATCGCGCTCCACCGCGAAATCATCCGGGTCAATCTGTTGCAACGCCCAGATGGCGGCACCCCGAACGATGGGTTCGCTGTCATCGAGCAATGCGCGTATCTTCTCCCGATGGGCGGCATTCCCGCTATTGCCCGCAGCAATGAGCACATTGCGGATGAACCGCGCACGGCCCGTTCTTTTGACGGGCGAGCCGGAAAATAGCGCCCGAAACGCCGCGTCATCCAAGGTCAGCAAATCGCCAATTTCCGGCGCAGACAGTTCGGCGCGCGGATGGAACGCCTTATGCGTTGCCGCGGCCTGCGCAAATTTATTCCAAGGGCAAACCGCCAAACAATCGTCGCAGCCGTAAATATGATTGCCGATCCCTGCACGCAAATCATGCGGGATTGGCCCCTTATGCTCGATGGTCAGATAAGAGATACAGCGCCGCGCATCAAGCTGATATGGCGCAGGAAAAGCCGCCGTTGGGCAAATATCCTGGCAGGCGTTGCACGAACCGCAACGATCGGCCGTTGGCAAATCGGTGGGCAAATCGGCTGTCGTGTATATCGCCCCCAGAAACAGCCAACTGCCGTGATCACGGCTGACGATATTGGTATGTTTGCCCTGCCAACCGATCCCAGCGGCCTGCGCCAATGCCCGCTCCATCACCGGCGCGGTATCGACAAATACCTTCACATCCGCCCCGCTTTCCTGCGCCAACCATCCCGCCAGCCGTTTCAGCGCGCCCTTCACGACATCATGATAATCGCGGCCCTGCGCATAGGCCGAAATACGGGCATGATCGGGATATTGCGCCAGCGCCATCGGGTCATGGCCGGGCGCATAGCTCATCCCCAGCATAATCACGCTGCGCACCTGCGGCCATAATTTTTGCGGATCGCTGCGTTCATCGGCGCGGCTTTCCATCCAGATCATATCGCCGTGACGGCCATCCGATAGCCAAGCATGAAGCCGTGCCGATGCTTCGGGGGCAAGCGTGGCGGGCGCAATTCCGCAGGCGGCAAAACCCTCCGCCGCCGCGCGATCTTTAACGGCGTTAACCAGATTTATCTTGTCTCTCTTCATGCAAAGACTCTATGACACATTCATTATTTCTTTGGCATCAGTCTTTTGGGGCGGTTTACATGATACATGCAATCGAGGCGCGCGGCCTTGTGAAAATATTTGACGGGTTTCGCGCGGTAGACGGCATCGATCTCAACATCCCAGAAGGCAGCATTTTCGGAATATTGGGGCCAAATGGCGCGGGCAAGACCACGATGCTGCGCACGTTGCTCGGCATTATTGATCCCGATGAGGGCACGCGCAGCTTGCTGGGTTCGCAAAAACCGATCAGCCAGTCGCGCAATGTTGGCTATCTGCCCGAAGAACGCGGATTGTATCAATCGATGCGCGCGGTCGATACCATCGCTTTCATGGGCGCGCTGCGCGGGATGCCATTGAAAGCGGCGCGCGATAAAGGCCGGATGATGCTGGACGAGGCCGGGCTTGGCTATGCCGCCGACCGCCAGATTAAGCAGCTATCCAAGGGCATGGCGCAAACCGTGCAACTGATCGGTACGATCGTGCATGATCCCAAATTAATTGTGCTTGATGAGCCTTTTTCCGGGCTGGATGCGCTCAATCAGGCGAAGCTGGAACGGATGATCCGGGCGCAGGCGGAAAAGGGCGTGACGGTTATTTTTTCCACCCATGTCATCGCCCATGCCGAGCGGCTGTGTGAGCGGATCGCGATTATCGCCAAGGGCAAGATCAGTTTTGACGGGCTGGTATCCACCGCACGCGACCGGCTGCGCCCGCAAGTCCATTTGGAAACCGAAAGCCGCGATGGGCCATGGCGCGGGGCCCTGCCGGATGATTGCCGGGTCGAAGGCAATTGGTGGCATTTCACCTTGCCCGAAAGCGGGGTTGAACCCTTGTTAACCGCGCTGGTTGAGGGCAAGGCGGGGGTTAAATCTTTGTCGATCGAACGCCCCGGGCTGCATGATGCGTTTGTAGCGATTGCCGGCGAAGCGGTGGCCGCCGAAATGGATGAAGAAATGGCGGAGGCTTTGCTATGAAAGAGATAATCCGCGCTGCAATCGTCATCGGTCGCCGCGATTTAACCGCGATCATATTTTCCAAGGCCTTCATTCTGTTTCTGCTGGGGCCTTTGTTCCCGGTGATTGTCGGCGTTGCGGCCGGCGCATTGGGCGGACAAATTAAGCAAGATTCAGACAAGCCCACCGTTGGGATATTAATGTCCGAACAGGATACCATGCGGCTGCTTGCGGTGCGCAGTCAGCTGGCGGAGCAAGTCGGCCAAGGCTGGTATCCCGAGCTTCGATCAATCGGAAAGCAGGACGAAAAATCCGGCACGCAGCCCGGCAAAAGCCCGCGCGAATATCTGACGGATAAGAAAAACAGCCTTGTCGCCGTCGTTTCGGGATCGCTGGAAAATCCAAAGATCACCGCAACCCAGAGCGAAGCCGACCGCAATGACGATGAAATTGCCATGCTCATCGGCTATGCAAAAAGTGGGCAATCCACTCAGCTGCCAAAGGTTGATATGGAGATTGTTACAAAGAGCGCGAGCGGGGCCAAAAAAGGTCAGCAGGTCACCGGACAATTGGCGCAGGTGATCATGTATTTTCTCACCGTGCTGCTCACCGGCATGGTGCTCAGCAATTTGGTCGAAGAAAAATCCAACAAGATCATTGAGATATTGGCAGCGTCGATCCCGATTGAAGCGGTGTTTGTCGGCAAGCTATTTGCGATGCTGATCATGTCGTTGATCGGCATCACAATATGGACCGGCACGGGTATCAGCGGTTTTGCGCTGTTGGCCAGCAGTCTGCCGCTGGATGCCATTCCCGCGCCGGCGGTTGGCTGGCCGGTATTTTTGATCCTGGGCGTGGTGTATTTCACCATGACCTATCTGATGCTGGGCGCGCTATTTTTGGGCATCGGCGCGATGGCTGCAACCGTGCGCGAGGTGCAGACATTGTCGATGCCGGTCACAATGGTGCAGCTTATCATATTCTTTTTTTCGGCTTATACCGTAACGCAGCTTGATCAACCTATCGAACAATTTGCGGCGATATTCCCATTCAGCTCGCCCTTTGCGATGATCGCGCGCGCCGCGCAGATGCCGACATTGTGGCATCATGCGGTGGCGGTGATTGGCCAGGCATTCTTCACGGTGCTGTTGCTGCGTATCGGTGTGCATCTGTTCAAACGCAACGTCATGAAATCGGGCGCAGGCGGGGCAAAGAATACCGCAAAGAAACGCAAGCTATTTGGCCTGATTCCTCTGCCGCGTTAAGTTTCGCAAAACAGTTGCCAATCGAAACGGGATTGACATTATTGTCAGTAATGCCATGCTATGCGCCGTGAGAGAAGGAGAGTCTCAATGGCATCTGCCCCGTTGATCGATACCAGCCAGCTAATAACCTCGCCCACCGCCGATGAGGCGCTGGAGCTTCATTTTCGGCAGCATCCCAGGATATCTGAAGCGGCGACCGACCCTTGGGATGTGAGCCGTGCGGAGCTATATAGCAAAGATTTATGGCGCGTACCCTTTGCCGAGATGCGCGAAAAAGCCCCGATCAACAAAGTGGAGCAATCGGCATTCGGCGCTTTTTGGAATGTCACCACGCATAAACCGATCCAGCATATAGAGGCATTGCCCGAAATTTATTCTTCCGATGTGAGCAAGGGCGGGATCACGATTGCCGATCCCAAAGAAGGCGATGATTTCCGTCTGCCGATGTTTATCGCCATGGACCGGCCCAAACATACCGGCCAAAGGCGCACGGTCGCCCCCGCCTTTACCCCGGCTGAAATGAAGCGGATGGAGGAGGAAATCCGGCTGAGAACCGCCGAAACACTCGATTCATTGCCTTGGAACAAGCCGTTTGATTGGGTCGAGAAGGTTTCGGTCGAATTGGCCACCGGCATGTTGGCGATCCTTTTCGGATTTCCTTGGGCGGACCGGCATCTGCTCACTTTCTGGTCGGATTGGGCCGGGGATGTGGAAATATCAAATATTCCCGAATTGGACGGCCATCGGCGCACGATATTATTCCAACTGGGCGCATATTTTCAGGGGCTTTGGAACGAGCGGGTAAACGCCCCACCGACGCCCGATCTCATCTCAATGATGATCCATTCCGACGCGATGAACCATATGGATCAGATGGAATTTATGGGCAATCTGGTGCTGCTGATTGTGGGCGGCAATGATACCACGCGCAACACCATGTCCGGCCTTGCCTATGGGTTGAACCAATTTCCCGGTGAACGCGCCAAACTGCAAGCGGACCCCGCATTGATCCCCAATGCGGTGCAGGAAATTATCCGCTGGCAAACGCCGCTGGCGCATATGCGGCGCACCGCGCTGGAGGATCATGATCTGTTTGGCCATGAAATCAAGAAAGATGACAAAGTTCTGTTGTGGTATATCTCGGCAAACCGCGATGAAAGCGTGTTTCCCGAGGCCGACAAGCTGATCGTTGACCGCGAAAATGCCCGCCGGCATCTGGCCTTTGGCTATGGCATTCACCGCTGCGTCGGCGCGCGGCTGGCCGAATTGCAAATTCGGATATTGCTGGAAGAAATGCATAAACGCCGGATGCAGGTGAACCCCACCGGTCAATTGCGCCGCGTCCATGCCTGTTTCGTGCATGGTTTCCGCGAAATGGAAGTGGAGATCAGCAAATATTAAGCCGCTGAAGGAGATGGAGATTGATGGCAACGACGCATAAGCTTCATTCGCGCGATTATGAACGGCTGAATTGGGCGGTAAACACCGCTCCGCACCGATGGGATGTGACTCCGCCCGCAATTTATGCCGAAGATCGCTGGCAGCCGATATTTGCAGAAATGCGGGCAAAAGCGCCGATCAACAGAATCGAAAATAGCGATTTTGGGGATTATTGGAACATCACCACGCATAAGGTGATCCAGCATGTTGAGGCATTGCCCGATATTTTTTCCTCCTCCTTTGAATATGGCGGCATTTCGCTGGCGCAGGCGTCGCCGGAGGATACCGATAATCCCAATCGCATTATTTTACCGATGTTTATTGCAATGGACCGGCCCAAACATACCGAGGAGCGCCGCGTTGTAGCCCCCGCCTTTACACCGGCAGAAATGGACCGGATGACCGCCGACATCCGGCGGCGTACGGGCGAAGCGCTCGACGGCTTGCCCATCGGCCAGCCGTTCGATTGGGTGGACCGGGTTTCAATCGAACTGACCACGCAGATGCTGGCAATATTATTTGATTTTCCGTGGCAGGATCGCCGCAAGCTGACCGAATGGTCCGATTATGCGGGCAATATCGAAATGTTTCGGACATCCGAAGGCCGCCAGAAAAGGCTCGAAAAAATTTATGAGATGGGCGCTTATTTCAAGGGCTTGTGGGACGAACGCAAAGACAAGGGCGAAACGCCCGATTTGATCAGCCGGATGATCCACTCACCGATGAAAGATATGGATGAGATGGAATATATCGGCAATCTAACGCTGCTGATTGTCGGCGGCAATGATACCACCCGCAACAGCATGTCGGGATATGCCTATGCCATGAACCAATTTCCGGGGGAGCGCGAAAAGCTGGAGGCCAATCCGCAATTGATCCCCAATGCCGTCAGCGAAGTTATCCGCTGGCAAACGCCGCTGGCGCATATGCGGCGCACCGCGCTGCAAGATTATGACCTGTTTGGCGCGCCCATCAAGAAAGGCGATCGTATCGCTTTATGGTATTTATCCGCCAACCGCGATGAGAGCGTTTTTGAAAGGCCCGATGAGATTATCGTCGACCGGGCGAATGCGCGGCGCAATCTGTCCTTTGGCTATGGCATCCACCGCTGCGTTGGGGCGCGGCTGGCGGAATTGCAAATGCGGATATTGTTGGAGGAAATGGCCGCGCGCAAATATCGGGTCAATTTGCTGGCCGAACCCGACCGCGTTCCCGCCTGTTTCGTGCATGGTTACAAAAAAATGATGGTAGAAATATCGGCTTACTGAAACCTTTTCCGCCCGCCGTCCGTATTTGTTATGAAGCGCGAAAAAGCGCATGGAACGACAAGGACGACATAATGCATGATAGCCGGCGTAATCTTTTGAAATTTGGCAGCATCACAGCGGTGTGTGCCGCTTTACCGGGGATCGGCTTGCTACCGGCCGTCACCGCCAATGCCGCGGCCAAGGGCAAGTTTCGCGTTACCAAAACCGATGCGCAGTGGCGCAAGATCTTGTCGCCCGCTGCTTATGCCGTCCTCCGCAAAGAAGCGACCGAAGCGCCTTATTCCAGCCCGCTGGACAAAGAAAAGCGCAAGGGCATTTTCGTCTGCAAAGGATGCAATCAAAAGCTATATTCTTCGGCGACCAAATATGACAGCGGCACCGGCTGGCCCAGTTTTTACCAGCCGTTGCGCGGCGGCGTGGGCACCTCGACCGATTATTTTATCGGCTATCCGCGCACCGAAGTGCATTGCGCTCGCTGCGGCGGTCATTTGGGCCATGTGTTTGACGATGGACCAAAACCAACGGGCAAACGCTATTGCATGAACGGCGTGGCAATGCGCTTTGTTCCGGGGTAAGGGACTAGGAGCCATCGCGATTCCATTGATCCGCCTCCCGGTCCACGGCAAAACTAGAGCGTTTTGCGATAGATCAGTATCAATCCTCCCCGGAACGGGGAGGTGGCGGCGAAGCCGACGGAGGGGGCCCAACTCCCCGCCTGCATCGCCCTTTACCCAGCCTGAGACCCCTCCGCCCTGCGGGCACCTCCCCGCTTCCGGGGAGGATTGGAGTGATCCGCATTTAGCGCAAAATGCTCTAAGCAAACCGAACTGGATCAACCTCAAACCCTCATGCGTCAGATATTCTCGCAAGCCTTGACTTCGCTGGGTTTGGATCGTTTACCTGTCGCCTCAAATTGTGCAAAATATCCGCCAACATCAAGTTCATCGCTAAAGGCCGTTAAACGGAAACCCACCGCTTCAAATTCGCAAAAAAGCAGCTTGGGCGGGATGCCGTGACGGCTGGTGGGGCGATCGCGGTCGACCACGATAACCCGCCCGCCCTTGGCCAGCGCCGGGGCTAACCGCCAAAGGAAGGCGTAAGGCTCGGTTACTTCATGATACATATGGACGAGAAATATCCGGTCAAAGCTTTTTTCCGGTAATCGCGGATCATCAATCGCCCCTTCCTTAATGGCGACATTATCCAGCCGTTCGCGCGCGATCCGCTCGCCCAGCCTTTGTAAAGCCGGCCGGTTGATATCCTGCGCGAGCACGCGCCCTTTTTCCCCCACCCGTTTTGCCAAACGGACGGTATAATAGCCTTCGCCCGCGCCAATATCCGCAACGGTCGAACCGGGCGCTATGCCCGCCCAGGCCATAACTTTTTCGGCTTCACCCGTTTTGTCTCTGGCAGCTTCGGTTGAAAATTGGGTTCCCGCAATTTTGGAAACAGCGCGCGCGGCGATGGGAAAGGATCGCGATGTTTCAGGCCGTTCGTTCTTGGCCTGCGGTAGCGGATTGCAGGAGGCCAATAGCATCATCGGCAAGGCAGCAAGGCATATTTTCATATTGGCGCCATATCGAGATTAACCGCATGAATGAAGCATTTAATTTTCCATCTTCGCAGCAAAAGCAAAATGCGATAACTGTCGCCGGGATTGATCCATGATTTTACACGGCCCGCCGCAAGCTATGAAATACCGTTCCAGCTTTAATTTGACATTAACCAAGATGTTCCACACAGATGTTGCCGTAATAATGGTTCAATATCCTGGATCAAGATAGCCAAAGGTCGTTCGTGTTCCAACCGCAACCTATTGATTTTCCGGTTACCAACGCCGCTGGCGATGTGACCCTTATCGATGCTATGACCCGCCCGCTGCGCTCGGTGGCTGAAGCAGGCGGGGCCGGCTGGCGCGAATGGCTTGCCGACATAGATTTTGCTCCCGACCTTGCCGCCGATATTGGTTCTTTACGATGGTTTCGGGGATTGGCGACATTCACCGGGTTGATTATGCTGGCGCTTGCCATGCTGCCCGATTTTGCGCCGCTATATGGCAAGCAATCACCGCTCCCCACAGAAGCAGAATTTGAAGAAGCCCGCGCGCAGATGATTATGCCGCTGGCGTTTGGTGCCGATAGCGGGAAACGGATGGCCGCCACCGACAGTGTTATCGCGCTCGGGACCAGCCCCGAACGTCCAACGATCAATTTAATCACCACATTGGGCCGCGGCGATAGCTTCGCCCGGGTCTTGCAACGCGCCGGTGTTGGCGGAGCCGAAGCATCGCGCGTGGCGGCTATGGTGAGCGGTGTCACCGATCTTGGCAATATTACGCCTGGCACGCCCATGGAAATAACGCTGGGCCGGCGCAATTCCCGATTTTCGGCTCGTCCGCTGGACGCGATATCTTTTCGCGCGCGGTTTGATCTCAATTTGGCGGTAAATCGGGTTAATGATCGATTACAATTGATCCGCCGTCCAATCGCCGTTGACGATACGCCGCTGCGTCTGCGCGGCGTTATCGGCGATAGTCTCTATAAATCCGTGCGCGCAGCCGGGGCACCCGCCGATGCCGTTCAGAACTTCCTGCAAGTGATCGCCGGACAAACCAACCTTTCCAACCTGCAATCCACCGATGAATTTGACATTATTGTCGAATATCGCCGCGCCGAAACCGGGGAGATTGAAATTGGTGACCTGATTTTCGCGGGAATTGACCGCGGCGGCAAAGCCAAATTACAAATGCTGAAATGGCGCAGTGGCGGCGGCGGCGCGCAATGGTTCGAAGCTTCCGGTGTCGGCAAGACACAAGGTTTGATGGGCCGTCCCGTTGCCGCGGGCGTTACATCCGGCTACGGCATTCGCCGCCATCCTATATTGGGCTTTCGGCGGATGCATAGCGGGGTTGATTTCGGCGCGGGGTATGGTGCGCCGGTCTATGCCGCCACCGATGGCTCCATTGCTTATGCGGGCCGCAAGGGCGGCTAT
Source organism: Sphingomonadaceae bacterium (assembly GCA_021732525.1). Taxonomy (GTDB): domain Bacteria; phylum Pseudomonadota; class Alphaproteobacteria; order Sphingomonadales; family Sphingomonadaceae; genus Sphingorhabdus_B. Next base: position 41,326 of record JAKFUU010000006.1, on the reverse strand, counting down.
GGCAACTTCATAAAAGTCAATCACAGCGGCGGCCTTGCCTCTGGTTATGCCCACCTCAGCCGATATGCGGTTCGCGCCGGGCAAAGGGTGCGGCGGGGACAGGTTATCGGCTATGTCGGCTCCACCGGCCTTTCGACCGGCCCTCACCTCCATTATGAACTATATCGCGGCGGCCGACCGATTAATCCCTTATCGGTCAAATTTACCGAACGCGCGCAGTTGGGGGGAGATCAGCTACGCCGGTTTCGCGCGCGTTTGGAGCAGCTAAAATCGGTAAAACCCGGCGCTGCGCTTACCGCATTGCGCAAAAATAACAACGATAACGATCAGCCGAAACGAGAAATTGACCGGCTAACACAGGCTGGAATCAAAAAAACTCCCGCCTGAAATTTCCTTCGCATCAATCCAAACCGGATAATGTTCGGTGATCTGCGCGAACGCGCGTTAACCTTCTTCGCCTAACATCAAAATACAGCCTTCCAAACATCTTGCGCCGATTTTTCTGCGTCTATTCCGTTGGGAGAAAATCATGTATTTAAGACATCGCGAATTAAAAGCAGGTAAGGAAGCCGAGTTTGAACGCTTGCCGGATGACGTCATTATCGGCGATGGCGGCGCGGCGCATAGCCTGCGTCAAATGGTTGCCTTGGCAGCGGCCAGCGACGGTCCACTGCTTTTAACCGGACCCGCTGGATGCGGCAAAAAAGTAGCGGCACGCGCCGTATATGCCGCATCACCGCAGCGTAATCACCCTTTCGTCACCGTGAATGTTGCCGCATTGGCTGAACAAAATGCCATCGAGCTGCTTTTTGGTATTGGCGCCGAGCAGCATAGGCGGGCGCGGCCCCCTTCGCTATTTGCACAAGCACGCGGCGGTATGCTATTCTTCGACGAGATCGCCGATCTTTCTCTAGAGTGTCAAGCGTTATTGGAACAATTGCTCAATCATGCCGAAATTCCTGGTATGCCATCATCACCCAAACGGAATAGCGCCGAACCAACCGATAAAGTAAGAATTATCGCCGCATCAAGCCAATGTCTGGCGAGCAAGATTGGGGAGGATCGTTTCCGGCAAGATCTCTATTATCACCTGTCATTGCTTTCCATCCACGTCCCACCGCTGCGCCAAAGGCGCGAAGATATTGCCACCCTGATCGATTATTTCCAGATGGCGCATCCTACTGCGCAGCGTTTTGTCATGGACGGCGCGGCGTTGCAGCTTTTGGAGGCCTATCATTGGCCAGGCAATATCCGCGAATTACGTAACTTGGTTGCACGGGCTTGTTTGTTTCATCCGGGCCGGCCATTGGGCGCGCGCCGGATGGCCGCATTGCTCACAATGGGGCAGCCATTGCGAAGCAAACCGCACCGGCAAAGCAAACCCAACGATCTGGTCGGCATCGGCCCTGGATTCAATCTGAAGGCCTATCTGGATGACGAAGAATTACGATTCATTCAATCCGCGCTCCAGCAAGCAGGCGGTATAGTACAGCATGCCGCCGACTTGTCCGGGTTAAAGCGCACAACTTTCATCGAAAAAATGAAACGCTATGGCATTAATCAAGCCGAATTTAAGAAGAAGGGTTAGGGCAATTTCCAGTCAAATGAAATCATCGGAAACCTACCAAATCGATCAAAGCGCCTAACCCATCGTCGCGGCAGGCAAATCGATCCAGGCAATTAAGCCACCGCCGGTTTTATTCTCCAATCGCACATCGCCGCCGTGCGCGCGCGCAATTGCTCTGGCGATGGTCAGGCCCAGGCCCGATCCTCCCGTGGCCCTGTTCCGTGATGTTTCCAAACGCGCGAAGGGGGCAAATATTTCCTCAATCTGATCGGTGGGAATGCCGGGGCCTGCATCCGCCACCCTAACCGAAACAAGGTCATCGCGCCCGATCACCGCGACATCGGCATTGCCGCCATGTTCGAGCGCATTGCTGATCAAATTGCGCAGTGCCCGGCGAATAAGGACGGGGCGAACCGGTGCCAATATCCGATATTGATTTTCTTCAAATTTAATCGGCTCCCCCGAAGCGGCAAATTCATCTGCAATGGCGCCAACCAAAGCGCCCATATCGGTACGCTGCGGCATCTCTCCCGATTTACCGAGCCGCGCCAATGTTAGAATATCGTCGAGGATGATCACCATCTCATCAATGGTTGCCGCCATCTTTTCACGATCTTCGTTATTTTCGACCGATTCCACCCGGACACGCAAGGCCGCGAGCGGCGTTTTCAAATCATGGCCAATCGCGCCGAGCATGACATTTTTTTCGTCAAGAAGGCTGTTGACCCGCGCTTGCATGGCATTGAAGCTTTCAACCAGCTTGCGAATATCGGATGGTCCTTCACTTTCCAGCGGCGCAATATCATCGGTTAATCCCACCCGGCGAACTCGTTCGGTAAGCCGTTCAAGCGGCCGGACAATACGCCCCGCCACAATCGCCAAAGGAACCATAACGGCGATGTAAAGGGTGATGGTTTGCAGCAACATCGCCAAAATCGCACCGCGCGTGATTGGCCGAACCAATGCCGCCGCGCTGATCCATTGGCCATTTCCCGTGTCCGCGATCAGCAATATCGCTTCGCTGGGTAATCGCTCACCGCGTAGCCGCAACCGCTCGACAAAACGGCTTCGCATCGGGCCTTTCCGTAATGTTTCGGGCAACGCCGCCACTGGACCCGAAAATAGGCGGACATCGTGCAGATCCGTTTCGCCCTGCGTCAAATAATCATCGGCCCGCAGGGTAAATTGTTTTTCCAAGGTAAATTCGGTCAATATTGGCGGGCTGTCACTCGCTTCGATCGAAATGGCGCGCCCTGCCGAACGAAAACCGCCTGCCCGCCGCGCGCCGCGCGCCGCCGATCTTTGGCGGCGGCCTTGCGCTTCCCCGCGCCATCTTTCGTCCCGCCAATTTTGCTCGCTGGCCCGCGAACGGTCGGATCGGCGGCCCAATTGGCGTTCGGCTTGCAAGCTAACGCGGCTGATCAAGAGCGCTGCCGCTTCCGCAGCCGATCGATTGCGGACGCTGTTGATCAACAAAACCGCATTGATGGCTTGGGCGAAAAACAGCGCGAGCGCGGCCACCAACAATATCTGCCGATAGAGGCTCTTTGGCCAAATTTTCGAGAATATCCATGCCATCAAAATTTGTGCACCGGCGAACAAAAGCGATAACCGCCGCCCCAAATGGTTTTAATATGCTGCGGATCTTTTGGATCATTTTCGATTTTTCGTCGCAGGCGACTGATTTGATTGTCAATGGCGCGGTCAAACGGGCCGCTCTCCCGCCCCTTGGTCAAATCGAGCAATTGATCACGGCTAAGCACCTGCCCTGCCCGCGCCACCAGCACTTCGAGCATACGATATTCCCCCGATGACAGCGATATCAATATGCCACCGGGATCATACAGGCTCTGTTCGCTGCATTTTAAGCTCCATCCCGCGAAATGATAGCTCTCACTATCGGTCCGAATGGTCCGCCCGCCGGCATTCAACCGGCGCAAAACCACTTTTATCCGCGCGGTCAACTCGCGCGGCGAAAATGGCTTTACCACATAATCATCCGCGCCAATTTCAAGGCCGATTATCCGGTCGGTCTCTTCCGATTTGGCCGTCAACAATATCACCGGCGGGCCATCATGCGACGCAATATATCGGCACAGGCTAAGCCCGTCTTCCCCCGGCATCATCACATCCAGCAGAATCAAATCAATATCATAAGCAATCAACGAGACCCGTGCATCGGCAGCATCCTGCGCCGCAGTCACCCGAAAACCCTGCTTTTCCAAATATTTGCTCAATGGCTCGCGGATCGACGCCTCGTCATCGACGAGCAAGAGATGGGGCCGGGATTTGCTCATGATAATTGGGCCTGCCTCGCTACATTCAAAAATTGCGAAATGAATATAGGAAACCAAAAGGCAAAGTGAAAAGCGCTTTTCCACCTTGCCGATTGGATGCCACCATTCCGCAGCGCGCGGCAGGCCTCCGCTTATCCAGCGCGGCGTGCGGCCTTACGCTGCGCGCGGACCGCTTTGCGGGCGGCCTGCGCTTCCTCTCTGGTTAAATTGCCATCGCCATTAACATCGGCCGTGGTAAAACGCGCGCGCGTTGCTGCGTCAAATTCGGCGCGGCTAATTGCTTGGTCACCATTGGTGTCGGCGCGGCCCCAACGACCGACATCACCGCCGCTGCGTGGTGACGCCGCGCGGCGCTTTTCGGCGCGCGCCTTTTGCGCCGCCTTAAATTCCGCTTCGCTAACCGAGCCATTATTATCCGTGTCCATTTTTGCAAATGCTTGGGCGACCCGCGCCTCACGGTCACTCGCATCAATTTTGCCGTTTCCGTCAACATCCAGCGCCGCAAAGCGTGCCTGCGCAGCCGCATTTTGCTCGGCTTGACTAATCTGGCCATTGCCATCGGCATCGATTTTTTGCCAGCGGCCGCCGCGCTCGCCAGGCGCAGCATAAGCCACGCTCGCCGCAGCGATTAACATCAGCGCCGCCGCGCCTCCGGCTGAATATAGGGAATTTTTCATCGATCACTCCTTTTGATGCTCGCTTCTTGATGGTCTACCCGCCGCAAAATTTTCGGCTTCCATCAAAACATCTACCATCATTATGTCGCAGAAATTTGCCGCGCAAAAACAATTTTGTCGCATTTTGTATCAGGATATGGACGCGAACCGTCTCTGCCGCTGCACACCAACCGTTAACAGGGCCGCGCTATAAGGGGTTCTATGAGAATAAATTCGCATTTTGGAACCTATCGCGGATTGCTTCGGCTCGCCTTATCCTATTGGCAGCTGGGGCTGAAGCAAGCCGATATTGTCGCGGCCGATGCGCGAACGGTGCGGCGGGTGGTTTTCGTGTGCCATGGCAATATCTGCCGCAGCGCTTTTGCCGATCATTATGCGCGGCAATTGGGGATTGACGCGGCTTCTTTTGGCCTATCGACCAGCAGCGGCAAGCCTGCCTATCCCGGTACGAGCGCAATTGCCGTGCAAATGGGCGTTGATCTTTCGGATCACCTAACCACCGCCGCCGAAGATTTTGTGCCCCAGCCGGGCGACCTGCTGCTGGCCATGGAGGTACGGCAGCTGTCGAAAATTGCGGCGGATCCAGCGCTGCGGGATTATCCGCGAAGCTTACTCGGCCTCTATACTACGCCGCCGCTGCCGCATTTGCACGATCCCTATAAGCTTGATCCTGCTTATATGCCGATATGTCTTGGGCGGATAAAATCGGCGGTGGATGCGTTGAAGGTTAGCTTCCCCGGCGCATCAGCCGGGCGATGATGCCGATCATATCGGCGAAAAATGGTTTGGGATCGCGCCAGGAAAAAACATAATAGCGCATTCGCGGATTGAGGCGATCTCGCAAAAAACCCGCAAGCGCCTTTATCCGTCCGCCCCATCCATATTGCGGCGCACGGCCGATCAAGATCGCAGCCAGCCGCCGCGTTTCTGGGATCAGATAGCAGGTTTTCACTGGGCGAAAATGCGGCGAGGCGGCGCGATGCTCTGCGCCCAATATCGCGCGCGCATAGCTTTCCCATGCGAAATATGCGCCGCAATAATAAGCCAGTGGCAAGCTGCCCCAAAAGCGGCCGTTAATTTCCATCAGCCAATAGCGGCCCGTTGCCGCATCAAAGCGATATTCCACCATCGCTGCGCCCTGCCATCCAATATGGCGGAGCAAAGCGGCGGATTTTTCCATTTGTGCCTGATGCAAGTGGGGTGGCTCATTTTGGCAAAGCGTTGAAACCCCGCCGCTCACCGGCCATTCATGCAGCCGCCGATGCTGAAAGCGCAGCATAATATCGCCGCCTTTCAAGAACAGCATTTGGCCAAGGCCGACGCCAGGACAATAGCTTTGCACCAATGGCCAGCTTTGGAGCGCCTGATATTTGGACAGGATTGCGAGCAACTCAGCCGCATCATGCGCATATTCGATTTTTTCAAAGGCGATGGAATGCTTATGGAGCGCTGGCATCATCGCCATCGGATCATTCCACTTGATCGCCAGTGGATAGCACAGGCGGCCCGCAATCGCGTCAAAATCCTCCCCGCTGACCGGTTGCCACGATTCCGGTACATCGATGCCTATCGCCCTAGCAGCGGCGCTGGTTCGGCTCTTATCCAGCACCAGATCTAATAGCGGCTGGCGCGGGGTTACTATCCGGCATCCCGCAATCACTTCGGGAAGCTGCGCCAATTCGAGCAAGTCATTTTCCGAAACGGCCAAAACGGCTTTGGCATTATGCTGCGCAATCAATCCAGCAAGCCAATGCGAAATCGGCGCATCCTTAGGCCGCTTGAAAAATACCGCGGTGTAACGCGAAGCGGCACCAATCGAATGGTCGCTGGAACCGACACCGATCACGGGAACGCCGCGCTCTCCCAATTCGCGGATGACGGTTAATCCAATGGGCGTATCCACACCGACCACGATCGCGGGCGGCAAAATGCCGCTGTTTGGGCGGGACGGCATTATCTGGCCCCATATAGAGCATTGCTTGCGGCTTGTTCGGCCAATCTTGCGGCGGTGCGAAATGAACTATGCGGCAATAGCGGAGTAGAGATTTGCGCGATGTCCATTTGCGGCGGGCTATCACGATAGGTCGCGGTTTCGGTGCCCGGCAAGCCCGCGAGTATCCTGCAAAATTCCTCAAACCGATGCTTAACGATCCGATTGATCCGGCTCCGATCCCGGCTCATCAATTCAAAGCTATGCGAAACCAGCGTGAAATAGGGCACATGCTGCACCTGCGCATAGCCAATAGCTGCGATCATTTCGCGCGCAGATAGCGCGGTTATTTGCGCATGACGGGTGGCATTGCCGCCTGCGCCAATCGCGCCGATGGGAATTTCATTCACGCCGCAATGGCGGATCGGCGCATATTGGCTTTTGGGCAAGCCGATGGCGCAATCACCCATCGCAATTCCCGGACAATGGCTGCTGTCATAGCCAATCCCGAGGGAAGCCAGCGCGTGCAGCGTATCATCATTGGCGCCGTAATTTCCCGCGCGAAATGCGATCGGATAAGGCGCACCAGCAGCCACGAGCAGATCGGCAGCGGTGCGCAATATCTTCCGTTGTTCATCAAGCGCAAAATCCTTGATATTTTGTCCAGTCAAACGACCCTGCGCGGAGCCGATCAATGGGTTATTATCGGCGGCAAATACCAGCCATTCGGTGTGACAATGCAATTGCACATCATGCCCGCGTGCCAATATCGGCTGCACAATATCCGTAATCGCGCGGATGCCCCAAACCAACGCGGGCATCGGGTCGACGAAAAATACCGCTTTCAATCCGTAACGATCAAAGACATCCATCTGATAGCCGATGCCGACATCACCCTGCGCAGTTTTGCAACGGATCGACCGGTCAAAATTCTCTTGCTGGGCGCCAGCGCCAAGGCGCCGAAACAATCCGGCTGAATATTCGGTATCGATGGTGATATAAACTTTGGTCATGCCCGCGCTTTCTTCGCACAGGCTATAGCAGCCAAAGCGTGACAAATGTTTAACTGCCCAGCCAGAGAATTTAAGCGCCGTGAAGCACCGCCCTGCCGGTTTGCACCTATCACATGTTGCAGGGCAGTTGGAGGTAAGGGGAACCCCGTTCTCTACCTATCATTATGTTTTATAATATATTTCATGTGTAAGATTGCAAATCTACCCTCAAATCTACCCCACTTATTGAGAAGTGACGCCGGTATTGATCGCTCAACACCCCTTGATTGTGTGCGCCAAATTATAGGCTGAACAGAAAACAGAAACAGGCTTGGCGGGATTGCCTGTGCTTTGGCAAATCTTAAAATCGGCTATTTTGGTGCGGAAACAAATCGAAACTTCAAACTGGCGCACAATGATCCAACCGGGAATGAAATCTATTTTGCGGTTCCTTAGCGCATATATGGGCTAGGTTTGCAGAGCACGGACCCGTGATTTTGCGCCGATATTCTGTGACCATCCCGCTCGCTTGCCAATGATCCACCCACCCGCTTGCTGTTTTGGTAAGCCAAGCTTTACTGCATCGGCACGCGACACTCCCTTACACACGTAACCAAGCACCCCATCTAGGTTTTGCAAATACACAGCGGGCATATTGGTATAGGCGTTCACAGTGCCGCCGATCCGCTTGGATTTTATGACATTGCGGCGATACGGCTGGCCAGACACCTTGCGGAGCCAACGCCGCCACATGCAGCCTATGGGCAGTGTATCGGGGCAATGGAGCAAAATGTGCACATGGCTGCCCTTGCGGCCATCGCCGTTGTCATTCTCTCTAATCCAAGCATGGGCAATCACCTGGCCTTTTGTCTGCATCCAATCTTTGGCCAGTTTCATGATCCTGCCAACGGCCTTCGCGACCTCTGCATCGGTTATGCCAGCGCGTTCTAAATGAATCGTCACAAAGCGATTGAGGGGCAGGCCGATTTTTATGGCATGATAGGCTGCATCAATGATTGCGTTGGCCGTGGCAATTGGCATGACCTTGCTCACTCTCGCACTGCTATTCCGCTTCCCACCCCAGCCGTTAAGGGTATGTTTTGCGTCAACATGCGCCTCACTCTTATCTGTATTGATAATAGCAAGCGCCGTGCCAATTTTGGGCTTTGGCTGTTTTCTGCGCTTATGTTGAACGCGCAAGGGAGCTGTAATGGCCATACGGCGCAATCATTCGCAAGTTTCAAGATTGGGGGATAAATGAAAGAGGCAGAGCCGAAACTCTGCCCCTTCAAGCTTAGGCGACTAACTTAATTGAGCCATTGCCATATTGAGCAAAAGCCGCTCGCAATGCTGCAAAATCGTCCAGTGGCATTTGCAGGGCGTCTTTCACATATTGCGCTTTAGAAGGACACCACTCGCCGTCCTTCTTGTAGTAGGGCCAGACGCGGAATGTCTCGCGTCCCTGATATGTCACGAATTCAAAGCGCCATAGGTATTTTGTGGTTTGGCATTCGAATAGGATTGCGTTGCTCATATCTACGCCTCCCATCGTGCAACATCGGACAGCAAGAAATAGACTGTGTTCTGTCTCCTTTGCTTGCTGATTCTCACCCCTTTTCGCTCCAAATGCCGGATTACATCACGCAATGCCGAAACCACATGCATTGTACTGCTGTGCTCCATTGCATCGGGTTTTGCATTGATAAGTCGATCCAGCACGAAAGCTTGCTTACCTCTGAAAATGGCAGTTTGTTGATCGATCCAGTAGCGAATTGGCTTGCGATATTGCGCTGGTAACGTGTAATTGATTTTAGCTTGATTTTTGAAATCAGAGGTGGCGGCAACCACCCCTGATTTTATTTGGTGATGGATCATGACGCCGCCGCCTTTCCAGCAGTGGGCAATGCCGCCAACCAGTTATCAAGATCATCACGCGATATACGGCTGGATTTGCCAATCTTGCGCATCGGCAATCGGCCCTTTTCCACTTCTCGATAAAGTGCACTGCGCGACAGGCCATATTCTGCGCAAGCGTCTTTTATGGGCAATAACTTTGCCATACCAAATTCCTTTCATGCCATCAGCGACAGTGCGAAATTGCTCTGTGCATTTGGGCATGAAGAGGAATAAAGCGAACTACGTTGTTATACTAAATAGACACTTTCCAATAAGTTATCGGTGCGGAGTTCGGTAAAATTGTGTGATTCGTTTAGCGTGATAAGCCACACTTGTTCGGATAGCTAAATTGTCCCAATCGACATCTTCGTCGAAAACGACCTGCACAAATTCCAATATCGCTTTCCAAGGCGTTCGACCGATAATATCGAATTTGATGGGGCCATGCCGGACTTTTTGGGCAGCTCTGCCATTTCCAAATTGTGCAACTATATCTGCAAGACACAGCCCCATAAGCGTTGCTGGCGGTGGCAACTCATCCGGTAACACGCTAAAGTGAAACTCATTGATCCAAACGGGGCGATCATTCCGGTTAGCCTTTAGCCGTTGGTGCTCTTTGCTGAATGCTTGCCAGTCATAGCTGCGCCAAGCTTCACAGGTAGCGATCAACTGCTCCCTGACACGAAAAAATACATTGTCGCTATGATTTGCCCAGCTATCCCGTTCCCAGCCGTCGATTTCGGGTTTCCATCTTGCTAGTTCATATGCCGCATTATGATATTTTCTATGAATTTCCTCTATCCAAATTTCGTCTAACCTACTCTCTGACTCATCTGCTTTTCTCAACGCCGCACGCAAGGCATCTTTTGCAAATTTGCGCTGCTCTGGAGTATGCCATGACAATTCTTCGACATGCGGCATATGCTTCCAAAGCTCCAACAGCAGGCCGTCGCCAACGATGTATGGCTTTGCCCAAATTGGTGTGACGTTCTCAAAATAATCGGTATCTAATTGTTTAATAATGTTGCGGAGTTTTGCCATTCAAACTTCCCCCACCCGCCCAAACGGCAACACCACAGCACCCGTCCGCAACGTATCGAGATAGTCGCTCCACCACTGCGCCATTTCCACTCGCTCTGCCCAATATGTACCTCTGCTATACGCACCGCGCACCGCATTGCTATCTCCATGCGCCAAGGCCCGTTCAATCGCATCGGGCTGCCATTTACCGCTTTCATTGGCCAGCGTGGAGAATGTGGCGCGAAAGCCGTGGGCGGTTACGACATCGGCGGCATAGTCCATGCGGCGATATGCTTGATTGAGGGTGTTTTCAGACATAGGCCGATTATGCTTGGCCAAGGCGGGAAAGAGATATGCCGCCTGCCCTGCGCCCGTTAGCGTCTCCAATTCCCGCAACAGGGACAGCACTTGCACCGATAACGGCACCGCATGGGGACGGCGCAGCTTTGTGCGTTCGGCGGGAACGCGCCATATCGCCTCATCCCAATCGATTTCCTGCCACAACGCCATTCTAAGCTCGCTGGGGCGCAATGCTACGTGCGGTAGCAACGTCATCGCCAATTGCACCGTTGCCGTGCCTGTATAGGCATCCACAGCCCGTAGGAACGCTCCAAGGGCCTGCGGCTCTAATATCGCCGCCCGATGCTTAACAACTGGACTGGAGAGCGCCCCAAGCAACAATGCGGCAGGGTTACTCTCACAACGCACCGTCGCCACGCCATAGAGGAAAACACGGCTGGCAAAGGCACGGGTTGCCTTGGCCGTATCCAGCCGTCCGCTATTTTCAATGCGCCTTAGAATGGTCAATAATTCGGCTGGCACAATTTCGGCAATCGGACGGCGATGCAGCGGCGCAAGGTTATCCAAAAGCCACCGCGCCTTTGTGCGGGTTGATTCGGCCCGATATGCCATTTTGGTTTTGATATAATCCTCTGCGACATCGGCAAAGGTGTTTCCCGCGCTGATGCTGGCTGCAATCTTGTCCATTTTGCGGGTGTGTGATGGATCATTGCCATCTGCTAATTGCTTTGCCGCCGCGTTCCGTTTGGCGCGGGCCTCTGCCAATGACGTTTCGGGATAGGCCCCCAATGCCAGCAGCTTTTCTTTGCCCGCATGGCGATACCGATACCGCCACAGCTTGCCGCCGCCCTTAGCGATTTCCAAATACAGCCCTTTGCCGTCATAGGCCTTGAACGCTTTTTCGGCGGGTTTCAGCGCCTTAATGCCTGTATCAGTCAAAGCCATATTCTAGAGATCCTCTACAACCCTATGTTTTCTGGGCCTTACAGCGGAAAACTGGGGTAGATTTTCAAGAAATTGGGGGTGGTTTTTCAATCTACCCCAGTTTCCACCCCAATTCATATTGAGTTGTAGAAATATGATTAGGGACAGGCAAAGTCAATGTGACGCAGGAATAGCTTAGGAAGTCCTAGGTTCGCGAACCGGCTGGGTATGGATTGGGATAGTGGGAATAGTCGGACTGGAGCGGGTAAGGGGAATCGAACCCCTCTAGCTAGCTTGGAAGGCTAGTGCATTACCACTATGCTATACCCGCCCGCTCCATCCGCCGGGCTTACCCTGCGGCTTTAATCACGACGCTATAGCGAGGAAGCTGCGCCGCCGTCAACACAGGATCAATGCTTCTTATCGGCCCAGATCGCTTTGTAAGACATAAACGCCAGGCCGGTGAAAATGAGCAAGAAGATCAACGCCGCCCATCCCGCCGATTTGCGCTGTTCCATTTTCGGTTCCGCAGTCCAGGTGAGGAAAGCCGCAACATCCTTGGCCATCGCGGCCTTGCTGTTGGGCGAACCATCGTCAAAGGTCACCTGTCCATCATTCAACGGCGGGGCCATCGCGATGTTCAAATTGGCGAAATAGGGGTTATAATACAGCCCCTCACCCGTTTTGGAATCGGGAAATTTTTTCAACAGCGCAGCGGGTTGATTCTGGTAACCCGTTAGCAGCGAATAAATATAGGCGGGGCCATTATGCCGCGCCTTTGCCATCAGCGACAAATCGGGCGGCAACGCATTGTTATTCGCCGCGCGCGCCGCCACTTCGTTCAAAAAGGGCGAGGGTATTTTGTCGGCGGCAATTGCCGGACGCGATGAAGCTTCACCCGTTTCTGGATCAACCGACGGGGTTTCGGCGGGCCAGCCCTTGGCTATCGCCTTCACCTCATCTTCATTATAGCCAATTTCGGCAAAATTGCGAAAAGCCACCTGGTTCAAGCTGTGGCAGGCGGCGCACACTTCTTTATATACTTTCAGGCCGCGTTGTAACTGCGCGCGGTCAAATTTGCCAAAGGGTCCGTCATGCGCGAAGCTTACCGCTTTGGCATGTTTATGGAATTTATGCTCGGCGGTTTCAGCGACCGTTTCCGTTGCCGCCGTATAAGCGCCGATCGCAAAGGATAACAGCAACATTCCGCTGAAAAACAGGCCGATCAAAAGAGCAAAAATACGTATCATGTTGATCAACTTTCCTGTTTACGCGGCCGCTGTTTGGGGCATTTCAAGCGGTTTTCCGGTGACCGCTTCGGTAATCGAATTGGGCAAGGGCAACGGCTTTTCGATCTTGGAGATAATCGGCAATATGATAAGGAAATGCGCGAAATAATAAGCGGCCGCAATCTGGCTGAGCATCACAAAGGGCTCTTCGGCGGGCATAACGCCGCATACACCCAAAATGAGAATGCAAGGGATAAGGCCAAACCAGAAAAACTTTTTGAACAGCGGACGATAATTGCCCGAACGCACCGGCGAGCTATCCAGCCAAGGCAAGAAAAACAGCAGCAATATCGAACCAAACATCGCCAGCACGCCCATCAATTTGGCCGGGATAATGACAAAGCCCGAAAAAGGTATCCCGAAATCCACCGTGAAGGCGCGCAAAATGGCGTAAAATGGCCAATAATACCATTCAGGCACAATATGCGCCGGCGTTGAAAGCGGGTTGGCGGGGATATAATTATCCGGGTGGCCCAGCAAATTGGGCGCAAAAAATGTTACCGCCACGAAAATGATTAAAAATACGCCCAGGCCAAAGGCATCCTTTGCCGTGTAATAAGGGTGGAACGGAACCGTGTCCGATTGCGCCTTAATATGCACGCCCGTCGGGTTTGATGATCCCGGAATATGCAGCGCCCAGACATGCAGAATAATAACCCCCGCGATCACAAAGGGCAGCAGATAATGGAGCGAGAAAAAGCGGCCAAGCGCGGCTTGATCGGGCGCAAAGCCGCCCAGCAGCCATTGCCGCATCGGTTCACCAACAACCGGGATCGCGGAGAAAAACCCGGTTATCACCTGCGCGCCCCAATAGCTCATCTGCCCCCATGGGAGCACATAACCCATGAAGCCGGTTGCCATCATCAACAGGAAAATCACCACGCCCAGCAACCAGATCATCTCACGCGGGGCCTTGTAAGAACCGAAATACAGCCCCCGGAACATATGGATATAGACAACGATGAAGAAGAAACTGGCCCCGTTCATATGCGCGTAACGGATGAACCAGCCCGCCTCCACATTGCGCATGATATGTTCAACCGAATTGAATGCGCCGTCGGTGCTGGCATAATAATTCATCGCCAGAATAATTCCGGTGACAATTTGAATCATCAAAGCCGCGCCGGCGAGCGAGCCAAAATTCCAAAAATAATTCAAATTGCGCGGCACCGGATAGCCCGCGCCGACCGCGTTGTAAATGAAACGCGGCAACGGCAGGCGCTCGTCCACCCACTGCATGACCGGATTTTTTGGCGCGTAAACCTGTGCCCAAGGGAAGCTCATGATATTGTCGTCCTCAGCCGATTTTAATGATGGTGTCGCTCAAAAAGCTAAATTCCGGGACCGCCAGATTGGTCGGGGCTGGCCCCTTCATAATGCGGCCGGCCGTGTCATAATGCGACCCGTGACAGGGGCAGAAATAGCCGCCAAATTCGCCCTTTACCTCGCCCGCCGCCGCGCCCAGCGGGACGCAGCCCAAATGGGTACACACGCCCAGCGTGACGAGCCAATTTTCCTTGCCCGGCAATGTCCGTTCCGCCAATGTTTGCGGATCGCGCATCGCGTCTAACGAGGCGGCTGATGCTTCCTTCACCTCTTGCGGGGTTAAATTGCGGATAAACACCGGTTGCTTGCGCCAGCTTGTCTTGATCGCTTGGCCCGGCTCGATTTTGGATATATCAACCTCAATCGAAGACAAAGCAACAACATCCGCGCTCGCGCTCAAACTGCCGAGCAGCGGCAAAGCGACGGCAGCGGCCCCAACGCCCGCGAAGCTGATGGTTGCGACATGGATGAAATCGCGGCGGCGAACGCCCTCTTCCTCCACCGCATGCGCCGCCAAAACTGCTGCGTCTTTTGCTGTATCGACCGTAGCCATAAACTGCCCTCAATTGGCGGGATTGCAAGATGAAATCTTGCTCTGCCCAGCGATTAAAACCCCATATATGCGCCGCTTGCATCAAAATGCCGCGCGCATGATTCAGCGGCCTGATAGACGGGTTTATAGCCATTTGCCAACAGGGAATTTAGACAATAATAAGCCGTGTCAGTTGCAAATTTAGAAAGTCATGAATTTTGCCCATGCGTATCGCCCTTTTCCAACCCGATATTGCCGGAAATGTGGGCACTATTTTGCGCATGTCCGCCTGTTTTGGTGTGGCTTGCGACATTATTCACCCTTGCGGTTTTGCCTTCTCGAAGGCCAGCTTAAAGCGCGCAGGCATGGATTATTTGGACCATGCGCAGATAACCGAACATGCCGATTGGGCGGCATTTGAAAGGGATATTTCGCAGCAGCAAAGCCGCATCATTTTAATGTCAAGCAAAGCGTCACTGCCGCTACCCGGCGCTATTTTCCAACCCAGCGACGTTATTTTAATGGGCAGCGAAAGCGCGGGCGTTTCCACGGCTATTCACGAACAGGCGGATTTGCGCGTCCATATTCCAATGCAAGCCGGCTTTCGGTCCTTGAATGTTGCGGTTGCCGCTGGCATCGCGCTTGCCGAGGGCTTACGGCAAACCGGCCAATTTCCATCCAGCCATCGGCCATAATAGCCCGCCGCCACCATAATATAGAATGCGCCTTTGATGCTATGACGATCACTTTGAACCCTCAACAACAAGCTGCCCGCGAATGGTTTGAAAGCCTACGCACGCAAATTTGCGATGCCTTTGTCGCTATCGAACGCGAAGCCGGATCAAACGCTATTTTTCAATTCATGCCTTGGGACCGAACCGATCATGATGGGTCCGATGGCGGCGGCGGGGTGCGCGGCGTGATGAAGGGTAAAATCTTCGAAAAGGTCGGCGTCAATGTCTCGACCGTCGGCGGCGCGTTCAACCCCGAATTTGCCCAAAGCATCCACGGCGCTCAGGATGATCCCAATTTCTTTGCCACCGGCATCAGCCTGGTTGCGCATATGGCCAATCCGCATGTGCCCGCCGTGCATATGAACACAAGGCTGCTGACCACCACCAAAAGCTGGTTTGGCGGCGGCGCGGATTTGAACCCGCCGATTGCCTATAACGAAGATACCGATGATTTCCATGCCCGGCTGCGCGCGGCCTGCGCGCCTTATGGCCCGGACATTTACGAACGGTATAAGGCATGGGCCGATGAATATTTCTATATCCCCCATCGCGGCATGCACCGCGGCGTGGGCGGAATATTCTACGACCATCTGGAAAATGAGAGCGATGCTTTATTTGACCGCAACTTTGCCTTCACCCGCGATGTCGGCGCGGCGTTTCTAGATATTTTTCCCAAACTGGTCCGCCGCCGGATGAATAGATCCTTCACCGCCGAAGAGAAACATCAACAACGTATCTGGCGCGGCCGCTATGCCGAGTTCAACCTGATTTATGATCGCGGCACGTTATTCGGCCTAAAAACCGGCGGCAATATCGATGCAATCCTGATGAGCTTGCCCCCCGACGTGGCCTGGGATTGACCACGCCGTTTGGTTTCAACGCTTAACAGTTATTATCAGTTCGCGCCGGCGTTAGCGGTAAGCTGACGGTAGATTGCCATCACGACAAAGAGCATCAAGACGGAAAGCAATCCGGATAGAAGCGCTTCGACAACCGTGGCAAGCACCGGCGAAATAAGGCCCAAAATACCGCCAAGAATAATGCTGGCAATGAGCATTGCGACAGATCCGACAATTGCGACAATCAATATAAAACCAAATATATGCAGACTGTTACCCCTAGTCAGCGCCCAGGAACGCGACAATGCCTCGATCGGATTTTTGATCCCTTCTGCGGCGATCGCAGGCCCAGCCAATATGAATTTGATGGCGAGATAGATGCCCGGAGCCAGCAGAAATAACAAGCCAATCATAGCCGCAATGTTACCAATCAAGCCGGCCAGAAAAAACGGCAGAAATGAAGCGACAGCAAGTGACAAGGCTTCACCAACGGTTGGATTCTTGCCGCCCAAAATCAAATGATAAATGGCCAGATTGCCAATGATCGCGATCAAGGACAATGCAAGAAGCCACGGCAACACCGCATATATATATTCGGAGAATATGTTCAAAACGACCTCAGGATCTTCGATGCCCGCAAAATCCGGCTGCGCGACCATTATGCTCATCACAATTTGAGGTAGAATGATAAACACACCCGCGATTGGTAGCACCAAGCCAGCATGTTTTTTGAGCATAGCAACGACATCGTTCCAAGCCGCCGAAAAATCCAACTTATGGTTCATTCATTCACCTTCCCGTCATTTGTGGCAGCGTCAGTTTAACGGCGTGACGCGAAAATGAAAGAGCATTATTGACGCTTTCCTTCGGAACAACTTTGCATTGCTGGCTTACTGCGGTAACCGGCAATTATGGTATCGCCAGCGGATATTGAATGGGAAACGGCTGCGGCGGCGCTCGCCTATCCCGATGCACTTGCCCGGATGGACGAGCGGCAAGCGGCCATTCGCGATGGCGGCGCGCGCGAGCTTATCTGGCTGCTTGAACATCCGCCGCTCTATACCGGCGGGACCAGCGCCAATCCGTCTGAGTTGTTAAACGTCCGGTTTCCGGTTTATAATACCGGGCGCGGCGGGCGCTATACCTATCATGGCCCGGGGCAGCGCGTGGGATATATCATGCTCGATCTTGGCGCACGCGGCAAGGATGTGCGCGCCTATGTCCATGCGCTCGAAGGCTGGGTCATCGATGCCCTTGGCATTTTCGGTGTCGCTGCGCGCCGCGCGGAGGGCCGTGTGGGTATCTGGTGCGACAATCGCAGCAGTCAGGAGGCCAAGATCGGCGCCATCGGTGTGCGCATTCGCCGCTGGGTCACCGCGCATGGATTCGCTGTGAATATCAATCCTGATCTATCACATTTTGATGGTATCGTGCCCTGCGGGATTGCCGAATATCCCGTCACCAGCCTGACCGCGTTGGGAGTGGACGCAAGCCTGGCAGATTTTGACGCGGCGTTGCTCAAGACCCTACCCAAATTTTTGGATATCCTCGCCAGAAATGCTGTATCCGCCGAGTTAACTTAGTATACCACAGATATAAAATTTTCGCTTAGGAACGATCCCATGCGCCGTATAAATCTCGCCGTAAATTCCCTCATCTTTTTGGCTTTGGCGGCTTGCTCGCAAGAAGACGGCGCGCGCACCGCCGAAGACAGCGGAGTCACGCAAACCCGGATGGACGATATCGATAACATCGAAGGCACAATCAGCGACGAAATGATCGACACAACCGAAAGCAGCGATCAAGCACCGCTATCCGGGGCAAACGAAACGGCCACACCCGGCTTCGTGCCACGCAGTGATAATCCGCCCGCTAAAGACGAAACAGCGAATGAAAAAATAGCCAGATAGAAAGCAGGATATGATTTGACGAAATCGTAACATGCCGTTTCGCTTGCCTTTTGCGCAAAATCTGTCATTAAGGCCGTCTGCTATCGTCGAGCGTGACGGAATCTTGTGCCGGTTTAACCCTCGTTTGACCTTGCTGGACCCTCCCGATATTGCGACTCTGGCATAATTGCGCGCCGATCTTGGCCCGCGAGAACTTGTAGTAAAGAAGAGAAAAGCATCAT
The DNA here is from genome assembly GCA_021732525.1 of Sphingomonadaceae bacterium. Taxonomy (GTDB): domain Bacteria; phylum Pseudomonadota; class Alphaproteobacteria; order Sphingomonadales; family Sphingomonadaceae; genus Sphingorhabdus_B. The sequence continues at coordinate 22,872 of JAKFUU010000006.1, read as the reverse complement.
GGCAACAGGTACAGTAAAGTGGTTTAATGACGACAAGGGTTTTGGCTTCATCACTCCAGATGAGGGCGGCGACGATCTATTCGCGCATCACAGCGCCATCAACATGCAGGGTTTCAAAACCCTCAAAGACGGCCAAAAAGTGACTTTCGAAGTTACGCAGGGGCCAAAAGGTTTGCAAGCGAGCAATATCGAAGCTGCGTAAGCACTATTCACGATAAAGCTATTTGAAAAGGACTATGGCGCGAGCTGTGGTCCTTTTTATTGCCCTTCTTGCGCGCGCAAGGCCTTGCGGTCCAACTTGCCGATCATGGTTTTGGGTAAAGCATCCCGCACCACAACCGCCGCCACACGCTCATGCTTGCCCAATTTGGGATTGAGCCAATGCAGCAACGCATCATCGTCCACCCCCGCCCCGGCATTCAGCGTGACAAAGGCCTTGGGCCGTTCACCCAGATAATCATCGGGCACGCCGATCACCAAAGCCTCGCGGACATCGTCATGATGATATAGGACATCCTCAATCTGGCTGGGAAAAACTTTGAATCCGCCCACCGAAATCATATCCTTAATCCGGTCGACAATATGGATGAAGCCATCGGCGTCGATGGTCGCCACATCCCCGGTGCGCAGGAATTCGCCGGCAAAAACATCGGCATCCGCATCGGGCCGGTTCCAATAGCCGCGCATCACCTGCGGCCCGGAAAAGGCCAGCTCACCCGGCTCACCCGGCGCGGCGGATTTGGCGGGATCTTCCTTATCGAGCAATTTTACAATTGTTCCCGGCACCGGTTGACCGATGCTGCCGGTCCGTCCGCCGCCGAGGTAGGGATTGCACGACACCACGCCCGAACTTTCGGTCAGGCCATAACCCTCGATCACCACGGCGCCGGTGCGCGCCTCAAATTTCTTTTTCAGCTCATCGGCGAGCGGCGCGCCGCCCGAAATGCAGACGCGCAGCGAGGAAAGATCGGCCTTGGCGACATCGGGGCAATCGAGCAAAGCCTGATACATGGTTGGCACACCGGGCATCGCGGTTGCTTTGGTGCGGGCGATGGCAGCCAGCGTTTGTTTTGCGTCAAAACGCGGCAGCATGATGATCTCACCGCCGTTATTCACCGTCCGGTTCAGCACCGTGGCATTGGCAAAGACGTGGAAAAACGGCAAAACCCCCATGATCCGATCTTCGCGGGGGTTACCGGGCAAATTCATCCGCGATTCGGGATCGATCGCATTAATCTGCCGCGCGTTGGCGGTGATATTTTGATGCGTCAATATTGCGCCTTTTGGCGTGCCGGTGGTGCCGCCGGTATATTGCAGCTGCGCCGCGTCATTTTGCGGATCGCAGGGCTGCACCGCATAGCCGCCATCATTCGCCAGCAGATCGGCATAGCGGGTGATCCGGCTGTCATCCGGGATCGCGGCAATCTCACCGCGCTTGAACAGGCGGTAAGCGGCGTTTTTTATCCACGGCAAGGCCTCCGCCACGCTCCCCACGATCAATCCCGATAGCGACGATTTTTCAAGCACCTTCAGCGCAGTGGGCAGCAATGCCGCCGCCGACACCGTGAACAACAGGCTGGTTCCGCTATCGGCCACCTGATGCGACAATTCATCGACGCTATAGAGCGGGGAAAAATTCACCACGGTGGCACCGGCCGCCAATGCGCCATAGTAAGCGGCCACATAATGCGGCAGATTAGGCAAAAATAAGCCAATATGATCGCCCTTGCCGATGCCGCGGTCCTGCAAGCCCTTGGCCACCCGGCGCACCGCATCCGCCATTTTCGCATAGCTATATTTGCGGCCCATAAAATCCAGCATGGGTTTTTGGCCTGCGCTCTGTGCGCTATCGAAAAACATTTGATGCAACGCAAGCGGCGGAAAATCCAAATTCCATTTGGACGGATGCAAATAGCCATGGGACCAATCAAAATCGCTTTGTGACATCATACGCTGCGCCCATCCATCTGATCAACTTACAAAACTGTAAGCGGGACTGTATCGCTGCGCAATAGCGTTGGCGGTTTATGTGGCGCTATACCAACCGACCCCGTCTCGTTCTTCGATCTTCGCCCGGCCAGCGCGTTCGAGATAGCGCAGATGCGCCACCGCCTCGCCCGCCGCCAACCCGTAAATACTGTCGTCAATCGGGCGGCCAAAGAGCAAACCAAAGCTATCGGTGGCGCGCATTTCCTGTGTGCGCAGCGCGGCTTCGAGCGCATCCAGCCGTTCATGGTGCCCCTGCGCCAGCCGCTCCAGCCGCGCGATCACCCCCTTAAACGGGAAGCCATGCGCCGGCAAAACCAGCATGTCACCCGGCAAAGCAGCCTTAAATTTTTCTATCGATGCCAACCATTCGGCGAGCGGATTGGCATCCGGCTCGCTATCCATGATTGACACATTCGATGTGATGCGCGGCAAAATCTGATCGCCGGCAATCATCACGCCATTATGAAAATCGACCATGCAAGCATGTTCGGGGGTATGGCCCCCGCCCGTCATGATGGTCCAATTCCGCTTGCCCACGCGGATGACATCGCCGTCATCCATCCGCACATGCCCGGTAGGCAGCCGCGATACCGCGCGCGCGAAATTGCCCCAATTTTGCTGGCGCAGCTTTTCAATCCGCGCGTCATCATAACCGGCAAATTTTCGGCGGCGCAGCACATCTTCGGGCGGGTGGTCCTTAATATCGCTGGTGAGCATCCGTGCCATCAACCATTCGGTGCGGTTCATCCAGATAGGCACTTTGAATTTATTCGCCAGCCATCCCGCGCAGCCAACATGATCGGGATGGAAATGCGTCACGAAAATGCGCGTCAAACGGCGCTGCGATAGCGCGCCGGCAAACATCGCCTTCCACGCATCCACGGTGGGCGGCATGAATAATCCGGTATCGGCAATGGCAAAGCCGCCCGGCATTTCCGCATCATCATCGAGCAGCCACAGGTTAATATGCGCCAGATTGCCCGGCACCGGCATCCGCGTCCAGCCCAGGTCATCGCTCAAAGGATAGATGGCACCATATTCGGGCGCGTGATCGCCCAACGGATAGGTCAGCCCCTTAAATTGGGTCGCTTCAAAACCGTGATCGGTGAGCGACATATCATAAGAAGGCGGCAGTGATTTTTTCATATCCCCTCGCTTGCCGCAAAGCGAGGTTCAGAGCAATAGTGACGTAACGTCATGACCGCGCGGTGCCGAAACTAAGCGACGCGGCGTCCGCTGCGCCGCCATCAACCTTGTGATTTTTTGAACAATGTATCGGCCGTCAACTCTTCCTTGGCAGCAGGTTCAACTTCGCCGTTCAGCAATGCGTCGGCCTTGCGGACGGCATCGTCGCGCTCGGCCCGCAGCTCTTCGAGCAAGGCCGCGCGGTCGCTGCCCAAACGGCCATCTTCCACCACGACATTTTCGATGCCCGCTTTCTTCGCCGCTTTGGCAACCAAACCGTCCAATTCGCGCTGCGAACATAGCCCGAGCGTTACCGGATCTTTCGATTGAATTTCCGAAATATTCCAATGCGTGCGGTCGCGGATCGCGGCAATCGTATGGCGCGTTGTGCCGATTAATTTGCAAATCGCGCCATCCGAAATTTCGGGGTGATTGCGCAGTAACCAGGCGATACCATCGGGCTTATCCTGACGTTTCGATACCGGCGTATAGCGCGGACCTTTGGTGCGGCGCACCTGCTCCGGCCCTTTGCTCATTACCAGTGCATAATCGGGATCGGCCTGCCCTTTTTCAATCTCGCTCATCGCCAATTCTCCGGCATGAACGGGATCGCGCCCGGTATATTTGCTGCCCGTCATATCATCGGCCATCGCCTGCACTTCAAGGATATGAATGCCGCAAAATTCGGCAATTTGGGTGAAGGCAAGTCCGGTATTGTCAACCAGCCAGGCCGCCGTCGCATGCGGCATCAACGGGGTGGGTTTATCACTAGCCATCTGGCTTTCTCCAATGAAAAGGGCCGCCCCTTACCGGAGCGGCCAGCATAAATTTGACCGGTTGATAGGCGATTGCATCAAAGACAGCAAGAGGAAGCTGCAACGCGGATAAGCGCGCCATGGCAAAATTTCATCATTCCGCCTTAATATCCTTGTAAGCTTTCATAAAATAGTCATCTAGGATTTACATGACCAACAGCATTCCTCATCAGCACCTCATCGGTATCCACGCCGACGACATTGATTTCATGGGTCATGTGAATAACGCACGCTATTTATCCTGGGTGCAGGACGCGGTGTTGGCGCATTGGAACAAGCTGGCCCCGCCCGAAGCCGCAGCGAAATATCTTTGGGTCGCGCTCAAACATGAAATTACTTACCGCAAACCCGCTTTCCTCGACGATGACGTGATCGCGACGGTTGTGCTGGAAAAAGTGCAAGGCGCGCGCAGTTTCTATGAAACGATTATCCAACGCGGCGAAGAAGTGCTGGCTGAGGTGCGAAGTAGCTGGTGCTGCATCGATGCCGATACGCTGCGCCCCGCACGCATTGCAAAGGATTTGCAAGCTTATTTCTTCGCCCCGGTTTGATCTCGCGCTTGCCCTGCTCCTTCACCAAAAACGCTATCGCGGCGTCATCATACCGCGTTTTCCGGCGACGATGAAAATTGCCAGCAAATATAGCCCGCTGATCAGCGCCATTATCGCCAGTGGACCTGGCGCGGCTATCCAGCCCACCCATGCCCCCGAACACCATAGCCAAATGACCAAGCAAAATACCGCAAAAGCCAGATAACTCGCCTCCAGCGTGACGCGCAGCGTCAATTCGTCATAATATTTCCAATCGCGCAGCGTGATAATCAAAGCGACAGCAACGCTGGCCACGATAGCGGCAAACCCGGCAACGGGCGGCAAATAACCCCCCGGCCCCGATATCACCAGCATGATGAGCGCGCCGCCGATGGCAACCATAGAAATGGACGATCCTGTTAATATCCGCCTTTGTTCGTTCAATTCTTCGGCATCTTCAACGTTGAGCAGCCTTGCCCCAACAAGCTTTGGTGCCAGCAAGCCCGCGCCAATAAATATTCCTATAATTGCGTAAATCAGACCAACGCTGACCAACAACATCGCATCGATGCCGATCTTTTCCAGCTCCAATTCACCCAGAAAGAAACGCGCACTGGCATAACCCACAATTCCGCCGAAGACGCCTTGCAACGCAGCTTTAGCCAGTTTTTGTTTTTTCGTACCGGCCTCAGCCATTATCCGTCTCCTGCATTCCAATGATCGATAAACAATTCGCGCACCTCGACGCCGAACAAGCCGGACATGCGAAGCGCGAGCGGCAGGCTGGGATCATATTTATCTGTTTCCACCGCATTGATCGTCTGCCGCGACACCCCAAGACGCTTCGCCAATTCGCCTTGGCTCCAGCCCAAGATCTCCCGGTGATATTTAACCCTATTTTCCAAAGCTTCGATATCCTCACCTGTAAAGAGCTCTTTACAGATGACATGATTACTTGTCAAACACTCTTTACAGGAAAAATAAGCTTTGCCGCCGCAACCAGGGCGTGATGACAAGAGTGGAAACCGCTTTTGTCAAAAAATTCTATGATAACCAGGATCTTAGCGCAAAATGCTGTAAAGTCACTTCGCCATAATGCAGCGGCGTGGTAACCAAGCCAGATCCATCGCGAATAAGGCCGTGTGGTTGATTTTTAGAGGAATGATATGTTGAAACGCAGTTGGTTGATAGGTCTGATTCTTGCGCTGCTGGCCAGTATAACCGCGTCGCATGCGAGCGCGGCGGCGGCGAAAAAACCCCGGCAAGCCACCGCCATTTTTGCCATGGGCTGTTTCTGGTGCGCCGAGGCCGACTTGGAAAAGCTCCCCGGCGTGATCAGCGTGGTTTCGGGCTATACCGGCGGCAGCGCGGCGACCGCAAATTATGAACAGGTCAGCTACACCGAAACCGGCCATTATGAAGCGGTTTTGGTAACCTATGATCCGGCAAAATTGCGCTACTCCAAATTGCTGGCTGCCTTTTGGAAAAATGTTGATCCCTTCGATGCGGCCGGGCAATTTTGCGACAAGGGCAGCAGCTATCTCAGCGCGATTTTCCCCCGCACAAAATCCGAGATAATCGCCGCCAATGCATCAAAAAAGCATTTGGAAAGACATTTTAAGCGCAAACTCGCCACAAAAATCATCACCCGGCCGCCATTTTATCCCGCAGAAGATTATCATCAGGATTATTATAAGGTAAATCCCTTTCGCTATAGCCAATATCGCTACGGCTGTGGGCGCGATGCGCGGTTGAAAGCCATTTGGGGATGAAAATTCTTCGCTAGAGGGCGATGACATATGCCTGATCCGTCATTGCGAGGAGCGAAGCGACGAAGCCATCCAGGCTGTATGCCGGTGACACTGGATTGCCGCGCTTCGCTCGCAATGACGCTGTTCACCAACCTAACGTCATCAAACTCTAGATTTTGATACTATTTGATTTAACCACACCCTGCTCTAAAAGGATGCGAGATTGCCGAACGGCGCTAGAGCGATTTCGAGTGAGGTGGCAACACCGAACGACTCGGAAATCGCGGAAAACAGGAAAACTAGACCGGGTTTTTGATTCAATCAAAAACGAACCGGGTCTAGATAGGAGAAAATCGGTGCGATCAATATCCAATTTCTCGCTTGTGATTGCGGCTTGTCTGCTGTCATTGGGCTGTGTCTCGACCGTAAAGAATGTAGTGACGGCACCGATCAAAGCGGCGTCCAAAACAGCGGATGTCTTAACCACCAGCCAATCCGAAGCGGATGAAAATCGCGGGCGGGCGCTGCGGATAAAAGAACGCCGCCTTGGCCAATTGGCGCGGCGCTTGAACAAAGCCGCGGCGGCGTGCGAAAAGGGTAATGATGATGCCTGTTCCGATGTAGAGGATTATCGCCGGCAAATTGAGGCCGAAGAAAATCGAGATATTTGACGCCTGTCGGCATAATCATCGGCACATTAGGATGGGCCGCCAATCCTCACTCGCTCCGCAGCGCCTCAATGGGCGATAGCCGTGAGGCACGAATGGCCGGATAGCCGCCAAACAATAGGCCGATCACCGCCGAAAATAGAACCGCACCGATTGCCACGGTAACGCTAATCGGTGCCGGAAAGTTGGCATAGGCCGCAAAAGCGCTCGCCGCCGCCACCGCCAACACCAGACCGATCGTGCCGCCAATCACGCATAACACCGCCGCCTCGACCAGAAATTGATTGCGAATATCGCTTCTTTTGGCCCCCAATGCCATCCGCAGGCCAATTTCGCGGGTTCGCTCGGTCACGCTGACCAACATGATATTCATAATGCCAATGCCGCCCACCAGCAACGAAATGGAGGCGATGGCGACCAGCACGGCTTGAAAAATTTGCGTCACTTGGCCCGTTGCCTCGGCAATTTCGGTCGTGGTCCGAACGGTAAACGGGTTGATTTTGCCCTTGGGCACGCGGTAACGGCCGCGCAGCAGGCTTTTGATCTGCTTCTGCCCGGCGACCAAGCTTTCCTCATCCTCAAAACCGACGAACAGCAGCGTGACATCATCGGGGCCCAATGTCACGGTGCCGCTGACCAAACGTTGCCGCGCGGTGGTGAGCGGGACGATAATTTGATCATCATTGTCATTGCCCAGATTGCTGCCCTTGCTTTCCAGAATGCCGATCACGGTAAAGGGCACGCGGTTGATACGCATTATCTGTCCCACGGGGCTGTCATCGCCGAACAATTTGTCGGCGACGGTGGTGCCGATAACCGCGACGCGCGCGGCGGAACCCACATCGCGGCGCGTTAAAAACCGGCCGTCCGACGCGCTGACATTCGAAATAATTCCAAACTCGGGGGTCGCGCCCACCGTCTGCGTGGTAGCGCTGCGCCCCGGCGTTGTCACCTGCACCGAAGACCGGATTTGCGGCGCCACCGCGCTCACCCCCGGCACTTCGCGCAATATCGCCCTGCCGTCGCGTTCGGTCAAACGGCCGCGATCCGTGGGTCTTGGCGGCCCGTCGCCGCCGTCGGGCTGCGGCACGACAATCGCCATGTTGGAACCCAGTGTGGCGATCTGCTGCGTTACCGAAACCTGCGCGCCCGCGCCCACCGCCACTGCCAATATGACCGAAAAAACCCCGATCATCACGCCCAGTGTCGTCAAAATCGAACGCATCAAATTGGTGCCAAGCGCGGTGAAGGCGATTGCAACATTCACCCCCCATCCCGCGATATTTTGCCCTATCTTAGCCATTTTTGATCCGCCCTTTGCGGTTGGATACCGGCGCGTCCTCGATGATTTTGCCATCGCGAAACAGCACGCGGCGCTGGGCATATTCGGCAATGTCGCTTTCATGCGTTACCAAAATCACGGTAATGCCCTGTTCATTCAGCCCTTGAAAAATGCTCATAATATCGAGCGATGTCTGCGTGTCGAGCGCACCGGTTGGCTCATCCGCAAGCAGCATCAGCGGCCCGGTGACCAGCGCGCGGGCAATCGCCACCCGCTGCTGCTGCCCACCCGAAAGCTTGGCCGGGCTATTTTGCAGCCGGTCTCCCAGCCCCATTTCGATCAGTTTGGCCTGCGCCAGCCGCCGTCTTTCGGCCAGCGAAAAGCCGGCATAAATGAGCGGAACCGCGACATTATCCAGCGCGCTGGTTCGGGCGAGCAGATTAAATTGCTGAAAAACAAATCCAATTTTTTGATTGCGGATCGCGGCAAGCTCGTCTCCCGTCAACCTTTTGGTGTCGATGCCGTCCAGCATCAACCTGCCCGAGGTTGGCACATCCAAACAACCAATCATATTCATGAAGGTCGATTTGCCCGATCCGCTGGTGCCCATGATCGCGACAAATTCGCCATGCTGGATCGATAGCGAAACCCCGTTAACGGCATGGACAACCTCACCGCCGATCACAAAATCCTTAACCAGATCCTGAGTCTCAAGAAGCGGCGTCATCGCCGTCCGCGCTGTCATCCGTCTCACCGCCCGTTTTGGGAAGCAGCGATTTGCTGCGCAGCAAAATCTTTTCACCCGGCTTCAGGCCGCCCAATATCTCGGTATATTCATCGCTTTCAACGCCGATTGTTACTTTCCGGCTTTTGGGCTTATATGGGTTTGCTGTCGCAATATAAACTTTCGCCGTGCCTTTGCCGCCGCCCGGTTTCTTGTCACCACCCGGTTTCTTATCGCCGCCGCTTTTCGCCTCCTGCGGCAGATCAGCGGTGCGCGGCCGAAACCGCAACGCTGGTGAGGGAGCGCGCAGCACATTGCTTTTGGTGCCGGTGATGATTTCCACATTCGCGGTCATTCCGGGGAGCAATTTGCCCCCAACATTGTCCACATCGATAATCACCAGATAGCTGACCACATTTTGCGTTTCAATCGGGGACTGGCGCACCTGACGAACGGTGGCCGCAAAAATATCTCCAGGATAGCTGTCAACCGTGAAGGTCACCTTTTGCCCCGGTTTCACTTGGCCGATATCGGCCTCATCCACCGATGCTTCGACCTGCATTTTGGTGATATCTGCGGCAATTTCAAACAGATTGGGTGTCTGAAAATTGGCTGCTACGGTGGTGCCGGGTTCCACCAGCCTGTTGATGACGACCCCGCTTGTCGGGGCAAAAATGCGCGTTCGGTTCAGATCCAGCCGCGACGACGAAAGCTGCGCGCTGGCTTGCTGTATCTGCGCCTTACTGCTCGAAACTTGGGTTTGTCCGACCCGGACGGCGTTGCGCGCGGCAATCAACTGCGTTTCGGCCTGATCCAATTCCGCTTTGGAAACAAATCCTTGATCGGCGATTGCCTTGCGCCGCGCAAAATTGCGTTCTTGCAGTATCAAATCGGCCTGCGCCCGCGCGGCATTCGCCTCGGCTTGCGCCATATTCGCCTGCGCGAGCGCAACCTGTGCCTGACCCTGTTCAAATTGCGCGCTGACCCGCGTGGGATCGATTACCGCCAGCAACTGACCCTTTTTGACCGGTGCGTTGAAATCGACATAAACTTGCGTGATCTGCCCCGAAACTTCGGCGCCGACCTTGATGGTATTGAGCGCCCGCAACTTGCCGCTGGCCGAAACTTTGCGGACAATATCGCCCTTCGTCACCGTTTCGGTAATATATTCATAGGTCGGCTTGGCCGGAACAAGGATCACATAAAGCAGGAAGGCGATCCCCAAAAAAATCAAACCCGTCCAAATCGGATGCCGCTTGATCCATGACCCTGTCGCTTGCAACATTTTATTTCTCGGCCCCCCCAAAAGCAATTTGGCCATTATAAGCGGCGGTACCGCGAAAGCCAGCCGCAATCTTGAGCCTCATCGAAACAAGAAGGCTTTTGGTCGAAGCCACCCGGCCGATTTGCGGGCATGATGCGGTTGGATTGAACCGCATCATGCTCTCAAATTTTCATGCCATTGCGCGTCGCGGGCGGCTCGCCTATCCGGCGGTCGCCGGCATTTCTGCATCCGCCATGGCTTCGCCGGCATCGGCAATCTTTGCCTCCGCCTTTGCAGCGTCTTGCGCAATCATGCTATCTTGCAGCTTTCTATGGCTCGCGCGAAGCGCGGCATCGCGGGCGTTGGCGGCGATGCGGATACGGCCCATCGCTGCGCCGGTTCCCGCCGGAATCAACCGCCCGACGATCACATTTTCCTTCAAGCCGGTCAATGTGTCGGTTTTGCCCTCCACCGAAGCCTGCGTCAGCACCCGGGTGGTTTCTTGGAACGAAGCCGCAGAAATGAAGCTGCGGGTTTGCAAGCTGGCCTTGGTGATACCCAGCAAGACCGGCGTGCCGACGGCAGGTTCGCCCCCTTTGGGCAGCTTGGCGTTATATTCCTCCATCTCTTCGCGGTCGATCTGTTCGCCGGGCAGCAAAGTCGTGTCGCCGCCCGCCGTAATTTCCACCTTTTGCAGCATTTGGCGGACGATCGTTTCGATATGCTTGTCGTTGATTTTCACGCCTTGCAAACGATAGACCTCCTGAATTTCGGCCACCAGATATTCGGCCAGCGCCTCGATGCCCATAACCTCCAAAATATCATGCGGATCGGGCGAGCCGGAAATGAGGTTATCGCCCTTGCGAACAAAGTCCCCCTCTTGCACGTCGAGCACCTTGATTTTCGGGATCAGATATTCCACGCGGTCGCCTTCTTCTGGAACGATCGCGATTTTGCGTTTCGCTTTATAGTCCCGAACAAATTCGATCCGCCCGGCGATTTTGGCGATTACCGCGCAATCCTTGGGCTTGCGCGCTTCAAACAGCTCGGCAACGCGCGGCAGGCCGCCGGTAATATCGCGGGTTTTTGCCGATTCGCGGGTCACACGGGCGATGACATCGCCGGCGGCAACCTCTTGCCCATCCTCCACCGACAGCATCGTGCCGATACCCAGCATATATTTCGCCGCTTCGCCGCTTTCGCCGTCGAGCAATGTCAAACGCGGGCGCAGATCTTCGGATTTGGCTTTGCCCACCGCCCGGTCTTCGGTCACGATGCGCTGCGAAATGCCGGTGGCTTCGTCGGTTTGCTCGGCAAGCGTGCGCCCGTCGATCAAATCCTGAAATTTCACCACACCCGGTTTTTCGGTGATCAGCGGCAAAGTGAAGGGATCCCATTCGGCCATCCGTTCGCCCGCCTTCACCATATCACCTTCGGCAAAATGGATCAGCGCGCCATAGGGCAGACGGTGGATTTCCAGCTCCCGTCCTTCTTTATCGAGGATAATAATCTCCCCGCTGCGCGCCATCGCCAAGCGGCGGTTCCGCTTATCGACAATCACCGGCAAATCGCGATATTTGATCTTACCCGCCGATGAAGCCTCCAAGTTCGATTGTTCATTCAACGTCGCCGCACCGCCAATGTGGAATGTCCGCATGGTCAGCTGCGTGCCCGGCTCGCCAATCGATTGTGCGGCGATAACGCCCACCGCTTCACCGATATTCACCGGCGTTCCGCGCGCCAGATCGCGGCCATAGCATGTGCCGCAAACGCCCACCTTGGATTCGCAAACCAGCGGCGAGCGGATTTTCAGCGCTTGCAGCCCGGTTTCCTCCATCGCGGCCACCATCGGCTCGTCGAGTAAGGTGCCTGCGGGGAACATCACCTTGCCATCGGCATCGACGATATCTTCCGCCGTCGTCCGGCCCAAAACGCGCTCGGCCAGCGAGGCGATGGTCGATCCGCCCTGCACGATCGAGCGCATTTCCAGCGCGCGCTGCGTCCCGCAATCTTCCTCGACAATCGTGCAATCTTGCGACACATCCACCAATCGGCGAGTCAAATAGCCTGAGTTCGCGGTTTTCAGCGCGGTATCGGCCAGGCCCTTACGCGCGCCGTGGGTCGAGTTGAAATATTCCAGAACGGTCAAGCCTTCCTTAAAGTTTGAGATGATCGGCGTTTCGATAATCTCGCCCGACGGTTTCGCCATCAACCCGCGCATCCCAGCAAGCTGCTTCATTTGGGCCGGGCTGCCGCGCGCGCCCGAATGGCTCATCATATAGATCGAGTTGGGCTGCGCCTGACGGCCATTTTCGTCAATCGCGGCGGATTTAATCTTATCCATCATGGCGGCGGCCACCCGGTCACCACAGCCCGACCAAGCGTCGATAACTTTGTTGTATTTTTCCTGCTGTGTGATCAGGCCGTCCTGATATTGCTGTTCAAAATCGGCAACGACCGCTTTGGTATCGGCCACCATTCCTTCTTTTTCTTCAGGAATGATCATATCATCCTTACCAAAGGAAATCCCCGCCTTGAACGCATGGCGGAAACCCAGGGTCATGATCGCATCGGCGAACAGCACCGTATCTTTCTGCCCCGTGTGGCGATAAACCTGATCGATCACATCGCCGACCTCTTTTTTGGTGAGCAGGCGGTTGACAACATCAAAGGGCACCTTGTGGCTTTTCGGCAGGCATTCGCCCAGCAACATCCGGCCCGGCGTGGTTTCGAAACGCACCATCCGCTCCACGCTATCTTCGCCGGTTTGCGGGACGCGCGCGATGATTTTCGAATGCAGCGTCACCGCGCCAATCTCCAGCGCCTGATGCACCTCGGCAATGTCGGACATGAGCATGCCTTCGCCCGGTTCACCCACCCGGTCCATCGACAGATAATAAAGGCCCAATATCATGTCCTGCGACGGAACGATAATCGGTTTGCCATTGGCAGGCGAGAGGATATTGTTGGTCGACATCATCAGAACGCGGGCTTCAAGCTGTGCCTCCAGCGACAATGGCACATGCACCGCCATTTGGTCACCGTCAAAATCCGCGTTGAATGCCGAACAGACGAGCGGGTGCAATTGGATCGCCTTGCCCTCGATCAGGACAGGCTCAAACGCCTGTATGCCCAAACGGTGGAGCGTCGGCGCGCGGTTGAGCATGACGGGATGTTCGCGGATCACCTCATCGAGGATATCCCAAACCTCCTTACGCTCTTTCTCGACCCACTTCTTCGCTTGCTTCAGCGTCATCGACAGACCCTTCGCGTCGAGCCGCGAATAGATGAAGGGCTTGAATAATTCGAGCGCCATTTTTTTCGGCAGGCCGCATTGATGCAGCTTGAGTTCAGGACCGGTCACAATCACGCTGCGGCCGGAATAATCGACGCGCTTGCCAAGAAGGTTTTGGCGAAAACGGCCTTGCTTGCCCTTCAGCATATCGGACAAAGATTTCAGCGGGCGTTTATTCGCGCCGGTAATGGTGCGGCCGCGGCGGCCATTGTCAAACAAGGCGTCAACCGATTCTTGTAACATCCGCTTTTCGTTGCGAACGATAATGTCCGGTGCGCGCAATTCGATCAAGCGCTTCAAACGGTTGTTGCGGTTGATCACGCGGCGATAAAGATCGTTCAAATCCGATGTTGCAAAACGGCCGCCATCGAGCGGTACCAGCGGGCGCAATTCGGGCGGGATCACCGGAATCACATCCAAAATCATCCATTCGGGTTTGTTGCCCGAATCGATGAAGCTTTCGACCACCTTCAACCGTTTGATGATTTTTTTGGGTTTCAATGTCGATTTGGTTTCGGCCAGTTCGGTCATCAAATCATCGCGCTCTTGCTGCAGGTCGAGATCCATCAGCATCTGTTTGACGGCTTCGGCACCGATCGTGGCGGTAAAGGCGTCTTCGCCATATTCATCCTGCGCGTCGAGCAATTCATCTTCGGTGAGCAGTTGAAATTTTTCGAGCGCGGTCAGGCCCGGTTCGGTAACAATGTAATTTTCAAAATAAAGCACCCGCTCGAGCAGTTTGAGCTGCATATCGAGCAGCAAACCGATGCGCGATGGCAGCGATTTTAAGAACCAGATATGCGCCACCGGCGCGGCCAGCTCAATATGCCCCATCCGTTCCCGGCGCACCTTGGTGACGGTTACTTCGACGCCGCATTTTTCGCAGACGACGCCCTTATATTTCATCCGCTTATATTTGCCGCACAGGCATTCATAATCTTTCACCGGGCCAAAAATGCGCGCGCAGAAAAGGCCGTCACGCTCCGGTTTGAAGGTGCGGTAGTTGATCGTTTCAGGCTTCTTAATCTCGCCAAACGACCAGCTACGGATTTTTTCGGGGCTGGCGATACCAATCTGAATCTGATCGAAAGTTTCGACCTTGGCGACGGGGTTGCTGAATTTTGAAAGTTCGTTCATTTTCTCGGTCCTTCCGAAGCCCCTCCCCTTCAGGGAAGGGGTTTGGGGTGGGGGCTATAAATTTTTAATCTGCGGAGGGAGTGAGTGGCTGTTAGGCTTCACTCTCCCAAAAAAGGGGGGCTTAATGCTCTCCTCACTCCGCCGCTTCAGCCAAATCTTCGCCATCGCTATCGTCGATCTCGTCGAATGATTTCAGGGCGATGTTAAGGCCCAGCGAACGCATTTCCTTGACCAGAACGTTGAAGCTTTCGGGGATGCCGGTTTCGAAACTGTCATCGCCCTTGACGATGCTTTCATAAACCTTGGTCCGGCCGATCACGTCATCCGATTTGACGGTGAGCATTTCTTGTAAGGTATAAGCCGCGCCATAAGCTTGCAGCGCCCAAACCTCCATTTCGCCGAAACGTTGACCGCCAAATTGCGCCTTGCCGCCCAGCGGTTGCTGCGTCACGAGCGAATAGGGGCCGATCGAGCGGGCATGGATTTTGTCGTCCACAAGGTGATGCAGTTTGAGCATGTAAATGTAGCCCACCGTCACCTTGCGGTCGAATTTTTCGCCGGTGCGGCCATCAAACAGATCGCTTTGGCCCGATTTATCGAGACCCGCCAGCTCCAACATCGCGGTTACATCGGCTTCGCGCGCACCGTCAAACACCGGAGTGCCCATGGGAACGCCATCGATCAAATGCCCCGCCATTTCGATAATTTCGGCATCGCTGCGCCCGTTGACATCCCCTGCGTAATTCTCGCCATAAGCGCGGATCATTTGTTCGCGGATCGCCTGCGGCGGGGCGCCGGCTTCGGGGTTCGGATTGGCATGGTGCCAATCTTCCAAAGCCGCCTGAATATTCTTGCCCAGCCCGCGCGCGGCCCAGCCCAGATGGGTTTCAAAAATCTGACCCACATTCATCCGGCTTGGCACGCCAAGCGGATTGAGCACGATATCGACGGGCGTGCCGTCTTCGAGGAAGGGCATATCTTCTTCGGGAAGGATGCGCGAAATCACACCCTTATTGCCATGCCGGCCCGCCATTTTGTCGCCGGGTTGCAGCTTGCGCTTCACCGCAACGAAAACCTTGACCATTTTAAGCACGCCCGGTGCCATTTCATCGCCGCGCTCCAATTTTTCGCGGCGATCCTCAAATTTCTCCACGATCAGCTTGACCGCCTCGTCATATTGCGTTTTCACCGCTTCCAAATCGCCCTGCGCCTTGTCATCGGCAACCGCGATTTTCCACCATTCATGGCGCTCCAGCTCGGCAAGATTTGCCTCGCTGACAACATCACCCTTCTTCAGCGGCTTGGGTGCCGACGCAATCGTCTGCGTGAGCAACATATCGCGCAGACGGTTGTAGGTGGCCCGGTTTAGGATCGACCTTTCGTCCTCCCGGTCCTTGGCCAGCCGTTCAATCTCTTCGCGCTCAATCGCCATGGCGCGCTCATCCTTGTCGATGCCGTGGCGGTTAAACACGCGCACCTCAACAACCGTGCCAGCCACACCGGGCGGCAGCCGCAGCGAACTGTCACGCACATCCGATGCTTTTTCGCCAAAAATCGCCCGCAGCAGCTTTTCTTCGGGCGTCATCGGGCTTTCACCCTTGGGCGTGATCTTGCCAACCAAAATGTCGCCCGGATGCACCTCCGCGCCGATATAGACGATGCCCGCCTCATCCAAGCTGCGCAGCGCCTCTTCGCCCACATTGGGGATATCGCGGGTGATGTCTTCGGGGCCAAGCTTGGTATCGCGCGCCATCACCTCAAATTCGTCAATATGGATCGAGGAAAAGACATCGTCTTTCACGATCCGCTCGCTGATCAATATCGAATCTTCATAATTATACCCATTCCAAGGCATGAAGGCGACGAGGCTGTTTTTGCCCAATGCCAATTCGCCAAGCTGCGTCGATGGACCATCGGCGATGATATCGCCCGCGACAACCTCCTCACCCACCTTTACCAGCGGTTTTTGGTTGATGCAGGTATTTTGGTTCGACCGTTGGAATTTTTGCAGCGTATAAATATCGACGCCCGATTTGCCGGCTTCCACTTCGCCGGTCACGCGGATAACGATGCGGGTTGCGTCAACCTGATCGACGATGCCCGAACGGCGCGCCGCAATTGCCGCGCCCGAATCGCGCGCCACGGTTTCTTCCATGCCAGTGCCGACAAATGGCGCTTCGGCGCGCAGCAAAGGCACGGCCTGACGCTGCATATTCGAACCCATCAACGCCCGGTTCGCGTCATCATTTTCCAAGAAGGGGATCAGCGACGCCGCCACCGAAACCAGCTGCTTGGGCGAAACATCCATCAGCGTGATCTGTTCGCGCGGGGCCATCAAAAATTCGCCTGAAGCGCGCGCCGAGATTAAATCTTCGGTTAAAACGCCATTCGCGTCCACCTCGGCATTGGCCTGCGCCACCGTATGTTTCTGCTCTTCCATCGCGGAGAGATACAGCACTTCGTCGGTGACTTTGCTGTCTTTCACCACGCGGTAAGGCGTTTCGATGAAACCATATTTATTGACGCGGCTGAAAGAAGACAGCGAATTGATCAGGCCAATATTCGGGCCTTCGGGCGTTTCAATCGGGCAGATCCGGCCATAATGGGTTGGGTGAACGTCGCGCACTTCAAAGCCCGCACGTTCGCGGGTCAAACCGCCTGGGCCAAGCGCCGAAACGCGGCGTTTATGCGTCACTTCGGACAGTGGGTTGGTTTGATCCATAAATTGCGACAATTGCGACGAGCCAAAAAACTCGCGCACTGCGGCAACCGCTGGCTTAGCATTGATCAAATCATTGGGCATGACGGTGGAAACATCGACGCTGCTCATCCGTTCCTTGACCGCTCGCTCCATCCGCAGCAGGCCGACGCGATATTGATTTTCCAGCAATTCACCCACCGAACGCACGCGGCGGTTGCCGAGATTGTCGATATCGTCAATATCGCCCTTACCGTCTTTCAGATTGACTAGTTCCTTGACCACCGCAAGGATATCTTCGTTGCGCAAAGTGGTTTGATCGTCGGCGGCATCGAGTTCGAGCCGCATATTCAGCTTCACCCGGCCCACCGCCGACAAATCATAACGCTCAGCATCAAAGAACAGGCCCGCAAACAAGGCCTCAGCGGTTTCGCGGGTGGGCGGCTCACCGGGGCGCATCACGCGGTAAATCGCATCCAGACCCATGTCACGATTTTCCGCCTTATCGGCTTTCAAAGTATTGCGGATCCAAGCGCCGGTGATGATATGGTCGATATCGAGCAGCTCCAGGCTGTCGACCCCCGCCTTATCAATAAGGTCTAGATTTTCCGCCGTCACCTCGTCGCCGGCTTCGATATAAATCTGGCCCGTTTTTTCGTTGATCAGATCAAAAGCGCTATAGCGGCCAAAAATCTCCTCGGTCGGGATCAATAGCGATGTCAGGCCATCCTTGACCGCCTTATTCGCGCCGCGCGGGGTTATTTTCTGCCCCGCCGGAAACACCACTTCGCCCGATGCGGCGTCAACCAGGTCAAATAAAGGCTTCGATGCGCGCCATTGTTCGGCATTGAAAGGAATTTTCCAGCCATCTTTGGCGCGTTCAAAAGCCACCCGGTTATAGAAATGATTCAGGATATCTTCGTCATTCATGCCCAGCGCATAAAGCAGCGTCGTGACCGGCAATTTGCGTTTGCGGTCGATACGGACATTGACGATATCTTTGGCATCAAATTCAAAATCCAGCCACGATCCGCGATAAGGAATGACGCGGGCGGCAAACAGATATTTGCCCGATGCATGGGTTTTGCCGCGATCATGATCGAACAAAACGCCCGGCGAACGGTGCATCTGGGACACGATAACGCGCTCGGTGCCATTGATGAAGAAAGTGCCGTTATGCGTCATCAGCGGCATATCGCCCATATAGACATCCTGCTCCTTAATATCGAGCACGCTGCGCGCCTCGGTATCGGGATCAACTTCAAACACGATCAGCCGCAAGGTGACCTTCATCTGCGCCGCATAAGTAATGCCGCGTTGACGGCATTCCTCGACATCATATTTGGGATCTTCCAGCTCGTAATTGACGAAATCAAGCTCCGAAGTGCCCGCAAAATCGCGCACCGGAAAAACACTGCGCAAGGTTTTTTCAAGCCCCGAAACATAGCCGCGCGAGGGATCAGAACGCAAAAATTCATCATAGCTTTCGCGCTGAACTTCGATCAGGTTCGGCATATCGATCACTTCGTGAATATTGCCAAAAATTTTGCGGATACGGCGCTTGCGTGCGGTGAGCGCGATGCTTTTAGGAGCTACTTTGGATGCCATGGAAATTATCGAAGCCTCGGTCTAATATCATTCATGTCGAAGCGCATAAAGATACCGACAAAAAGCCGCAAAATCCGCCGCCGCCGAATCTTTCGATTGCCGGAGCAGATTACACAGTCTTTCGCGTCGGTAAAACCATTATTCTTCAATGCGTAAACCCCGCTGCGCGACGGCAAGGTCTGTTCCGAAGATTTCACGGCTGGCTGGCTCATAAGCCGCAATCGGATGAATGTCAAATCACCCTTGGCTATAATGATCAAGCTTACAGGGCCATTGTTGATCCTTTTTTCTTCCAAAAAAGAAGCGAGCAGCGCCAAAAAGCTGCTCGCTCCAGTGGAGACCTCCCGGTGAAAATCTTACTCGCGAAAATCTTATCGGTTTTGCGGCTGCCCGCCTTGACCGGGAACAAATTGTGGCTGCGGGGCGGTTTGCGCGACCGTCTGCCCCGGCGTCAGATTGACCGCAATGCCGTATAACTTCCAAATGCCGCCCGATGGTTCAAATTGCAGGTCGAAATCGACCTGCATTGGCTGGGTTGGGAAATTGCCCACCATACGCAGCTTGCCATTTTCAATCCGGGGCTGCTGGCTAAGCCGCGGCGTTACAAAGACCACCGGCGCCAGATCGATGTTATTAGTCCGAAATGAAGCAAAAACTTGGGATAATCGCTCAGGCGTGTTGGTTTGCCGGAAATCATTCGATCCCAGCTGGCTGAGCACCGAATAATTATTGGTTACATTCGCCTGACTCAACGCCACTAAGGACGCCCGGATCATGATGATCATTGCTTCGGGCGGGGGAAGTTGAATCTGCCTTTGCGGCGCAGGTGCGACCGGAGCAGGCGCTGCTGTGCCGCGTTGTTGAAACGCCAGCGATAGCTCGCGCGCCTGTTGCTGCGGGATTGCCGCTGCCCCCAAATTTTTACCCGCCGCCATTACAGGGCCATTCGCGCTTAAAATTGCGGCGGACAGCAACGGCAAAATCATAGCTTTTTTCATCATCGACATAGTTTATCTCCTGTTTCAAAAGGGCGTGGGAACAGGTTCTTTCCGCATCCACGCCCCAATTTGAATCAAGCCTTTAAAACTGAATACCAAAACCTACTCGGGTTCCGACCAATTGTTCTTCAAAGCCATAGCTTACGCCGGCGTTGATATAGGCATCGTCGGTCAGGCGGATATAGGTTTGCAATGCCGCCGCATTGTAACCATTATAGTTGCCCCATGCCCCCCACAGCGAGAAATCCTTATCATCCGACAGGAACCCGCCGCCCAATGCGATGGCAAGCGCCGTGCCCTGACTGGCCTCTTCAATTTCGTTGAAGGCCGCGTTGAGGCCGCTGGTGAGCAGATTGAAATTATTGACATTTTGCGATTGCAAATTGTCAACATATCCCCGCGTTGCCGCGTCACTGGCATCCACCGGGGCCGCAAGGCCGGTAATCCGGTTACCGCCCAGATTAAGATTGCCCGACAAGGTGCCGCCGGTGCGTTGCAATGCGCCATTGGCCGTTTGCTGCACGGTGAATAGCTGGCCGCCATTTACCGCGTCGGTCGATGTCGCGGTCACCGCGCCGGCCGCAACATTGGTCAGGCTGGCCGGCCCGCTACTGCCCGGCGCGCCGAGACGAACCGCGTTGGTTGGCTGACCATTGCTGTTGGCGACATATTGCACCGCCAAGGCGTTGGTCGCACCCAGCGCCGCCCCGACATTGCCATAAGCCACGCCGCCGACATTATAGGCGGGGGCGCTGACTTGCCCGGTCGCCGGATTAAAGGCGGAACCGCCGCCCAATCCCGCCGCAACGCTCGCGCCGAGGGCTGATGTTACCGTAGCTGCGGCATCGCGAACCGCCGCCAACTGGCCGCCGTTCACCGCGTCGGTTGACGTGGCCGTTACCGCGCCATTCGCAACGCCGGTAACCCGCCGCGCGCCCGCCGTTCCAGCCACATTCACCGTCGTGCCGCCGGTTTCTGCGGCGACGGTAATTTCGCCCGCGCCCGGCGCGCCGCCAACCTGACGGACCAGGCCGGCCGTGCCGTTGGCAAGATTATTCACCGTGCTGTTGGTGCTGGCCAGCCCGGCATCGAGCGCCGATAGCGCGCCGCCAACCGTAGTTTGCGTGCCGCCCGCGACATTATAGGCCGGGTTGGTGATCGCGCCCGTTGCCGGGTCAAAGATTGACCCGCCGCCAAGCGCGCTCGCCACCGATCCCAGCGCGGTGTTCACCTGTGATCCATTCACAGCATCCACCGATGTCGCACCCAGCGATCCTGCCGCAACGCCGGTAACCGTGCGGTTGCCATCGGTGCCCGCAACGCTGAGCGATGTGCCGCCGGTTCCCGCGCCCACGGTGACCTGACCCGCGCCCGGTGCGCCGCCAACTTGCTGCACCAGACCCGAAGTGCCGTTGGTCAAGTTGGTAACCGCGCTGTCGATGCTGCTCAAGGCCGCGCCGACATTGTTTGATGTTGCTCCTTGCACGGTATAGCTTGGCGCCGTGACGGTGCGGGTGACGGGATCATAAGCCGATCCGCCGCCAAAATTGCTCGCCACCGATGTTTGCGCAGCATTCAGTTGTCCGCCATTCACCGCCTGCGTTGAACCCGCTGCGGTTGATCCCGCCGCGACATTGTCGAGCGTGACCGGCCCCGCTGCCGCACCCACCAATGTGAGGTTATTGGTGGGCGTGCCGCCGTTGGGTGCGGTCGGCGTCGCGGCATCGGCATATTGCACCGGACCCAATCCGCCGTTGGCAAGCGCGCTCAAAGCAGAGCCAACATTATTGAAGCTGCTGCCGCCAAGCACATAGCTTGGTCCGGTAATATTACCGGTTGCCGGATCATAACTTGCCCCGCCGCCCAATGCCGCAGCAACATCGCCAAGCCCTTCGTCGGTGCGGTCGGCTTCAGCCTCGATCGCATCGGTTACATTGTTGAAAGCCACCCCGCCAACCGTAATCGCAGGCGCGGTCAGCTCCCCCGTTGCCGGATCAAATACCGATCCGCCGCCGATTGCCGCCGCCGTGGAGGCCGCAAGCGCGTTCACTTGCCCGCCATTCACGGCATCGACCGATGTTGCGGTCAAAGCGCCCGCCGCAACGCCGGTGACCGTGCGATTGCCATCGGTGCCCGCCACGCTGAGCGATGTGCCGCCGGTGGCTGCGCCGACGGTGATCTGACCCGCAGACGGCGCACCGCCCGCTTGTTGGACAAGGCCCGAAGTGCCGTTGGTAAGATTGGTCAGCGCGCTATTCACGCCGCCAAAGGCATCGCCGACATTGTTAAAGGTGCTGCCCTGCACCGTATAGCTTGGCGCGGTGACTATGCCGGTGGCGGGATCATAAGCCGCCCCGCCGCCCAGGTTCGTCGCCACGCTGGTGAGACCCGTGTTAAGCTGTCCACCGTTGATCGCATCGGTCGAACCCGCTGCGGTCGAGCCTGCGCCCACGTTGGAGAGCACATTGCCGCCCGCATCAAAGCTATCGCCTGCCGCCAAGCTAATGCCAGTGCCGTTAATCGTTGGCCCGCCGGTGATGGCAAGGCTATCGATACCCGTCAGGTTGCTGCTGAGCGCAATTTGCGTTTCATTACCAATCTGCGTGGTGGTGATATTATTGCCTGCGGTGAGCGTCACCGTCTCGCCCGCGCCGATGCTTGCAACGCTCGTGCCGTTGGCAACGCCGGTTCCGGTCGCCGCCGTGGTCAGGTTAAAGCCTGCGCCCGCCGCTTCAATCGCATCGGTTAGGTTGGTGAAACTCGTGCCGTTTACATCAATCGTCGGCGCGGTGACTGCACCGCCCGCACCAACCGCTGCGCCGCCGCCAATCGCCGCAGCAAGACCATTATTCGCCAGCGTATTTGCATCATCCAGCGCATCCAGCGCCGCACCCACATTGCCCTGCGTCCCGCCCGCTACCGTGTAAG